>NZ_JBFAOR010000004.1:0-943307 GCF_040675255.1 Nonomuraea sp. NPDC049624 | reverse complement strand
TTTATGGTGGGCCCCGGGGGCTCGCCCGCGCAGAACAACCAGATCTTCTTCATGCCGGTCCGCTTGTGTTTGCTCGGTTACCCGCAGGGCGGGCGCCCCCCTTCGAAGGGGGGCGCCCGCCGTCGTCGTGTCAGGACTCGGACTTGGGCTGGGCGTCGACGCCCGCCTCCTTGCGCTGGTCGGCCGTGATCGGCGTCGGCGCGCCGGTCAGCGGGTCGAAGCCGGAGGCGGTCTTCGGGAACGCGATCACGTCGCGGATCGAGTCGCCGCCGGACAGCAGCATGCAGATCCGGTCCCAGCCGTAGGCGATGCCGCCGTGCGGGGGCGGGCCGTACTTGAACGCCTCCAGCAGGAAGCCGAACTTGCTCTCGGCCTCCTCCTTGGAGATGCCGAGCACGTCGAAGACCCGCTGCTGCATCTCGGCCCGGTGGATACGGATCGAGCCGCCGCCGATCTCCATGCCGTTGCAGACCATGTCGTAGGCGTAGGCCAGGGCCTCGCCCGGGTGGTCCTGGAAGTTGTCGGCCCACTCCGGCTTGGGGCCGGTGAACGGGTGGTGCACGGCCGTCCAGCCGCCCTCGCCGTCCTCCTCGAACATG
Organism: Nonomuraea sp. NPDC049624; assembly: GCF_040675255.1. Lineage (NCBI taxonomy): Bacteria > Bacillati > Actinomycetota > Actinomycetes > Streptosporangiales > Streptosporangiaceae > Nonomuraea > Nonomuraea sp. NPDC049624. The sequence continues at coordinate 942,708 of NZ_JBFAOR010000004.1, read as the reverse complement.
GGGGCGTCGACCACCCACAGGAACGACCACTGCGACTCGTCGATCAGGCCGCAGCGACGGCCGATCTCCAGGCGGGCCGCGCCCAGCAGGTCGCGGGAGGCCGAGCGGGCGCCGGCGGCGAAGAAGATCGCGTCACCGGGGGCGGCGCCGACCTTGGCGGCCAGGCCGGACAGCTCCTGCTCCGACAGGTTCTTGGCGACCGGGCCGCCGAGCGTGCCGTCCTCCTGGACCAGCACGTAGGCCAGGCCCTTGGCGCCGCGGCTGCGCGCCCACTCCTGCCAGCCGTCGAGCTCCTTGCGGGTCTGCGAGGCGCCGCCCGGCATGACCACCGCGCCGACGTAGTCGGCCTGGAAGACGCGGAAGGAGGTGGCCGAGAAGTAGTCGGTCATCTCCACGAGCTCCTGGCCGAAGCGCAGGTCGGGCTTGTCGGAGCCGTAGCGGGCCATGGCGTCGGCGTAGGTCATGCGCGGCAGCGGCATGGGGATCTCGTAGCCGAGGATCTCCCGCCACAGGCGGCCGACCAGCTTCTCGCCGACCTCGATGACGTCCTCCTGGTCGACGAAGGACATCTCGACGTCGATCTGGGTGAACTCGGGCTGGCGGTCGGCCCGCAGGTCTTCGTCGCGGTAGCACTTGGCGAGCTGGTAGTAGCGCTCCAGGCCGGCGACCTGCAGCAGCTGCTTGAACAGCTGGGGCGACTGCGGCAGGGCGTACCAGTTGCCGGGCTGCAGGCGGACCGGCACCAGGAAGTCGCGCGCGCCCTCGGGGGTCGAGCGGGTCAGCGTCGGGGTCTCGACGTAGACGAAGCCGAGCTCGTGCATCACCTCGTTGGCCAGGTAGGTGGCCTTGGAGCGGGTGCGCATGGCGGCGGCGACCTGCTGGCGGCGGATGTCGAGGTAGCGGTACTTGAGCCGGGCCTCCTCCGACACGCCGACGTTGCCCTCGATGGGGAACGGCAGCGGCGCGGACTCGCTCAGCACCTCGACCCGCTCGGCCACGACCTCGATCGCGCCGGTGGGCAGCTCGGGGTTCTCGTTGCCCTCCGGGCGCACCCTGACCTGGCCGACCACCTGCACGCAGTACTCGGCGCGCAGGTCGTGGGCGTGGTCCTCCTCGCGGAAGACCACCTGCGCCGAGCCGGAGGCGTCGCGCAGGTCGATGAAGACCACGCCGCCGTGGTCACGGCGGCGGGCCACCCATCCTGCGAGCGTCACCTGCTGCCCGGCGTGCTCCTTCCGGAGCGACCCGGCCGTATGCGTGCGGATCACTGCACTTTCCCTTTCAAAACGTCGGCGACCTGGGCCAGCGGCACCTGGGTCTGTTCAGCGGTGGTCAGGTCCTTCAGTTGCACGGCCTCGGCCGCGAGGTCTCGCTCGCCCAGGATCAGCGCGAAGCGGGCGCCGGATCTGTCGGCGCCCTTCATCGCTCCCTTGAGCCCCTTGCCGCCGAAGGCCATGTCGGCGCTGACGCCCGCCTCGCGCAGCTCGGAGACGAGCAGGAACATGCGGCGGCGCGCGTCGTCGCCCAGCGGGACACCGTACACCTGGACGCGGCCCGGCGCGGCCTCGCCGAGCAGACCCTCGGACTCCATGGCCAGGTAGGTGCGGTCGGCGCCGAGCGCCCAGCCGACACTGGGCAACGGCGGGCCGCCCAGCATCTCGCTGAGCCCGTCGTAGCGGCCGCCGCCGCCGACGGCCGACTGGGAGCCGAGCCCGCCGTGCACGAACTCGAACGTGGTGCGCGTGTAGTAGTCGAGCCCGCGCACCAGGCGCGGGTCGTCCTCGAAGGCCACGCCCGAGGCGGTCAGCAGCGAGCGGACCTCCTCGTGGTAGGCCTTGCAGGCGGCGCACAGGTGGTCGACGACCAGCGGCGCGCCGGTGAGCTGGGCCTGCACCTCGGGCCGCTTGTCGTCGAGCACCCGCAGCGGGTTGATGTCGATGCGGGCCCTGGTCTCCTCGTCGAGGTCGAGCCCGCGCAGGAAGTCCTGGAGCGCGGCCCGGTAGGCGGGCCGGCAGTTCTTGTCGCCCAGCGAGTTGACCAGCAGCTTGACCTGCCGGAGCCCGAGCGAGGCGAAGCCGCGCGCGCCGAGCAGGATCAGCTCGGCGTCGAGCGCCGGGTCCTCGGAGCCCAGGGCCTCGGCCCCGACCTGCCAGAAGTGGCGGTAGCGGCCCTTCTGGGCACGCTCGTAGCGGAACTGGCTGCCGGAGTACCACAGCTTGACCGGGAGCTGCCCGTTGTGCAGGTTGTGCTGGAGCACGGCGCGCACGACCGACGCGGTGCCCTCGGGACGCAGCGTCAGCGACCTGCCCGCCTTGTCGGGAAAGGTGTACATCTCCTTCGACACCACGTCGGTGGACTCGCCCACGCCCCGCTTGAACAGCTCGGTGTCCTCGAAGACGGGGGTCTCGACGTAGCCGTAGCCCGCCTGCCTCAGCGGCGCGGCCAGCGCCTCGCGCACGGCCAGGATGGCCTCGGAGCTGGGCGGCAGCCAGTCGAAGGTGCCTTTGGGTGCTTGGAAGCTCATTAGATCCCTCGTGTGGGACCGGCCTGCGGCGCCGCTTCCTTCAGGTAAGGGTTGGTGGCGCGCTCGCGGCCGATCGTGGTCTGTGGTCCGTGGCCCGGCAGGACGACCGTATCGTCAGGCAGCGGCAGGCACTTGGTGGCCAGGCTGTTCAGGATGGTCGGGTAATCGCCGCCGGGAAGATCGGTGCGGCCGATGGAGCCGGCGAACAACAGGTCGCCCGAGAACATGATCTCGTCGCCGGGCAGCCGGAAGCTCACCGACCCCCTGGTATGGCCGGGGGTGTGGTCGACCACGAGATCGAGGCCCGCCAGGCTGAGCGCCGCGCCGTCGGACAGCTCGCGCACGTCGTCGGGCTCGCTCAGCCTGATGTCGCCGAACAGCGAGACGCCGCCGCCCCAGCCGGCCGAGGGGTCGCTCAGCAGGTGGCGGTCGTCGGGGTGGATCCACGCGGGGACGTCGCGCGCGCCGCAGACGGGGGCGACCGACCACACGTGGTCGAGGTGGCCGTGCGTGAGCAGCACCGCGACCGGCTTGAGCCGGTGCTCGCGCAGCAGCTCGTCGACGCCTTCGGCCGCGTCCTGGCCCGGATCGACGATCACGCACTCCTCGCCGGCCGCGGGCGCGACGACGTAACAATTGGTCTGGAGGGCCCCTGCGGGGAAGCCTGCGATGAGCATCTGCCTCAGGTGATCTCGTCGAAAAGCCAATGGGAATGTAACCGAAGGGTACCGGTGCGGGTCGCCGGGCTGCGAATCATTACCCATTGGCCGATACGATTCGCCCACCTCAGTTGATTGACTATGGGAGGCAAAGCGGTGGCCACGGGCAAGGACCGGCAGAAGCAGCTGGCACGTGAGCACTACGAGCGGCAGATGCAGCGCCGCATCGAGCGCGAGCAGAAGGCCAAGCGCACCGCGATCATCGGCTCCACGGTCGGCGTGGTGGTCGTGGTGGGCGGCATCGTGGCCGCGGTCGCGCTGCTCGGCGGCGGCGGCTCGACGACCGAGGCGTCCGCCTCGCCCTCGGCCTCGGCCCCGCAGGACACCGCGTCGGCCGCGGCCAGCACGGGGCCCAAGCCGTACAACGCGGCGACCGGCACCTGCGACTACGTCAAGGAGGCCGCCGGCGGCCAGGTCAAGGACGTCGGCATGCCGCCGGCCAAGGTCAAGACCGAGCCGGCCAAGAAGACGATGACGCTCGACACCAACCTGGGCGACATCGTGATCGAGCTCGACAACGCCAAGGCGCCGTGCACGACCAACTCGCTGGCCTTCCTGGCGAGCAAGAAGTTCTACGACGGCAGCAAGTGCCACCGGCTCGGCAGCGACAAGTTCCCCATGCTGCAGTGCGGCGACCCGACGGCCAAGGCCGACGGCAAGAGCCAGGACGGCGCGGGCGGCCCCGGCTACGTGATGGCCGAGGAGAACCTCCAGGGGGCCACGTACAAGCGCGGCACGGTGGCGATGGCGAAGACCTCGGCGCCGGGCAGCACGGGAAGCCAGTTCTTCCTCGTTTACGGCGATCTCGGACTCACCCCGGATTACACGCCGGTGGGTACGATCACCAAGGGGCTCGACATCCTGGACAAGGTGAACAAAGCGGGCGTCATCGCTGACATGGGAGATGGGACCGGAGCACCGAAGCAAACCCTCGAAATCAAAGACGTGACAATCGCCGGCAAGAGCTGACGTAATACAAACTAGGGACGAAGTAGTCCCGAAGGGTCTGATGGATAGTGCGGGAGGACACGGTGAGCACCGACCCGTGGGGCCGGGTAGACGACGACGGCACCGTCTACGTGCGTACGGCTGAGGGAGAGCGGGCCGTCGGCTCCTGGCAGGCCGGTGAACCCGAAGAGGCACTGGCCTACTTCCATCGCAAGTACGACGAGCTGTCCGGCCAGGTACAGCTCCTCGAACAGCGGGTCAAGGGCACCGACCTGGCGCCCGCGCAGGCCGAGGCGAGCATCGCCAAGCTGCGCGAGGCCGTCGCCGACGCCCACGCCGTGGGCGACCTGGCCGCGCTGACGGCCCGCCTCGACGGCCTGACCGAGCTGGTCGGGCATCGCCGCGAGGAGGTCAAGGCCGCCCGCGACCAGGCGCGCGCCGAGGCCAGGGTGGTCAAGGAGCGCATCGTCGACGAGGCCGAGCGCATCGCCGACGAGACCACCCACTGGAAGACAGGCGGCGAACGGCTGCGCCAGCTCGTCGAGGAGTGGAAGGCCGCCGACCGGATCGACCGGGTCACCGAGGCCGCGCTGTGGAAGCGCCTGTCGGCGGCCCGTACGGCCTTCGCCAAGCGCCGCAAGCAGTACTTCGCGGGCCTGGACGAGCAGCGCGAGGGCGTGCGCGCGGCCAAGGAGCGCATCGTCGCCGAGGCCGAGGCCCTGGCCGGCTCCACCGACTGGGGCACGACCGCGGCGATCTACCGCGAGCTGATGCAGCAGTGGAAGACCGCCGGGCGCGCCTCGCGCGAGGCCGAGGACGAGCTGTGGGGCCGCTTCAAGGCCGCCCAGGACCAGTTCTTCCAGGCCCGTTCGGCGGTCTTCGCCGAGCGCGACGCCTCGCTGGCGGCCAACGCCGAGGTCAAGGAGGAGCTGCTGGCCGAGGCCGAGAAGATCCTCCCCGTCACCGACGCGCGCACGGCCAGGGCCGCGCTGCGGCACGTCCTGGAGCGCTGGGAGGCCGCCGGACCGGTGCCGCGCGAGCAGCGCGACCGGCTCGAAGGCGGGCTTCGCAAGATCGACGAGGCCGTGCGCAAGGCCGAGGACGCCGAGTGGAAGCGGTCCAACCCCGAGGCGAGGGCCCGCGCCCAGAGCACGGTCGACCAGCTGCGCGCCTCCATCGAGCAGCTGGAGAAGCGGCTGGCCAAGGCGCAGGCCGCCGGCCGGGCCAAGGACGTCAAGGAGGCCGAGGAGGCGCTGGTCGCCCGCCGTTCGTGGCTGGAGGAGGCCGAGCGCACGCTGACCGAGTTCAGCTGAACCGATCTTCGGAAGGCGGCCGGGGTCCTACGCTGACGGCATGGACCCCGTCAGCGTCGCGCGCGCCCTCGTCGACGAGCTGTTCCCCGGCGCCCTGTACGCCTTCGTCGGCGGCAGCGTGCTCACCGAGCGCCGCACCAGCACCTCCGACCTCGACGTCGTGGTGGTGCTCGACGGGCTGGCCGTGCCCTACCGCGAGTCCCTGCGCTGGCACGGCTGGCCCGTCGAGCTGTACGTCCACAGCGAGACCAGCCTCGACGCCTACGTCGACCGCGACCTGGCCGAGCGCAAGCCGGGCGTGGCCCGCATGTGCGCCGACGGCGCGGTGCTGGTCGACCGCACCGGCGGCCGGGCCAGCGACCTTCAGGCGGCGCTCGGCGACCGGCTGGCCGCCGGTCCCGGCGGCCTGGCCGCCGCCCGCGCCGACCAGGCCCGGTACGCCCTGTCCGACCTGCTCGACGACCTGGCCGGCGCGACCGACCCCGGCGAGCAGCTGTTCATCCGCTGGCAGGTGGTCCAGGAGACCGCCAGGCTGGCCCTCGACGTGGGCGGCCGGTGGCGCGGCAACGGCAAGTGGCTGCTGCGCGAGCTGCGCGGGCACGACCCGGCGCTGGCCGACGAGCTGCTGGCGGCCCATTCCGACCCGGCACTGCTGACCTCGGTGGCCTCAGGCGTCCTGGAACGGGCCGGAGGGCGTCTGTGGGAGGGCTACCGGGCCGAAGGCGACCCGTTCCACCTTCCGCTGCGTCACATCGCCTCAGACGCGCTGTCGGGCGACACGGCCCAGAGCGCGGGGATGCGCAGGCTGGCCGCCGTCAGCGGGGCCACGGCCGGTTCCTCGGCCCTGTGGATGGGCCAGACGCACGTCGCGCCCGCCACCCGCTCCTCCGACCACCATCACGGCGCCTCCGAGACCGCCATCTACGTCGTCAGCGGCACGCCGCGCTTCGTCTTCCTCCAGGACGGCCGCGAGCGGCGCATCGAGGCGGCCCCCGGCGACTACGTCTACGTGCCGCCCTACACCCCGCACCGCGAGGAGAACCCCGACCCCGAACGGGAGGCCGTCGTGGTGATCGCGCGCAGCACGCAGGAGGCGATCGTGGTCAACCTGCCGGACCTGAAGGGCTGAACCGCCACCGGCCGGCCGCTCAGCTGCCGGCGCCGCTCACCCGGTAGACGTCGAAGACGCCCTGGATGCTGCGCACCGCCTTGAGCACGTGGCCCAGGTGTTTCGGGTCGCCCATCTCGAAGGTGAACTTGCTGATCGCCACCCGGTCGCGCGAGGTCGTCACGGACGCGCTGAGGATGTTGACGTGCTGGTCGGACAGGGTGCGCGTGACGTCGGACAGCAGGCGCGGCCGGTCGAGGGCCTCGACCTGGATGGCCACCAGGAACACGCTGTCGTCGCCGGGCGACCAGCTCACCTCGACCAGCCGGTCGGGCTGCTCCCTGAGCTGCTGGACGTTGGTGCAGTCGGCGCGGTGCACGGACACGCCGTGGCCGCGGGTGACGAAGCCGACGATCTCGTCGCCGGGCACCGGCGTGCAGCACTTGGACAGGCGCACCCACACGTCGGCGTCGCCCGCCACGACCACACCCGCGCCGCCGCCGCGCGGACGGCCGCGCAGCCGGGTCGGCAGGGACGTCTCGGCGATGTCCTCCTCGGCGCTCTCCACGCCGCCGATCGAGGCCACGAGCTTCTGCACGACCGCCTGCGCGGCGATGTGCCCCTCCCCCACGGCCGCATACAGCGCCGAGACGTCGGGATAGCGCAGGTCGCGGGCGAGCGCCAGCAGCGCCTCGCCGGACATCAGGCGCTGCAGCGGCAGGCCCTGCTTGCGCATGGCGCGGCCGATGGCCTCCTTGCCCGCCTCGATCGCGGTCTCGCGGCGCTCCTTGGAGAACCACTGCCGGATCTTGTTGCGGGCCCGGCCGGACTTGACGAACTTCAGCCAGTCGCGCGACGGCCCGGCGTCGGGCGACTTGGAGGTGAAGATCTCGACCGTGTCGCCGTTGCCGAGCCGCGACTCCAGCGGCACCAGCCGCCCGTTGACGCGCGCGCCGATGCAGCGATGGCCGACCTCGGTGTGGACGGCGTAGGCGAAGTCGACCGGCGTGCCGCCCTCGGGCAGGGCGATGACCTGGCCCTTCGGGGTGAACACGTAGACCTCGGAGACCGACAGGTCGAAGCGCAGCGACTCCAGGAACTCGCCCGGGTCGGAGGTCTCCTTCTGCCAGTCGAGGAGCTGGCGCAGCCAGGCCATGTCGCTGCCCGGCTTGACCTTGCCGGTGGGCCCCGGCGCGCCGACCTCCTCCTTGTACTTCCAGTGGGCGGCCACGCCGTACTCGGCCCTGTGGTGCATCGCGTGGGTGCGGATCTGCAGCTCGACCGGCTTGCCCTCGGGGCCGATCACCGTGGTGTGCAGCGACTGGTACATGTTGAACTTGGGCATCGCGATGTAGTCCTTGAACCGGCCGGGGACCGGGTTCCAGCGCGCGTGGATCGTGCCCAGCGCCGCGTAGCAGTCGCGCACGCTGTCGACCAGGACCCGGATGCCCACCAGGTCGTAGATGTCGTCGAAGGCGACGTCGCGGGCGATCATCTTCTGGTAGACGGAGTAGTAGTGCTTGGGCCGGCCCTTGACCACCGCGCGGATCTTGGCCTCGCGCAGGTCGCCGGAGACCTTCTCGATGACCTCCTGCAGGAACAGGTCGCGCCGCGGCGCGCGCTCGGAGACCATGCGCGCGATCTCGTCGTAGCGCTTGGGGTAGAGCATGGCGAACGCGAGGTCCTCCAGCTCCCACTTGATCGTGTTCATGCCGAGCCGGTGGGCCAGCGGCGCGAAGATCTCCAGCGTCTCGCGGGACTTCTGGTGGCGCTTGTGCTCGGGCAGGTAGCGCATGGTGCGCATGTTGTGGAGCCGGTCGGCGAGCTTGATGATCAGCACGCGGATGTCGCGCGACATCGCCACGACCATCTTGCGCACCGTCTCGGCCTGCGCCGCGTCGCCGAACTTGACCTTGTCGAGCTTGGTGACGCCGTCGACCAGCGAGCCGATCGTGTCGCCGAAGTCGGCGCGCAGTTCGTCGAGGCTGTAGGCGGTGTCCTCGACGGTGTCGTGCAGCAGCGCGGCGCACAACGTCTCGTCGTCGGTGCCCAGCTCGGCCAGGATCGTCGCCACGGCGAGCGGGTGGGTGATGTACGGGTCGCCCGACTTCCGCTTCTGGTCGCGGTGGTGGTAGGCGGCCATGTCGTAGGCGCGTTCGATCAGGCGCAGATCGGCCTTGGGATGGGTGGCCCGGACCGTGCGGAACAGCGGCTCCAGCACCGGATTCATGGCCCCACCCCCAAACCGCCGTCGACGCACCGCAGGAACGCCGGGCGCGTCGGCATTACCAGCGTCGGTTACGTCGGGCGCGACCACATCACGGGGCACTCAGACTCCTCACGTTCGAGTCCAGATCCCCCCAGTGTATCCAGGCTGTGAACCCGGACTCGCTCGGGCCGTCTCAGACGATCACCAGGGAGTGCAGGTCGACGGCCGGCAGACGCTCGCGTCCCTTGAGAAAAGCCAGCTCCATCAGCACCGCGAGGCCGACGACGTGCGCGCCCGCCCGCTCGACGAGCTCGATGGTCGCCCTGGCCGTGCCGCCGGTCGCCAGCACGTCGTCGACGATGAGCACCCGGTCGCCGGGCGCGAAGGCGTCGCGGTGCACCTCGATGGTGGCCGAGCCGTACTCCAGGTCGTAGGACTCCTCCAGCGTCGCGGCCGGCAGCTTGCCCTTCTTGCGCACCGGGACGAACCCGGCTGCCGCCCGGTAGGCCACCGGCGCCGCCAGGATGAATCCCCTGGCCTCGATGCCGACGATCTTGTCCACCTGGGTGAGGCCGGCCAGCTCGTCCACCACGGCCGCCATCGCGACGGGGTCGCCGAGCAGCGGGGTGATGTCCTTGAACAGCACGCCGGGCTGGGGATAGTCGGGGACGTCCCTGATCCGGTCCAGGATCAACTGGCTGAGCTCGCTCATCGTGCTTCCATCGCCTTCCTCGTGGGTGCCGCGCTCCATGATGGCCTACTCCGGGCCCTCCTCGGACCGCCGTACGTCCCGGACGGCCTCTGAGCGGCCTCACACGCCGGCCGGTGACAGGTCCTGCCCCGAGTGCCTCTCAGCCCCCTCCGGCGCCGTACGGCCCCCCTGAACGCGGCGGCGCCCCCGCCCTGACGGACGGGGGCGCCGGGACGAGCCACGGACGGGGCTCAGCCCTTCGCTACGGCTGCGCTTTTGGAACCCTTCGCCCCCTTGCCGGAGGTGGAGGCGAGCCGGCGCGCGATGGCCTGGTACTTCGGCTCCCGCTCCTTGAGCGTCACCAGCATCGGCGTGGCCACGCACAGGGACGAGTAGGTGCCGACGATCATGCCGACGAACAGGGCCAGCGACAGGTCCTTCAGCGTGCCCGCGCCGAGCAGCGTGGTGCCGATGAACAGGATGGCCGCCACCGGCAGGATCGCGACCAGCGAGGTGTTCAGCGATCGGATCAGCGTGTGGTTGAGCGCGTTGTTGGCCGCCATCGAGTACGTCATCTTGGAGGTCGTGCCCAGCTTGGCCGTGACCTCCTTGATCATGTCGAACACCACGACCGCGTCGTAGAGCGAGTAACCCAGGATGGTCAGGAAGCCCAGCAGCGTCGCCGGCGTGACCTCGAAGCCCGACCAGGCGTAGACGCCGGCGGTGATGACGAGGTCGTGGATGAGCGCGACGATCGCCGACAACGCCATCTTCGGCTCGAACGCCATCGACAGGTACAGGATGATCGCGAGCATGAAGACGCCCAGGCCGATCCAGGCCTTCTGGGAGACCTCACCGCCCCAGGAGGCGCCGATCGACTGGACGCTGACGTCCTTGACCGGGACCTTGTACTCCTTGGCGATCGTCGTCTGCATCTGGTTGAGCGTCGACTCCGTCAGGGTCTCGGTGGTGACCCGCCAGTTGTCGCGGGCCCGCTGCACGATCACCTGGTGGGCGCCCTGGGTGCGGAAGTCCTCGCGGACCTCCTCGACGGTGCCGCTGGTGGCCGGGAACGTGAAGACCGTTCCGCCCTTGAACTCGACGCCCAGGTTGAGCCCGTTGAACAGGATGCCGGCCAGGGAGACCGCCAGCAGCAGGCCGGACAGGCTGTACCAGAGCCTCCACTTGCCGACGAAGTCGACATCGATCTCGCCGCGGTAGAGGCGACGCCCCAGTCCCATCTCAGGCCTCCTGCGGAGTGGTCGTGGCGGCCGGCTCGGTGCTCATGCGCTCTGCGTCGAGGCCGGACAGCGGGTGCCCCTTGGCGAAGAACTTCAGCCTCGCCAGCAGGGCGATGAACGGCTTGGTGAACAGGAACACCACCACGATGTCGATCAGCGTGGTCAGGCCCATCGCGAAGGCGAACCCGGCCACACCGCCCACCGCCAGGAAGTACAGCACGATGGCGGCGATGAACATGACGGCGTCGGCGATCAGGATCGTGCGCCGGGCACGGACCCAGGCCACCTCGACGGCCGCGCGAAGCGTCCGCCGACCTTCCTTCATCTCATCACGTATGCGTTCGAAATACACGATGAAGGAGTCGGCGGTGATGCCGATGGAGACCACCAGGCCGATGATGTGCGGCAGCGAGAGCCGGAAGCCGGCGTTGTGGCCGAGCACAACCACCGCCGTGTACGTCAGGATCGAGGCCACGACGAGGCTCAGCACCGCGACGATGCCGAGGCCGCGGTAGTACAGCAGCGAGTAGACGACCACCAGGCCGAGGCCGATGATGCCCGCGATCAGGCCGCCTTCGAGCTGGTCGGCGCCGAGCGTCGAGGACACGGTGTCGATCGAGCTGCGCTGGAACTTCAGCGGGAGGGCGCCGTACTTGAGCTGGTCGGCCAGGTTGGTGGCGCTGACCTGGTCGAAGCCGCCGGTGATCTCGGCGCGGCCGCCGGGGATCGGGCTGATGATGTTCGGGGCCGTGATGACCACGCCGTCGAGGACGACCGCCACCTTGTTGCGCGGCTCCTGGGCGTTGTAGGCGGTGGTGGTGAGCTTGCTCCACTCGCCCGCGCCCTTGCTCTTGAAGTCGAGCTGGACGATCCACTCCACGGTGCCCTGGCGCACGCCGGCCGAGGCGGTGTCGATGTCGGTGCCGACGACCTTGGCGACGTCGAGGACGTACTTGTAGCTGCCGTCGGTCTCGCAGGCCGCGTACTGCTTGTTCGGGTCGTCCTGGACGCCCTGGCCGCGGTTCTTGGGGTCGGTGCAGTCGAGCTTGTGGAACTGCTGCAGCACCGCGGGGTCGATGCCCTGCGTGTTGATGCCGGCGTTGGGGTCCTGGCTCGGCTGCGTGGGCGGCGTGCTCGGCGACGGCGTCGGCGTGGCGTTCCTGCCCTTGGTGTTCTGCTTCTGGCCGTTCTGGGCCGTCTGGTCGCGGCCGCTCTGCGTGGCCTCGGGCGTGGCGCCCGGCGTCGGCGCGGTCAGCGCGGACGACAGCGCCTTGCCCGTCGGGGACGCGCTCGGCGTGGTCGCCGACTGCGTGCCGGACGGCTTGCCCGACGGCCTGGCGGTCGAGGACGGCTTGGCGGACGGCGAGGCGCCCGGCGTGGGCGCCTCGGTGGTCAGGTTCTGCGGGACCTGCGTGGCCTCCATGGCGAGCACCTGGCGGAAACGCAGCTCCGCCGTGGTGGCGACCAGCTTGATGGCCTCGCTCTGTCCGACGCCCGGGATGGAGATGATGATGTTGTCGCCGGACTTGGCGACCTCCGCGTCGGAGATGCCGGTGCCGTTGACCCGGTCGCGGATGATGTTGACCGCGCGGTCGAGGATCTCTTCAGGCGGAGACTGACCGGACTGGGTCACGGGTGACAACGTCACCGTCGTTCCGCCGGCGAGGTCGAGTCCCAGCTTGGGCGTGAACGCCTTCTGCAGGAACATCGTCCCGCCCAGGGCGAGGATGAGCGCCAGCAGCACCAAGAGCGTGCGCCCTGGTCGGCTGTGGCGGCTGGTCGGTCGGGCCACTGGTCGTCGATTCTCTCAGATAGGGGTTTGTCGCAGAGCTTAGTCAGGACTGCTTGCTGCTGGAGCCCTGATCGCCGTTGGGCTCGACGGTCGCGTCGGAGTCCTTGGCGTCACCGTCGGCGAGGTCGGTCGCGACCGGCTCGTCGGCCACCACCGGAGTGTCACCGGGCTGGACCACACGGCCGATGGCCGCCTTGACCCAGCGCGTCTCGATGCCGGGCGCGACCTCCAGCACGACGTCCTCGTTGTCCACCGCGACGACCGTGGCGAACAGGCCGGTCGTGGTCATGACGCGGGCGCCCGGGGTCAAGGAGTTCTGCATCTGCTGCGCTTCCTGCTGGCGCTTGCGCTGCGGACGGATCAGCAGGAAGTAGAACACCACCACCAGAAGGATCAGCGGCAGGATGCTTCCGAGTTGTCCCATGTCCATAGGGGCGACCTTCCATAGTCGTTCAAGAATTTGACACCGGCCTCGCGCCGGAAATTCCGTTGCGTAGCTCTCGGGCCGCGCCGCTCAGCCCGTCAGCCTACACAGCCAGCCAAGGCACGGAGTGTAGGCGGTTGTTATGAAACGCGGCAACGAGGCAGCGATTCGGCGCGCGGGGAAGTTCCCGATTTGAAATGGTTGCAACCGTTTCGTGATCACGGTGCAACGGCGGCCCCGAACGCGTCCGGCGGCGGTGTCATACCCAGGTGTGTCCAGGCGGAAGCGGTCGCGACCCGGCCGCGCGGGGTCCTGGCCAGCAGCCCCTGCCGGACCAGGAACGGCTCGGCCACCACCTCGACGGTCTCGGGCTCCTCCCCCACGGCCACGGCGAGCGTGGAGAGACCGACGGGGCCGCCGCCGAACTTGCGCAGCAGCACCCCGAGCACCGCCCGGTCGAGCCGGTCGAGCCCTTCGGCGTCGACTTCGTAAAGATTGAGCGCAGCCGAGGCAATGTCCCGGTCGATCACGCCGTCGGCGCGCACGTCGGCGAAGTCGCGGACGCGGCGCAGCAGCCGGTTGGCGATGCGGGGCGTGCCGCGCGACCGCCGGGCGATCTCGTGGGCGCCCTCCTCGGGCAGGACGACGCCGAGCAGCCGCGCCGACCGGTGGAGCACCTGCTCCAGCTCGCCGACCTCGTAGAAGTCCATGTGGGCGGTGAACCCGAACCGGTCGCGCAACGGCGCCGGCAGCAGCCCGGCCCGCGTGGTGGCGCCGACCAGCGTGAACGGCGCGATGTCGAGCGGGATCGCGGTCGCGCCCGGCCCCTTGCCCACGACGATGTCGACCCGGAAGTCCTCCATCGCCAGGTAGAGCATCTCCTCGGCGGGCCTGGCCATGCGGTGGATCTCGTCGATGAACAGCACCTCGCCCTCCGTCAGCGTGGACAGGATGGCGGCGAGGTCGCCGGCCCGCTCCAGGGCGGGGCCCGAGGTGATGCGGAGCGGCATGTTGAGCTCGGCCGCGATGATCATGGCCAGGGTGGTCTTGCCCAGGCCCGGCGACCCGCTCATCAGCACGTGGTCGGGCGGACGCTGCCGGCGCATGGCGCTCTCCAGCACCAGGGAGAGCTGCTCGCGCACCCGGCCCTGGCCGATGAACTCGGCCAGCCGCTTGGGCCGCAGCGCCGCCTCGATCTGCAGCTCGTCGCCGCCGGCGTCGGCGGAGACCAGCTCGCGCTCATAGTCCATGGCCACCGCTCCTTCCCGCGCGCCGGGGCGTCGTCTCGGACTTCATGATCATCGTACGCTGAGGGACCGGAGCGCGGCCTTCAGCAGCGCGGCCACCTGCGGCTGACGTCCGGCGGCGAGGTCGGCCTCGGCCTCGGGCGCGACCCCGGCCACGGCCTCGTCGGCGTCTTTGCTCGAATAGCCCAGGCCCACCAGGCCGGAATGCACCTGCTCGCGCCACAGGGCGGCGCGCCGCTCCCCGCCGATCGCCGCGTTGACGGCCTCCTCGGGGGTGCCGAGCCGGTCCTTCAGCTCCAGCACGATGCGCTGGGCGCCCTTCTGCCCGATGCCCGGCACCCGCGTGAGCGCCTTGAGGTCGGCGGCGGCCACGGCCACCCGCAGCGCGTTGGGCGTGTGGACGGCGAGCATCGCCAGCGCCAGCTTGGGGCCGACGCCGCTGGCTGTCTGGAGCATCTCGAAGACGGCCCGCTCGTCGTCGCCGGCGAAGCCGTAGAGGGTCAGCGACTCCTCGCGCACCACCAGCGAGGTGGCCAGCCTGGCCTGCTCGCCCACGCGCAGCGTGGCCAGCGTGCCTGGGGTGCAGTGGGCGAGGATCCCGACGCCCCCGACCTCGATCACGGCTCCGTCGGGCGCGATCGACGCCACCCTGCCCGCCACCGACGCGATCACGACTCGATCTCCTTCTCCACGAACCCCACGAACTCCATGAACTTCACGAAACGGTCAGGCCGCGCTCTTCGCACGGGTCAGCGCCCCTTGCCGGCGCGGGCCAGGGCCTCGGCCAGCCGGTGCTGGGCGCCGCCGCGCCAGATGTGGCAGATGGCCAGGGCCAGCGCGTCGGCGGCGTCGGCCGGCTTGGGCATCTCGGCCAGCCGCAGCAGTCGGGTGATCATCGTGCCGACCTGCTTCTTGTCGGCCGTGCCGCTGCCGGTGACGGCGGCCTTGACCTCCGAGGGCGTGTGCAGCGCGACGGGCAGCCCGCGCCGCGCCGCGCACAGCACGGCGATCCCGGCCGCCTGCGCGGTGCCCATGACCGTGCGGACGTTGTGCTGGGCGAAGACGCGCTCCACGGCCACGGCGTCGGGACGGACCTCGTCGAGCCACCGCTCGATGCCGGCCTCGATGCCGACCAGCCGGGTGCCGAGCTCCTCGCCGGCGCCCGTGCGCACCACCCCGACGGCCACCAGCGACAGCGGCGCGCCCGGCCGGCCCTCGACCGCGCCCAGGCCGCACCGGGTCAGCCCCGGATCGACGCCCATCACCCGCACCGGTTCGCCTCCCGCGCCGCCGAACATCTGTTCGGCACGAGACTCTACCCCGGCTGAGCTGGCCGCGCACCGTGAATCGCCCGCCGCGAACGGCGGGCGGGCCGGTCAGAAGTAGTCGAGCATGTACGGCTTGGCGGCGAAGGCCGTGTCGAGCAGCTCGTCGTGACGGTCGTCGCCGGACATCAGGCCGGTCCTGCGCAGCGTCGCGGTGGGCACGCCCGCGTACAGGGCGGAGAAGCCGCCCACGCTCAGCGCCGCGGCCCCGCCGTCGGCCGGGGCGGCCGGGACGGCCGTGCCTGAGCCGCCGGAGAACTCCAGCCGGAAGCAGCCGCCGCCGCGCAGCGGGTCGTCCACGGAGACCACGGCACCGCCCGTGACGGCGGCTGGGAAGCCCCTGCGCTCCACGGCCGCGGCCACGTCGAGCACCCGGAACATCCAGCGCACCTGCGTGACGTGGTCGGTGGAGCGCTCGCCGAGCAGCCACAGCACCGGGTCGTCGGGGGCGACCGGCGCGGTGACCTTCCTGGCGATGGACGACGAGCTGCCCACCATCGACCACAACGCCCTGGACGTCTCCCCCGAACCGGCGACCAGGTTCTCGACGTGCATGTCGTCGCCGTTCCAGCGGTAGACGAGGTAGCCGTCGGGGGCCAGGTAGAGGAAGTCGTCCTCGTTGGACAGCCAGACGCGCCAGGCGTTCTCGTCCCAGGCGACGGGGCCGCTGGAGCGGGCCGCCTCGTGCGCGCGGTGGAGCAGGGAGACGACCTCGGCGGCGTCGC
This sequence comes from Nonomuraea sp. NPDC049624, assembly GCF_040675255.1. Taxonomy (NCBI): domain Bacteria; kingdom Bacillati; phylum Actinomycetota; class Actinomycetes; order Streptosporangiales; family Streptosporangiaceae; genus Nonomuraea; species Nonomuraea sp. NPDC049624. The sequence goes on along the minus strand of NZ_JBFAOR010000004.1, from coordinate 926,442 downwards.
CGGGGCCCATCCTGCGCAGCTTGACCTCGCCGGACGGCCTGATGCGGCGCAGCGACTCGGCGGGCAGCGTGATCATGTGCCGGGCTCCGGCGTGCTCGTAGCCGAGCGAGCGGTACAGGGGCGTGGTGGCCGGGTAGAGCGCCGAGACGGCGTCGCCGTGGGCGGCGGCGCGGTCGATGACGGCGCGCATGATGGCGGTGCCGACGCCGTGGCCGCGGTCCTCCGGGTTGACGGTGACCCCCGCGACGCCGGCCATGGCCTGCGGACGGCCGTACCACCACTGGGTGAAGCGGCGCAGCCGGGCCGAGGCGGCGAGCCTGCCGCCCTCGAACGCGCCCAGGTAGCGGCCCTCGCCGAGGGTGGGCGTCACGGTGTGGCGCCACCGCTCGGCCTCCGCGCCGGAGATCGGGCCGAAGGAGCGTTTACGCAGGTCGAGAACGTCGTCGAGGTCGTCGGGGGTGAGATCGCGAATTTCCACAACCACTCAACCTACGGGCTGGTACGGGCGGGTCGCGATCCGTTTACGCTGACGGCGAGCCGGTCGAGGTACCGCAGCTGGGCGGCCACGACGGCGGCCAGCGCGACCGCGACGACGAGCAGCGGGGTGCTCGCGCCGGCGTCGGGGACGCCGTGGAGGCCGCCGAGCCGGCCCATCTGCGCGACGGGCACGGTGAACAGCTCCGGGCTCTGGGCCACGAGCAGCGGCCAGAGCACGTCCTGGGCGTTGACCAGCGTGACGGCGCCGGCCAGCACGCCCGCCATGGGCAGGGACGGCAGCAGGACGCCGCCGAAGAAGTCCCTGTCGTTCCGCTCGGCCAGCCCCTTGCACAGCAGCGTCAGCACCAGCAGCGCCGGGACGCTGACCAGCAGCGGCGGGAACAGGGCGAAGAAGGTGTCCACGAGGCGCAGGTTGCGCATGTTCTGCCAGTCGGCCACGCCGAGGGGGCCGGTGCCGACGAACAGCCAGGGGGCGAACGGCAGCAGCAGCCACTCGCTGCGCGCGCCCAGGGGACGCAGGCCGCCGATGCCCAGGGCGGCCAGGTAGGCGACGCCGACCGACACCAGCGCGCCGGCCACGGCGGGGACCCAGGTGTTGACCTGTGCGCGCAACCCGCCGGAGGCCGCGCCGTCGCCGCCCGCGAGCACGCCGGCGATCCACGGCCAGGCGCAGACCACCCCGACGACCACCACCAACACCAGCGCCACGACACCGCCGACGACGCCGCCCCCGGCCCCCGCCCGCCCGGACGGCGAGTCGGGGAACGCTCCACCCCGAGCCCGCTTCGGGAGCACGGTGACGCGGAGGCGGGCGGCCACGGCGACGACCACGGCGACGATGCCGAGCACGCCGAGAAGTACGCCCGTCAGAGCCGCGACGGCCGCCCCAGGGCCGAACTGGGCCATCCTGAAGGCGTAGTCGTACTGAAGGCCCGCCAGGGTCTGTGTGGCGCGCTCAGGGCCGCCCCGGGTGAGCGCCATGCCGATCGTGAACGCCTGCGCCCCCACGGCGACGGTCGCCAGCGCCACCAGCGCCGCCACCACGGCGGTGGCGCGCCCGGCGGTGCCGCCGCGCAGCGCGGGCAGGAACGCCGTCAGCGCCAGCGCGCACACCACTCCAAAGGTGGCGGCCACGACGACGAGCCGCAGCGTCCCCGGGGCCGTGGCGGGGTCGCGCAGTCCCTCGGCCAGCGTGGCGATGCCCGGACCGTCGGGCGAGGTCCCCCGCAGCCAGGCCGCCGCCACGCCGATCGGCGAGAACGTGACGATCGCCAGCGACAGCACGGCCAGGCCCGCGCGCCGCAGCGGGGCGCCGCCCCGGTCGAGCGCCAGCGCGAGCAGCGGCCCGACGACCACGGCCACCAGCAGCGGCCCGACGGTCAGCGAGAGCGTGAAGCCCAGCGCCCGCCAGAACTCCTCGCCGCCCAGCACCTTGCCGTAGTTGTCCAGGCCCACGAACCTGCTCGGCTGCAGCACGCCGCCGCTGTGCAGGCTGAGCACGATCGTCTGGACCGTCGGCAGGACCAGCGTGATCAGGGTGCCGAGCAGGGCGGGCACGGCCAGCAGCCAGCCCAGCGCGCGGTAGGACGGGGCGGGCCGGGCGGCCGGGGGCGCGGGGACCGGGGTCGGTGGGATGGGGGAATTCACGTCGCCCGACCCTAGCCGCGTCCGGGCGCGATCGCACGCGTAACGGCCGGGCGGGCATTTGGTGTCGAACACTCCCGAGCCCGGCAAGTGCCAGGTCACAGGCGGAAACCGGCCCCGGGAAAGAGCAAGGGCCCGGGGGGCGCCCCCGGGCCCTCGGTGGCGCGGGATCAGTCGAGCGCGGCCAGGACGTCGTCGGAGACGTCGAAGTTGGCGTAGACGTTCTGGACGTCGTCGCTGTCCTCCAGCGCGTCGATCAGGCGGAACACCTTCTTGGCGCCCTCCTCGTCGAGCGGCACGCTCATCGTCGGCAGGAAGCTCGACTCGGCCGAGTCGTAGTCGATGCCGGCCTCCTGGAGCGCCTTGCGGACCGGCACGAGGTCGCCGGCCTCGGAGACGACCTCGAAGGAGTCGCCCATGTCGTTGACCTCTTCGGCGCCCGCGTCGAGCACGGCCATCAGGACGGTGTCCTCGTCGAGGCCGTTCTTGGGCACGATCACGACGCCCTTGCGGTTGAACATGTACGACACCGAGCCCGGGTCGGCCAGCGAGCCGCCGTTGCGGGTCAGCGCGACGCGGACCTCGGAGGCGGCGCGGTTGCGGTTGTCGGTGAGGCACTCGATGAGCACCGCGACGCCGCCGGGCGCGTAGCCCTCGTACATGATGGTCTGCCAGTCGGCGCCGCCGGCCTCCAGGCCGCCGCCGCGCTTGCGCGCCCGCTCGATGTTGTCGTTGGGCACGGAGTTCTTCTTGGCCTTGAAGATGGCGTCGAAGAGCGTGGGGTTGGCGTCCGGGTCAGGGCCACCGGTCCGTGCCGCCACCTCGATGTTCTTGATGAGCTTCGCGAACAGCTTGCCGCGCTTGGCGTCGAGCGCGGCCTTCTTGTGCTTCGTCGTCGCCCATTTGGAGTGGCCGGACATTACCTAGAGCTCCCTCACCATGTCTACGAAGTAACGGTGCACGCGAGTGTCCCCGGTCAGCTCGGGGTGGAACGAGGTCGCGAGCAACGGCCCTTGACGGACCGCGACGATCCTATCCCCAGGCTCGGCCGTGCCCAGCACCTGAACGTCAGCGCCGACCGATTCCACCCACGGAGCACGGATGAACACAGCGTGTACGCGTTCGCCCGCGAAGTCCAGGTCCGACTCGAACGAGTCCACCTGACGGCCGAAGGCGTTGCGCCTGACCACCATGTCGATGCCGCCGATGGTCTGCTGGCCCTCGATGCCGTCCTCGATGCGGTCGGCCAGCATGATCATGCCGGCGCACGAGCCGTAGGCGGGCAGGCCCTCCTTGATCCGCATCCGCAGCGGGTCCAGCATGTCGAAGGTGTCGGCGAGCTTCCACATGGTGGTCGACTCGCCGCCGGGGATCACCAGGCCGTCGACCGCGTCGAGCTCGGCCGGGCGGCGCACGGCGACGGCCGAGGCGCCGGCCTCCTGGAGCATGCGCGCATGCTCGCGCACGTCTCCCTGGAGAGCGAGTACACCGATCGTGGGCACAGCGATCCTTCCGTTAAGGTCCGGTTTCCGACAATTCAACACCATGATGGCCCGGCATCTTCCTACCAGAGCACTCTGGCGTAAAAGCAGGGTCAGGCGGCGGCCTGGACGGCGTCCACGCGGGCCAGGGCGCTCAGGTGGTGGCGGCGGGCGTACAGGAAGGCCATGCCGATCGCGCAGCAGACGGCGCCGACGACGTAGGGGACGGCGATGCCGATCTCCTCGCCGAGCTTGGTCGCGACGAACGGCGCCAGCGCGCCGCCCATCCAGCGCACGAAGTTGTACCCGGCCGAGGCGACGGGCCTCGGGGCGTCGGAGACCTCCATGGCCGACTCGGTGAAGACGGTGTTGTTCAGCCCGATCGGGATGCCGGACAGGACGGTGAACACGATGATCCCGGCGTGCGCCCCGGCCGTCCCTGACACGGCGATGCCGACCTGGAAGAGCGCGAGCAGGCCCAGGGCCAGGTGCAGCACGTTCACCGAGCCGATCCTGCGCTGCAGCGGCGGCGCGCCGAACACCGAGGCCAGCGCCACGCAGACGCCCCAGCCGAAGAACACCGCGCCGATGCCGTACGGCGACATGTGCAGGATGAACGGGGTGAAGGCGAGGATCGTGAAGAACGCGAAGTTGTAGAACAGGGCGGTGAAGGCGGTCGTGGACAGCCCGCCGTGGGCCAGGGCCCGGATGGGGGCGCTGAGCCTGGTCCTGACCGCGGGCTTCGGCCCCGTCCTGAGCAGGGTGGCGATCAGCACGAAACCGGCGGCCATCAGCGTGGCGGTGCCGAAGAACGGCGCCCGCCAGTTCCAGTCGCCGAGCAGCGCGCCGACCAGGGGGCCGGCCGAGATGCCGAGACCGAGCGCGGCCTCGTACAGGATGATGGCCGACTCCGCGCCGCCGCTGGCCGCGCCGACGATGACGGCCAGCGCGGTGGCCACGAACAGGGCGTTGCCGAGGCCCCAGCCGGCGCGGAAGCCGACGAGCTCGGCGACGCTGCCGGAGGTGCCGGCCAGCGCGGCGAACACCACGACCAGCGCCAGCCCGGCCAGCAGCGTGCGCTTGCCGCCGATGCGGCTGGAGACCCAGCCGGTGATCAGCATGGCCACGGCGGTGACCAGGAAGTAGCTGGTGAACAGCAGGGACACCTGGCTGGGCGTGGCGTGCAGTCCTTGGGCGATGGAGGGCAGGATGGGGTCGACGAGGCCGATGCCCATGAAGGCCACGACCGCGGCGAACGCGGTGGCCCAGACGGACATCGGCTGGCGCAGGATTCCGCCGCCGGTGTGCATGGTGTCCCCTTACTGGGTGGTTCTGTCGATGCCGAGCTTGGCCAGGACGGGCAGGGCCGCCGCGAGCACGTCGCGCTCGTCGTCGGTGAGCGCGGCCAGGTCCTGGGCGAGGCGGGCGATCCTGGCCCGGCGCACGGCGTGCAGCCGGTCGCGGCCCTCGCCGGTGAGCTCGACCGTCCTGACGCGGGCGTCGGCCGGGTCGGAGCCGCGCGCCACCAGGCCCGCATACTCCAGCCGGTTGATCTGCACGGTCATGGTCGGCAGCTGGACGGCGTGCTCCTCGGCCAGCTCGGTCATCCGGCGCGGGCCGTCCTCGAGCGAGCCGAGCACGGCGTACTGCTGGGTGGTGACGGGCTGGCCGGCGCTGGAGCGCCGCAGCAGCAGGACCAGGTGGCGCAGCACCTTGGAGACCTGCTCGGCCATCCGGGTGGGATCGTCCCTCATACTTAGCCCAACTAACTTAGCCTGGCTAATATTCCGGGCGAAGAAAAGGCGGCGTCCCAGCCCCCGGGGACGCCGCCTGCCTCAGGGCTACGGGCGTTCGGTCTCCAGCCGGACGGTGTCCTCCACCGTCACCTGCTTCCTGGCGCCGATCGCCGGGTCCAGCGGCCGCAGGTACGTCTGCCGCACCCCCGGCACCCGGTCCTCCACCACGAACGTCGCCCGCGTGTACGCCTGCGCCCCAGGCTCGCGCACCTGCGGCACGACCTTGAAGTCGGCCGTGAGCAGGTCGCGCTCGATCTTCGTCAGCACGTATCCGCGCTGGTTGTTGTAGAACTTCAGATGCGGGTTGATCGTCAGGTACGGATGCGTCGCCGGGTCGGAGTCCGCGCCGTCGCCGCCCGTGGTGATGGAGGTGGCCACGAGTTCCGAGCCCACGGTGGGCCCGGTCGGGTCGTCGTAGTCGAGCTTGAGGTCGCTGGCCCAGTGGGCGTGCACGTCGCCGGTCAGCACCACCGGGTTGCGGACCCCGGCGTCCACCCAGCCCTGGGTGATGCGCCGGCGGGAGGCGACGTAGCCGTCCCAGGCGTCCATCGAGGTGATCTTGGCGGGGCCGGCGTTGTTGTCGCGCTGGGCGAAGAACACCTGCTGGCCCAGGATGTCCCACTGGGCGCGCGAGCGGTGGAAGCCCTCGATCAGCCACTGCTCCTGCTCGGCGCCGGTGATCGAGCGCGCCGGGTCCAGCGCGGCCGGGCAGTCGCGGTAGCCGTCGCCGCAGCCCTGGTCGTCGCGGTACTGGCGGGTGTCCATCATGTGGAAGGTGGCCATCCTGCCCCACCGGATCCGCCGATAGAGCTGCATGTCGATGCCGCGCGGGATCGACGTGCGGCGCAGCGGCATGTTCTCGTAGTAGGCGCGGAAGGCCGCGGCGCGGCGGGCCGGGAAGTCCGGCTGGGGCACCTCCGGCTTCTCCGGCACCTCGTCGGCCCAGTTGTTGTCCAGCTCGTGGTCGTCCCAGACGACCAGCCAGGGCGCGGCGGCGTGCGCGGCCTGCAGGTCCGGGTCGGCCTTGTACTGGGCGTGCCGCTGGCGGTAGCCGGCCAGGGTCTCGGTCTCGGGGCCCTCGTGGTCACGGACGTTGCCGCCCGGGATGGTGTAGGTGTCCTTGGTGTACTCGTACTGGTAGTCGCCCAGGTGCAGGACCAGGTCCGGGTGCTCCTCGGCCAGCCTGCGGTAGGAGGTGAACCAGCCGTGCTCGTACTGGGCGCAGGAGACGAAGGCCATCGACAGCGCGCCGCCGTAGGACAGCGGGTGCGGGGCCGTGCGCGCCCGTCCCATGGGCGAGACGTACGGGCCGACGCGGAAGCGGTACCAGTAGTCCCGGTCCGAGCTCAGCCGGTCGACCTCGACGTGCACGCTGTGCCCCCACTCCGGCACGGCGACGGCCACCCCCGACCGGACGACGCGGCGCCCGCGCTCGTCGGCGTAGACCTGCCACTGCACCGGGAACGGGCGCTGCGGCATGCCGCCGAAGCCGTCCTCGGCCAGCGGCTGCTGGGCCAGCCTGGTCCACAGCACGAACCCCTCGTGGTCGGGGTCGCCGCAGGCCACGCCGAGCGTGAACGGGTCGGTGGACAGCCCGCGCGAGGCCAGTGCCTGCACGGTCTCTGCGGCGGGGTCCGGCTCGGCGCTCGCCGCCGTGGCGGGGATCGCCGCGGCGGCGCCCGCCGCCAGGCCGGTGACCAGGAAATGCCGTCGGTTCAGCTGGGACACGGTGCGCTCCTCGGGACGATCAAGGATGAGGGACGCCCGTAGCCTGACCGAGTCTCATGACAGGCCGGTGAACCGCGGACAACACGAAAGAGGCGACATCCTTCGCGAATGCCGCCTCTTACGAAGCTTTTCATCGTCACATGACGATCATGGACCTCCGGCGGGCCGCCGGCCTGCGGCGACGCGCCGGTTCACCAGCCGCGCTCGGCCAGCCGGTGCGGCTGCGGGATCTCGTCGACGTTGATGCCGACCATGGCCTCGCCGAGACCGCGCGAGACCTTGGCGACGACGTCGGCGTCGTCGTAGAACGTGGTGGCCTTGACGATGGCCGCGGCGCGCTTGGCCGGGTCGCCGGACTTGAAGATGCCCGAGCCGACGAACACGCCCTCGGCGCCGAGCTGCATCATCATGGCGGCGTCGGCCGGGGTGGCGATGCCGCCCGCGGTGAACAGCACGACCGGCAGCTTGCCGTTCCTGGCGACCTCGGCGACCAGCTCGTAGGGCGCCTGCAGCTCCTTGGCGGCCACGTAGAGCTCGTCCTCGGCCAGCGTGGTGAGGCGCCTGATCTCGGCGCGGATCGTGCGCATGTGGGTGACGGCGTTGGAGACGTCGCCGGTGCCGGCCTCGCCCTTGGAGCGGATCATGGCCGCGCCCTCGGTGATGCGGCGCAGGGCCTCGCCCAGGTTGGTGGCGCCACAGACGAAGGGCACGGTGAACTGCCACTTGTCGATGTGGTTGGCGTAGTCGGCGGGGGTGAGCACCTCGGACTCGTCGACGTAGTCGACGCCGAGCGACTGCAGGACCTTGGCCTCGACGAAGTGGCCGATGCGGGCCTTGGCCATGACGGGGATCGACACGGCGGCGATGATGCCGTCGATCATGTCGGGGTCGCTCATCCTGGACACGCCGCCCTGGGCGCGGATGTCGGCGGGCACACGCTCAAGGGCCATGACGGCGACGGCGCCGGCATCCTCAGCGATCTTGGCCTGCTCGGGGGTGACGACGTCCATGATGACGCCACCCTTGAGCATCTCGGCCATGCCGCGCTTGACACGGGCCGTTCCGGTGACGGGGGTGCTTTCAGGCGTGCTGGACACGGTCTTCCTCACGGGCTCTCAGGGCGGACGGTAAGTTATCAAACCCATCGTAGGTCCTGATGGACCCCTCCCCCGACATGCCACGATGTCAGGATTTGCCGCTCAACTTATACAGAACGGTCATCAAGGGGTGACGGGCTTGCGGCTGGCGAGCGCGATCCAGACCTGGCCGGGGGCGAAGTTCATCGGCTCGCCGCTCTCAGTGGTGAACGTCGTACCGGTCTCCTCCGATTCCCGTTCCCAGTTGGCCGCGTAGGCTTTGCCGTCGCGCAGCACGACGGCCTTGCCCTTGCCGGTGGTGTGCACGAGCGGGGTGTAGCTCTGGTGGAAGTCGTGGAACTGCGAGCGCTCGGTCTTGGTGTACTGCACGACGATCGTGGGCGCGCCGAGCTGGCCGCCCTCGGCCGCCATGTCCTTCTTGCCGTCCTGCCAGATCAGCCACTGCTTCTTGGCCTCCGACCAGGCGAAGGTGAAGCGCGCCGCGGGCCACCTGACGGTGTACGACTTCTTGTCCACGCCGCCCTCGGCGGGCGCGTCGCCGAAGGTGAAGCCGATGTCCTTGGCCTCGGTGGCCTTGGGGGCGCCCGACAGCAGCTTCCTGGTGTTGGCGAACAGGTTGTAGGGGGCGTAGCGGCCCGGCTGGCGGAAGTAGGCGCCGGGGTTGCGGGTGTCGCCGACGTCGTACAGCGGGGCCTTGGCGATGAACGGCAACATCTTGGTCTGCGCGCCGGAGTAGGCGAACGCCGGCTTGCCGAACTGCGGGACGATGTGCAGGTCGGAGATGCGGGCGCTGCGCACCGGGCCCACCTTGGCCGGGATCTTCGAGGAGAAGATCGCCATGAGCCGGGTCAGGCCGGCCTCGACCTGCTCGACGTAGACGACGTCCGCGCTCTTGAGCCCGAGCTGCGGCTTGCCCGCGGCGGTGTTCTCGATCTTCACCGCGAGCACCGGCTTGAGCTCCTCGTAGGGCTGCCCGGTGAACGGGTGGCCCTCGGCCTTCTCGGTGGGCTCCTCGGAGGGGGCGGCGGTGGCCGCCTGCGGCGCCTTGCCGGACGCGGGAGGCTCGTCGGACGAGCAGGCCGCGACGGGCCCGAGCACGGCCGTCCCTGCCAGAGTCACCGAGATCATCCGGGATAGCCGCACCTTGCAACAACTCCTCGCCTTTGCCCAGAAATCGGGAAGAGCTTACCGGCCTCCCCACATTTGGTCATTCAGGCGACATAGTTGCGGGCGGATTGTCATCGATCTCGAAGAATTCCGGGAACTCGGTGTGACCGGCCAATCGCAACGTCCTGGCCAGCCAGCGCCGCTGCGCCGTACGGGTGACCCCGACCGCGTTGTTGTAGAAACGGCGCGAATAGACGACCTTGGCCACCGCCGCGTCGAGCTCCTCCAGCAGGTCGCCGCCACCGGGCGCCTCGGCCAGCTTCTCCCTGAAGCGCTCCTGGTCGGCCGCGGCCCGCAGGGCCCGCGACAGGTCGCTCTCGGCGTGCTCGCGCTCCTCGGGGCCGGCGATCCTGGCCTCGTGGGCGGCGGCGGCCAGCACCAGCGAGGTCGCGGGGTCGAGCAGGCGCGAGCCGGCCAGTTCGAGCACCACGGCCCGGCGCCGCATGAGCGCGGCGTCCAGCGCCTCGCGGGCCAGTTCGAGCCGGATGTGCAGGCGGTCGAGCCGGCCCGCCCGCCAGGAGATGTAGACGGCCGTGAGCACGACGACGATGCCCACGATCAGCACGATCATGGTGGATGTCACAGCGGTTCCCTACAGGAGCTCTCGGCAGGCGGTCACAGGTCTTCCTCCACCCGGCCCGCGCCGCTGGTGGTCACCGTCTCGTAGACGCGCACCACGTCGCGGGCGACCGTGGACCAGTCGTACTTCCTGACCGCCACCAGCGCCTCGGCGGCCAGTTTGGCGCGCCGCTCGGGCGCGTCGAGCAGCGCGGCGGCCTCGCGGGCGAGCGAGGCGGCGTCGCCGTTGGCGAACAGCGCGCCGGCCTGCCCCTCGCCCAGCACCTTGCGGAAGGCCGGGATGTCGCTGGCCAGCACCGTCGCCCCCGAGGCCATGGCCTCGGCCAGCACGATGCCGAAGCTCTCGCCCCGGGTGTTGGGGGCGCAGAACACGTCGACCGAGTGGTAGGCGCGGATCTTGTCGGCCTCGCTCACCATGCCGAGCACGGTGACCCGCTCGTGGAAGGGCTTGGGCACCTTGTCGTAGACGTCCTTGGCGTCGCCGGGCCCGGCGATGAGCAGCTTCAGGTCAGGACGCTCGGCGGCCAGCGCGTTGAAGGCGTCGAGCAGGATCGGCAGGCCCTTGCGCTCTTCATCCATGCGGCCGAGGAAGCCGATCGTGGCGCCGTCGGGGCCCCGGCCGGGCAGCGGCTCGGCCTCGGTGTAGCGGGCCACGGTCACCCCGTTGGGGATCAGCACGGTGTCGCCGCCGAACTGCTCGACCAGGCTCTTGCGCGCCGCGTCGGAGACCGCGATGCGGCCGCTCAGCTTCTCCAGCGCGCTGCGCAGCAGCGGCTCGGCCACCGCGATGGCGCGCGAGCGGGTGAAGGAGGCGTGGAAGGTGGCCACGATCGGCCCCTTGGCCGCCCAGCAGGCCAGCACGCCGAGGCTCGGGATCAGCGGCTCGTGGATGTGCAGCACGTCGAAGTCGCCCGTACGCACCCAGCGCCGCACCCGCGCCGCCGACAGGAACCCGAACGACATCCGGGCCACCGACCCGTTGTAGGGCACCGGCACCGCCCGGCCGGCGCCCGTCACGTACGGGGGCAGCTCGTCGTCGTCGGCGGCGGGCGCGATGACCGAGACCTCGTGCCCCTGCGCCATCAGCGCCTGGGCCAGGTCGTCGATGTGCTGCTTGACCCCGCCGGGCATGTCCCAGGAGTAGGGGCAGACGATGCCGACCTTCATTTCGGCAGGTCCTCCAGCCAGAGCCGCTGCAACATGTGCCAGTCCTCCGGGTGCTCGGCGATGCCCTTCTCGAAGACGTCCGTCATGGCCTGGGCGACGGCCGCCACCTTCTCCTGCCGGGTGCCCTCGGCGGGCACCGGGATCTCCTCGTGGATGTGGATGCCCCAGTCGTCGCCCACGAAGTAGACGGTGGCCGGCAGCAGCGCGGCGCCGGTCTGGACGGCCAGCAGCGGCGGGCCGGCCGGCACCTTGGTGGTGGCGCCGAAGAAGCGCACCTCGATGCCGCTCTTGGTCAGGTCGCGCTCGGCGGGCAGGCACACCACGCCGCCCCTGCGCACGCGGCCGGCCAGGGTGCCGAAGTTGTGGCCGTCGCCGCCGGTGAGCGGCAGCACCTCCATGCCGAGCCCCTCGCGGAAGGCGACGTAGCGGCGGAACAGCGACTCGGGCCGCAGCCGCTCGGCGACCGTGGTGAACGGGTGGCCGACGCCGACCAGCCAGGCGCCCGCCGCGTCCCAGTTGCCCATGTGCGGCAGCGCCAGCACCACGCCCCGGCCCGTGGCCAGGGTGTCGTGGATGTGCTCGGCCCCGATGACGTGGGTGCGCCGGACGATCTCCGGCCGCGGGATCGAGGGCAGGCGGAAGACCTCGTGGAAGTAGCGGAAGTAGGAGCGCATGCCGGCCCTGCTCAGCTCGCGCAGCTCCGCGCTGCCGGCGTCCATGCCGGTGACCCTGGCCAGGTTGGACTCCAGGCGGCGCACGGACTTGCCGCGCTTGCGCCACACCCGGTCGGCCAGGAGGCGGAAGACCGCCGCCGTGGGCCGCTGGGGCAGCAGCGGGACCAGTTTCCAGCCCGCCGCGAAGCCCGCCGCCACGATGCGGTCGCCGATCGAGGTCTTCTCGCTCATCGCTCCCTCGTCTGCCGGTGGACGTGCACGACCCGCTGCACGACGGTGATGGTGGAGGCCGCCGCCAGCAGCCACATGCCGAGCGGCAGCACGTAGGGCACCCCGACCCCCGAGAAGAAGGTCGCGACCAGGGCCACGACCAGCCGCTCGGGACGCTCGGCCAGCCCCACGTCCGCCGTCAGCCCGAGGCCCTCGGCCCTGGCCTTGGCGTAGGAGACCAGGGACCCGGCGACGAGGCAGGCCAGCGTCACGCCGGCCATCAGCGTGTCGCCCGCGGCCACGAAGTACAGGATCAGGCCGGCGAAGATGGCGGCGTCGGCCACCCGGTCGAGCGTGGAGTCGAGGAAGGCGCCCCAGACGGTGCCCCCCTTGCCGCCCAGCCGGGCCACGACGCCGTCGAGCAGGTCGAACAGCACGAAGACGGTGATGAGCAGCGCCCCCCAGGCCAGCCGGCCCAGCGGGAACAGGGTCAGGGCGGAGATCACCGTGCCGAGGGTGCCGATCGCCGTGACGGCGTTCGGGCCGATCCCGCGGCCGACGAGAGCCCTGCCCAGCGGGGTGAGTATCCGGGTCATGGCCGGTCGCAGGAGTTTGAGCATCGCGGTCCGATCGTAGGCCATCACGTGAGCGGCCACTTTCTTTGCCCCGCACCCCTTGTGATATTCGCCACAGGGGTATTTGGTGAACACACCGCGTCCATGCGGTTCCTGACACCCTCCGCGCGGGCGCGGCGTTGGATGCACCGACGACGTGGGAGGCGAAGTGGCGGATAGGAACTCCGGCGGGGCCATGGGAGCCGCGGGCAGGGCACCCACGGCCGACAGGGCGGATGCGATACGCAATGTCGTGCTGGTCGGCCACTCGGGAGCGGGCAAGACCACCCTGGTCGAGCAGCTGCTCGCGGCGACGGGCACCGTCCAGCGGCCGGGCCGGGTGGAGGACGGCAACACGGTCAGCGACTTCGACGAGGTCGAGGTGCGCCAGCAGCGGTCGGTCAACCTGGCGCTGGCGCCGCTCGTGCACAACGGCATCAAGATCAACCTGCTCGACACCCCGGGTTACGCCGACTTCGTCGGCGACCTGCGCGCCGGGTTGCGCGCCGCCGACGCCGCCCTGTTCGTCGTGTCGGCCTCGGAGGGGATCGACGGGCTCACGCAGATGCTCTGGGAGGAGTGCGCCCAGGTCGCCATGCCCAGGGCGGTGGTGATCACCAAGATCGACCACCAGCGCGCCGACTTCGACGAGGTACTGGCCACCTGCCAGGACGTCTTCGGCGACGGCGTCGCGCCGCTCTACCTGCCGGTGATCACCAACGGGCACGTCAACGGCCTGATCGGGCTGCTGTCGCAGAAGTTCTACAACTACGCGACCGGCGCCCGCACCGAGAAGGAGCCGGGCGCCGAGTACGAGGCGCAGATCGAGGAGCGGCGCGGCGAGCTGATCGAGGGCATCATCCAGGAGAGCGAGGACGAGTCGCTCATGGACCGCTACCTGGAGGGCGAGCCCATCGACACCAAGGTCCTGGTGGACGACCTGGAGAAGGCGGTCGCGCGCGGCAGCTTCTTCCCGGTGTTGTGCAGCGGGCTCGGCGACGGCCACGCCGTGGGCATGACGGAGCTGCTGGAGCTGGTGACCCAGGGCTTCCCCTCGCCGCTGGAACACCCGATGCCCGAGATCACCGACCTGTCCGGCAAGCCGGTCGGCGGCATCGCGTGCGACCCCGACGGCCCGCTCGTGGCCGAGGTCGTCAAGACCACCAGCGACCCGTACGTGGGCCGCATCAGCCTCGTCCGCGTCTTCTCCGGCACGCTGCGCCCCGACATGACCGTGCACGTCTCCGGCCACGGCCTGGCCGACCGCGGGCACGAGGACCACGACGTCGACGAGCGCATCGGCACGCTGACCAGCCCGCTCGGCAAGACCCAGCGCCCGGCGGCCAAGGGCTCGGCCGGGGACATCGTGGCCGTGGCCAAGCTGTCACGGGCCGAGACCGGGGACACGTTGTCGGAGGTCGACCGTCCGCTGCTGATGACGTCCTGGCAGATGCCCGAACCGCTGCTGCCGGTGGCGATCAGGGCGAAGTCGAAGGCCGACGAGGACAAACTGGCCCAGGCGCTCGGCCGGCTGGTGGCCGAGGACCCGACGCTGCGCCTGGAGAACAACGCCGAGACCAGGCAGCTCGTGTTGTGGTGCATGGGCGAGGCGCACACCGACGTGCTGCTCGACCGCCTGGCCAACCGGCACGGCGTCGAGGTCGAGCGGATCGAGCTGCGGGTGCCGCTGCGCGAGACGTTCGGCGGCCGTTGCCAGGCGATGGGCCGCAACGTCAAGCAGACCGGCGGCCACGGCCAGTACGCGATCTGCCACCTGGAGGTCGAGCCCCTGCCCTCGGGCGGCGGGTTCGAGTTCGTGGACAAGATCGTCGGCGGGGTGGTGCCCCGGCAGTTCATCCCGTCGGTGGAGAAGGGCGTGCGGGCCCAGATGGAGCGCGGCGTGGTGGCCGGCTACCCCATGGTGGACGTGCGCGTCACGCTCTACGACGGCAAGGCCCACTCGGTCGACTCCTCCGACATGGCCTTCCAGATCGCGGGCCAGCTCGCGCTGAAGGAGGCGGCCTCGAAGGTCCCGACCCTGCTGCTGGAGCCGGTGGACGAGCTGTCGGTGCTGGTGGCCGACGACTACGTGGGCTCGGTGATGTCCGACCTGTCCTCGCGGCGCGGGCGCGTGCTCGGCACCGAGCCGGTGGGCACCGGGCGCACGCTGGTCAAGGCAGAGGTGCCCGAGCTGGAGATCACCCGCTACGCCATCGACCTGCGCTCGATGTCCCACGGCACCGGGACGTTCACGCGCACGTTCCTGCGCTACGAGCCGCTGCCGCCGAACCTGGCGAGCAAGGTGGCGGCCACCGAGTAGGGGTACGGAGCGGTCGGCGCTGAGCCGGGAGGGCGGCACGTCCCTCCCGGCCCGCACGTTTGATCACCACATCTACCATTTCGTAACAGAAGCATCACGACTGCATTTCTTTTTTCGGGTCCGATCACACGGGAGCAACTGCCAGACTGGGTTGCACTATGCGAACTGGACGCCCACTCCTAGCCGCTGCAGCCCTCGCGGTCGTGACCACCAGCGCCGCCTACGTGTTCGGCCCCGGCGCGACCGAGAGCCCCGCAGCGACCAAGAAGACGACGACCACCGCCCCCGCCACCGCCGAGGCGACGGCGGCCTGCAAGCCCGACCCCCGCTACCCCAAGCGCCAGCTGCGCGGGGTGTGGATCGCGACGGTCAAGAACATCGACTGGCCCTCGCGCGCCGGCCTCGGCCAGGCCCGCCAGAAGGCCGAGTACGTCAAGATCCTCGACAGCGCGGTCAAGCGCAATCTCAACGCCGTCTTCGTCCAGGTCCGTCCCGCCTCCGACGCGCTCTACCGCTCCTCGCTGGAGCCCTGGTCGCAGTACCTGACGGGCACCGCGGGCAAGGACCCGGGCTGGGACCCGCTCCCGTTCCTCATCGACGAGGCGCACAAGCGCAACCTGGAGTTCCACGCCTGGTTCAACCCCTACCGCGCGGCCGAGACCGCCGACCTGTCCAAGCTCCCGGCGAACCACCCGGCCAGGCAGCACCGCGACTGGACGGTCACCTACGGCGGCGGCCTCTACTACAACCCCGGTCTGCCGCAGGTGCGCGAGCACGTCACCAAGGTCATCACCGACGTCGTCAGCCGCTACGACGTCGACGGCGTGCACTTCGACGACTACTTCTACCCCTATCCGGGCGGCGGCGGCACGTTCGACGACAAGGCGGCCTTCGCCAAGTACGGCAAGGGCCGCAAGCTGGCCGACTGGCGCCGCCACAACGTGAACAAGCTGGTGGCCAAGGTCGACGCGGCCGTCCACGACACGAAGAACCACGTGAAGTTCGGCATCAGCCCGTTCGGCATCTGGCGCAACAAGTCCAACGCCCCCGAGGGTTCGGCCACGGCCGGCATGTCCGCCTACGACTCCATCTACGCCGACGCCCGTTCCTGGATCGAGGACGGCACGGTCGACTACGTCGCCCCGCAGCTCTACTGGCCGCGCGGCTTCAAGGCGGCCGACTACAAGACGCTGACGGCCTGGTGGGCGGGCGCGGTCAAGGGCACCGACGTCCAGCTCTACATCGGCCAGGCGCTCTACCAGGTGGGCACCAGGACCAACGCCGCCTGGGCCAACCCGGGCGAGCTGTCGGCGCACCTGACGGTGAACCGGCGCTACGAGCAGGTCGACGGCGACATCTACTTCAGCGCCAAGCAGCTCCTGACCAACCCGCTCGGCGCGATCGACCGGGTGGCCAAGGAGCACTACAGCCGTCCGGCGCTGCTGCCGATCATGGAGGACCGCGGCGGCGAGGCCCCCGGCAAGCCGGCCGGCGTCAAGGCGAGCGGCTCCACCGTGTCCTGGACGCCGTCCGAGGGGGCGCGGGCCTACGCGGTGTACCGGGTGCCGGAGTCGGGCAAGGACTGCCACACCACCGACGCCCGCAACCTGGCGGCCGTGGTGACGGCGGCGTCGTACTCGGCCAAGCCGGGCACGTACCTGATCACCTCGCTCGACCGGCAGCACCACGAGAGCAAGCCGGTGAAGGTCAAGGTGGGCTGAGCCGAGGCCCGTCCCGTCACCGCTCGTCCGGGTGGGAGCTCAGTGGCCGGTCTGCTCCCAGGCGCGGGCCAGGGCGGCGACCGCCTGGTCGAGCAGGGCGGGCGGCAGGGCGAAGCTGAGGCGCAGGCGGTCGCGGTGGCGGCCGTCCGGGGAGAACAGCGAGCCGGGCGCGACGGCCACGCCCTGCTCGCGGGCGACGGCGGCGAACCTGTCGGTGTCGGCGCCCGGCAGCCGGGCCCATACCGACAGTCCGCCCTGCGGGCGTGACCAGGTCCACGACGGCAGGCGCGCGGACAGCGCGGCGGTGAAGTGGTCGCGGCGGCGGGCCAGCTCGGCCAGCCAGGCCGGCACTGGGTCGCCGTCGAGCAGGTCGGAGGCCAGCCGCTGGGAGACGGCGCTGGTGGCCAGGTCGGCGTCGAGCTTGGCCTCCAGCAGCCGGGCCAGCAGCGGCTCGGGGGCGGTGAGCCAGCCCACCCGCAGGCCGCCCCACAACACCTTCGACAACGAGCCCACCGTCACCGTGCCGTGCGGATGGGCCAGGGCCAGCGGCGCGGGAGGCGTCCGGCCGTCGAACACCACGGGCGCGAGCGTCCGGTCCTCCACCAGCGGGACGTCCGCCGCCGCGG
Organism: Nonomuraea sp. NPDC049624; assembly: GCF_040675255.1. Taxonomy (NCBI): domain Bacteria; kingdom Bacillati; phylum Actinomycetota; class Actinomycetes; order Streptosporangiales; family Streptosporangiaceae; genus Nonomuraea; species Nonomuraea sp. NPDC049624. Next base: position 909,120 of record NZ_JBFAOR010000004.1, on the reverse strand, counting down.
CCAGCTCGGCCACGTGCCGCAGGTCGGCCACGCGGCCGGTCGGGTTGTCCACCGGCAGCGCGTACACGGCGGCCGGGCGGTGGCGGGCCAGCGCGTCGCGCACGGCGTCCGGGTCGGCGAGGTCCACGGGCACGGCGTGGGCCCCGGCGCGCCGGAACACGCTGAGCGCCCCTCCGTAGGCCGGGTCGCCGGCCAGCACGCGGTCGCCGGGCCGCAGCAGCACCCGGGCCGCCAGGTCGATGCCCTGCTGGGCGCCCGAGGTCACCATGATCTCGCGGTGCGGCCCGGCGTCCAGGGCGGCCAGCACCGCGCGCAACCGCGAGTCGCCCATGGCGTCGTAGCCGTGGCCGCTCGGCGCGCGCATCAGGGCGGCGGCGTCCAGCGGGGGCACCGCCAGGTGGGAGGGGTCGGGGACGACCGAGGTCGACAGGTCGGCCAGCACCGCGCCGCCCTGGAGCAGGCCGCCGAACGTCGGGACGCCCAGCACGTACGTGCCGCTGCCGTGCCGGCGTTCGCACAGGCCCTCCTCGCACAGGGCGTTGAAGGCGGCGGCGACCGTCCCGCGGCTGAGGCCGACCGCCTGGGCCAGGTCGCGCTCGGAGGGCAGACGGGTGCCCGGGGCGATGGCGCCGGTCTGGGCCAGGTCGGTCAGCGCGCCCGCGAGCCGCCGGCTGGCCGTGCCCTGGTGGAGCCGGAGCCGGTCGCGGACCAGGGTGACAAGGTTTTCTTCTCTTCCCACGCCACTATTATCCGGTTACTGTGCCACTTATCAATGAATTGGCCTACATCTCGTGATTGTTGACGGCCATTTACGGAGAGGAGCGGCACGATGCGCGAAGCCGAGCACATCTGGATGGACGGCGAGCTGGTGCCCTGGGCCGAGGCCCGGGTGCACGTCCTGACGCACGCCCTGCACTACGGCACCGCCGTGCTGGAGGGCACCAGGGCCTTCGACACGCCCGACGGCCCGGCGGTGTTCCGGCTCGACGAGCATCTGCGGCGGCTGGCGCGCAGCGCGCGGATCATCGGGATGCCGCTGCCGTACACCTTGGAGGAGCTGCGCGCGGCCACGCTGGCCACGGTCGCGGCCAACGGCCAGTCCTCGTGCTACATCCGCCACCTGGCCCACCGCGGCTACGGCGAGATGGGCGTGGCGGCGCGCGGCTGCCCGACGGTGGTCTCGATCGCGTCCTGGGAGTGGGGCGCGCTGCTGGAGGCGGGCGTGCGGCTGATGACCAGCTCGTGGCAGCGCAACGACCACCGGGTGACGCCGACCGCGGCCAAGGCCACCGGCCCCTACCTGAACTCGGTGATGGCCAAGTCCGAGGCCATGCAGGCGGGCTTCGACGAGGCGGTGCTGCTGAACGCGGCCGGCAACGTCAGCGAGTGCACCGGCGCGAACGTCTTCGTCGTGCGCGACGGCGTGCTGACCACGCCTCCGCCGCACGCCGGCGCGCTGGAGGGCATCACGCAGGACACCGTCGCCCGGCTGGCGGCCGACCTGGGGCTGACGGTCACCAGGGAGGACCTGCTGCGCACCGACCTGTACACGGCCGACGAGATCTTCGTCTGCGGCACGGCGGCCGGGATCGTGCCCGTCAGCGCGGTCGACCACTGCGAGTTCGGCGGCCCCGGGCCGGTCACCGGCAAGCTGTCCGACGCCTACGAGGCCGCCGTGCACGGGCGCGACGACCGCTACCGCCACTGGCTCACCCCCGTGCACGGCTGACGGACCGGGCCCGCCGCCGCCCGTGAGAAGGTAGGGGAATCGGTGGCGCCGGATCGCGACGTGCTCTAGCGTGCCACGGACGTCATCGATCGCGGGAGGTCGTCGGGGTGAGGCGCGCGCTCGTGGTGCTGGCCGTTCTGGCCGGTTCCGTACTGCTCGGCCTGCAGGGCACGGCCACGGCCGGCGGCTCGGCTCCCGGCGCGGGCAGGGTGGCGCTCATCGGCGTCTCCGGTCTCAGCTGGGACGACGTCAACCAGGCCGACGCCCCCAACCTGTGGGAGCTGACGCGCGGCAGCGCGATCGGCTCGCTGTCGGTGCGCACGGTCAGCAACATCACCTGCCCCTACGACGGCTGGCTCACGGTGTCGGCCGGCACCAGGTCGGCCGCCGGATACGCCTGCGGCGCGCCTCCCGCCCCCGAGACCCGGGGCGCGGGCGCGGTCATCCCCGACTACCGCTACCTCATCGACGTGGCCGGGCAGCGCAACGCCGGCACGCTGGGCGAGGCGCTGAAGGCCGCGGGCCGGTGCTCGATCGCGATCGGCCCCGGCGCCGCGCTCGCGCTGGCCGACCGGCAGGGCGCGGTGCAGCGCTACCACGCCTCCCCGCTCCAGGTCCGCACCGCCGACCTGGAGCAGTGCCCGCTGACCGCCATGGACGTCGACGACCTCGTCCACCCCTACCTGGCAAGCGGCAAACTGCCCAAGGTGCCCGAGCAGCTCGGCCCGAAGGAGCGCCGCGACGCGCTGCGTCTGGCCGACGCCAAGGCCGGCGCGCTGCTGTCGATCCTGCCGCCCGGCACCACCGTGCTGCTGGCCGGCCTGTCCGACCACGGCTCCGTGCCGCACCTTCGGGTGGCCGCGCTGCGTGAGCCCGGGGCGCAGGGGCGGTTGCTGGGCGCGGCCTCCACCCGCCGCGCCGACATCTCGATCCTGCCCGACCTGACCGCGACCGTGCTGGCCCGGCTCGGCGTGCCGGCGCCGGCCACGGTCGTCGGGGTGCCGATGCAGCTCGGCGACGCCGGCGCGACGATCGACCGGCTGCGCCGGGCCGACGCGACCGCGCAGGCCATCCGGTCGGTCAAGGGCGTCTACTTCACCGTCGTGGCGGTGTTGCAGGTGCTGTTCTACGTGGTCGCGTTCCTGCTGCTGCGGCGGCGCAAGGGCCTGTCGCCGGTGCGTCTGGCCGCCGTCGCGCTGGCCGCCCTGCCGGTCTCCAGCTATCTGGTCAACCTGCTGCCCTGGTCGTCCCTGACGCAACTGGTCACCGGGGTGCTGGGCTGGGTCGTCGTGGTCACCGCGCTGGCCTTCGGCGGGCCCTGGCGGCGGCGTCCGCTCGGCCCGCTCGCCGTGGTGGCCGGCGTCACCGCGCTCACACTCGCCGGCGACCTGCTGACGGGCACGACGTTGCAGCTCAACAGCGTCATGGGCTACAGCGCCGAGGTCGGGGCCCGCTACTACGGCCTGGGCAACATCCCGTTCGCGCTGCTGGCCACCGGCACGCTGCTGGCCACCACCGTGATCGCCCACCGCTGGCCGGGGCGGCCCGGGGTGGCCGCGATCGTGGTGCTCGGGGCGTTCGCGATGGTGCTGGGCGGCTCGGGCATGGGCAGCGACTTCGGCGGCGTGATCGCGTTCGTGCCGGGCATCGCGGTGACCGCGCTGCTGGTGGCCGGCAAGCGGGTCTCGATCGTGAAGCTGGGGGCGTTCTGCGTGGCCGGGGCGGTGATCGTGATGACGTTCGCCGTGCTCAACTACCTGCGTCCGCCCGACGAGCAGACGCACCTGGGCAGGTTCGTGGGCCAGGTGCTCAGCGGCGAGGCGTTCGAGGTGATCTTCCGCAAGCTCCAGGCCATGCTGGCCACGCTGCTCAGCCCCAACCTCATGCCCATCGTGATCGCGGCCGTGGCCTTCCTCGTCTACGCGATCCTGCGGCCCGAGCAGGCCAGCGCGGGCGTGGTGCCCGCGGCGTTCCGCCACTCCCCCGCCCTGCGCGCCGGCCTGATCGGCACGCTGGTCAGCGGAGTGATCGGGATGCTGGTCAACGACTCGGGCGCCGCGGTGTTGTCGATGGCCCTGGCGCTGGCCGTGCCGCTGCTGCTCGCGGCGGGCATCGGCGCGCTGGGCCGCGAACAGCCGGCCGACGCCCCCGCCACCGCCCGCCTGGCCCACGCCGGCGACTAGTCCGCCCAGGCGTCGGCCAGCAGTTGCCGGGTGTCGTGCAGGAGCTGGGGCAGCACCTTCGTCTGCGCCACGACCGGCATGAAGTTCGTGTCGCCGCCCCACCTCGGCACGACGTGCTGGTGCAGGTGGGCGGCGATGCCGGCGCCCGCGACCTGGCCCAGGTTCATGCCCACGTTGAAGCCCTGCGCGCCGCTGGCCTTGCGCAGCGCGCGCAGCGACCGCTGGGTGAACTCGCCCAGCTCGGCGACCTCGGCCGGGGTCAGCTCGTCGTAGCCGGACACGTGCCGGAAGGGCACGACCATCAGGTGGCCGGAGTTGTACGGGTAGAGGTTGAGGACGGCGTAGACGACCTCTCCCCTGGCCACGATCAGGCCGTCCTCGTCGCTCATCCGGGGGATCTCGTCGAACGGGCAGCCGTCGCCCGGCCCGGTGCCCGTCGGCTTGTTCTCGCCCTTGATGTAGGCCATGCGATGCGGGGTCCACAGCCGCTGGAAGTTGTCGGGCGCCCCGGCTCCTGCCTGATCGTGCATACCAAGCAGCATAGGACCCCGCGGCGAGGGCCGTTCTTCCGGCGTGATCCCCGCCCTTCGCGACGGGCCTAGGGTGAGGGCATGGCACAGCGACTCGAACCCATGCCCGCCGACTGGCAGCGCGCCCTGGCCGTCGTGGCCCACCCCGACGACCTGGAGTACGGCTGCGCGTCCGCCGTCGCCACCTGGACCGACGCCGGGCGCGAGGTCTCCTACCTGATCGCCACCCGCGGCGAGGCGGGCATCGACACGCTCGACCCCGCCGCCTGCGGGCCGGTGCGCGAGCGCGAGGAGCGGGCCAGCGCCGCCGTGGTCGGGGTGAGCACCGTGGAGTTCCTCGACCACGCCGACGGGGTCGTCGAGTACGGGACGGCGCTCAGGAGGGACATCGCCGCCGCCATCCGCAGGCACCGCCCGGAGCTGGTGATCACTCTCAATCCCGACGACACGTGGGGCGGCACGTACTGGAACACGCCCGACCACCGGGCCGTGGGCCGGGCCGTGCTGGATGCCGCCGGCGACGCCGGAAATCGCTGGATATTTCCTGACACCGACGCCGCGCCCTGGAACGGCGTGCGCTGGGTCGCCGTCGCTGGCTCCAACTCCCCCACCCACGCCGTGGACGTCACCGACGGGCTGGAGCGCGGCGTGCGGTCGCTGCTGGAGCACCGCGCCTACATCGAGGCCCTCACCGACCAGGCCCCGGAGGTCTACGCCCGCGAGCTGATCGAGGGCTCCGCGCGGCAGGCCGCCGAACGCTTCGACGGCCGCCCGGCGGTCGCCTTCCGCCTGTTCCCCCGCTGATTTCCGCGCTGAGTCCCCTCGCTGATTCCAGCGCTGACATCCGGCCCGGGGCCTGAGCTGCTCGGAGAACGGCTCAGGCCCGGGCGGCCGGGAGCGGCGGGTCAGACCTGGACGCGGCGTTCCACAGCGTTGACGATCTCGGCGATGGCCTCTTCGACGGGCACGCCGTTCTTCTGCTCGCCGTTGCGGTAACGGAAGGACACCGCGCCGTTGGCGATGTCGTCGTCACCGGCCAGCAGCATGTACGGGACCTTCGCCTTCTGCGCGTTGCGGATCTTCTTCTGCATGCGGTCGTCGGCCGCGTCGACCTCGACCCTGATGCCCCGCTCGCGCAGCCGCTTGGCGACGTCCTGGAGGTAGGGCACGTGGGCGTCGGCGATCGGGATGCCGACCACCTGCACCGGCGCCAGCCAGGCGGGGAACGCCCCGGCGTAGTGCTCGACCAGGACGCCGAAGAACCGCTCGACCGAGCCGAACAGCGCCCGGTGGATCATGACCGGCTGCTGCCGGGAGCCGTCGGCCGCCTGGTACTGCAGGTCGAACAGCTCGGGCAGGTTGAAGTCGAGCTGGATGGTGGACATCTGCCAGGTGCGGCCGATCGCGTCGCGCACCTGGACGGAGATCTTCGGCCCGTAGAAGGCCGCGCCGCCCGGGTCCATCACCAGGTGGAGGTTCTCGGCCTCGGCCACCTCGCGCAGCGTGGTGGTGGCCTCCTCCCACACCTCGTCGGAGCCGACGAACTTCTCCGGGTCCTTGGTGGACAGCTCGAGGTAGAAGTCCTCCAGGCCGTAGTCGCGCAGCAGGTCGAGGACGAAGCGCAGCAGCGAGGTCAGCTCGTCGCGCATCTGCTCGCGGCTGCAGTAGATGTGGGCGTCGTCCTGGGTCAGGCCGCGCACCCGGGTCAGGCCGTGGACCACGCCGGACTTCTCGTAGCGGTAGACCGTGCCGAACTCGAACAGCCGCAGCGGCAGCTCGCGGTAGGACCGCCCGCGCGCCCTGAAGATCAGGTTGTGCATCGGGCAGTTCATCGGCTTGAGGTAGTAGCGGGCGCCCTCCAGCTCCATGGGCGGGAACATCCCGTCCTTGTACCAGTCGAGGTGGCCCGAGACCTGGTAGAGGTTCTCCTTGGTGATGTGCGGGGTGTTGACGAACTCGTAGCCGGCCTCCTCGTGCCTGCGCCGCGAGTAGTCCTCCATCACCTTGCGGATCACGCCGCCCTTGGGGTGGAAGACCGCCAGGCCCGAGCCCAGCTCGTCGGGGAAGGAGAACAGGTCGAGCTCGGCGCCGAGCCTGCGGTGGTCGCGCCGCTCGGCCTCCTCCAGCATCTTCAGGTATTCGTCCTGCTTGTCGCGGGACTCCCAGGCGGTGCCGTAGATGCGCTGGAGCTGCGGGTTCTTCTCGCTGCCGCGCCAGTAGGCGCCGCCGGAGCGCATGAGCTTGAACGCCGGGATCGACCGGGTGGAGGGCACGTGCGGCCCCCGGCACAGGTCCTTCCAGCACAGCTCGCCGCTCTTGGCGTCGAGGTTGTCGTAGATCGTCAGCTGGCCGGCCCCGACCTCGACGCTCTCCTCGTCGGCCGCGCCGCCCTTGAGCCCGATGAGCTCCAGCTTGTACGGCTCGCCGGCCAGCTCCTCGCGCGCCTCCTCGTCGGTGACGGCCCGGCGGGAGAACAGCTGCCCCTGCTTGACGATCTCCCGCATGCGCTTCTCGACGCGCTTGAGGTCGTCGGGGTTGAACGCCTGCTTGACGTCGAAGTCGTAGTAGAAGCCGTTCTCCACGGGCGGGCCGATGCCCAGCTTGGCCTCGGGGAACAGCTCCTGCACCGCCTGCGCCATGACGTGCGCGGTGGAGTGGCGGACGATGGCCCGGCCGTCTTCGCTGGAGACCTCGATCGGCTCGACCACGTCGTCCTGGGCCAGCGGGTGGGCAAGGTCGCGCGGCTCGCCGTTGACCCGGGCCGCGATGACCGTGCGGCCGTCGGCCTCCAGCGCCTCACCCGCCGTCGTGCCGGCCGCGACCACACGCTCGGCTCCGGCGAGGGTGATGCGTAGCTCGGCTGACACGGTGTCTCCCTTGGATCGCGCTCGATGCCCGGCACCGAGGCTGGTTCGATGGTGAACACCGATGCTATCGCGGGTGAAACCCCAGCCTTGTCAGGTCCTGGCGGGTGCCGTGGAAGACGTTCCGGTCGAGCGGGCTGCTGGCATATTGGTGGATTGTCCAGTCGCGCCACGGCGGCGGCACGAGGGGTTCGCCGCGCGGCCGCTCCGGGGAGGCGATCCACAGCGGGTAGTCGGCCAGGCCGGCGCAGTTCCCCGAACGGGCGAACCAGTGGAAGGTGTAGATGAAGGGCCGCAGACCGGCGTGCCGCTCGACGTGGTGACACCAGCGGCGCGCGTACCTGGCGACCTGCTCCGGGCGCTGCCCGTCGCCGGTCTCCAGGTCGAGCGCCACCAGGTCGCCCCTGCGCAGGCCGCCCGCCGACCTGAGCACCGCCAGGAAGTGCCGGGCGTGCTCGATCGGGTCGCCCTTGGGCCGGGCGAAGTGGTACGCGCCGCACACCAGCCAGCTCTCGCGCATTCCTGACCAGTTGCGGGCGAACCACCGGTCGGTCCAGTCGCCGCCCTCGGTGGCCTTGGCGAAGGCGAAGGAGACCCCGGCCTCGGCGTGACCGGCCCAGTCGACGGAGCCCTGCCAGTTCGACACGTCTATGCCATGCAGCAAGCGCTTCACCTTGCCGGAGTTTATTGAGATGTCCCCCTATGAACCCTTCGACGCGCCGATGAGCAGCTCACGGGTGCGTTCCCGCTCGGCGAACGTCGCGCCGACGAAGTCGGTCACCCCGGCCTGGCGCAGCCGTTCGAGCTGGGCGAGCACGGACTCCTCGTCGCCGACCACCGCGACGTTCCCCGGCCCGGCGGCGCCCTCGCGGTCGAGCATGGCCCGGTAGGAGGGCAGCGTGCCGTAGACGGCGAAGATCTCGTTGGCCCGCTCGACGGCGGCGGCGGGGTCGTCGGTGACGCAGACGGGCAGCGCGCAGACGATCCGCGGCGCCGGGCGGCCCGCCTCCGCGGCGGCGGCCGTGATGGTCGGGGCGACGTGCTCGGCCACCGTCTTCGGGCCGGTCATCCACAACACCGTGCCGTCGGCGACCGTGCCGGCCAGCTTCAGCATGCGCGGGCCGAGGGCGGCGATGAGCACCGGGAAGCCCGCGCCCGGCGTGGTGAGCCGCACGTCGGCCCTGATCGTCTCGCCCGCCGCCTTGACCTGCTCGCCCCGGCTGGCCGGGAGCAGCACGTCGAGGTACTCCTTCATGTGGCGGTAGGGGCGCTCGAAGCTGAGGCCGAACATGTGCTCGATGACGACCTGGTGCGACAGGCCGATGCCGAGCGCCAGCCGGCCGCCGAGCGCGGCGTTGGCCGTCATCGCCTGCTGGGCCAGGGCCGCCGGGTGGCGCGGGTAGGTGGGCACGACGGAGGTGCCGAGCTCGATGCCGGGCACCTGGGAGCCGGCCACGGCCAGCGCGGTGAGGGCGTCGAGGCCGAAGATGTGGGACAGCCAGGCGGAGGCGAAGCCGTCCTCGGCCGCCTGGGCGATCTCGTCGCGGAGCGAGCCGAGCGGGTCGGGCCCTTGCCGTTCATTCAGGAAATATCCGAAACGCATGGAAACAGAACTCCGTTCTGGAGGCAGACGCGCCTGTATCTTCCCACGCCGCCGGGCGCGCTCACCCGTCCGAAGGGGGCGGATTTGTAAAGTGGCCTCATGACGCACGATCGCGCAGGACAGCCCGCCCAGCCCGCCGACCTGGTCGACGTCGCCCGGCTGGTGACCTCCTACTACGCCCTGCACCCCGACCCCGCCGAGGTGGCGCAGCGGGTGGCGTTCGGCACGTCGGGCCATCGCGGGTCCTCGCTGCGGACGGCCTTCAACGAGGACCACATCCTGGCCACCAGCCAGGCCATCTGCGAATACCGCGCCTCCCAGGGCACCGACGGGCCGCTGTTCCTGGGCATCGACACGCACGCGCTGTCCGAGCCCGCCCGCGTGTCGGCGCTGGAGGTGTTCGCGGCCAACGGGGTCGAGGTGCTGATCGACTCCCGCGACGGCTACACGCCGACCCCCGCCGTCTCGCACGCCGTCCTGCGGCACAACCGGGGCCGCACGTCCGGGCTGGCCGACGGCGTGGTGGTGACGCCGTCGCACAACCCGCCCTCCGACGGCGGCTTCAAGTACAACCCGCCGCACGGCGGCCCCGCCGACACCGACGCCACCTCCTGGATCCAGGACCGCGCCAACCAGCTGCTGGCCGACGGCATGAAGGGCGTGTCCAGGATCTCCTACGCCAAGGCCCTCGACGCGGCCGGCCGCTACGACTTCCTCGGCGCGTACGTCGACGACCTGCCGTCCGTGGTCGACCTCGACGCGATCAGGTCGGCCGGGGTGCGCATCGGGGCCGACCCGCTGGGCGGGGCGAGCGTGGCCTACTGGGGTGAGATCGCCGAGCGCCACCGCCTCGACCTGACGGTGGTCAACCCGCTGGTCGACCCCACCTGGCGGTTCATGACGCTCGACTGGGACGGCAAGATCCGCATGGACTGCTCGTCGCCGTACGCGATGGCGTCGCTGATCGCCCAGCGCGACAGGTACGACATCGCCACCGGCAACGACGCCGACGCCGACCGCCACGGCATCGTCACCCCCGACGGCCTGATGAACCCCAACCACTACCTGGCCGTCGCCATCTCCTACCTGTACGCCCACCGCGAAGGCTGGCCCGCCGCGGCCGGGGTCGGCAAGACGATGGTGAGCAGCGGCGTCATCGACCGGGTCGCCGCCTCGCTCGGGCGTCGCCTCTACGAGGTGCCGGTCGGTTTCAAGTGGTTCGTCCCCGGGCTGCTCGACGGCTCGCTCGGGTTCGGCGGCGAGGAGAGCGCCGGGGCCTCGTTCCTGCGGCGCGACGGCTCGCCCTGGTCCACCGACAAGGACGGTCTCATCCTCGCCCTGCTGGCCTCGGAGATCCTGGCGGTGACCGGCGAGTCGCCGAGCGCGCACTACCGCCGCCTGACCGAGCGGTTCGGCGAGCCCGCCTACGCCCGGGTCGACGCGCCCGCCACCCGCGAGGAGAAGGCGGTGCTGGCCAAGCTGTCGGCCGACCAGGTGACGGCGTCGTCGCTGGCCGGCGAGCCGATCACGGCGGTGCAGACCGCGGCCCCCGGCAACGGCGCGGCGCTCGGCGGCGTGAAGGTCTCGACGGAGAACGCCTGGTTCGCCGCCCGCCCGTCGGGCACCGAGGACGTCTACAAGATCTACGCCGAGTCCTTCAAGGGCCCCGACCACCTGGCCAAGGTGCAGGAGGAGGCCCGTTCGCTGGTCTCGGCCGCGCTGGGCTGAGCGACCGGCCGCCAGAGCCGGGCGCCACAGCGGGCCGCCTCAGTGAGGCGCCTCAGTGGGGCGGCTCAGCGGGCCGCCTCAGTGGGGCGGCTCAGCGGGGCGGCTCAGCGGGGCAGCTCGCGGGCGGTGGCGGCGGGCATGCCGGTGCGTCCGAGGTCGGCGTGCCGGCCCGCCAGCACGCCCGCGCGGTAGCCCGTGCCGCTGGTCGTCGGGACCGACATGCGGATGCGCGGATAGTGGGCGGCCACCGCCAGGTCGACCTCGGCCCGGCGGTCGGCCAGCACCAGCGCGGTGCCGGCCCCGGCGGCCTCGGCCTCCGTCGCGGCGCGCGTCTCGGCCTCGCGCAGCAGCCGGTACACCTCGTCGGTGAACCCCAGCAGCCACGAGCGCCGGTAGGCCCGCGCCGCGGCGAGCTCGCCCGGCGGCCGTACGCGGGCCAGGCCCGAGGCCATCTGCAGCAGCAGCGACGTGGCCAGCACGTCGGCGCGTTCGAGGTCGGCGGCGAAGCCGAACACGTGCACCCGCTGGCCGCCGTCGCCGCGGCCGATCAGCAGCGGACGGCAGCGGACGGCCTGGGCCACCAGGCTGACCAGGCGGGCCTTCTCCCTGGCCCACGGGGCGGGCAGGGTGACGATGCGGTCGCCGGGGGTCTGGCGGGTGCCGGGCGGCGGGAGGGTGTCGATGCCGTACTTGGCCATCAGGGCGGAGGCGGCCGCCAGGAAGGTGGCCCGCTCGTGCTCGTTGTCCGTGCGTTCGGCCTTGGCCAGGAGTTTCCTGACGCGTTCGAGCGTGCGCTCCCGCAACCGAGCTCCCCCTACTTGGCCAGCACCCGCCCGTCGTCGGCGATGGCCGGGAAGGCGCCGGTGTCGACGATGCCGTGCTGCTGGTACAGAGCCTCGATCAGGGCGTGCGCCTGCGGCTCCAGCTTCCACAGGGCACGATACTCGCGCGCGGTGGCCAGCGGGACGCCGATCTCCTGGGCGATGTCCACCGACCTCGGCACGATGCGCTTGGCGATCTGCCGGTCCCAGAACTCGCGGGCGGCCCTGATCTGGGCGGCGCGCTGGGCGGTGTCGACGACCTGGGGGGTGGCGTCGAACACCTCGGCGTCCTCGTCCTCGTCCTCGACGAGCTCGGCCAGCGCGGGCGGCAGCGCCGGGCGGGCGGGCACGGGACGGTGGTCGGCCTCGGGCTCCCACGGCACGCGCGGGTCGGCGTCTATGAGCGCGGTGGTGTTGTACAGGGCGGCGATCTGGGCCAGCAGCGCCTCCTGACGCTGCTGGTCGACGGCCAGCCCGGTGTGCTCGACGGCCTGGTCCATGGCCTTGTCGAGCCTGGCCAGCGCGCCGCGCATCTTGCGCTCGGAGGCGCCGCTGTCGCGCAGCGCCTTGGCGCGCTTGGCGGCCAGGGCGACGCGGGTGAGCCGGCGGTGGGCGTCGACCTCGGAGGCGGTGCGGTCGCTGACCTCGGCCAGGCCCATGCGGACGAGCAGGCGTTCGGGGGTCAGGCGCCAGTTGATGCGGCCGGTGCCGCGGATGCGGTGGCGTTCGATGGCCATGCCGCGTTCCCAGAGCCAGGCGGCGACCAGCGGGGCGGCCAGGCGGAAGACGGCCTCGGGGAGGCTGCGGGCGTCCATGCTGGACAGGACGGCGGTCAGGCAGGTCAGCGCCCAGACCGCGATGCCGTCGATGCCGGCGGAGAAGTTCTCCCGCATGTTGCGGCGGGCGCGGACGGCCGAGGTGATGATGGCGACCTCGATGAAGGCGAACAGCAGCAGGCGGAGCGGTCCGTCCAGGCCGAGCACGTCTCCGGAGAAGCGCCACATGCCCTGGGCGGACACGCCGGTGGCGATGGAGGCGGCGACGACGGTGAGCACGTCCTCGACGGGACGGGGGGCGACGTAGCGGGCGAACAACCAGCTTCCCGCGCGCCAGGCCATCCGGAGCACCAGGAACGCCAGCACGAGCCCGGCCAGGCCCAGCAGGGCGATGACGGCGGTGGCGAACGGCTTCTCGGCGACGAAGGCTGCTATTTCCTCAAATGTCGGCATCAGTCACTATCCGCGAGGCTCAACTCCAGCTTGTCTTGCGACGAGATCATCGCAGACTGTCGCCCCCTTGTACGCCAAACGCCACCGATTTCCCCTGTCTCCCACCGGTTCCTGTGACACACGCCGTACCAGAAGGGGGTTGTGGCTAGTCGGCGGCCCGCGACGCGGCGCACAATGAGGCGCACCCCGGCCTCCCGCGCGGGATCACGCGACGGGCGGCGCGGGCGGCGCGAGACGGGCGGCCAGATGGACGATCGGGCGGGTGGCCAGGGGGGACGTGAGGGTGAGCGGCAATTTCGTCCTTTCGGAGGGCAACAGCCGCCTGTCCGGATGGGACCATCTACCGAGGGATTTATCCCAACATAGTGCGATGTATCCCAGCAGGACGGATATCCATGTCTGACTCAGAGTTCCCCTTCGTCCAGTTCATGCGCGAGGACTTCGACCCGGTCGCCGAGCTCGGCCGCATCCGGGCCGAGCACGCCGTCTTCCCCATGAAGATCCCCGGCGACCAGACCGTGCACCTGGTCACGCGCTGGGAGGACGTACGCGGTGTCCTCGGCGACCACGAACGGTTCAGCAACGACTTCGCCGGCATCTCCGGCCTGGGCTCCAACCAGGAGGACCCCGGCGGCCTCGGCTTCCGCGACCCGCCCGAGCACACGCGGCTGCGCAAGTACCTGACCCCCGAGTTCACCATGCGCCGCCTGCGCCGCCTGGAGCCGCGCATCGAGGCGATGGTCGAGGAGCACCTGGACCGCATCGAGGCCAAGGGCCCGCCCGCGGACCTGGTCGAGGACTTCGCGCTGCCGATCCCGTCGCTGGTGGTGTGCGAGCTGCTCGGCGTCCCGTACGAGGAGCGCGCCGACTTCGTCAGGATCAGCAAGGACCGGTTCGACCTGTCGGCCGGCCCCGAGGCGTCCCTGCAGGCGATCAACGACGCGATGGCGTACCTGGTGGACCTGGTGGCCCGCGAGCGGCGCGACCCCGGCGAGGGCCTGCTCGGCCAGCTCCTGCGCGAGCACGGCGACGACCTCGACGACCGCACGCTGGCCAGCATGTCCGACGGCCTGCTCACCGGCGGGCACGACACCAGCACCAGCATGCTCGCGCTCGGCGCGCTCTGGCTCATGCGCCACCCCGAGCAGGCCGCCAAGGTGCGCGAGGTGGACGGCTACGTCAACGACGTCGTCGAGGAGCTGCTGCGCTACATGACGGTCGTGCAGGTGGCCTTCCCGCGCTTCGCCCGCGAGGACCTGGAGCTGCACGGCGTGCCGATCAAGAAGGGTGAGATGGTGCTGTGCTCGCTGACCGGCGCCAACCGCGACCCCTCGCTGGGCCCGGACATGGACGAGGTGCGCCCCGGCCGCGAGACCGCCCGCTCGCACCTGGCCTTCGGCCACGGCATCCACCGCTGCATCGGCGCGCCGCTCGCCCAGATGGAGATGCGCATCGCCTTCCCCGCCCTGCTGCGCCGCTTTCCGGACCTGCACGTCTCGGGCGAGGTGCCGTTCAGGGAGCTGGCCATCGTGTACGGGGTCAAGGAGCTACCCGTCGCCTGGTAGAGCGGTTACGTTCACAGTGTGGACGAGCCCGTCATCGATCTGGCCTCGATCAGCGCCGTGGTGTTCGACATCGACGGCGTGGTCACCGACACCGCCCGGGTGCACGCGGCCGCCTGGAAACACGTCTTCGACGCCTTCCTGCGCGGCCGCTGCGATCCGTTCGACATCCGTGACGACTACCTCCGGCACGTCGACGGCCGGCCGCGGCTCGACGGCGTGCGCACCTTCCTCGCCGCGCGCGGCCTCACCGTGCCCGACGGCGGTCCCGACGACGAGCCGGGCGCGCCCACCGTGCACGGGCTCGGCCTGGCCAAGGACCAGATCTTCGTCGCGCAGGTGGACAAGTACGGCGTGGCCGCCTTCCCCGCCACCGTGGCCCTGCTGCACGAGCTGCGCCACCGGGGCGCCCGCACGGCGGCCGTCTCGGCCAGCCTGCACGGCCGCCGGCTGGTCACCGCCGCGGGCGTGGCGCACCTGTTCGACGTGGTCGTGGACGGCGGCGACGCGGCCCTGATGAACCTGCCGGGCAAGCCGGACCCCGCCCTGTTCCTGGAGGCCGTGCGCCGCCTGGCGCTGCCCGCCGGACGGGCCGCCGTGGTGGACGCGGCGCTGCCGGGCGTCCAGGCGGGCGGCAGGGGCGGCTTCGGGCTGGTCGTGGCGGTCACCCGGGACGGTCCGGGCGACGCCGCCGCGCCGGCCGGGCACGGCGCGCACGTCGTGGCGCCCGACCTGGCCGGGCACGGCGCGCACGTCGTGGTGTCCGATCTGGGCGAGCTCGGCGTGCGCGGCAGGGTCCTACCCTTGAGGGCGTGACGGTGCTGATCGATCCCCCCGACTGGCCGGGGCCGCGCGGCCTGATGTGGTCGCACCTGGTGAGCGACAGCTCGCTGGAGGAGCTCCACGCGTTCGCGGCCCGGCTCGGGGTGCCGGGCCGGGCCTTCGACCGGGACCACTACGACGTCCCCGAGACCGTGCACGCGCGGGCGGTGTCGCTGGGCGCCGAGCCGGTCAGCTCGCGCGAGCTGCTGCGCCGCCTGATCGCCGCCGGTCTGCGCCGCCGCAAACGCCACGACCCCGGCGCGCCCTAGCCTCCCGCCAGGCGGGCCAGCTCGGCGGTCATGTTGGCGCGCGCGGCTTCCTCCCACAACTCGCGGGCCCGGTCCGTACGGTAGAGCCGCGGCGCGGCCAGCAGCCTGCGCAGCACCTGCGCGCGGCCCTGCCGGAACAGGTCGTCGGGCACGTGCGCGTACTCGCGGCGGATGTCGGCGGCGTAGGCGTCGTAGCCGGGGCGGCCCAGCACGGCCAGGTCGGCGTCGCACAGCACGGCCCCGTCGCGGTCGCCGGCGGCCACCGTGTCGTGGGCGGCGGTCAGGCGGACCAGCCGGGCGGTCGCGGCGACCCGGCCGGGCGGCACCCCGCAGCGCGGCAGGCGCGCCTGGGCGAGCTGGGCGCTGCGCTCCTCGTCCCAGCCGGGCCTGCCGTCGTAGACGGCGTCGTGGAACCAGGCGGCCAGGCGCACGGCGGCGGGGTCGGCGGCCTCCCCGGCCAGGTCGTCGACGGCGGCCAGCACGGCGGCGAGGTGGGCGAGGGTGTGGTAGCGGCGGTGGGGCTCGGCCCAGCGGGCGATCAGCTCGGCGCCTGTGGCCAGCGCGGCCGGGGAGCCGCCCGCCAGAGCCAGCCACCCGGCGGCGAGCCGGGCCCTCGGCGCGGGGTCCGGGCGGTCGTCGATCACGCCTCCACCGTAGTGGCCGGGCGGTACGTCCCGGCGTTGTGTCCTTGAATACACCCGGTATTTACCCGGCTGTCCCTCCGCTCTGCCTGTCCGTACGGGGACCTGGTTCCCCCCGGAAAGGAGACAGCGACATGGCGACCGGTGAGTTCCAGGTGATGAAGGTTCCGGCCGAGCAGCTGACCGGCGTGCTGCACGGTCAGGTTGTCGACCCGGGCGCCCAGCCCACGAACGTCGTGAGATGCGGCGAGGGCTGGACCGTCGACGTGAGCTGGGAGGTCGCCGGCGAGCTGGTCGACTGGCTGGCGGGACGGTGGCATGTGGAGATCATCGCCGACCTGCTGGGAGGTGGTGAGACCCGTCATCCCTCGCCGCCTGTGGAGTTGACGTTCACCCCTGGCTCGGGACGGTACACCGCGTCGGTCCCGATGCGCGGTCAGCTCGGCCCCGGCACCTATGACCTGGTGGTCAACCTCACCACGACGACGGCCGCCGGCTCCGCGGGGGCGCTCGGCGGCTTCGTCGTGATCAGCAAGATATCGGTGAAGGAGTAGCCGCCCGCCGCCCCGGGCCCCTCCCGGGGCGGCGGGCGCCCCGGGCCGGGCTCGGATCGCCCTGCAACCGCACCGCAAGTCACCCGCCCTACGCTCCGGGCGGCGGTCACGGGGAAAGCGGGACCGCCGCCCTGTATCTGCCGCCCTGTATCTCACGTCACCGGACGCGCTCTGACCCGGTGAGGATCGACGGTCCCAGGGGGGACCACTGACGGGAGACCTCATGTCCGAAGTGGAACAAGCGCTTGCGCCAGGC
Source organism: Nonomuraea sp. NPDC049624 (assembly GCF_040675255.1). Lineage (NCBI taxonomy): Bacteria > Bacillati > Actinomycetota > Actinomycetes > Streptosporangiales > Streptosporangiaceae > Nonomuraea > Nonomuraea sp. NPDC049624. The sequence continues at coordinate 892,329 of NZ_JBFAOR010000004.1, read as the reverse complement.
GCTGCGATGACGGCGGACGACGTGCTGCGCATCGCCGCCTGCAAGGACAGGAACCCTGCGCTCGAGGCCATGGTCATCGCCCATGGCTACCACCGCGTCGCCGGGGACCTCGCCCAGCACCTGGGCCAGGACGCGACCAACTGGTACTGCTACGCCAAATGGACCTCCAAGGCGGTCGCCGAGAGCCTGGACCTGACGGCCGGCTCGCCCTTCCTGACCGGTTTCGGCGACCGGCTGCACGTGCCCGCGCGCCTGCGCCGCCTGTTCCGCGCCCTGTTGCTGACCCTGCTCGGCCCCAGCTACCAGCTCGGGCTGGCGCTGGCCAACCGGGCGATCTTCCTGGAGACCGCGAGCCTGGCGGCCAACCTGTGGAACGGCACGCCCGACTGCTACGTCAAGGTGAGCCCGGAGTCGGAGAACACGCCGATGCCGCCGGAGTTCCTGTCCGGGCTGCTGGAGGAGGCCGACGAGCGCTACCTGCGGGACGCCGCCCTGCTGCTACGACAGGCGCGCGCGGCCACCGACCCCGACGAGCGGGCCGAGCTGATGTTCGGGGCGAGCGTGGCGCTGTCGGCCTACGAGCAGAAGCGCGCGCAGAAGGCTCTGGAGCTGGTGCTGTACCGGCCGGTGCGGTGGCTGACCCGGATGTCGTGGCGGTCGCTGCGCTCGCTGGTGACCCGGCGGCCCTACCCCCGCTTCCCGCTGTTCAGCGCCCGGCACGAGGACCAGCCTTGGCTGACGCGCGTGCTGGAGGCCAAATGGTCCTCGCTCTACACCCGTCACCTGTTCGCCGTGCGCACGCCGCTCAGCGACGTCAGGGTCGGCCGGCCGCTCGTCCCGCCGCCGGGCGTGGACATGGCGCTCGCCTGGCGGCCGATCAGGAACGAGAAGGTGCGCAAGCTCGTCGAGGAGTTCATCCCGGACGACGTCGAGCAGGCCACGGCCGGGGTGGCCGACTGGGTGTCCTACCCCGACCGCATGCGCTTCATCGTCGGCTACTTCCGCACCTACCAGCGGGTGGGCGCGCTCTACGACCCGCCGTTCGGGCCGGAGCTGACCGCGGCCCTGGAGGCGGAGACGGCCCGCGGCACGCTGCCGGAGCCGGTCCCCGAGGCTCCGCGGGCCGACCGGCTGCTCCCCGGGATGCGGCGCAAGGTCTACGCCTTCCCCGAGGAGACCGATCCCGACGCCTACGAGATGGCGCGCTTCGACTTCGAGCCCTTCCTGGAGGCGATCCCTCTTGACCGGTCAGGAAACTAGGACTCAGTCCAGGAAGTCCCTGGTGATCTCGCGGTCCTGCAGGAGCCCGCGCAGCCTGGCGAAGCAGCGGGCGCGGGTGGGGCCGATGCTGCCGACCGGCCGGCCCAGCCGGCGGGCGACGTCCACGTAGTGCGGCTCGGAGGTTTCCGTGAGTGCTCGAAACAGCACGCGCTGGGCCGCGGGCAGCTCCTCGACCAGCTCCTCCAGCGTGCCGGCCAGCCAGATCCTGGCCAGTTCCCTGTCCACGTCGTCCGTGCTGCCGAGCGTGTCGAGGTCGGGCGTGCAGATCTCCCGGGTGCGCCTGGTCAGCTTCAGGCACTCGCGGAAGGCGATCGTGGCCAGCCAGCCGGGCATGCGCTGGGGGTCCTCGACGCTCTTGAGGTTCTGCCAGGCCAGCAACCAGGTGGTCTGGAGCACGTCCTGGGCGTCCTCGTGGCCGAGCCGGAAGCGCCGGATCCTCGACCGCAGCATCGGCGTGAACTCCTCGACCAGCCGCTCCCACGCCTGGGCGTCGCCCTCCTGGGCGTCCGACACGAGGGTGGCGGTGTCGCGGCGCTCCAACGTATCCAACTGCATCATCGTCTCCCCGCCGGCCGGGGTCCTCGGGGGTCAACCTCCTGCGACCGGCCCCCCAACGGTGCTCCCGGCGGCCTTCGCGCACTGTCGCGGACGACACAGTGCGAGTGTGGCGCTCGTCACATTCGGGAGATCGCTTACCACTTACTGCCCGATCGGCGTTCGCGTCCTAAAGTTCTTCCATGAGCGCCAGCAGCGGGGCGGTTCCACACGACGTCCAGGCGGTCGCCGCCGTGCTGGCGGAGGTTCCGCTGTTCCGTGTGCTCGGACCGGCCGGGATCACGGGCACCGTGCGCGCCGGGGTGGCGCGCAGATACCGCAACGGGCAGATCATCCTGCACCAGGGCGATCCGGGCGAGTCCCTGTACGTGCTGCTCGACGGCCTGGTGAAGGTCGTCTTCACCACCGAGCACGGCGACGAGATCGTGCTCAACATGCTGGGCCGGGCGGAGACCTTCGGCGAGATGGCGCTGCTGGACGACTCGCCGCGGTCGGCGTCGATCATCGCCGTGCGCCCCTGCTGGGTGTTCGCGCTGCCCAGGGCGCGGCTGCTGGAGCTGATGCGGGAGCATCCCGGCCTCGCCGACGAGTTCCTGCGCATGCTCGGGCAGATGGTCCGCAGGCTCACCGGGCAGGCCGCCGACCTGGCCTTCCTCGACCTGGGCGGACGCCTGGCCAAGCTGCTGCTGCAACTGTCGGTCAAGCGCGGCCAGACCCAGGGCCCGGTCGTGGACATGCCGGGGCTGACCCAGTCGGACCTCGCCGCGCTGATCGGCGCGTCCCGTCCGGCGGTCAACCGGGCCCTGCAGTCGCTCGCCGCCCGCGGCCTCATCGCCATGAAGGGGCGGACCATCACGTTGCTGGACGTCGAGGCGCTGCGCAAACGCGGAGGCCTCTGACCGGACCTGGAGTACGCGGAACATGAACGAGCACGACAACGCCCCCGCCGAGCGCTGGCCGGCGGAACGGTTCCGGCAGTTACGGCAGCAGGCCGACCCGGACATCGACAAGATCGTGGCCGGCTACCTGGAGACCAGGCCCGAGGGGGAGAACGCGCTGTCCCTGCTGCGCGCGGTCGTGGTGGAGCTCGGCCGCGCCAAGCAGGAGGCGCGGGCGCCCTCGGGCGAGACCGGCCCCTCGGCCATCTTCGACGCCATCGACTTCGCCAGGGACCTGCCCGAGTGGGGCGAGGACGCCGAGCTGCTGGCCCGCGGCCAGGCCGTCTTCTCCGACTACGGGCTGTACCAGTCGGTCGCGCTGTTCTGCAAGTGCCTGCCCATGGCCTACGTCGAGATCTCCAGCGCCAAGGTGCTGGCCGGCGTGTCCGACCTGGCCACCCACAGCCTCACCCGCCGGGTCGCCGAGACCGGCCAGATGCTGGTGGACGTCATGGGCCTGAAGGCCACCGACAGCCTGACGCCGGGCCGTCCGGGGCACACGACGGCGATCGGGCTGCGCATCCTGCACTCGTTCGTGCGCGCGCTGGCCACCGAGCACTTCGGCGACGACTGGGACACCGCCAGGTTCGGCCCGCCGGTCAACCAGGAACTGCTGCTGGCCACCATCTTCGACTTCTCGGTCGTCACGTGGGAGGCTCTGGAGAGCATGGGGGTGCGCCTCAGCGACGCCGACAAGGCCGCCCATCTGTACACGTGGAGCGTCTTCGGCCACCTCATGGGCGTCGAGGCGTGCCGCGACCGGCCGCTCACCCTCGACGACGTGCCGCCGGTCAGCGAACGGCTCGGCCGCCTGTACGAGTCGAGCGAGGAGGGCCGCAGGCTGATGGCCGTGCTGCTGGCGGAGATGGAGGCGTTCATGCACCTGGGCTGGCGCAAGCTGCCGCGCAGCCTGGTGCACTGGGTCTTCCGCGACGCCCGCTACAACGCCGCCCAGGTTCCGGCGCTGCTCGACGTGCCGCCGCCGGCGTGGTGGTTCAACGCGCTGTTCGCCGCGGCCAGGGCCGGCAACCGGTACGGCCGCCTGATGGGCCCGGTCGACGCGGTGGTGCGCTGGCTGGTGCGCCGGGCGGGCAAGCACATCGTCATCGCCATGATCGACCGCTACTCGGGCGGCCACGCCGCCTTCCAGATCCCCGAGGAGCTGGCCGCCCAGTGGCGCGTCCGGCAGTCGAAGGCCGCGCGCCGCACGCGCCGGCTGCGCCACAGCGTGCGCAAGGGCGTACGGAAGGGCGTGGGCAAGGCCGCCAGGGCGCCCGTGCGGAAGGAGGGACCACCCGCGTGAGCATCCCGCACGAACCGGGCACGCTGACCACGGCCACCATCCTGTTCACCGACGTGGTCAGCTCCACAGCCATGCGGATCAGGCTGGGCGAGGAACGCGCCAACGTCGTCTTCCGCCGGCTCTACCAGCTCCTGCACTCGGTGGTGACGGCCAGCGGCTCGACGTTCACCAAGAGCCTGGGCGACGGGCTGATGGCGGTGTTCGGCTCGGCCACGGCCGGGCTCGACGCGGTCATCGCCGTCGAGCAGGCCGTCGCGGCCGAGAACGAGCGGGCGCTGGAGAAGATCTCGATCAGGGCCGCGCTGGCGGCGGGCGACGTGTGCTGGGGCGCCGACGACGTCAGCGGGCTGCCCACGGTGGAGGCGGCCCGCCTGGTCGCGGTGGCCGAGGGCGGCCAGGTGCTCTGCACCGACCTGGTGCGCCGCCTGGCCCAGGGCCGCAGCCGGCACGAGTTCAAGGACCTGGGCCGGCTGCCGGGCAAGGGCCTGCGGGAGCCGATGCACACCTACGAGCTCCACTGGCAGAGCGCCGACAACCAGCATGCCGGCGGGCTGGCGCCCTGGCTGGACAGCGGGCACGTGCTGCCGTTCGTCGGCCGGGACGAGGAGCTGCGGGCGCTGGAGGAGGAGCTGGGTGCGGCCGAGTTCGGCAGCGGGCTGGTGATCCTGCAGGGCGATCCGGGGGTCGGCAAGACCCGGCTGGCCTCGGTCGTGGCGCGGCGGGCGCTCAAGCGGCAGTTCACCGTGCTGGCGGGGCGGTGCACCGATCCGGCGCGGCAGGCCTACGAGCCGATCGCCGGGGCGGTCGAGCGGCTGGCCCGCACCTCGCCGGCGCTGTTGTTGCGGGCCGGGGTCGACCAGCAGTGCGGGCAGCTCGTCCGGCTGGCGCCCTCGCTGGCCGCTCCCCCGCTGTCGCTGGCCGTGCCGCCCGCCACCGAGCCGGTCTCCGAGCGTTACCACCTGATGGCCGCGGCCCGTACGCTCATCGAGCGCCTGGCCACCGTGCGGCCGGTGCTGCTGGTGATCGACGACCTGCAGTGGGCGACGCTGGAGTCGCTGCAGATGTTGCACTCCCTGATGTGGGACGCCGACTCGCTGCCGCTGCTGATCCTGGCCACCTCGCGCCCGGTGCCCGTCGAGTCGGCGATGCCCGAGCTGCACAAGCTGACCGCCGACGGCCGCCTGGTGCAGGTCTCCTCCTTCGGCATGGACGAGGTCAGCCGGGCCCTGTCGGAGGTGCGCAGCGACGGCGACCCCGAGCTGCTGTACCGGATCACCGGCGGGAACGCGTTCCTGGTCACCGAGGTGGCCAGGGAGCTGGCCGCGGGCGCCGACCTCGACGCGCTGACCGTCCCCGACTCGGTCACCCGCATGGTCCGGGCGCGTCTGGCGCAGCTCCACCCCGACGCCCGCGACCTGGTCAGCCTGCTGGCCGTGGGCGAGCGCATGGAGTCGGCCGCGCTGCGCCTGGGCCTCGGCCTGGACGAGGCGCGCTTCGTGGCGGCCGTCGAGGAGGCCATGGGCGCGGGCCTGGTGACCATGGCCGACGGCGGCCAGTGCCAGTTCTCCCACGAGCTGACCCGTACCGCCCTGTACGCCACGCTGTCGGCCCCCCGCGCCGGGCTGCTGCACGGCCGGGTCGCCGACGCCCTGTGCCAGGCCGACCCGCAGGCCATGGAGTCGCGCCCGTACGTCGTGGCCACCCACCTGCTGGCCGCCGCCGAGCACGGCCGCGACCCGCGCCGGACGGCCGAGGCCGCCGAGGCGGGCGTGCAGGCGGCCCGCCACGCGCTGGCCGGGCTGGCCCACCGGGAGGCGGTCACCTGGTACCAGCGGGTGCTCGGCCTGCTGGCGGACTTCCCGGGCGCCTCCCCCGAACGGCGCGCCGAGCTGCTGATGGACTGCGGCCGGGCGATGTGGCTGGCCGGGCACCCGGAGGCGCGGGAGACCCTGCACCAGGCCGCCGAGCTGGCCAGGGAGTGCGGGCGCGACGACCTGATCGTGGTGGCCGCGCTCGGCGGCGACCGCGGCTTCTCCAGCATCTCCGCCGCGCCCGACCAGCGCCGCATCGCGCTGCTGACCGAGGCGCGCAAGCTGGTCGACTCGACCGACCTCAGCACCCGGGCGCTGCTGGCCGCCCTGCTGGCCTCCGAGCTGATCTGGGCGCCCGACGGCGAGCGGCGCTTCGCGCTGAGCGACGAGGCGGTCGCGCTGGCCCGCAAGTCGGGCGACCCGCGCACGCTGGCCAGCGTGCTCGGCATGCGCAGCCTGACGATCATCCCGGCCGACCCGCTGCACCAGCGCCACCGCGACGGCGACGAGATGCTGGAGGCGGCCCGCCGCACGGGCGACGACCTGGCGCTGTTCCACGCCTACGTGCAGCGCACCCCGCCGGTGCTGGACAGCGGCGACACCGCGCGTGCCGCGACGCTGCTCGACCAGGCCGACGAGCTGGCCCGCCGGCTGGCCCAGCCGCAGCTCAACTGGCTGATCGGCTACTCCAGGGCGGGCCTGACGCTCATGCAGGGCGACCTGGCCCAGGCCGAGACCGAGGCGCTGTCGGCCATGCGGCTCGGCACCGAGATCGGCCGCCGCCTGGAGGCCGTGGCCATCTACTCCGAGCAGATCTCCGAGATCCGCCGGCTGCAGGGGCGGCTGTGGGAGCTGGGCGACCGGCTGCGCCGCGCCGCCCAGGCGCCCCGGGTCGACCCGGTGCACGCCGTGCTGCGCTACCTGTGCGAGATGGGCGCCGAGGAGGCCGGGCCGCTGCTCGACCGCATCCTGGCCGACCGCGGCGGCGTGCCGCCGCGCAACATGGCCCACCGGCCGGCCCTGGACAACCTGGCCGTGGCCGCGGCGCATCTGCGCCGTCCCGAGCTGGCCGAACGGCTGTACGCGTCGCTGGCCGCCGACGGCGAGACGTTCGGCCACGGCACGGTCGCCCACCACTGCGGCCACCACTACCTGGCCCACCTGTGCGTGACGATGGGCGACCCGGCGCGGGCGAGCGAGCACTTCGAGGCCGCCGCCGAGGTGCACGAACGCAGCGGGGTGCCGCTCATGCTGGCCGAGTCGCTGCTCGACTGGGCCGACCTGCTCGACACCGCCGACGTCGGCGGCCCGCGGCCGGCCGCGCTGCGCGAGTGGTGCGCCTCCCTGCTGCCGGGCCGCGGCGCGCTCCTGCTCGACCGCCGGCTGTCCGCGCACCCCGTTTAACCTGCGGCGACATCGGGCAACCCGGCACGGGGGGCGCGACGAAGGGGTACGGGGTGCACGGATGGCCGGGGGATTTCCACCGATCGGGGCGTACGCGTTCCTGTCGGACTGTCACACGGCGGCGCTGGTCGCGCCCGGCGGGGCCGTGGAGTGGATGTGCGCGCCGCGCTTCGACGGCCCGAGCGTGTTCGCGCGCATCCTCGACCGGGGGCTCGGCGGGGCATGGGAGTTCGACGTGGCCGGCGCGCGGGTCGAGGAGCGCGGCTACGTCGAGGAGACGCTGGTGCTGCGCACCCGCTGGGTCGGCCGCGACTGCGAGGTCGTGGTGCACGACTTCTTCGCCACGTCGCCGCCGGGGACGGGCGGCAGCGGCGTGGTGCCCGTCCGGCTGCTGGTGCGGTGGGCCAGGTGCGAGCGGGGGCGGGCGGTGGTGCGCTCGCGGGTGCTGGCCAGGCCCGACTACGCCACCCGCGAGGCCCGCTGGACGCCGCGCGACGGCGTGCTGGCCGAGGAGTCCGGCCTGCTGCTGACCGGCATGGCAGGGGTGACGGAAGAGGTGACCGAGGGGCCGACGGCACGGCCCATGGCCGAGGCCACGCTCGGCGAGGGCGAGTCGTGGGCGGTCGCGCTCGACTACGCGGGGCAGGGGCACGCGCCCGTCCGCGATCCGGAGCGGCTGCTGGCGGAGACCGTGCGGTCGTGGCGGTCCTGGTCGTCGCGGTCGGCCTACGACGGGGTGGGGGCGCGGCAGGTGCGGCACAGCGCGGTCGTGCTGCGCGGGCTGCTGTTCGACGAGAGCGGCGGGCTGCTCGCGGCGCCCACGACGTCGCTGCCGGAGTGGCTGGGCGGGCAGCGCAACTGGGACTACCGCTACGTGTGGCACCGCGACGCCGCGCTCATGGTGCTGGCGCTGCTGCGGCTCGGCCATCGCGAGGAGGCGGGCCGCTACCTGACGTTCCTGCTCGGGCAGTGCGCGATCCACGAGGGCGACCTGCCGCCGGTGTTCGGCATCGGCGGCGGGCCGGTCGCCGGCGAGACCGTCCTCGGCCATCTGGAGGGGTACGCGGGCTCGCGTCCGGTGCGGATCGGCAACGGCGCCGCCGGTCAGCACCAGCTCGACGGCTACGGCCACGTCCTGGACGCGGCCATGGCCTACCACGGCGTGACCGGCGAGCTGCACGGCGGCCCGGTGTTGTGGCGGCTGGTGGAGCGGGCCCGCGAGCGGTGGCGGGAGCCGGACGCCGGCATCTGGGAGGTGCGCGGCGGCGAACGCCACTGGACCTACTCCAAGCTGTACGCCTGGGTCTGCTTCGACCGTGCGGTCCGGCTGGCGGAGGCGACCGGCGAGCCCGGCCTGCCGCTGGCGCAGTGGCGGGCCGAGCGCGAGGCCGTCCGCGCCGAGCTGCTCGAACGCGGCTACAACGCCTCCGTCGGCGCCTTCACCCAGTCCTACGGGTCCGACCAGGCCGACGGCTCGCTGCTGCGGCTGCCGCTGCTCGGCTTCCTGGACGGCGACGACCCCCGCGTGCTCGGCACCCTCGACCACATCCAGGCCCGCCTGGGCGAGGGCGGCGCGCTCGTGCACCGCTACGACCCCGAGACCACCCGCGACGGCGTGGACGGGCCGGAGGGCGCGTTCCTGATGTGCTCGTTCGAGATGGTCTCGGCGCTGGTGCTGGCCGGGCGGACGGCCGAGGCCCGCGACCGGTTCGAGACGCTGTGCGCGCGGGCCGAGCCGCTCGGGCTGTTCGCCGAGGAGATGACCGGCGACGGGCACATGACGGGCAACTATCCGCAGGCGTTCACGCATCTGGCGCTGATCGAGGCGGCGCTCAACCTCGACGCCTCCGGCACCGTCGAGGCCCTGCACGACTGGGCCGAACGCGGCGGCTGACCCGGGGCCTGCCGGGGCTCCCGGGAGCCTTCGTGAGGGCGGCTGCTAGGGTGCGGCGGGTGAGCGGTCGCGCGGTACTCGTCACGGGAGCGTCCAGAGGCATCGGCAGGGCGGTGGCGATGGCGTTCGCCGCCCAGGGTGACCGGGTCGCGGTCCACCATCGCGACTCGGCGCGGGCGGCCGCTGACGTGCTCGGCGAGCTGCCGGGCACGGGGCACGTCGTCGTCCAGGCCGATCTGGCCGACCCCGAGGGCGTGCGGCGCATGGCCGACGAGGCGGCGGGGGCGCTAAGCGGGCTCGACGTCCTGGTCAACAACGCGGGCGTCTACCATCTCCACCCCATCACCACGACGTCGTACGAGGAGTGGCAGGCCGCCTGGCGCCAGGCGTTCGAGGTGAACCTGATGGGCCCGGCCAACCTGGCCTGGTGCGCCCTGCGCCACATGCGCGCCGGCGGCCGCATCGTGAACGTCAGCTCCCGGGGCGCCTTCCGCGGCGAGCCCGACGCCCCCGGCTACGGGGCCAGCAAGGCCGGCCTGAACGCGATGAGCCAGTCGCTGGCCGTGGCCCTCGCCCCGCACGGCATCGCGGTCGCCGCCGTGGCCCCCGGTTTCGTGGCGACGGACATGACCACCGAGCACCTCAAGCCGCCCGCGGGGGACGCGATCCGCGCGCAGAGCCCGTTCGGCCGGGTCGGGGAGGCCGACGAGATCGCCGCCGCCGTGCTCTACCTGGCCTCGCCGGCGGCCGAATGGGCCAGCGGCACCGTCCTCGACCTCAACGGCGCCTCCTACCTTCGTTAACGCCCGGAAATATCGGAAACCCCCCATTTTTCGGCCTGGCCGGGTAGCTTGCCGCACGGAGATTCCCGAGGACCGAGAGGACGACCGGTTTCGATGAAAACGCGCAAGCACATCGCACGGCTCATCGTCGGCGCGGGCACGCTGGCGGCGGTGCTCACCGTGAACAGCGGGGTGGCCCAGGCCGCCGGACCGTACCCGTACGCGGGGGCGGACGACGTCGGCCGCCGGCTGACGGTGTGCGCGGACGATCTGATGGTCCGCGACTTCGTCGGCACCCTGCACCGGGGCCAGACCTTCACCGTCAAGGGCTTCGACGGCGCTTACAAGGAATGGGTGTACGGCTTCGCCTACGGCAACGTCAACGCCAACGGCGTGGTCGAGAACGGCTGGTTCTGCGACGCCTGACGGCACCCCGTACACCCCGGCCCGTGACCAGGAACGCCCTGGTCACGGGCCTTTTCGCGGCGCCGGTCCGTACGGCGCGGTAGCGCGGCACTACATCCGTCGTCGTAGAGGCGGCCGGCATTTGATCCCTCGGGGGTAGCGGCAGATGAGTCCGCCGGTGGGACGCCACGAAGCCCCGGCCGGACGACGATTACCAGACATGAGATCCCGAGTCAGGTACCTCCAGGGCGCCGCGCTGCCGACGACCGGGCTGCTCGCTGGCGCGTTCGGACACGGCGCGGCCGACGTGGTGCCCACGTTCGCAGCCGTGCCGCCGGACGTGCGCCTGACCTTCCACACCACGATGACGAAGGTCGACGAGCCGGTCATGCGGAGCGCGATGGCCCTGGCCGTCCTGACCACGGCCGCCTTCGTGCTGGTCGTCGTCGCCGCGGTCGCCGCCCGTCCCTCGACCTCGTCCCGTTAGGAGAACCGTCATGTTCCTGCGTATCGCGCTCGCCGCGCAGACCGTCGCCCTGCTGCTGCAGGCCGTCACCGCCGGGCTGCTGCTGAGCACGCCGGGCGGCCGGGCCGCCCACAGCGCCACGGCGCTGGCCGTCGCGGCCGCCGTGCTGCTGTACCTGGTCGCCGCGGTGATGACCAAGCAGCGGGCGGCCATCCTGCCCGCCGTCGGCATGCTGGTGGCGACGCTCGTGCAGATGGCGCTGGGCATGGCGCACGTGAAGGGCGTGCACGTGCCGCTCGGCGTGCTGATGTTCGGCGGCAGCATGGTGCAGACCACGCGGGTCTGGTCCGCCGGCCGTCTCCGGACGACGTCGGCATGAACCGCATGACCGGCGGGACGGGCATGACGGGCATGACCAGGCGGCAGGCGCTGCGGCTGCTCGGCGTGGGCGCGGCGCTGGGCGTCTCGGGCTGCTCGCTGCTGACCCGCACCCCGCTGCCCCAGCTGATGACCAGCGACGCGCCGCTGCCCGCGCCGTACGCCGTGCCGCTTCCGCGGCCCACGGTGGCCAGACCGGCCAGGACGGACGCGGGCGCCGACTACTACGAACTCCTCCAGCGCCCGGCCGAGGTGGAGATCCTGCCCGGCCTGCGCACCCCGGTCTGGGGGTACGACGGGCAGTTCCCCGGCCCCACCATCCGGGCGCGCTCGGGCCGCCGGACCGTCGTGCGCGTCGGCAACCGCCTGCCCGCTCCGACGGTCACCCACCTGCACGGCGGGCACACCCCGCCCGAGTCCGACGGCTTCCCCACCGACCTGGTGCAGCCGGGCGCGCACCGCGACTACGTCTTCCCGCTGGAGCAGCGCGCGGCCACGCTGTGGTACCACGACCACCGCATGGACTACACCGGCCCGCAGGTCTGGCGCGGCCTGGCCGGCTTCTTCATCGTCGACGACGACGAGCAGGACAGGCTGCCGCTCCCGTCGGGCGAGCGGGACGTGCCGCTGCTGATCTGCGACCGCGCCTTCCAGGCCGACGGGACGATGCCCTACCCCGGCAGGCAGGACGGCCCCGGCGCCCGCGAGGCGTTCATGGGCGGCGTGCTGGGGGACGTCATCCTGGTCAACGGCGCGCCCTGGCCCCGGCTCGGCGTGGACCGCGCCCGTCACCGGCTGCGGCTGCTCAACGCCTCCAACGCCCGCACGTACGAGCTGGCCCTGTCGCCCGGCGGCGCCCTGACCCAGATCGGCAGCGACGGCGGCCTGCTGGCGGCGCCGCGCCCGCTCCAGCGCGTACGGCTGGCGCCCGGGGAACGCGCGGACGTGATCGTGGACTTCGCCGCCTACCGGGTCGGCGACCACGTCGAGCTGCGCAACCTGCTCGGGGAAGGGCCGCAGGCCCGGGTGATGCGGTTCACCGTCGAGCGCGACGCCCGCGACGACTCGGCGATCCCCAAGGTCCTGTCCACCGTCGAACGCCTCGACCCGGCCGCGGCCGCGGTGACCCGCGACTTCGAGTTCAGCAGCGGCGACCTGCGCGGCCACACCGGCTGGCTGATCAACGGCAAGCCCTTCGACGTGCGCCGCGTCGATGCCCGGCCCAAGCTCGGCCAGGTCGAGATCTGGCGGGTGACCAGCGACGTCGCCCACCCCGTGCACCTGCATCTGGCGCCCTTCCAGGTGCTCTCGGTCGGCGGCGAACGGCCGGACGGCCCGCCGGAGTGGAAGGACACCGTCGAGCTGCGGGAGGCGCAGACCGTGGAGATCATCACCCGGTTCACCGGCTACCGGGGCCGGTACGTCCTGCACTGCCACAACCTCGAACACGAGGACATGGCCATGATGAGCACCTTCGAGGTGGTCTGACCCCGGGCCGCGATGGAACGCCGTCACTCCCCCGCCAGCACCTCCGCGCCGAACTTCACGAAATAGGCGGCGGTCTCGGCGTCGGCCGGGTAGTACGACTCGATCGAGATCTCGTCCAGCGTGATGTCCATCGGGGTGCCGAACGTGGTGGTGGTCGAGAACAGCCGCAGTTCGGCCGTACCGAACCGGAAGATCATCGGGACGGTGACCTCCGGCTCGACCGGCCGGCCCGCCTCCTCCAGGCCCGGCGTGGAACCCGGGGCGAGCAGTTCCTCGTAGATCGCGTGCAGCTCGGCGTCGGGGGCGACGGCGAGCTGGCGCGAGATCCGGGCCCGCAGGACCGCCCGCACCTCGGCCAGGTTGACGATCCGGGGAGCGAGCCCGCGGCGCTCCAGCCCCAGCCGGACGATGTTGACCGGCGGCCGCAGCAGGTCGGGCGCGACGTCCACGAGGAACGCGTCGACGGCCCGGTTGCTCATCACGATGTTCCACCGGCGGTCGAGGACCACCGCCGGGTACGGCTCGTGGGCGCGCAGCACCCGCGCGACCGCCTCCCCGGCCGTCCCCAGCGCGTCCCCGGTGAGCGGGTGCTCGGCGTACCGGGGGGCGAATCCGGCGGCGAGCAGCAGCCGGTTGCGCTCCCGCAGCGGCACGTCGAGCTGGTCGGCCAGCCGCAGGATCATCTCGGCGCTCGGGTTGGACTTACCGGTCTCCACCAGGCTCACGTGCCGGGCGGAGACGTCGGCGGCGATCGCCAGATCGAGCTGGCTGAGCCGCCGGCGATGCCGCCATTGCCGCAACATGTCCCCGACAGTCCGCATGGCCGCCGAGACTACTGGACGTCCGCCATGAAATCCCTTTTCATCGACATCCTCGGCGGAGCCGACCAGGGTGTTCCCATGACGAACGACAACAAGGCCATCGTGCGGCGCGCGCTGACGGAACTGATCGGGACGGGCGACGTCGACGCGCTCGCGCCCCTGCTGAGCGACGACTTCCGCCATCACCGGCCCGGTTCGGCGGCCTCGACCAAGACCGAATGGCTCGGCGCCGTGCGCGCCGCGCTCGTCCCGCTGGCCGGCATGCGCGTGGAGATCGACCACGTGCTGGCCGACGGCGACCACGTCGTGATGCACTCGCGCCGTCAGGCGCCGGACGGCGGCCCGGAGATCGTGGTCGTGGACATCTGGCGCCTGGACGGCGGCCGCATCGCCGAGGCCTGGGAGATCATCGAACCGCTGTCCCAGGCCGCCGCCAACCTGACCTGGTGGGATCCGCCCGTCCGCTGACGTGCGCCGCGCACCGGCCGGTACGACGAACAACGCCCGCCGTGAGGTACCCAGCCGGAACGTGTCCATGGGGGCATTGCACGTGCTCAGAGCGGTCGACATCGACCCCGCCCAGGTCCAGCGCGACCTGGACCGGCAGCCGTCCGGCGCGGAAGGCGGGGCCGGCGGGGAACGGGGGGAAGGCGGGGCCGGCGGGGACTCGGTGGTGCACTTCAGCGACGCCGCCGCCGGCCAGGTCCTGGGGGCGCTGGGCGCCGAGTCCCGCCTGGTCCGCCGGGCCGTGACGGCGGCCCTGGCCGGCTACGTGCACCTGCGCGCCCAGACGTCGGCCGCCGGCGATCCGGCGCAGGCGCTGGCCGAGGCGGTGCGGCAGCAGCTGCAGCCGCTCATCGAGCGCATCGAACGGCTGGAGCAGAACCTGGGCTCCACGTCCGGGCCCCGGTGACCAGGGCCGGGGACACGCCGATCCGCCGCCGCCGACCCCCGGCACGCCTGGCCCGCGTCCTGATCAGCTCCGTGGCCGTCGCCGTCATCTGGCTGCTGATCCTGCTGCCGCTGCTAGCCGACGGCCGGTGAGGCGGGCGCGCTAGCCCTGGAGCCGCATGAGCTGCCACTGCGCGAACGAACTGACCTCCTCGTCCTTCACCCTGGCGGCGAGGCGCAGCAGCGCCGCGTCGTCCTCGGCCATGCGCGTCGCGGTCGCCGCGGCGAACAGCCGGGCCACCGGGTCGGCCCCCTCCAGCGCGGCGACGACCTCGCCCGGGTCGGGGTCCTCGGTGTCGGCGGCGACCAGCCCGGCCGCGAGCCGTCCGACCTCGGGATCGGCCAGCCGGGACAGCCCCGCCATGAGCTGTTCGGTCGAGGCCATCGCCAGGAAGTGCAGGACCTTCCACCGGATGGCGGTGTCGGAGGTCCGGCTCAGGGCGAGGGTCTGGGCGATGACGCCGGCGTGCCGCTCGTCGGCGGCGAGCAGCACGAACTCGACGGCGAAGAACCGCACCTGGGTCCGCGGATGGGCCAGCAGGGCGGGGACCTCGTCCAGCAGCGGCTCGGCCGGCTCGCCCAGCTCCGACAGCAGCCAGGCGCCGGTCTGCACGGCGTCGTCGTCGCCGCTGCGCAGCAGGATGCGCAGGTTCTCGACGGGATAGCCGTCGAACAGCTCGTTGAGCAGGTCGTTGGCGACCTGGCCGCGGACCTCGTCGTCGGCGGGGCGGGCGAGGATGCGCGCCATCAGGTCGTCGCCCGTCTGTGTCTGCATGTGGTGCTATTTCCCCTCGTTGGCCTTGCGCTCAAGGTCGCGCAGGAGCTGCTGCTCCTGTTCCAGCCGGGCGGCGTGCCCGGAGTCCCTGCCGAGCCGGGCCTCGTTCATCTTCCGCGTCAGGATGCTGTTCTTGACGTCGGCCGCCGCCTGCTTCGCCTGCTCCGGTGTCATCTTGCTGACGTCGTTGCTGCTGGGCAACCTGCCGTGCATGCGCTGCGCGGCGTTGTCGAAGCTCGCCGAGGCGTTCGGGTCGTAGCCGCCGCCCTT
The DNA here is from genome assembly GCF_040675255.1 of Nonomuraea sp. NPDC049624. Lineage (NCBI taxonomy): Bacteria > Bacillati > Actinomycetota > Actinomycetes > Streptosporangiales > Streptosporangiaceae > Nonomuraea > Nonomuraea sp. NPDC049624. The sequence goes on along the minus strand of NZ_JBFAOR010000004.1, from coordinate 876,807 downwards.
CCCGCCCTTCCCGCCCTTGCCGCCCTTCCCGCCGCCCCTGCGCCGCATCTGGAGCATGCCGTCGCGGGCGTGCGGCCGCTTCTCCATCTCCTTCATGATGCGGCGCATGGTCTCGGTCACCCGGCCGCTCAGCACCGGGGCCAGGCCCCTGGCGGTGCCCTCGGCGCCTTCGAGCGCCACCTTGCCCACGGCGTGGCGGGTCATCTGCATGCGCGCGAGAGCGATCATGCCGCCCGCGGCGCCGCCGAACAGCAGCGCCTGGGTGGCGGCGGTCAGTCCGTACGCGGCCTGCGTGCCCACGGCCAGCTTGACCGCGCTGACCACGTTCGCGGTGCCGTCGAGGACGGCCGGCGCGACCCTCGCCGCCGAGGCGGCCTGGGAGATGTGGCCGCCGCCGTCGCCGACCTGGTTCCAGTGGCCGGCCAGGTGCGTGGCCGAGTCGCCCTGGTAGGACTGCGACGCGTTGCGTACCGACTCGTCGGCCGCGGCGCCCTGGGCCGACGACGCGGCGAGGACGACCCGCCAGTCGTCGGCCTCAAGCCGCCACTCGTCCTCGTTGTCGTTCGGCCAGGGGAAACCGATGAGGTTGAGGAAACCCGCCACGTGCGGGTCGAGGGTCACCGCCACCCGGGGCTCTCGAAGCTCTCGACGGTGGCGCTCTCCGCCGCCCGGGTGTTCCTCGCGACCATGCGCAGCCCCTCGCCGGTCTCGGCGATCTGCCCGCCGATGCCCGTCAGCGCGTCGAGCGAGGTCTGCAGGCATTCGTTGTAGGTGGCGATGATGGTGGCGAACAGCCCCTCGCCGCCGAAGGTCCGGGCGCCGCTCCCCCGCTGCCGCAGCCGCGTGACCGCGGCCTCGTAGTTCGCCCCATGGCCGGTGACGTATGCGCCGTCACGGCTCACCGCCCCCGCGGCGATCTCAAATCCCGTCATGCCCAGAAAGCATATCCAGTCAAATCCGGCACAGACGTTTACCTCTACACTGAACGTTCACGTGACTGACTGTCGGAGGTTCGACATGCGTTCACCCGCGCCTGAGGACGACGCCGAGTACCTGCACCAGTACGTCGCCCAGAGCCGCCGCGCCATCCGGGCGCTGCACGACGCGCGGGCGTCCATCGGCCGGGTGGAGGGCCGCGCGGAGAGCGACGACGGGCTGGTCGAGGCGGTCGCCGACGGCAACGGCGTCCCCACCCGCCTGCGCATCGACCCGCGGGCGCTGCGCCTGGACGAGGCCGCGCTCGGCAGGAAGACCGCCGAGGTGCTGCGGGCCGCGCAGGACGACGCCGCGCGCCAAGCGCGGGAGATCGCCGACGGGGTGCGGGACGCCACCGCCGCCGTGCCCGCGCCACTGGACGAGACCTTCGTGCGCGCGCGGGTCGAGCAGGCACTCAACGACCTTTACTAGGAGGCCGAGCGTGTTCGGGCCGGAGATCGACCCCGCCAACATCAGCGAACGCGAGCTGGACGAGGCCGCCCGCCGGGGCGAGCGCATGCTGGCCTGGCTGGAGTCGGCGCAGGAGGAGTTGCGGGCCGTCATCGGCGCCGGCGAGGGCCCGTCGGGCCACGTGCGGGTGACCGTCGACGCCGACGGGCGCGTCCTCGACGTCCGCTACGACCAGCGCGCCCTGCGGCTGGGCGCCCAGGACCTGGCCGAGGAGACGCTGGCGGCGGTACGGGCGGCGGCCGCGGACGTGCAGCGGCGCACGTATGACCTCATGCGCGAGGCCGTCCCCGGCTACGACCCCGACCGGACGCAGGCCGAGCTGGAACGGCTGCTCGGCGCCGAGTGGGCGTGACCTTCCCAGGCGCGCCCGGGAAGGTCACTGAGCGGCCGCCCGGCCTCCGGCGCGCGAGCGCCAGAGCAGCCACACGAAGTACGGCGTGCCGAGCAACGCGGTGACCAGCCCGGCCGGCACCTGGGCGGGCGCGATCACCGTACGGCCCAGCGTGTCGGCCAGGCTGACCAGCACCGCACCGAGCACCGCGGCGGCGGGCAGGAGCCGCACGTGCCGGCCGCCGACGAGCGCGCGGGCGGCGTGCGGGGCGACGAGCCCGACGAACCCCACCACGCCCACGGCCGAGACCGCCGTGGAGGTGACGAGCACGGCGCCGCCCAGCGCGAGCAGCCGCACGGGTTCCAGCGGCACCCCGAGCACCCGGGGCGTGTCCTCGTCGAGCGCGAGCAGGTCGAGGTCGCGCCGCAGCCACGCAGCGAGCGGCAGGAAGAGCGCGAGCGCCACGGCGACCGGCAGCAGCTGGGCCGGAACCCGCCCGTAGGTGGAGCCGGAGAGCCAGGTGAGCGCCTTGGCGGTGTTCCACGGGTCGGACCTGACGATGATCAGCACGGTGACCGCGTTGAACAGCGCGTGCGCGCCGACGCCCATGAGCACGAGCCGGTCCGAGCTGAGCCCGCCGCGCCAGGCCAGCAGGTGGACCAGGGCGAAGGCGGCGAGCGCGCCGAGCCCGGCCGCGCCGGACACCGCGGCGATCCCGGCCGCGGGTACGAGGGTGAGCGTCGCGACGGCCGCCGCGCCCGCCCCCGCGGTGACGCCCAGCACACCCGGCTCGGCCAGCGGGTTGCGGGAGACGGCCTGGAAGGCCGCGCCGGAGACAGCCAGCGCGGCGCCGGCCAGGACCGCCGCGGCGACGCGCGGCCAGCGCTGGTCGAGCACGTACGTCAGCGCCCTGCCGGTGCTGCCCCGCAGCCAGTTGGCGACGTCGCCGAGCAGCAACCAGGTGTCGCCGCCGAGCAGGCCCAGCACGACGGACACGATCAGCAGCGCCGTCCCGGACAGCAGGATCACCGCGAAGGCGGCGCGGCCGGGGCCGGCGGTGCGGACGGTCGGCGGCCGCCGGGCCGGCCCGGCGTCACGGTGCCGGCGGGCCAGCCACATGAGCACGCCCGCGCCCAGCATCGCGGTCACCACGCCCGGCGGCACGTCCACGCCCGCCTGCGCGCCGAGCACGAAGCGCAGCGCGATGTCGGCGGCCAGCAGGACGACCACGCCGGCCAGCGCCGAGAGCGGCACCAGCACGCGGTGCCGGCCCAGCTCGGGCAGCCGCCGGGCCAGCAGCCGGACGACGACCGGCGCGCACAGGCCGACGAACCCGACGGGCCCGGCCACGGTGACCGCGGCGGCCGAGAGCATGACCGCGAGCACGACGACGGTCAGCCGCAGCCGCCGGACGTCCACGCCCAGCACCGAGGCGGTGTCGTCGCCCAGGCCGAGGATGTCGAGGCGGGAGCCGAGCGCGACGGCCGCCCCGATCGCGACCACGATGACCGGGGCCATCTGGGTGACGCCGCCGAGGTCGCTCTGCACGAGCGAGCCGCTGCCCCAGGCGAACAGGCCGGTGTTCTCCTCCTGGAAGAGGATCATGAGCAGGGTGGTCACCGACTGCAGGGCCAGCGCGGTCGCGGAGCCGGCCAGGATCAGCCGCGTCGTGCCGGTCCTGCCGCCCGCCGACAGGGCGAGCACCAGGGCGGCGGCGGCCAGGCCGCCGAGGAAGGACAGGCCGCCGGACAGGAAGGCCGGCAGGCTCAGGCCGAAGGTGGCGGCCAGCACGACCGCCAGGTACGCGCCGTTGCTGACGGCGAGGGTGTCGGGCGAGGCCAGCGGGTTGCGTGCGACCGACTGCAGCAGCGCGCCCGCCGCGCCGAGCGCGACGCCGACGCTGACCGCCGCCAGCAGCCGCGGCAGCCGGGAGGCGACCAGCACGTTCATCGCCTGCTCGTCGAGGGCGAACAGGTCGGTGTCGGAGGTGCCCTGCGTCAGGTGGAGCGCGGCGAGGGCCGCGACGGCGGCCAAGGTCACGAGGAAGGCCCCCGCGACGCCGAGCCTGCGCAGCGGCGTCGCGGGGGCCTCGACTGCGGTGATCACCCGGCGTACGCCTTCACCAGGGCGTCGGCGAACTGCCGGCACGACAGGGGGCCGCCGAAGGTCCAGATGCCGTCGGGCAGCTTGGTGATCTGGTTCCGCTTGACGAAGCTCAGCGACTTCCACAGGGAGTTGCCCGCCAGGCCGGCGAAGACGTCCACGCCGTCGGAGGCGTTGTAGAACAAGCGCAGGTTCTCGTCCTTGACCGCGGTCATGCCCTCGACGTCGGTGCTGCCGAGGCCCCACTGCGCGTCGACCTGGCCGGTCCAGGCGTTGGTGAGGCCGAGCCGCTCGGCCACGTCGGAGACCAGGGCGCCCTTGCCGAACGGGCGGATGGAGATCTTGCTGCCGTCCTTCCAGCCGTCGGCCATCATGAACTTCTGCCCGGCCGAGCCGGAGGCGGCGATCTTGGCCCTGCCGGCGGCCATGGCGGCGTCGAAGTCGGCCATCACCCTGGCCGCCTGCTCCGTCCTGCCGACGGCGGTGGCGAGCAGGGTGAGGTCGTCGCGCATGCGGGTGAGGTTCGCGGCGGCGTCGCTGCCCTTGGCGACGATGACCGGGGCGATCTTCTCCAGCTGGCCGATGAGGGCGGAGTCGTCGGACTCCATGACGACGAGGTCCGGCTGGAGGGCGGCGACGGAGTCGACGCTGGGCTCCTGGCGGGTGCCGACGTCCTTGACGGAGGCGTCGAGCGGGGCCGCGGTGACCCACGTGCCGTAACCCTTGACGTCGGCCGCGCCGACCGGCTGGACCCCGAGGGCGACCAGCATCTCGACCTCCCCCCATTCCAGGCCGACGACGCGGGTCGCGGGCCTGTCGAGGGTGACCTGCTTGCCGCGGGCGTCGGTCACCGTGATCGGGGCCGCGGCGCCCGCCGACGGCTCCTGGGGCGTTGGGGCGGCGGGAGGCTCCGTTGTGCCGCAGGCGGTCAGCAGCATGGCGGCCATGACCGCCAGGAGGGAACGCATGGGGATCTTTCAGCCTTTCATCGCCAGGTGGCGGCCCAGCGGCCTGGTGCGGACCAGTCCGGTGCGGGAATCGATCGTGGCCTCGACGCGGATGCCGTAGGCCTCGGTGAGCAGGTCCTCAGTGAGCACCTCGGGCGGCGCGCCGTCGGCGCGGACCCGGCCGCCCTGGAGCAGCACGATTCGGTCGGCGATCTCGGCGGCCTGGTTGAGGTCGTGCAGGACGACGCCGACGGCCACACCGTGCCGGTCGGCCAGGTCGCGCACGAGTTCCAGCAGCTCGACCTGGTAGCGCAGGTCGAGGAAGGTGGTGGGCTCGTCGAGCAGGAGCACGCCGGCGTCCTGGGCCAGGCAGGTGGCCAGCCACACGCGCTGCATCTCGCCGCCGGACAGCTCGTCGACGGCGCGTGCGGCCATGGCGCGCACGCCGGTCAGCTCCATGGCGTGCTCGATCGCCGCCTCGCCGCCGGGGTCGCCCGCGCGCCAGCGGCCGCGGTGGGGGTGGCGGCCGTAGCCGACCACGTCCTTGACGCGTACGCCGGTCGGGGTGGGACGGCTCTGCGCCAGCAGCGTCACCCGGCGGGCGAAGTCGCGGGCGGACAGGGCCAGGGCGTCGGCGCCGCCGGCCAGCCGGACCTCGCCGGAGTCGGGGCGGTGCAGCCGGGCGAGGGCGCGCAGCAGGGTGGACTTGCCGCTGCCGTTCGGGCCGACCAGGGTGGTGACGGCGCCGGCGGCCAGGCTGATGCAGGCGCCGTCGATGACCGGGCGGCCCGCGTAACCGAGACACAGGTCGGTGCCGGCGAGCGCGGGATCGGTGAGCGTCGAGCCGGTGAGCGCGGGGCCGGAGGGGTCCGGGAGCAAGGGGGCGGTCGTCATGGCGGGCTCACGCGTCCTCGGAGCGGCCCTGACGCCAGTAGCCCATGAAGGCCACGGCCTTGCGGTCCATGCCGCGCTCGGAGACCAGGTGGCGGCGCAGCCGCTTGATCACGGCCGCCTCGCCGGCCAGCCAGGCGTAACAGGGGCCGTCGCCGGTCTCGGGGATCTCCCAGAGGATCTCGGCGTCGGCGTCGACGTCGATCTCCTCCGGTTCGGCGCCCGCCGCGCCCGCGGGCAGGAGCCTGGCGGCGGCCTCCGCGACGGCGGGCTCCAGGCGGGCGCCCCACGGGGCGTCGCCGCGGGCGAGCCAGGTGACCCGCACGCCCGGCGCGCCGGCGACCGGAAGGACGTCCTCCTCGTGCGGCACCTCCAGCAGGGCCTCGCCGGTGACATGGGCGGGCAGCCGCTCCAGGATGCCGACGATCGCCGGGACGGCGGTCTCGTCACCGGCGAGCAGCACGGTGCCGAAGCCGGCGGGCGGACGGAACTCCAGGCCGCCGTGGAAGCCGTCGTACAGGCCGTTCGGGCCGAAGATCGCCGCCTGCGAGCCCGGCTCGGCGGCGGCGATCCAGCGGGCGGCCGGTCCGGCGGGCCCGGCGCAGTCGTCGTGCAGGACGACGTCGATGTCGACCTCGGCGGACTCGGGGCGGACCGCGCGGACGGTGTAGGTGCGCAGCGGGTTGCGCTCGTCGCCCTGGGCGTACCACTGCTTGAACCAGTCGGCGCCGCGCGGGAAGCGCGTCACGCCCGCGCCGGGGGTCGGCAGGACCAGCTTGACGCGCTGGTCGTACCCGTTGTCCGCGAACTCGTGCAGGTCATCCCCGGTGAAGGTCACGCGGAGGAACGACGGGCTCAGCCGCCGTAGGCCCCGAACCTGGACGTCGAAGGCACGAAAAGGATCAACCACCACAGAGCTCCTTAGTTAGGTAAGGCTAACCTACATTGGATCTCCTGGCGGGCAAACCCCGCATCCCCCGACTGAGCGGGCCCAACGCCTTTACAACGTAGATCACAAACTGGCCGGAAAATTCTCGGCCGGAGTTGTCGGATCCCGGCCGCGTCGTTCGTAGCCAGGGTGAACAGTCGTCCAGAGGGACTGTCACGACCAGCCGCTCACGACCAGGGAGACGCCGACCGATGCAGCACCACCACCCGCAGGCCAGGATCCACCGCATGTTCGAGCTCACCGAGCCGATCGCCACCGCCACCTTCTCCGGGGTGGCCAACGAGGCGTTCCTCGCCGTCGGCATGCGCAACTACTGGGACGGCTACTTCGCCGGCCGCGCCGCACCGCTGGGCCTGGCGCCGGCCGAGGTGGTCCACGCGGTCTTCTACAACTTCGCCGACGGCGAGGTGGCCCGCCACATCCCCTGGGTGTGGGGCAAGATCACCCCGCAGGAGGCGATCGCCGTGCGCGAACAGGGCAGCACCGCCGCCCTGCGGCAGCTGATCGGAGAGCTCGCCGGCTCGCCCGGTCTGGCGCGGGCCGCCGACCTCGCCACCCGGGCGGGGCTCAGCGCGCCGACCGCGGGCCGGCCCCTGTACGCCGGGCTGCGGGCGCTCGACGTGCCCGAGGAGCCGGTGGCCAGGCTCTGGCACGCGGCGACGCTGCTGCGGGAGCACCGGGGCGACGGCCACAACGCCGCCCTTGTCGCCCATGGCATCGGCGGCACCGAGGCCCACGTCCTCGTGGCCCTCTCCCTCGGGATGCGGGCGGAGGAGTTCGGCCGGATCCACCACCTGCCCAAGGCCCGGCTGACCGCCGTGGTCGACGGGCTGCGCGACCGCGGCCTCGTGGACGCCGCCGGCGGGTTCACCGACGCCGGCCGGGAGACCAAGCAGCGGATCGAGGCGCTCACCGACGAGCTGGCCGCCCCGGCGTACGACGTGCTCAGCGCGGACGAGCTGGACGAACTGGCCGCGGAGCTCGAACCGATCGCCGCCGCGGCATCGGCGTCCGGCAACTGAAAGAGCCGGCCACGACAGACCTCGCGGTCCACCGGACGGGTGAAAGCCTTCCCCGACGCCCTCTTCGGCGCGCTCACCACCGTCACGGGCCACGCGGCATGGTGGAACCCGGCGTCCGGTCCGTCAGGCATCCGGCCTCACGGGTTCTGGAGGGTGACTTCCGGGTTGGCGGCGGACGGACCGTCCAGCAGGGGCTGCTGCTCGCCGCGGAGGTGCCGGCCGAAGAAGGCGCCGACGTACGACGTGGTGATCTCGCCCGACCGCTTGCCCGACAGGGGCGCGGCAGGATCGACGATCCCGACCTGGGCCCCCAGGATGGGCAGGTCGATGAAGGTGAAGTGGCCGGAGTCGGCCACGGTGAGCCAGCGCTTCCAGCCGTCCAGGCGGGGCCAGTCCCGCGTCCAGGTGGTGTCGGCGGCGCCGGGTGAGTGCTGGACCTTGGTGCCGAGCATGAGGAACGGCCGCCCGCCGAGGCCGGAGGCCGCGACCGGGGCGAAGAACGAGCCGTCCAGGTTCACCCCGGCGCGGACCCGCCGGTCGGCGGCCATGACGCCGGCCGCGGCGTTGCCGCCGAGCGAGTGGCCCGCCGCGCCGATCCGGCGCGGGTCGATCATCTGCCGGTGCCGCCAGGCGGGCGCGGACCGTGCGGGACGGGTCAGCCGGTCGATCACGAAGGACAGGTCGGCCGCCCGGTTGACCGCGGCCTTGGCCATCAGCGCCTTCTCCGCCTCGTCGGAGGGGGCGCTCTCCACCGTCTCGCACGCGACGCAGGTCAGGGTACGGCCGCCGGGGAAGGACGTGCCGAACGACTCGTAGGCGTGATCCACGAGGGCCACGACGTACCCCTTGGAGGCGAGGTCCTCGGCGAGCGTGGTCAGGGTGGCCCGGTTGAGGGTGAACCCCGGGGAGAGCACCACCAAGGGGTGCCGGCCGCCGACGGGACGGGCGTCCAGCTGCGCGTTGGTGCTGACGCCGGCGAGTTGCTCGGGCTTGAAGACGGCGTCGAGCCGCTGCCCCTTGAGCAGCAGCCGCGCCTCCTCGACGGTCATGTACGGCGCGGCGCTCCCGCCGGTGCGCGCCGGGAAGTACACCGAGACCATCAGCTCGCGCGCGGCCGCGGGCATCCACGGGTCGCGGCGGCGGGCGTCGACGAGGTGCAGGGTGTCGCGCCCCACTTCGTACCGGCCCGTGGGCTGCGGGATCGCGACGCGTACGTCGGAGGCGCCCGCGGTGGAGACAGCGGCGGCGGCGGGCGCCGCCGCCGCGGCCGGGAGGGCCAGCGTCAGGGCGAGAAGGAGGGGTGCGGGGTTACGGCGGGTTCTGATCATGCACAGAACTGTAGAAATGACGCCACCACCCCTCACATGCCCGAAAGACAGGCTCGGACCCTTACTTTTGTCAGGGGTCAGGACACATTTGTCAGGCGTCAGGACCGAGCAGGCCGGTCAGCCGGCTTGCAGCGGGCCGTGCGCCTCGATCGAGAGGTCCTGCCAGTCGGCCCAGGTCTGGAGCCGGTCGGCGTAGGCCTGCTGGATCAGCGGATGGAAGCCCTTGCCGAACAGCACCCGCACCGGCGGGTTGGCGGAGTCGACGAGTTTCAGGAGCGCCTGCGCCGCGGCGGCCGGGTCTCCCGCGGGCATCTTCCCCGCCATCGCGCCGAGACGCTCGCGGAGACCGTCGTAGGCCGGGTCGGTCGTGGCCATGTGGCCGTTGGCGAGCGGGTCGGGGTTGTTGCCGTTCCGGGTGGCGAAGCCGCCGGGCTCGACGATGGTCACCTTGACGCCGAACTCGGCGACCTCGCCGGCGAGCGCCTCGTTCAGGCCCTCCAGGGCCCACTTGGAGGCGTGGTAGGCGCCGCCGAGCGGCATGGCGATGACCCCGGCGGCCGAGGACAGCTGGACGATGTGCCCCGAGCGCTGCTCGCGCAGGTACGGCAGCGCGGCCTGGACCACCCACACCGCGCCGAACAGGTTGGTCTCCAGCTGGTCGCGCAGCTCCTGCTCGGTCAGCTCCTCGACCGCGCCGACCTGGGCGTAGCCCGCGTTGTTCACGATGACGTCGAGCCGGCCGAAGTGCTCCTTCGCCCGCCGCACGCTCTCGAAGACCGCTGCCCTGTCGGTCACGTCCATCTCCAGCGGGAGCACCGCGTCGCCATGGGCGTCCACCAGGTCCTTCAGGCTCGCGGTGCTCCGGGCGGTGGCGGCGACCCGGTCACCGCGCGACAGGGCGGCCGCCACGAAGTTGCGGCCCAGGCCGCGGGACGAGCCGGTGACGAACCAGACCTTCTGCATGCTGTGCTCCTTTCAGCTGTTACACCCCCTGGACGAGACAGCCCGGCACGGATGTGAGCTCGGCCGAGTGTGACGTGCGACACTTTGTCGCCTTTGTCCGGCCACGGTGATACCAATGGTCGCCGTGACCCGCACCGAGGAGTTCCAGGAGCTACGGCCGCTGCTGTTCGCGATCGCCTACCGGATCCTGGGCAGCGTGAGCGAAGCCGAGGACGCCGTCCAGGAGACCTGGCTGCGCTACGAGGGCGCCGCGGCCCGGCCCGACTCGCCCAAGGCGTTCCTGTCGGCGACGGTCACCCGGATCTCGATCGACGTGCTGCGCTCGGCCCGCGTCCGGCGCGAGACCTACGTCGGGCCGTGGTTCCCCGAACCGCTGCTGACCGACCCCTACCAGGACCCGGAGCGGTCGGCGGAGCTGGCCGACTCGGTGTCGATGGCGGCGCTGATCCTGCTGGAGCGGCTGAGCCCGCTGGAGCGTGCGGTCTTCGTGCTGCGCGAGGTGTTCGCCTTCAGCTACCGGGAGATCGCCGCCGCCGTGGAGCGGTCGGAGGCGGCCTGCCGCCAGCTCGCGGTGCAGGCGCGCCGCCACATGGACGCGGGCCGCCCCCGCTTCCTGGCCGATCGCCGGTCGCGGGACCAGCTCGCCGGGCGCTTCTTCGGCGCGCTCAGGGAGGGGGACCTCGAAGGGCTGCGGGAACTGCTGGCCGCCGACGTCCGGCTGGTCAACGACGGCGGCGGCAAGATCGGCAGTACGCTGCCCGTCCTCGGCCTGGCGAAGGTGGCCCGGGTGCTGTCCGTCGCCGTCGCGCCGTTCGCCCGGATCGGCGCGGTGCTGGAGGCGCACGAGGTGAACGGCCAGCCGGGCGCGATCATCCGCGACCGCGCCGGCCGGATCGTCAGCATCTGGACGCTCGACATCCTGGACGGACGCATCCAGACCATCCGCTCGATCGTCAACCCCGACAAGCTCCGGCATCTCGGTCCCATCGCCGACGCCCACGCGGTCATCCGCGAGAAGAAGCAGCAGGCACGCGCGGCGGCGCGGGGCGGTGTGCCGGTCACCGGCGTGCCGGACGAGCCCCGGTGACCGGCGGCCTGCCGGCGCAGCGGTCCGCCGGACCGCTGCGCCCGGTGTTCTAGTCGGTGAGCAGGATGTCGTCCAGGCACAGCGTGTACGGCGCGTCCGCGCCGCCCACCTGGAACAACACCTGAGCCTCCGCGTCCGGCGCCTTGGCCGTGGCCGCGTAGGTGAACTTCTTCGGGCTGCCGCCGACGTCGGGGTAGCCGTCCACGATCGCGGCGGGCTTCGTGCCGCCGCCCTGGACCAGCGACCTGATCCTCGTCGTCTTCGTGGCGGTCGCCTCGAAGCTCAACTGGTAGGTCTGGCCGGCCCGGACCTCGATGCCGCTCTGCCCGACCATCGCGGCCCACACGTTGTCACCGCCCGCCGGGACCTGGGCGCACAGCCGCCCGCCCGTCACCTTGATCGGGGTGTTCTTGGACGCCCACCACCCCTTGACCCCGTTGTCCAGGGAGCCGTTCACCACGACGTCGCCGGCGGGCGCAGCGGCGTACGCGGGTGTGGCCGCCGCGGCCATCGCCACGAAGGCGCCCACGGCGATGAGACGCATCGGAAGAGAATTCGTGATCGTGGGTCTTAGGGGGGCGACATCAGCGTCAACCTAGAGCCAATTCCCGGTCATTTGGTTGGGCCAAGTCGCCCCGGACGGCCGTCCCGTCCTGGCGCTCGGGCGGACCCCACCGGCAGGTCAGCGCCGCCGGGCGCAGCGTGAATCATCGGGTGCTCCGGAAGCTCCGGGCCCAGCGGCGCAGCTCGGTGACGGCCTCGTCGCGGGTGAGGGGACCGCGTTCCAGGTGAACCTCTTGGAGGTGCCGGATCGCGGCCCCCACCATCGGGGAGGGCGGGAGGCCGAGCAGCCGCATCACGATCCTGCCGTCGAGCACGACGGGGACGTCGTCACGCCTGGCGTACCGCTCACGGTCGGCGGCGGCGCGGGCGTCGGCCTCCTCCCTGCCGCGGCAGGCGGCCTCCCACGCGTCGTAGCCGGGGGCGCCCAGGGCGTCCAGGCCGGCCCGGCGCCACCCCTCCGGGTCGCGTTCCCGTCCGAGGCCGACGGCGTCGAAGAGGTCGGCCGCGCCGCCTCTGACCGCTCCGAGGCGCGCGAGCACGGCGTTGATCGGCCAGTCGTCGCGCGGCGGTCCGACCCGGATCGACGCGTACGCGGGCCCCAGCTCCGACGGCCGTTCTCCCACAGGGCGGCAGCCTGGCTGCCGTCGCCACCCCAGAAGTCGGCCTCCACGTAGGCGAGGCGGCCGCCGCGGGACCATTCCTCCAGTCTCCCGGCGAACCCCGGGGACATGAGCGTGAACGGCCCGCTCTCCCGCCGCGCGCCGGTCAGCTCGTCGCAGATCTCGTCGGTCACCGGCAGCAGCCCTAAGCGTTGCCCGAGAGGCGCCACCACAGCCTGCGGCACTTCGCCCGCCAGGCAGCGGAGACGGTCGAACTCACCGACGACACCGTGGAGCACGTACGACATGCCCGCACCCTAGATCACCGCCTTCGTGATCCACGTCGCGCACGCCGCCGTGGCCCGGCCCGTCTAGGGTGGGCGCATGGCCGAACGGCGTCCCTTGATCGCGCGCAGGCTGCGGCCGTGACACTGGGTCGCCGTCGACGCGTTCGCCGCCGTCGCCCTGACGATCGGGTTCTCGGTGCCGCCGGTGCTGGTGCCGGAGTCCGCCCGGGTGCCGCTCTTCGTGGCCGTGCCGGGGTCCGCCCAGGTGCCACTCTTCGTGGCCGTGCCGGTGATCGCGCTGGCCTGCCTGCCGACGGCGGTGCGGCGCCGGTGGCCGGTGCCGGTGTGCGCGGTGGTCCTGGTGGCGGCGGTGTGCGCGCCGTTCGCCGGATGGCACGAGGCGTTCGTGCCCTTGGCCGTCGCGCTGCGCGCGGTGGCGCTGCTGCAGGCGCGCCGGACCGCGGTGACGGCGCTGGCGGCCGCGCTGGCGGTGACCGCCGCCGGCGCCGCGATCGGCGCCCCCTCCTGGACGGAGGCCGCCTCGGCGTGCGGGCGGCCACGGGCTGGCCGGGCTGGAAGAGCGGGTGATCCTGCACGGCGGCACGTTCTCGGCGGGACCGGAGCCCGGCGGCGGCTTCGCCGTCCGCGCGAGACTGCCCTTGCCGACCGGTTCCGGGAAGGACGAGAGGTGAGCACGTTCACGGTACTGGTCGCCGACGACCAGGCGTTGCTGCGCGCGGGCCTGCGCAGGCTGATCGACACCGCCCCCGGCCTGACCACCGCCGGCGAGGCCGGCACCGGGCAGCAGGCCGTGGAACTGGCCCGCGACCTGCGCCCCGACCTGGTGCTCATGGACGTCCGCATGCCCGGCCTCGACGGGATCAGGGCCACCGAGCTGATCCGGGCCGACCCGGCGACCGCCGGGACACGGGTGCTGATGCTGACCACGTTCGATCTCGACGAGTACGTCTACAGGGCGTTGCGCGCCGGAGCCAGCGGATTCCTGCTCAAGGACACCGGCCCCGGCGACCTGCTGGAGGCGCTGCGCATCGTCGGGGAAGGGCAGGCGCTGCTGGCCCCGTCGGTCACCACGCGGCTCATCGCGGAGTTCGCCCGGCGCGAGCCCGCCGCGATCCCGGCCGGGCTGGGGGCGGGGCTGGCGGCGGGGCTGGCCCAGGTGTCCGGACGGGAGCGGGAGGTGCTGGTGCTGGTGGCCCGGGGGCTGACCAACCCGCAGATCGCCGAGCGGCTCGGCATCGGGCAGGCGACGGTCAAGACCCATGTCCGCAGCCTGCTGGCCAAGCTCGCCGCGCACGACCGGGCGCAGCTCGTCATCGCCGCCTACGAAGGCGGCGTGGTCACGGCCGGTGGGCGGGCGGCGCCGTCAGCGGCGGTAGGAGACCTCGGGGAAGGCGGCTGACGGGCCGCGCAGCAACGCCTGCGGACGGCCGCGCAGCGTCTGCTCGAAGAAGGCCAGCGGATAGGCGCGCTGGAAGGCCAGCGCCCGCTCGGCCGGGATCGTCCCCACGACCTCCTCCAGTTGCTCCTTCCCCAGCCCCAGCGGCCCGGCCGACAGGGGGATGAGCAGGACGTCGTCGCCGAAGGAGTTGTGCGCCGCCCCCTTGAGCGTCACGTTGAGCCGCCAGCCCCGCAACCCGTCCCAGAAGGCACGCAGGGTCGGATTGGTGGCCATGCCGCCCTTCCCGTCGGTGTCGACCACCATGTAGGGCCGGTCGAGGCCGGACTTCGCCACCTTGCCGAAGACGGCGCCGTCCAGGCCGAGGCCGGCCTTGATCCGCGCGTCGGCGTACATGGCGGAGGAGGTGGCCGCGCCGCCGAGCGAATGCCCGAACATGCCGATCCGCGCCCGGTCGAAGAGCGGCTTCCCGGCACGGCCGGGCACCTTCTCCTCCAGGGCGGGCAGGCTGTCCAGGACGAAACGCACGTCGGCCACCCGGACGTCCACCGCCTTGGCGAAGTCGGTCACCTCGGGCCCCGCCTCCACCCGTCCGCCGGGGAACTCCACCACCGCCGCGTCATAGGGATGATCGACGGTGACCACCGCGTATCCCCGGCTGGCCAGCTCCTCGGCGACGCCGGTCCCGTACGCGCGCGAGGCGTTGGCGCCCGGCGAGTACAGGACGACCGGCAGCTCGCCCAGGCTCGTGTCGGCGGGCGCGCCCTCGTGGCCGTCGGTCCTGTCCAGCAGCACCGAGCCCGGCTCCAGGTCGTTCATCTTCAGGTACCGGTCCGCCGCCGCCCGCGGCATCCAGGGGGCGACCGGATGGGCCTGCACGTCCCGGGCCGGGTACCACAGGCTGACCATCAGCTCCCGCCTCCTGCCCGAGCCGCTCCAGGGATCCGCGCGTGACTGATCCACCAGGTGGACCGAGACGGTGCCCACCGGATGCGGGCCCGTCGGCTTCGGAATCGTCAGGCGCTGCGGCGGGGTGGAGCCGCAGCCGGCCAGCGCGACAGTGAGAGCGGTGATGATGAGTGCACGTTTCACCCTTTTCACGGTGCCAAGCCCGCACGGCCACCACCTCTGGCCTGAGAAGGACCTCCAGCTCAACCCAGAAGGGTAGAGCTCGACGGAACTCGTCTCCAGGGATGACACCCCGCCAGCTGCCGGCGGGGCAGCAGCCACTTCACGGGGCTCATGCCCGTCGCCGCCCGCAGGTCGCGGTGAAGACCGCGGACACTCATACCGGCATGGACGCCCGGCTCCTCGACGGTGAGCGAACGGTCGAGGCGCTCCAGGGCCCAGTGCAGCCGGACGCGATCCCGTCGTCGCTCACCTCGACGGCGTGTTCCACGACCTGAGCCTGGCCGCCAAGCAGCTCAAGGGCCGGATCACCATCTCCGGCGAGAAGCCGACGGGTTGAGATCCAAGTGGGATGGCCCCCGCATTGGCCCTCAAAATGAGAGAAGGGGCTTCGGATGATCTCCGAAACCCCTCCACCTGCACCTTACGAGTGGGCGATACTGGGATCGAACCAGTGACCTCTTCGGTGTGAACGAAGCGCTCTCCCGCTGAGCTAATCGCCCGCCCTGTCGGCGCCTTGCGGTGCTGACGGGGAAAACCATACCGCACTCTCGGGGTGGTGGCGAAACGGAGCGACCGTGGGGCGATCTTCGGGAGCGCCCGGCGCGAGGGATTCGAGCGAAAGGCGGCGGTTGCCCATCGGCGTGGTGGGTCGGTGTCATACCATCGACGTGTCCCGGAAGACACCGATCGCGATCTTTTCGGTAGAAACGTTCTTGGTCGAGCCCGTCGGGGCAGGCTCTACAACAGCAAAACCCTTGCAAATACGACCCGATTGATGCCGTTTAGCCAGGTAGATGCCTAAATGTCCAGCTGTGATGTGCGTTACAGAAGGCCCTTGAGGCGGAATCTTTCCTACAGGTTTCTTCGTTCCGCGTCATAGCTCAGGACGAAGTCCGTCAGAGCAGTGAAAGCCCCGAAGAGGGGACCTACGACGAAAAGGTTTGGCTGACGATGAACAGCACCACCGTCTCCGCCGAGCTTGGCCTTCGGCTAGTGGTCCCCGACCGTACTACCGTCCCCCTGCTCGCCGGACTGAGCTACACAGCCGACGATCCGTATGCCATCCGCATGGCCTTCCACGTAGGGAACGACGAGCCGGTCGAGTGGATCTTTGCTCGTGAACTGCTGACCGTAGGCATCGTGCGGCGGGTCGGCGACGGCGACGTGCAGGTATGGCCCGCACGCGCCGATGGCGAGCGCACCCTGCACATCAGCCTCACCTCGCCGTTCGGGCAGGCGCTGTTCGAAGTGCCGCTGGCCCCCCTCACGGAGTTCCTCCACCGCACGTACGAGAAGGTGCCCGCGGGGCGCGAGACCGACTTCATGGACCTGGACGCCGAGCTCACCAACATGCTCTGGCCGTCCTGAACCGTCGCACCCGAGGCCCCGGCGTCCACCCCGACGCCGGGGCCTCGGCATGTGCGGCGTCAGGACGGGAGGGGCGGCAGGGGCGGGAGGGTGGTCGCGGCCTGGCGCATGCGTTCGATCTCGATGCTCTGACCGGAGTAGACGTCCCTGGCCAGCAGGCGCATGCGGTAGTCGCGGCCGCCGGCCAGCTCCTCCTCCGCCATCTTCACCGCGCCCTGGTGGTGCCGGGTCATCAGGCTCAGGAACAGCCGGTCGAAGGCGGCCCCCTTGGCCGCGCGCAGGGCGTTCAGCTGCTGTTCGGTGGCCATGCCGTAGCCGGCCGCCGCGCCGTGGTCGTGGCCGGCGGGGGCCGGGCGGCCGAGTTCGGCGAGCCAGACGGTCATGGACCTGATCTCGGGGGTCTGGGCGGCGGTGATCGAGCGGGCGAGCGCGCGGATGACCGGGGTGGTCGTACGGGCCTCGACCAGGGCGGTCATCTCCAGGGCCTGCCGGTGGTGGGGGATCATCGCCTCGGCGAAGCGCACGTCGGCGGCGACGGTGGGGGCGGGGCTCGGGCCGACGCGCTCCCCGGGGGTCGCCGTCCTGGCGGGGGCTCCGGGGCTGGCGGGCACCAGGACGGGGGCCTCCGTCCCGACGGCCGGGATGTCCGGGGCAGGCGGCTGAGAACAGGCCGAAAGCGCAAATGTCATCACAACTGTGATGGAGATCGTACGCGGCCACCAACGTGCTGGCATAACTTCCATAGTGGGCCACGAGCGATAAAGGGGACGCGTGTTGATCTTCGCCAAGTTGCGCGGAGCGGTGTTGTGTGCGGCGTTGTTGCTGACTTCGGCGGCGTGCGCGGCGGAAGCGCCGCCGGCCGCTGATCCGCGGCCGCCCTCCTCGGAGGGAAGCGGCACGGCGTCGGGCACGGCGTCGGGCTCTGGCGAGGTGCTGACCAGCGCCAACGTCAAGCACGTGGCGAACGTCCCGCGCTCCGGCCCGTTCGCCGGGGACGACAACTTCAACACCGACCTGGCCTTTCAGGGCGATTACGCGTTCGTCGGGAACTTCGCCGGGTTCACGATCTATGACATCAGCGACCCGGCCAAGCCCAAGACGGTGAGCCAGGTGTCCTGCCCGGCGCAGCAGAACGACGTCAGCGTGCACGGCGACCTGCTGATCCTCTCGGTCGACGAGCCGCGCGACAGCGCGGGCTGCGACTCCAACGAGGAGACCCGCAACTGGGAGGGTCTGCGCCTGTTCGACATCAGCGACAAGAAGCGCCCGCGCTACGTCGGCGCGGTGCTGACGGACTGCGGCTCCCACACCCACACCATGGTCCCCACCGACGACAAGCTGTACGTCTACGTCTCCTCCCCCGGCCCCGAGCCGGACTCGCGGACCTGCTCGCCGCCGCACCAGAACATCCAGATCGTGGAGATCCCGCTGGACGACCCCAAGTCCGCCAAGGTCGTGGCGCAGCCGGACATCTTCCCCCAGCAGCAGAACACCGAGATGTTCGCGGGCTGCCACGACATCACCGCCTACCCGGAGAAGAAGCTCGCCGCGGCGGCCTGCTTCGGCGACGGCGTGCTGCTCGACATCTCCGACCCGGTCAAACCACGGGTGATCCAGCAGATCCGGGACACCGAGAACTTCCAGATCTGGCATTCGGCGACGTTCAACAACGACGCGACGAAGGTCGTGTTCGGGGACGAGCTGGGCGGCGGCAGCCAGGCGACCTGCGACGCCGGCACGCCGCGCACCAAGGGCGCCGACGCGGTGTACGACCTGGTGAACGGCAAGCTGGAGCGCCGTGGCTACTTCAAGATCCCGCGCAACCAGGAGCCGGACGAGAACTGCGTGGCCCACAACGGCTCGCTGATCCCGGTGAAGGGCAAGGACGTCATGGTCCAGTCGTGGTACCAGGGCGGGGTGTCGATCTGGGACTTCACCGACTCGGCCAACCCCAAGGAGATCGGCTTCTTCGAGCGGCGTCCGTACCCGGAGGGCGGCATCGCCGGCTCGTGGTCGGCCTACTACTACAACGGCTACATCTACTCCAGCGACATGCGCGAGGGCCTGGACGTGCTGCGCATCGACGACCCGATCACGGATCCGGCCAAGCAGGTGAAGATGGACGAGTTCAACGTCCAGACGCAGAAGTCGTACTGAGCGGATGAGGGGACAGGGCCCCGGAGGCGGGGCCCTGTCGCCGGCGGGTCAGGGGTTGAGGTCGGCGGCGGCGCGCTCGGCGAAGATCCGCATCGCCTTGGCGGTGATCGGGCCGGGCGCGGTGGGCAGCTCGGTCCGGTCGACCAGCCTGATCGGCTGGATGTCGCGGGTGGTGGAGGTGAGGAACGCCTCCTCGGCCTCGTACAGCGCCTGCAGCGGGACGTCGGTCTCCTCGCCGCCGCACCATTCGAGCACCAGCGCGCGGGTGACGCCGGCCAGGCAGCCGGAGGCGAGCGTGGGGGTGATCAGGCGGCCGTCGCGCACGATGAAGATGTTGGAGCCGGTGCCCTCGCACAGGTCGCCCGCGAGGTTGCCGAAGATCGCCTCCCCGGCGCCCTGGTTCTTGGCGTGCAGCAGGGCCTTGGCGTTGTCGCCGTAGGAGGTGCTCTTGACGCCGGACAGCGCGCCGCGCTCGTTGCGCGGCCACGGGACGACGGCCACGTGGGCGGTCTCGGGGAACGGCTTCTGCTCGTCGACGATGACGATCGAGGTGGTGCCCTGGTTGCCCCGGTCGGAGCCGAGCGGGCCAGGACCGCTGGTGTAGGTGATGCGGATGCGGCCGAGCGGCCAGGCGGGGGCGGCCGCCAGCAGCTTGCCGACGCCTTCGGCGATGGCCTCGACGTCGGGCTCGGGCAGGTCCATGCGCTGGGCCGAGAGGGTGAGCCGGTCGAGGTGCCGGGTGAGCGCGAACGACTCGCCGTCGACGATCTTGATCGTCTCGAAGACGCCGTCGCCGACCATGAGCCCGTGGTCGAACACGGAGACGGTGGCCTGCGCGGGGTCGATCAGTTCCCCGTTGACCCAGACAGGGATGTTCATGCGTTTCCTCCTGAGGATGCCAGTGAGATGAGCCTGGACGCCTTCAGCTCGGTCTCGGACCATTCACGCGCGGGGTCGCTGCCCCACGTGATGCCCGCGCCGGTGCCGAAGCGGATCTCGCCTGCTGAGATCCAGAATGTTCGGATGCCCACGGCCAGCGCCGCCCTGCCCCGGTCGGCGTCGACCCAGCCCACGGCACCACAGTAGGGCCCACGGGGGACCGGTTCGAGCTCATTGATGATGCGCAGAGCGGACGACTTGGGCGCGCCCGTGACAGATCCGGGCGGGAAAGTGGCGGCGAACAGCTCCGGCCAGCCGGCTCCGGGCGCGAGCCTGGCCCGCACGGTGGAGACGAGGTGGACGAGACCCGGATGCTCCTCGACCGCGCACAGGGAGGGCACCTCGACCGAGCCGACCGCCGCGACCCGGCCCAGGTCGTTGCGGACCAGGTCGACGATCATGACGTTCTCGGCGTAGTCCTTCTCCAGCAGGTCGGCGGCGGTGACGCCGGTGCCCTTGATGGGGCCGGACTCCACGACGTCGCCCTCGCGCGACAGGTAGAGCTCCGGCGAGGCCGACACCACGCTCAGCCCGGGCACGTCGACGACGGCGGCGTACGGGGCCGGGTTGCCCTCGGCCAGCCGCACGGCCAGCGCCAGCGGGTCGGCGCCGGGCGGGACGGGTGCGGACAGGACGCGGCAGAGGTTGGCCTGGTAGACCTCGCCCCGCTCGATGTGGTCGCGGATCGCGCGCACGCCGCGTTCGTAGGCGGCGCGGTCGAGCGAGGTACGCCACTGGCCCGGATGTGGACCGTGCCAAGGGCTCCTGGGCGAGGGCAGCGCGGACGGGCGCACGCGGTCGAAGCGGGCGCAGGTCGCCGTGCCCTCGTAGTCGACGACGACGGCCCACCAGCCCTCGCCGTCGAGGGCGGCGAGGTCGGTCGTCACGTCGCGGAGTCCGGTGGCGAGATGACCGTTTAAGTGGGCGAAACCGTCGTACACATCTCCCATTGTCCCAGCATTTCGACCAGTTCCAGCGCGGAGGGCAGGGGAACCTCGGGAAGGGCCGCGTACACCGTGCGGACGGGGGTGGCCTCGCGCAGCGGTTTGAGCACCAGGTTCGGCGGCACCGCCCGCGCGGCCAGCTCGGGCACCAGCGTCACGCCGAACCCGGCGGCGACGAACCCGAACTTGCCCGACCATTCGGCCACCCGCAGCCCGCCGCGCGGCGTGAACCCGGCGGCGGCGCACGCGGCCACCAGCGGCGTCGGCTGCCCGCGCGGCGCGGCCTCGATCCAGCTCTCCTCGGCCAGGTCGCGCAGGTCCACGTCGGGCTCGGCGGCCAGCGGGTGGCCGGCAGGCAGCGCGACGAGCAGCCGGTCCTGGCAGAGCCGGACGAGCCGGGCGTCCTCGGCGGGCAGCCCGGCCGGGTAGTCGCTGATCACGGCCACGTCGAGGGCCCCGGCGTGGAGGCGTTCCATGAGCCGCGGGGTCAGCGCCTCCGTCATCCGCAGCTCGACGCCGGGGTGGGCGGCCAGGAAGCGCTTCAGCGTGGAGGGCATGAGGTCGACGTTGGCGGTGGCGAACGCGCCCACGCGCAGGGTGCCGCCGCGCCCGGCGTGGATGGCGGCCAGTTCCTCGCCGGCGCGGGCCAGCCGGTCGAGCACGGCGACGGCGTGCCGGTGCAGGGCGGTGCCGGCGGGGGTCAGGCGCACGCCGCGCGCCAGGCGTTCGAACAGGGGGCCGCCGCCGGCCCGTTCCAGCGCGGCGATGCGCCGGGAGACCGCCGACTGGGTGTAGCCGAGCAGCTCGGCGGCGGCGGTGAAGGAGCCGCTCCTGGCCACCTCGTCGAAGAGGCGGAGGGCTTGGAGGTCGAAGGCATTCGTCTCATGCATGGCTGCCATGCAATCTAGTCGGTGGTGGAATACCTCGCATCCCTGTTGACTGTTCCCGTGATTGCATTTCTCGGACAGGGACGCATGGGCGTCCCCATGGCTCGGCGACTCGTGGAGGCCGGGCACAAGGTGACGACGTGGCGGCGTGGGACCGGCGTGACGGCCGCCGAGGCGGTGGACGGCGCCGAGCTGGTGATCACCATGCTCAGCGATCCGGCGGCGGTGCGCGAGGTGCTGACGGCCGCGCTGCCCGGCCTTCGGCCCGGTGCGACGGTGGTGGAGATGTCCACGATCGGCCCGGAGGCGGTGCGCGAGCTGCGCGAGCTGCTGCCGGCGTCGGTGGCGCTGGTGGACGCGCCGGTGCTGGGCAGCGTGGGCCCGGCGGCGGACGGCTCGCTGGTGGTGCTGGCCGGTGGCGACGTGTCGGGCTGCCGCGAGGTGTTGTCGGTCTTCGGCGGCGTGCGCGAGACCGGGCCGCTGGGGTCCGGCGCGGCGATGAAGATCGCCGTCATGAGCGCGATCGTGCCCGCGCAGGTGCTGGTCGCAGAGACGCTGGCGTACGGGGCGGCGCACGGCGTGGACCGTGACGCGCTGCTCGACGTGCTGGCCGGCACGCCGCTCGGCCAGGTCGCCGAACGGCTGCGCACGCCCGCCGCCGAGACCCGGTACTCGCTCGGCCTGGCCGCCAAGGACCTGGAGCTGGCCGCGTGGGAGGGCGCGTCGATGGCGACGGCCGCCCGGCGGCGCCTGCAGGAGGCGCGGGCGGCCGGGCTGGGCGAGCGCGACCTGACGGCGGTGGCCGAGCACGTCGGCGGCGGCCCCGACACCGACACCGACACCGGCAGCGGCATCACGCCCGCCGCGCGCGCGGTGCCGCTGAACCTGTCCACGATCCCGGCCACGAACGGCGCGTACTCGCACGCCGTGCGGGTCGGCGACATGCTCTACGTGTCCGGCCAGGCCGCCTTCGACGAGCAGGGGCACGTGGTCGCCCCTGGCTCGCTGAAGGACCAGGCCGAGCACATCTTCGCGGTCACCACGCGCATCCTGGCCGACCAGGGCGCGACCTGGCAGGACGTCGCCTTCATCCGCACGTACCTGACGGACATGGACGACATCCTCCAGCTCAGGGACGTGCGCAGCCGGTACGTCACCGGCACTCCCCCGGCCAGCACGACCGTCGAGGTGTCGAAGTTGTTCCGGCCGGGGCTGGTGATGGAGATGGACCTGATCGTCGCACTCCCCCGCTGAGCGCGGGAGGCTAGTCGAGCGGCCCGGTGACCGACTCCACCGCGGCCACGACGCCGCCCTCGGCCACCAGCCGCACGGCGGATTCGATCTCCGGGGCGAGGAAGCGGTCGGGGCCCGGCGCGGGCACGTTCTCGCGCAGCGCCCTGACCACGGCCGCGGTCGCCGGCGCGGGCTCCAGGGGGGCGCGCAGGTCGAGCGCGCGGGCCGCGGTGAGCACCTCGACGGCCAGCACCCGCGTCAGCCCGTCGACCGACCTGCGCAGCTTGCGCGCCGCCGACCAGCCCATGGAGACGTGGTCCTCCTGCATGGCCGAGCTGGGGATGGAGTCGACGCTGGCGGGCACGGCCAGCCGCTTCAGCTCCGAGACGATCGCGGCCTGGGTGTACTGGGCGATCATGTGGCCGGAGTCGACGCCGGGGTCGTCGGCCAGGAACGCGGGCAGGCCGTGGTTGCGGGCCACGTCGAGGAAGCGGTCGGTGCGGCGTTCGGACATCGAGGCCAGGTCGGCGGCCACGACGGCGAGGAAGTCGAGCACGTAGCCCACGGGCGCGCCGTGGAAGTTGCCGTTGGACTCCACCCGGCCGTCGTCGAGCACGGCCGGGTTGTCCACGGCGCTGGCCAGCTCCCAGCCGGCCACGGTGGCGGCGTGCGCGATCGTGTCGCGGGCGGCGCCGGCGACCTGCGGGGCGCAGCGCAGCGAGTACGCGTCCTGGACGCGGGTGCACGCCTGCGGGTCGCGGTGGCTGGCCATGACGCCGGAGCCGGCCAGGATCCTGGTCATGTTGGCGGCGGACCTGGCCAGGCCGGGATGCGGGCGCAGGGCCTGGAGCTCCGGCATGAAGACGCGGTCGGTGCCGAGCAGCGCCTCCACGCTCATCGCCGCGCTGATGTCGGCGGTCCTGACCAGCCTGGTGAGGTCGGCGATGGCCAGGATGAGCATGCCGAGCATGCCGTCGGTGCCGTTGATCAGCGCCAGGCCCTCCTTGGCGGCCAGTTCGACCGGCTCGATGCCGGCCTGCTTGAGCGCCTCCCCGGCCGGCTGGAGCTGCCCCGCGGCGTCGCGGACGACGCCCTCGCCCATCAGCGTCAGGGCCACGTGGGCCAGCGGCGCGAGGTCGCCGGAGCAGCCGAGGCTGCCGTACTCGTGCACGACCGGCGTGATGCCGGCGGTCAGCAGCGCGGCCAGGGTCTTGGCGGTGCCCGGCCTGATGCCGGTGTGGCCGGTGGCCAAGGTGTGCAGGCGCAGCAGCATGAGCGCGCGCACCACCTCGGTCTCCACCTCCGGGCCGCTGCCCGCCGCGTGCGAGCGCACCAGCGAGCGCTGGAGCTGGGCGCGCAGCGCGGGGTCGATGTGCCGGGTGGCCAGGGCGCCGAACCCGGTGGAGACGCCGTAGGCGGGCACGGGGCTCTCGGCAAGTTCGTCCACCCGCTGGCGGGCGGCCGCCATGGCGGCCACCGCGTCGTCGGTGAGCTGCACGGCGGCGCCGTGGCGGGCCACCTTGATGACGTCGTCGAAGCTCAAAGGCTCGGGGCCGACGTTCACGACTCCGTTGTCGCGCATGATCGTCTCTCTCGCTTTAGGTAACCGGCGTACCCGATGTTAGCTCCTTACTCGGGAAGATCGCCGCCAGCCCCTCCCTGCCCTCGTCGGTGAGCACCACCGCGCGCGGCACCGATCCGCGCCGGTACCAGCCGCGTTCCAGCAGGACGTCGGTGATCGCGGCGCCGAGGGCGCCGCCGAGATGCGACCGGCGCTCGGTCCAGTCGAGGCATTCCGGGGCGAAGCGCCGCCTGGCTCTGCGGGCGCCCTCGACGTCCACGCCCATGCCCGTCAGCAGCCGCTCGCCGTCGGAGGTGAGGTCCTGGCGGTCGTAGAAGCCGCCGTCCCTGAGCCGGTCGAGCAGGGCGACGCCGGCGCGTCCGGCCAGGTGGTCGTAGCAGGTGCGGGCCTCCTCCAGCAGGCGCGCCTGCCGGGACTGCCGCAGGGAGCGCACCGGCGGGCGGGCGCTCACCCTGGCCAGGGTCTCCAGCACCTCGGCGATCTCGTGCCCGGCCAGCCGGTAGTAGCGGTGACGGCCCTGCCGGACGACGTCGACCAGGCTGCCGTCGAGCAGCCGGGCCAGATGGGCGCTGGCGGTCGCGGCGCTCACCCCGGCGACTCTGGCCAGCTCGCCGGCGGCCAGGGCCCGGCCGCCGAGCAGCGCCGTGAGCATGGCGGCCCTGGTGGGGTCGGCGATGAGGGCGGCGACGGGCGCGATGTCGGCGTCACGGGCGATGTGCTCCATGCCCACGACGCTAACGCACCGACATTTCGCCCGGGGACGAAGTGTCAGCCGCTCCCCAGGGCCTTCCTGATGATCTCGCGGGCCCGGTCCATCAGCGCGAGGGGCGTGCCGATCAGCACGTTCTTCGTGGCCGACTCCACGCCGGGACGCGGCCGCAGCGGCCCGACCGCCTCGGCCGCCCGCACCGCCGCCGCCATGGCCCGGCGTTCCACGACGGAGGTGCTGTTGCGGAGCTGGGCGAACTCGTAGCGCTCCTCGCTGCGGGCGTGCATGGTGACCGCCGTGCGCAGCTCGGCCAGCTTCTCCCAGAACGCCGGGTCGTCCACGCCCGCCCGGTCGATCTCGACGAGCAGCCGCTTGGCCCGGTTCTCCTCGGCCAGCCGGTCGGCCACCACGCCGGGGCCGCCGTCCACCTTCCTGCGCGCGTAGGGGTGGACGATCTCCTCCTCGGCGGTCTCGTGCACGGCCAGCAGACGGATCAGCCGCTCGAACGCCTCCTCCACCCGTTCCGGCGGCGCCTGCTCCACCTCGTCGAACAGGTCCCTGATCTGGCCGTGCTGGGCCATCAGCACGTCGATGACATCGTGTTCAGCCACGTCCAGCGGCCTACCCGGGCGCCGGTCGGGCACGCTCCTCCTTACCGAACGCGGATCGTTCGGCGACGCAACGCGGAGGTTGCCCCACCAGGCCGCGGGTAGGCGCAGCGACATGGCCTTCGACCCACTTCAGGAGCGGGGCATCCCGCTGGACGAGCAGCTGCGCGACTGGCGGGAGCTCAACGTCTCGCCCATCGATCCCGACCACGCCGACCCGTACACCCGGTGCCGGATCATCACGATGAACGGCATCGAGACCGAGGCGGTCCTGTTCAGCCACCAGCTCGCCCGCCACTGCACCGACCTGGAGCTGAAGCGGCAGCTCGCCCGGGTGCGCTACATCGAGGCGCAGCAGCAGAAGGCGGTCAACTGGCTGCTGCCCGGCGTCTCGTCGGTGCTGGAGACCACCATCGCCTACGAGCAGGTCGCGGTGGACCTGACGGCGTGGGTGGCGCGCATGGAGCCGGACCCGTACCTGACGCAGGCGTACCAGTTCGGGGTGCTGGAGGACTTCGACCACCTCTACCGGTACGCCAACCTCTACGAGATGATCGAGCACCGCAAGGCCGAGAAGATCGTGGACGGGGTCACCGAGGTCATGCCGGGACGGCCGACGTACCTGCACCACCGGGACCCGGTCGACAACGTGCGCGAGCCGTACGACCGGCACCGCACCGAGCCGCTGTCGAAACTGCACGCCCTGACCGTCATGGCGGCCGAGCAGCAGACCATGAACTTCTACATGAACGTCGGGCCGCTGGCCATGGAGCCGATCGCCCGGCAGCTCTACCAGGAGATCGCCATGGTGGAGGAGGAGCACGTCACCCACTACGAGTCGCTGGTCGACCCGGGCGAGAGCTGGTGGGAGATGCTGCTCAACCACGAGTACAACGAGTGCTACCTCTACCACTCGTTCATGGAGACCGAGTCCGACCCCAGGGTGAAGGCCGTCTGGGAGCTGCACCTGAACATGGAGATCGAGCACCTGCGGCTGGCCTGCGAGCTGTTCAAGCGGTTCGACGGGCGTGATCCCGACCAGGTGCTGGCTCCCGAGCTGCCGCCGCCGGTGACGTTCGAGCCGAACAAGGCGTACCTGCGGGAGCTGCTGGCCACCCAGATCGACTGCACCACGCTGGGCACCGGGTACGTCCAGGAGGCCCACGAGCGGTTCACGCGCATGCAGGAGGCGGTCATGGGCGGGGAGAAGCCGCCGTCGGAGCGGGTCATCGACGACAACCGGGCGGTGTCGGGGCGGGAGTACCGGCTGGAGACGGAGGGGCCGCATCCCGCGGGCATGCAGCTGGGCCGCTGACCGGGGCGCCTGGCTCGTGCCCTGCTCCGGGGCGGGGCGCGGCTGGGCCGGACCCGGGACGACCTGCGCGGAAGCGGTCCGGTTTGGGGACTCGGCGATGATTCGCTAGAGTTCTCTCGTCGCCCGGCACGAGCGGGGCGCACGCGGAAGTGGCTCAGTGGTAGAGCATCACCTTGCCAAGGTGAGGGTCGCGGGTTCGAATCCCGTCTTCCGCTCGGAGCTTCCGGCTCGGTGGCGTGGCCGAGAGGCGAGGCAGCGGCCTGCAAAGCCGTCCACACGGGTTCAAATCCCGTCGCCACCTCTACGAAGGACGATTAGCTCAGCGGGAGAGCGCTTCCCTGACACGGAAGAGGTCACTGGTTCAATCCCAGTATCGTCCACCATCTCTCATCAGCCAGGTCGGCGGGTCGCCGACCTGGCTGTCGCTTTTTCACGGCCCTTCCCCGGCGCGAGGGCCTGGTGTTTTCGCGGCCCTCCTCCGGCGCGCGGGCCTGGCGTTTGTAGCAAGCGTTTGGTTCGATCAGGACATGGACGTTCAGGAGATCGCCGACCGCCTGGAGATCACCGGCCTGCTGGGCCGTTACTCGCTGGCCGTCGACTCCGGCGAGTGGGATCTGCTCGACGAGGTGTTCAGCCCGGAGGCGGTCATCGACTACCGGTCCGCGGGCGGGATCAGGGGCGGGCTGGCGGAGGTCAAGAGCTGGCTCGCCGAGGTGCTGCCGCACTGGCCGGGACGCCTGCACCTGATCGGAGCCGCACGGATCGTCCTGGCCGGGGACGAGGCGCGGGTCAGCGCGCCGTTCACCGACACCCTCGCCCCCACACGGGACATGGTCGCGGCCGACGCCAAGGGGTTCCTGCACGGCGGCGGCTGGTACCACCACCGCATGCGGCGCACCTCGGATGGCTGGCGCAGCCAGGAGCTGGTGGAGGAACAGAGCTGGCGCACAGCCCGCTGACCCGCCCCGAGACGCCCAGCGCCGGGACGGCTTCCTTGCCCCACGGCGTCAGTGTGGCTGTTTGGTGTGGGTCGTGGTGAAGGCGAGGAGGGGGATGGCGGTCTGCTGGGGGTCCTCCAGGATGGGGGTGTGGCCGAGGCCGGGCAGGAACTCGATCTCGGCTCCCGGCACGACGCGGTAATCGGACGCGGACGAGGAGCGCCATCGTCGGTCGTCCGCGCCGAAGATCACCAGCAGCGGCTTGCCCAAAGGCGCCAGCCGGTCAGGGAGGGGCCGTTCGTGCAGGTATTCGCGGGTGCCCTGCATGGTGGCTGCGAGCGTGTGGAGGGTCATGCAACGCACCTCGTCCAGCAGCTCGTCCGGGGGCCGGTAGCCGGGAAGGCTGAAGCCAGGGCTCGCGAACAGGCGGATCTGCTCGTCGGTCGGCGGCCACTGCGAGGGGGCGAACGCGGCCGACGCCGGGGCGATGAAGGCGTCCAGACCAGGGCCGGTGTTGATCAGGACGAGCGCCGTCACCAGGCCGGGACGCCGTTCGGCCAGGGCGGTGGCGACCGCGCCGCCGCTGGAGTGGCCCGCGACCACGGCCTCCCGCACGCCGAGCAGGTCCAGCGCCTCGCCGACCCGGCGTGCCTGGTCGGGGGTGGTGTAGCCGCGGTCGTCCGGTTTGGCGGAGCGGCCGTGGCCGAGCAGGTCGATCCGGATGACGCGATGCGAGCCCGTGAGCAGGGGGACCAACTGGTCCCAGGAGCGGGCCGAGGACGCCGAGCCGTGGATGAGGAGGAGGGCGGGGGCGTCGCGGGGGCCGTCCTGACAGACGTGGAGGTCGCCGTCGTCCAGGGAGAGGATCGTGCTCTCGGTGGCGTCGCCGTGGGAACTGGTCATGGGGCCACTGTGGCGGCCGCCCCTCGCCGGAGGATTGGACGAATGTTCCCCCGGGCCGCTGCCGGGGCTACACGCTCGCTGTCATCGAGAACCAGATGGAGCCGGCAGCGGCCAGCAGCAGGCACACCGCTCCGATCGCCGCGCCCGCCGAAACCGCGAAGATCCGTACGGGCCTGGGCTTCCGTGCCGTGAACGCATACCCGAGGGCGAGGCCGGCGCCAGGGAACACCGCGGCCGCGATGCCGCATTTGACCAGGAGCTCTGTGGACATCCAGTCCAACTGCCAGATGCTCCAGGCCACCAGCCCGTAGCCGGTGAGGGCTGCTGCGCATACCAGGGCCAGCCCGAGGGTGCCGTACTTGCGCGCACTGGGATCAAGGGGGGACGTCACGGGGTGATGATCGCACGGCGTCGCCGCCATCGGTCGACGCACGGGCGGGACCGGCGGGCGGATGGCGGGTGGTGCGTGGCCGGAGGACGATGGGAGGCCGAAGGCGCTGGGAGGCTCGTTAGGCCGCGAGCGGGGGGCTCCGCGGGTGAGCGCTCGGGCCGGGGGCGGAGACGGCAGGTCCACACCCCCCGACACGGAGAAGGCCCAGGCGGAGGGGCGGGGTGGGTGGGACGTAACAGGGCCACGCACCTGCGATGCGGAGAAGGGCAGCGCGGACGCGCCGGGTGGGGAAAGGGTCATGGGCGTGGCAGGGGGCAGTGGGTGGCGTCTGTGGCGTAGGCGAGGAGGAGGTCGCGGGCCGTTTCCGTGTCGAACGGCTGCACCGCGTCCAGCAGGTGCAGCCCCAGCCCGTCCTCCAGCGCCACCAGGTTCCGGGCGATCGTCATGGCGTCCCGGGTCAGCGTGAAGACGCCGGTCGCCGACCCCGCCTCCAGGATCGCGGCGTACAGGGCCACCTGCCGCTCGTACAGCCGGATGTGCTGGGCCGCGTACGCCGGGTCGCGCCGGGCGTGCGCCCCCAGCTCGTACAGCAGCACGCACAGCTCGTCGCCGGGACCGGCGGGCAGGCCGCTGCCGATGGTGATGACCAGGCGCCGCCGCAGGTCGGGCTCGCGGGCGGCGGCGGTCTCGCGGGCGGCGCAGAACCGGTCGACGGCCTCGCGCTGCACCTCCTGCAACAGGCCGGCCATGCTCGGGAAGTAGTACAGCACCGACCCCGCCGACATGCCGGCGACCTCGGCGACGTCGCGCAGCCGCAGGTCGAGGATGCCGCGTTCGAGCACCGCCCGGCGGGCGGCGGAGACGAGTTCGGCCCGCTTCTCCCGGGCCCGGCTTGGTCGCGCCATGGCCGCGATTCTTCATAGACGCTTCAAAAAACGCAAGCCATCCTTGACGAACGCCGCCGATAGTTCTTTGATACTCGCTCAAGGAACCCCCCAAGGAGGCGTCGTGGCATCAACGGCCGCCCATCCACACCTGCACCGGGGACTCAAGCTCCTCGGCACCCTCCTCCTCACCCTGTCCGCCATCACCCCCGCGTCCTCGGTCTTCATCATCGCCCCCGGCGTGATCTCCCAGGCCGGCAGCGGCGCGATCCTCAGCTACCTGGCCGGCGCCGTCGTGGGCGTGTTCATGGCCTTCGTCTACGCCGAGCTGGGCTCGGCGTTCCCGCTCACCGGCGGCGAGTACGCCATCACCGCCCGCACGCTCGGCCGGCTGCCCGGGTTCGTGGTGCTCGGGCTGATCCTCATCACGCAGCTGCTCATCATCGCCGTCATCGCGCTGGGCGTGGGCGCGTACCTGTCGGTCGTCCTCCCGGGGCTGGACGGGCCGCTGGTGGCGGCCGTGACGTGCCTGCTCACCACCGTCGTGGCGGTCTTCGACATCAAGCTGAACGCCTGGGTGACCGGGGTGTTCCTGGCCATCGAGATGATCGCGCTGCTGGTCGTGGCGGCGCTCGGCCTGTTCGGTCCGCAGCGTTCGCCGGTCGAGCTGATCACCCATCCGGTGGTCGCCGGGGACGGCGGCGCGCTGGTGCCCGCCTCGCTGGGCCTGATCGGCGCGGCGACCGCGGTGGCGATCTTCTCCTACAACGGGTACGGCTCGGCGGTCTACTTCGGCGAGGAGGTGCACGACGCGCCGAAGAGCATCGCGCGGACGGTGCTGTGGGCGCTGGGCGTCACCGTGGCGGCCGAGCTGGTGCCGGTGACGGCGGTGCTGGTGGGCGCGCCGTCGCTGGAGGGCCTGTTCGGCGCGGAGAACATGATGCAGTACTTCGTCACCGCCCGCGCCGGTTCCGTGGCCAACACGGTGATCTCGCTGGCCGTCGCGCTGGCCATCCTCAACGCCGTGCTGGCCATCATCCTCATCACCTCGCGCATGTTGTTCAGCACCGGACGCGACCGCGCCTGGCCGGCGCCGGTCAGCCGCCTGCTGTCGTCGATCCACGCCCGGTACGGCTCGCCGTGGGTGGCCACGGTGCTGACCGGCGTGGTCAGCGCGGCCTGCTGCTTCATCGACGAGCGCTTCCTGCTGGTGGTGACCGGCACCTCGATCGTGGCCGTGTACGCGGCGCTGTGCCTGGGGGCGATCGCCGGGCGGCGCAACGGCACGACCGGCCACGCGGCGTACCGGATGCCGTGGTTCCCGCTCGCGCCGGTGCTGGCGCTGGCCGCGCTGGCGTACGTGATCTACTTGAACGCGCTGGACCCGGTGATCGGCCGGCCCAGCCTGTACGTCACCGCCGGGATCGCGGTGGTGTCGGCGGCGTACTATCTGGTGGTGCTGCGGCGGCGCGGCGGGTGGGATCTGGCTGAACCATGAGAGTGATCATCTTCGGGGCGACCGGCATGGTCGGGCGCGGCGTGCTCAGGGAGTGCCTGCTCGACGAGCGCGTGACGGCCGTGCTCACGGTCGGCCGGTCGCCCACGGGGACGGTCCACCCGAAGCTGCGCGAGCTCACCCACGCCGACCTGTCCGACCTGTCGGACATCGAGGACGAGTTGTCCGGCTACGACGCGTGCTTCTTCTGCCTCGGCGTGTCCTCGGCCGGCATGAGCGAGCGGGACTACCGGCGGGTCACCTACGACTACACGCTGGCGGCCGGCACCACGCTGGCCCGGCTCAGCCCGTCCTCGACCTTCGTCTACGTCTCCGGGGCCGGCACCGACGCGCACGGCCGCGCGATGTGGGCCAGGGTGAAGGGCGCGACCGAGAACGCGCTGCTCGCGCTGCCGTTCCACGCCTACATGTTCCGTCCCGGCTACATCCAGCCGATGCACGGCGTGACCTCGCGCACCCGCTGGTACCGGCTGGCCTACGTCGTGGCCGCGCCGCTCTACCCGCTGCTGCGGCGGCTGTTCCCGGCGTCGGTGACGACGACCGAGCGCATCGGCCAGGCGATGATCACCGTGGCCGAGCGCGGCGCGCCCGAGCGCATCCTCGGCCCGGCGGCGATCAACGCCCTGTGACGGCGGCCCGCGGCGCCGGTCGCACGGCCCCCGGCATCAGCGGCACCGCCAGCAGCGAGGCGAGCGCGCCCAGCCCCCACACCGCCTCCCACGAGGCGAGGCCGAGCACCACCGGGACGAGCAGCGGGGTCAGGAAGCCCGAGGCGAAGCAGGCGGTGCCCTCCAGGCCCAGCGCGGTGCCCGCCCTGGCCGCGCCCGCCATGGCGGCGATCTCGGTGTAGGCGATGCCGTGCCAGGAGTTGGCCAGCAGGCCGCCGATCGCCAGGGCGGCGACCGTGAGCGGCGTGGGCGCCGAGGTGAGCACCGCGGCGGCGGCCATCGCGACCCCGGACAGCGTCCCGATGGCCCGGATCCAGGTGCGCCGACCGCCGCGGCGGTCGGTGCGCCGGCCGGTCCAGATGCGCGCCGCGCCGCCGCCGAGCTGGGCGAGGAGCACGGTGAGGGCGGCCAGGCCGGCGTCGGCGCCCTTGACGTCGTGCAGGAAGATCGCGGTGAAGGACAGCACGGCGAACTGCGGCACGGTGAGCAGCCCGCTGGCCAGCGCCACCCGCCACACGTCCCAGCGGCGCAGCGGCGAGGGGCCGGGCTCCGGGGCCGCGGCTGCCGCGGCGGGCGCCGGCTCGTGCAGCCAGCGCCAGGTGGCCGCCGCCGCCAGCAGGCAGAACACCGCCGGTACGGCGTAGACGGCGCGGAAGCCGTACCGCTCGGCGAGCCAGGGCAGCAGGGCGACCCCGAGCGCGCCGCCGACGGGGATGGCCGTCTGGCGGACGCTCATGGCCAGCCCCCGCTCGCCGTCGGCGAACCAGGTCATGACGGCCCGCCCGGAGGCGCCGTTCACGCTGCCGCCCAGCGCTCCGGCGGCCAGCAGGCACGCCGCCAGCAGGGCCACCCCGGCGTGCTCGGCCGGCGTGACGGCGGCGGCCATCACCGCCAGCAGCGCGCCCGTGGCGGTCAGCCCGGCGAGCAGCACCCGGCGGTCGCCCCACCGGTCGGTCAGCATGCCCCACGCGATGTCGGAGGCGGCCACGCCCAGCCCCAGGCAGGACAGGACCAGGCCGAGCGAGCCCAGCGACAGGTGGTAGCCCGAGCGCATGGAGACCGCGGTCAGCGGGATGCCGGAGAACATGGCCGAGAAGCTGGCCTGGGCCCCGACGCCCACGGACAGCACGACCCATCGGTGCCGCAGGCCGAACCGGCGCGTCCCGCCGCGGACGGTGACGAGTGTCGCCACGAATGCCTCCAAAGTAACCGGATTCAATGGTTAGCAACCTTGGCAGCGCCGAAAGTAACTTGTCAACGCGGTTACTATGGTTGCCGTGGACTTCACCTTCGTCAGCGGCAACCTCGGCCTCGACCTCGCCGGCACCATCGGCCACCGCCGGGGCGCGCGCATCGACCTGCTGCCCTCCCCCGCCGACCTGGCCCGCTGGACGGTCGCCGCCGGGCTCCTCGACGAGCCGCCCGAGACCGGCGACGACGACCTGGCGCGGGCGACGGCCCTGCGCGAGGCGATCTACCGGCTGGCCACGGCCGCCCGCGACGGCAGCCCGTACGGACAGGCCGACCGCGACCTGCTCAACGAGACCGCCCGGCGGCCGCCCGCGGACGTCGCGCTCGAAGAGCGCGGCCTGCGGCGCGGCGGCGGCCTGCCCGGCGCGCTGTCCACGACGGCGCGCGCGGCGATCGAGCTGCTCGGCGGCCCGCAGGCGGAGCTGATCCGCGAGTGCGAGGCCGCCCCCTGCACCCGCCTGTACGTCGACGCCTCCCACCGCCGCACCCGCCGCTGGTGCGACATGCGCGGCTGCGGCAACCGCGCCAAGGCGGCGGCCTTCCGCGCCCGCGCGGGCGCCTGACCGGGATGATGGAATAACGGCGGAGGCCGGGACGCTACGGTACCTGTCAAAGATTCAACAGTCATGGATGGTGACTAAAGTGCAGTTCGGAATCTTCAGCGTGGGCGACGTGACCACCGACCCCACCACCGGCAGGACCCCGACCGAGCACGAGCGGATCAAGGCGATGGTGGCGATCGCGCTCAAGGCCGAGGAGGTCGGCCTCGACGTGTTCGCGACGGGCGAGCACCACAACCCGCCGTTCGTGCCGTCCTCGCCGACCACCATGCTCGGCTACATCGCGGCCAGGACCGAGCGGCTGATCCTGTCCACCGCCACGACGTTGATCACGACCAACGACCCGGTCAAGATCGCCGAGGACTTCGCCATGCTCCAGCACCTGGCAGACGGCCGGGTGGACCTCATGCTGGGCCGTGGCAACACCGGGCCGGTCTACCCGTGGTTCGGGCAGGACATCCGCCAGGGCATCCCGCTGGCCGTGGAGAACTACGCGCTGCTGCACCAGCTGTGGCGCGAGGACGTCGTCGACTGGGAGGGCCGCTTCCGCACCCCGCTGCAGGGGTTCACCAGCACGCCGCGCCCGCTGGACGGGGTGCCGCCGTTCGTGTGGCACGGCTCGATCCGCAGCCCGGAGATCGCCGAGCAGGCCGCCTACTACGGTGACGGCTTCTTCGCCAACAACATCTTCTGGCCCAAGGAGCACTTCATCCGCCTGATCAACCTCTACCGCCGGCGCTACGCCCACTACGGGCACGGCACGCCCGAGCAGGCGATCGTCGGCCTGGGCGGCCAGGTGTTCATGCGCAAGAACTCCCAGGACGCGGTCCGCGAGTTCCGCCCCTACTTCGACAACGCCCCCGTGTACGGCCACGGGCCGTCGCTGGAGGAGTTCACCGCCGAGACCCCGCTCACCGTGGGCAGCCCGCAGCAGGTCATCGACCGCACGCTGGAGTTCCGCGAGTTCTTCGGCGACTACCAGCGCCAGCTGTTCCTCATGGACCACGCCGGCCTGCCGCTGAAGACCGTGCTGGAGCAGCTCGACATCCTGGGCGAGGAGGTCGTGCCGGTGCTGCGCAAGGAGATGGCCAAGGACCGCCCGGCCGGCGTCCCGGACGCGCCGGCGCACGCCGCGCTGGTCCAGGCCCGTACGTCCCAGGCCGTCGAGGTCTGACCCCTCCAGGGAAGGAGATCCCCCCATGAAGCTCGTCGTCGTCACGGCCGGCCTGACCCAGCCGTCCTCCACCCGCCTGCTCGCCGACCGGCTGGCCGAGGCCACCCGGCGGCGGCTGGACGGCGCGGCCGAGGCGCGTGTGGCCGAGGTGCGCGTGGTCGAGCTGCGCGACCTGGCCGTGGACATCGCCAACAACCTGGTGACCGGTTTCCCCGGCGCCCGGCTGCGCGAGGTCGTCGAGGCCGTGACGGAGGCCGACGGGCTCATCGCGGTCACGCCGACCTTCAGCGGCTCCTACAGCGGGCTGTTCAAGTCGTTCTTCGACGTCCTGGACAACACGGCCCTGGCGGGCACGCCCGTGCTGATCGCCGCCACGGGCGGCACCGCCCGCCACTCGCTCGTGCTGGAGCACGCGATGCGCCCGCTGTTCGCCTACCTGCGGGCCGTGGTCGTGCCGACCGCCGTCTACGCCGCCTCTGAGGACTGGGGCGGCGGCGGCGACTCCTTCACCGACGGGCTCGGCGAGCGCATCGACCGGGCCGCCGGTGAGCTGGCCGGCCTGCTGGCGGGCCGCGCTCCCCGCCCGGCCCCGGCCGAGGCCGCGGCCGAGGACGAAGACGAGGACGAGGTCGTCCCGTTCGCGGAGCAGCTCGCGGCTTTGCGCCCACTGCGCTAGTTTGCAGCGGTGCTGACCGCTATGTGCCTCTCGCTGTCCCTTGCCGTGACCTGCGTCTCCCCCGCAGACCTCAACAACCCTCACAAGAAGGACATCGCCATGCAGCTGGTGTCCAGCGCGGAGAACTCCTCGCTGGACTGGAAGGCCCAGTACGGCTACATCGAGGACATCAAGGACGAACGCGGCTACACCGCGGGCATCATCGGCTTCTGCTCCGGCACCGGCGACATGCTGGAGCTGGTCGAGCTCTACACCAGGCGCAAGCCCTCGAACGTGCTGGCCAAGTACCTGCCCGCGCTGCGCAAGGTCAACGGCACCGACTCCCACAAGGGCCTCGGCAGGCCGTTCGTCAAGGACTGGAAGAAGGCCGCGGCCGACCCCGTCTTCCGGCGGGCCCAGGACCACGAGCGCGACCGCGTCTACTTCGACCCGGCCGTCCGCCGGGCCAAGAAGGACGGCCTGCGGGCGCTCGGCCAGTTCGCCTACTACGACGCCATGGTCATGCACGGCCCCGGCTCCGACAAGCTGAGCTTCGGCGGCATCAGGAAGGCCGCGCTGGCCAAGGCCGCCTCCCCCGCCCGCGGCGGCGACGAGGTGGCCTACCTCAACGCGTTCCTCGACGCCAGGAAGGCGGCGATGAAGGCCGAGGACGCCCACGACGACACCACCCGGGTCGACACCATGCAGCGCGTCTTCCTCAGGAAGGGCAACCTCGACCTCAGGCCGCCGCTGACCTGGAAGGTGTACGGCGACAAGTACACGATCAAGCACTGATCCGGCGATCAGGGTAGGTTGGTGCACAAGCCGAACAAACGGGGTTAATCATGTCCAACGGTGCCCGTCATGGTCTGGGAGTGGTCGCCGGGCTGCTCCTTCCTCCGCTGATCGCGGCCTGCCTCATGTACGGCATCGGCGAGCTCGGCCTGACCATGGCCACGCGGTACACGGTCTCCTGGCTCGGGCTGGCCGTGATCGCGGTGGCCGGGGCCGGTCTGGCGGTCCTGGCCGGCTCGCGTCTGTCGCCGATCGCCTCGCTGCTCGGCGGCCTGGCCTACACCGCGCTGGGCCTGGTGCCCGCGGTGGAGCTGGGCGCCGGCATCCGCGTCATCCCCGGCGGGCTGGTCACCGGCAGCCTGGGGGCGGGCCTGCAGACCACGATCTACACCGGGGTCATGCTGTTCCTCGGCGTGGCGCTGCTGGTCGTGTCGGCCTTCCCGTCGCGGTGGCGGTCCCCGGCGCGGCCGTCTGCCTACACCGCCTACACCTCCGACTACGGCGCGGCGGGCTCGCCGTACCTGCCGCAGGGCACGCCGCACGACGTCACCAGGCCGATGCACCGCGAGTGAGCCCGGCCGGGCCTGGCAGAATGCGGCCATGCGCGACTCGAAGATCGTCGACTTCCTGGCCGAGCTGGCCGACAAGGTGCCCGCCCCGGGCGGCGGCGCCACCGCCGCCCTGCACGCGGCCCAGTCCGCGGCGCTGCTCGGCATGGTGGCCCGCTACACCACCGGCGAGCGGTACGCCGACCACGCCCAAGCCGTAGCCGCGGTGATCGAGGAGACCGACGCCCTGCGGGCGCGGGCGCTGCGGCTGGCCGAGGAGGACGCGGCCGCCTTCACCGCGGTCGCCGACGCCTACCGGCTGCCCAAGGGCGAGGAGCGCAGCGTCTCCATCGCCCGTGCCCTGGCCGGCGCGGCCGAGCCCCCGGCCCTGGTGGTGGCGGCCGCCATACGCCTGGTCGAGCTCTGCGAGCTGCTGCTGCCGATCGGCAACCGCAACGTCGTCACCGACGTCGCCGCCGCCGCCGAGGCCGCCCGCGCGGCGCTCACCACCGCCCGGGTGAACGTCGAGGTCAACCTGCGGGGCATCAAGGACGAGCAGGTCCGCGAGGAGCTGACGGCCCGCCTGGCGGGCGTCGAGGCGGCCGTCGTCACGGCCGACCGGATCACCGCCGGGGTACGCGAGGAGATCGCCCGATGAGGACGCTGACCGGCCGCGACCTGGCCACCGCGATCAAGGCCCAGACGCAGGCCGAGGCCGCCGCCGGGCGGCAGCCCAGACTGGCCGTCGTGGTGGCCACGGCCGACGAGGCCAGCCTGTGGTACGTCCGCTCGATCGCCAAGGCCGCCGCGGGCGTCGGCGTCGCCTGCGACATCGTCGACCTCGGCGCCGAGGCCGACCCCGGCAGGATCCACGAGACGCTGGCCGGGCTCAGCGCCGACGACGCCGTCCACGGGGTCATGCTCCAGACGCCGCTGCCGGCCGGGGCCTCGGCGCAGGAGCTGGCCTCCGCCATCGACCCGCGCAAGGACGTCGACGGCGCGAACCCGCTCTCGCTCGGCCGCCTGGCCGCCGGGCTGCCCGCGTTCCCGCCCGCCACGGCGGCGGCCGTCATGGCCCTGCTCGACCACTACGAGGTGCCGCTCGAAGGGCGGCGGGCGGTGGTCGTCGGCCGCTCGACCGTGGTCGGCAAGCCGCTGGCCCACCTGCTGCTCGACCGGCACGCCACGGTCACCGTCTGCCATTCGCGCACCCGCGACCTGGCCGCCGTCACCGCCGGGGCCGAGATCCTCGTGGCCGCCGTCGGCCGCGCCGGGCTGATCGGCGCCGCGCACGTCGCGCCGGGCGCGGTGGTGATCGACGTGGGCACCAACCCGACCGACGACGGCGGGCTCACCGGCGACGTCGACTTCGCGGCGGTCTCGCGGGTGGCCGGCGCGCTGACCCCGGTGCCCGGCGGCGTCGGCCCGGTGACGACCGCGCTGCTGCTGCGCCACACCGCCCGCGCGGCGAACCTGCCCTGAGCCCCGACATCCGAGAGTGGAGACCATCGATGGGTGACGTCCTGATCGTGCAGAACAGCAGGAGCGGCGGCCCGAGCCGGCTCGGCGACTGGCTGGAGGAGGCCGGGCTGCGGCTCGACGTGGTGCTCGCGCACGAGGGCGCCCCGCTGCCCGACCGGCTGGACCGGCACGACGCCATGATCATGCTCGGCGGCGGCTACCTGCCCTCCGAGGACGACCGGGCCCCGTGGCTGGCCCCCGCCCGCCGGCTGATGGGCCAGGCGCTGGCGGACGGCGTGCCGCTGTTCGGCATCTGCCTGGGCGGCCAGATGCTGGCCGAGGTGGCCGGCGGCGAGGTGACCGGCGACACCGGCGCGCCGGAGAACGGCAGCCTGCCGGTCACCATCCGGCCCGAGGCGGCCGCGGACCCGCTGTTCCAGGGCCTGCCGCCGGTGGTGCCCGCGATCGAGCACCACAAGGACGCCGTCACCCGGCTGCCGGCCGGCGCGGTGTGGCTGGCCGAGACGCGCGCCTGCCCCTACCAGGCGTTCCGGGTGGGCGAGCGGGCGTGGGGGGTGCAGTTCCATCCCGAGGTGCTGCCCGCGCGCGTGCGCGAGTGGACGCCCGACGGCTTCGACCCCGAGCAGGTCTACGCGGGCGCGGTGGCCGACGAGCCCGTCTCCACGCCGATCTGGCGCGAGGTGGCGACGCGCTTCGCCAAGATCGTCCACGCCTGACCTACCGCCTTCGCAGTCTGAGGCGCTCTGCGGCCCGGCGTGCCCGACGGCCGGGGCGGGTGGGGCGGGCGGTGGCCGGGGCGTGGGAGGAATGGCCCTAATGTGGGGGGAATGCGGGTAGACAGACTTCACCCCTGGCCGGCCGACGCGGCCGAGGCGGAGGCCGTCCAGGACCGGCTGCGCGGCCGCGTCGAGCTCGCCGGGCCCACGGCCTTCCCCCTGGTGGCCGGCCTCGACGTGCACTACCACGGCGACGACGAGGTGACGGCGGCGGTGGTCGTCCTGGACGCGGCGAGCCTGGAACCGGTCGAGCGGGCGGTGGCCCACGGCCGGGCCGCCTTCCCGTACGTGCCCGGCCTGTTCGCCTTCCGCGAGCTGCCCACCCTGGTGGAGGCGCTCGAACGCCTCGCCGTCACCCCTGACCTGCTGGTCTGCGACGGCCACGGCCTGGCCCACCCGCGCGGTTTCGGCCTGGCCTGCCACCTGGGCGTGCTGACCGGCCTGCCCGCGCTCGGCGTGGCCAAGACGCCGTTCGTGGGCGAGCACGAGCCGCCCGGCCGGGAGCGCGGCGACTGGACGCCGATCGTCCACGAGGGCGTCACCGTGGGCAGGGCGCTGCGCACGCGGCGGGACACGAAACCGGTCTACGTCTCCCAGGGCCACCGCATCGGCCTGGACACCGCCACGTCCCAGACCCTGCTGCTCACGCCGCGCTACCGCCTCCCCGAGCCGGTGCGCCAAGCCGACCACCTGGCCCGTCACCCCGGCGGCAGCTGACCGCCCCGACAGCCGGGTCCCGCCGGAGAGCCGACGTAACGGTCAGCGCCGCCAGGCCCAGACGACGAGCCACACGCTGAGCCCGAAGATCGTCATGCCCAGCGGCACGTGCGCGGCCACCGCCCCCGACCCGCCGAGCATCGACTGCAGGAACCCGAGCAGCAGCACCCCCAGGCTGACCAGCGCGGGCCAGCCCGCGCCGCGCCCCGGCCGCCACAGCAGCACGGCCGCGACGAGCTGGAGCAGCCCGAGCAGGTGGACGGCGCCCGCCCCGGCCCCGTGCAGGCCCGCGCCCGCCCCGCTCATCAGCTGCCCCGCCGTGACGGCCTGCAGCAGCACCGACAACATGCTGAGCGTGGCGAGGGCCTTGAACGCGGTCGCATACCCGCTCCCCTTGACGACCTGGGTGACCACTGGACTCTCCTTCGACCTCGGGTGGACGCCCTCAAGGATCGCGCCGCCGCCGGAGCCGGGCATCCGCCGCCCGTCGTCATCCGCACTACGCCTCACGGCGTACGCTCACGCCGGTTCGTGCGCTCCCGAGGAGGCCAGCGGGG
Organism: Nonomuraea sp. NPDC049624; assembly: GCF_040675255.1. Lineage (NCBI taxonomy): Bacteria > Bacillati > Actinomycetota > Actinomycetes > Streptosporangiales > Streptosporangiaceae > Nonomuraea > Nonomuraea sp. NPDC049624. The sequence continues at coordinate 836,185 of NZ_JBFAOR010000004.1, read as the reverse complement.
GCAGGATCGCCTGGGCGTCCGCGCCGCCGAACCAGAGCCCGATCACGAACGCGGCCGTCGCCTCCAGCTGGACCGCCCGGTCGAGGCCGCCGCCGTCCAGCGGGGTGCAGCCCAGGTCGCGGACCAGGCCCCGGACCAGGTCGAGCGCCCGGGCGTCGTCGCCGCACAGGGGCACCGCCAGCGGGCGGCCGCCGAACACGGGCGGCGTCATCCGCCACACGTCCACGTGGCACAGGTTGAACGCCTTCACCACGTGCCCGCCCGTGAGGTCGGCGATCCGGCGGGCGAGCGGACGCGTGACGTCGTACCTGTCGGGGGCGGCGCCGTTCGTCACGTCGATGATCGGCTTGCCGCGCAGGGCCGGGCCGGCGGCGGCCAGCACGTCGTCCAGTCCCGCCTCCCGGACGCCCACCATCACGACCTCGCCGGACGCGGCCGCCTCCGCCCAGCTCCCCGACCGCGCCCCCGGGCGGCCGGCCTGGGCGTTCATGCTCTCCGCGCGGGCACGGGCGCGCTCGGGGTCGCGTCCGCTGACCGTCACCTCGTGCCCGGCCCTGATCCACTGCGTGCCGAGCGCGTCGGCCATGCCGCCGGCGCCCAGGATCCCGATCTTCATGTCGTCCTCCGTGTTGCGAAAGGGCTTTACTAGGACAAGGACTCTAGAAATCCCGTCACGCACCGATCGGTGCCTATCGGAGGCATTACGTGTTCCTCGCCGACTGCCAGGCCAGACTGGCCTTCGACCTGATCGCCAACACCTGGAACGCGGTCGTCGTCTGGTCGCTGCGCCACGGGCCGCGCCGTCCAGGTGAGCTGCGCGCGCAGATCGGCGGGATCAGCCCCAAGGTGCTCACCGAGACGCTGCGCCGCCTGGAGTTCAACGGGCTGGTCACCCGCCGGGCCTACGCCGAGGCCCCGCCCCGCGTCGAGTACGCCCTGACCGACCTGGGACGCTCCCTGCTCGGCCCGATCGAGGCGTTCGGCGCATGGGCCCACGACCACGCCGAGGACGTCATGGACGCCCAGGACCGGTGGACGGGCTCGCAGTCCCCCGCTTCATGAGGATTCTTTAACGCAGCGTTACTGAGTAATTACTCTGGGTAGCAAGTCGGTGGTTGATTCCACCATTCCCAGGAGGTACTCATGCCTGACGTCCAACGCCGCCGCGCCGCCGTCATCGCAGGCGCGCTCGCCGCGGCCCTCACCGCCACGCTGTTCGCGGCGCCCGCGTACGCCGTCGTCGATCCCGCCACCGCGGTTCCGTGCGCGGCCGAGGCCGCCGCGGGCCTGGCCGCACTGGTGGACCCGGCGGCCCCCCAGGCGCCGACCGAGATCCCCGCGGCGGGCTGCCTGCATCCCTGACCGGCCGGCCACCGCGCGGGCGGTGCGGCGAGCCACGCCGCACCCCCGCCACCGGCCCTCCCCCACCGACAGCTCCGACAGTGCCGACCAGCTCCGACCAGCTCCGACCAGCTCCGACAGCGCAATCCCCGTGCCCGACCAGCAGCAGTCGAGGAGTCCCCATTGAAGTTCCGAATCCTGACCAGCGCAGCGGTCCTCGCTCTGGCGGCGGCGGCCGCCGTTCCCCCAATCGCCCTCGGGTCAGGGGGCCGAAACGATCCGGGGAACATCAATGTCCAGGCCATCGTCGACCGGGTCAACATCTTCACGTCGTAGTGAGGCCACCACAGTTGACCGTGGCCGAGTCCGAGTCCGCTCCCCGGCCACGGAGCACGCTGGAGCGCGTCGGCTACGTCATGTTCCTCAGCCGGTGGATACAGGCGCCGCTCTACCTCGGGCTGATCGTCGCCCAGGTCGTCTACGTGTGGCGGTTCATGGTCGAACTCGCCCACCTGGTCGAACTCGGGTTCGGCGGCAACCCTCCGGAGACCACGATCATGCTGATCGTCCTCGGGCTCGTCGACGTCGTGATGGTCTCGAACCTGCTGATCATGGTCATCATCGGCGGCTACGAGACCTTCGTCTCGCGGCTGCGCATCGACGGTCACCCCGATCAGCCGGAGTGGTTGTCCCATGTCAACGCAAACGTCCTCAAAGTCAAGCTGGCCATGGCGATCATCGGGATCTCGGGGGTGCACCTCCTGCAGATCTTCATCAACGCCGCCCGGCCGGCCATCACCGACAGGGAACTCGTATGGAAAACACTGATCCATCTCACCTTCGTGGTCTCGGCGCTGGCCCTGGCCGTGATGGATCGGATCATGGCGGGCGGGCGGCACGTCCAGCAGGCGCACCGGGACCGGCAGCCCGGCGGCGTCGCGCAGGAGCGGGTCGCCGCCGCCTAGCGATCGCCCTGGCGGCCGGCGCGGGGCTGCTGGCCGGCGTGTGCTGGGCTGCGCCGGCGGCGTACGCCTCGGCGCCTGCCCAGGGGCCGCGGCCGCTCATCGGCGACGTGGTCGTCTTCAACGACGAGATCGTCGAGCCGGTGTCGCTCCCGGTGAGCACCTGCGGCGGCCTGCTGCCGGTGCTCAGCGGCGCGCCCGCCGGGTGCGAGGGCACGTCCCGGGTGTCGGACGACGACGCCTGAGCCCCCCGGCGCCCGCCCGCGGGGGCGGGCGGGCGCCGGACCCCGGCCGGGTCAGCCATGGAGGCGTTCGAGAACCCCGGCCGGGTCAGCCATGGAGGCGTTCGAGAACGTCGGCCGGGTCAGCCGTACAGGCGTTCGAGCACCTCGGCCACGCCGTCCTCGTCGTTGGAGGACGTCCGGTGCCCGGCCGCGGCCAGCACCAGCGGGTGCGCGTTGGCCATCGCGTAACCGGCCCCGGCGAAGGCCAGCACGGCCAGGTCGTTGGGCATGTCGCCGAACGCCACCACCTCGGCGGGCTCGACCCCGCGTGCCAGGCACAGCTCGGCCAGCATGCCCGCCTTGGTCACGCCCAGGGCGCTGACCTCCAGGAGCCCCGGCACCCCGGAGTGGGTCACCTCGGCCAGCTCCCCCACGGCCGCCGCCGCGGCGGCCGACATCTCGTCGAGGGTGTGCGCGGGCGAGAGCACCAGCAGCTTGACGATCGGCTCGCCCGCCTCGCACGCCGAGACCACCTCCCGGTAGTGCTCCGCGTCGTGCTCGACCCGTCTGGTGTAGCCGGCCTCGGTGAGCACGCCCGTTCCGGTCTCGACGGCGAAGGCCGCCCCGGGCAGGGCCGCGGCCAGGCTGTCGGCGACCTCCCTGGCGGCCTGCGGCTCGATCGTGCGGCTGGCGACGATCTCCGCGGCGGCCAGGTCGTACAGCAGGGCGCCGTTGCTGCAGATCGCCAGGCCGGTCAGGCCCGCCTGGCCGGCGATGGCGCGGATGGAGCGCGGCGGGCGGGCCGTGACGAAGACGATCTCCGCTCCGGCGGAGCGGGCCAGGCCCAGGGCCCACCGGGTACGCGGGGAGACGACCCCGGCGGAGGTCAGGAGGGTGCCGTCGAGGTCGGTGGCCACGATGCGGGGCGGGGTGGCGGAGGTCACGTCCCCACCGTAGATCCCGGCCGGGAGGGGCTCGGGGGGTAGGGTGCCCTCGTGTCTACCAATTCGGGGCGTTTCGCCCGGTCCGGGCCGCGTCCGGACGACCGGGTCGCCTCCGCCTTCCGGTTCGCGTCGGAGCTGGTCGCCTGGGTCGCGACGCCGTGGGCGCTGCTTCCCGGTTCGGTGTGGCTGGCCGTGTTGTCGGTCGTGGTGCTGATCGGTCTGCCGACGGTGTTCGCCACGCCCGGCGACAAGCGGAGCGTGCTGGTCGCCGTGCCCGGGTTCGTGACGGTCGGGCTGGTCGCCCTCCAGCTCGTCGTGGGGGTGGCGGCGGCGTGGGTGGCCTGGCACGCGGTCGTGGCGGCGGCGGTCACGGTGCTGGCGGTGGTCACCGTGGTGCTGGAACTGCCGCGCTGGCGCTGGCTGCTGACGGGCTGAGCGGCCGCGCGGCCGGAGGCTCCCTAAAAAGGCGCATCTCGCCGGAGGGTCCCGCAGAGGCGCGTCTCGCCGGAGGGTTCCTCAGAGGCGCATCTCGGTGGGGAGGCGGGTGGCGGCGTGGAGGAGCTCCAGGCCGAGCAGGTCCCCCGAGGCGCCGTAGTCGAGGACGACGTCCTCCGAGACGGTCTGCCGTACCGCCTCACCTGGCACGATTTCGTGCTTCATCGCGATATAGGCGATGTCTTCTTCCTTGTTCCAGCTGACGTACACGGTCCGGGTGAGCTGGCGGTCCGGCGCGGCGTCGTCCGGCTGGAGCAGGCCCTCCTTGGCCTCGTGCGAGCCGGCCAGCGCCGCCCGTACCATGGCCAGCGCCACCTCGACCGCCTCCAGCGAGTCGCGCCCGGTCGCCCGGCGCTCGTGCTCCCACCCGGCCAGCCCGTCGATCCGGTACGGGCACGCCCACTCCCCCGCCTCCTCGTACGGCATGCCGACGGCGACGGTCACCTCGCGCGGCGGGACGGTCTCCAGCACCAGCACCCGCTGGGCGATCTCGTACATGCCGCATCATCTACCCAGACGCCCGCTTCCGGAAGACCCGCGGCCCGAGCCATATCATCCGGGGCCGATGCGTTCCGGCTCCGGCGGCGGCGGGTTAGTGTGCGTTAGGGTCGCAAGGGGGCCTAGATGAACGAGTCGTTCGGCACACGCCTGCGTGCCAGGCTGGACAAATTCGGCCCGCTCTGTGTGGGCATCGATCCGAGCCCGGCGTTGCTCGACGCCTGGGGCCTCGACGACTCACCGGGCGGCCTCGAGCGCTTCAGCCGCACGGTGGCCGACACGATCAGCGACGTGGCCGCCGTGGTCAAGCCGCAGTCGGCCTTCTACGAGCGCTGGGGCAGCCGTGGCGTCGCCGTCCTGGAACGCACCATCGCCGATCTGCGCGAGGCCGGCACGCTGGTGCTGCTCGACGCCAAGCGCGGCGACGTCGACACCACGATGGCCGCCTACGCCGAGGCCTACCTCGACCGGGGCAGCCCGCTGGCCGCCGACGCGGTGACGCTCAGCCCCTACCTGGGGTTCGGCTCACTGGAGGTGGCGATCACCTCGGCGGTGGCCAACGACGCCGGCGTGTTCGTGCTGGCCCGCACCTCCAACCCGGCGGCGGCCGGGCTGCAGCAGCGGGTGGCCGACCTGGTGATCGCCGGGGCCGCCGCGGCCAACGCGGGCCACGAGCCGTTCGGGCCGGTGGGAGTGGTCATGGGGGCCACGCTGCCCGCGCTCGACCACTCCCTGGCCGACCTCAACGGCCCGATCCTGGCACCGGGGCTCGGCGCGCAGGGCGCCTCCCCCGCCGACGTGGCCCGGCTGTTCGCCCCGGTACGCGGCTCCGTCGTGCCGTCGGTCTCCCGGGCCGTGCTGGCCGACCCGCGTCGGCTGCGGTCGAGGACCCTGCAGTACCGGGACGAGTGCGTCATGTACCTGACGTACTGAGCCGGTCGACGGCGGCCAGCACCGCCCGTACCGACGCGGTGAGCACGGAGGTGTCCTGGCCGGCGCCCCAGCCGATCATGCCACCCACGCGGGCCTCCACGTACGCGACGGCGCTGCTGCCCGTCCCCGCGTCCACGGCGTGCTCGGCGTAGTGCAGGACGTCTACCTCGACGCCGTCCGCGGCCAGCGCGGCGGTCAGCGCGGAAAGCGGCCCGTTGCCGGTGCCGCGCAGCACCCGCCCCGACTCCAGGACGCCCTCGAACTCGTGCGTGCCCGGCGCGGTCTCGGCCGTGCGCCAGGAGGCGAACCCGGCGCGCTCGCCGGGCGCGATGTAGGTGGCGTGGAACAGCGCCCACAACTCGTCGGCGGTGATCTCCTCGCCGCTGTCGTCCGTGGCCCGCTGCACCGTCGCGGCGAAGTCGATCTGCAGGCGGCGCGGCAGGTCGAGGCCGTGGCGGGCGCCCAGCAGGTAGGCGATGCCGCCCTTGCCCGACTGGCTGTTGACCCGGATGACCGCCTGGTAGCCGCGCCCCACGTCGGCCGGGTCGATGGGCAGGTACGGCACCTCCCAGGGCGCCTGCTCCGGCGGCATGCCCAGCTCGGCGGCCCGCGCGGCGTGGTGGGCCAGGCCCTTGCGGATGGCGTCCTGGTGGGTGCCGGAGAAGGCGGTGTGGACCAGGTCGCCGGCGTAGGGGTGGCGGTCGTGCACGGGCAGGCGGTTGCAGTGCTCGACGACGCGCCGGATCTCGTCGATGGCGGAGAAGTCGATCATCGGGTCGACGCCCTGGGAGTGCAGGTTGAGCGCGAGGGTCACCAGGTCGACGTTGCCGGTGCGCTCGCCGTTGCCGAACAGGCAGCCCTCCACCCGCTGCGCCCCGGCGAGCACGGCCAGCTCCGCGCAGGCCACGCCGGTGCCGCGGTCGTTGTGCGGGTGCACCGACAGGATCACCGCGTCGCGGCGGTCGAGGTGGCGGTGCATGTACTCGATCTGGTCGGCGTACACGTTGGGGGTGGCGATCTCGACGGTCGCGGGCAGGTTGTGGATCACCGGGCGGTCCGGGGAGGCGTCCCAGAGGGCGGTCAGGTCGTTGCAGATCTCCAGCACGTAGTCGGGCTCGGTGAGGTTGAACACCTCGGGCGAGAACTCGAAGCGCACCGGCAGCCCGTCGGCCAGGCGGGCGATCTGGCCGGCCGCGTCCAGGACGAGCTTGCGCAGGGCGTCGCGGTCGTGGCCGAGCACCACGTCCCGCCAGGTGGGCGCGGTCGCGGTGTAGAGGTGCACGACCACGTCGGGCAGGCCGCGGATCGACTCGAAGGTGCGCTCGATCAGGTCCTGCCGGGCGGCGGTGAAGGCCACCACGGTCACGTCCTCGGGCACCGCGCCGGGCTCGGCCAGCTCCCTGAGGAAGTCGAAGTCGAGCCGGCTGGCCGAGGGGTAGCCGACCTCGATCTCCTTGAAGCCCATGCGCACCTGGAGGTCGAACAGGCGGCGCTTGCGCGCCGGGTCCATCGGCTCGGCCAGCGCCTGGTTGCCGTCGCGCAGGTCGACCGGCACCCAGAGGGGGGCGGCGGTGATGCGGCGCGAGGGCCAGTCGCGCTCGCCGGTCACGGGCACCTCGACCCGCTCGTGGGCGGGCCGGTAGCGGTGGGAGGGCATCGCGCTGGGGCGCTGCCGGTTCCATTCGTACACGTCTTCGTTCCTTCTTCGGCGGTCGGACGACCGGCGGCACCTCGCACACCGCGGCGGGGTGCCGGTCCGGTCAGGCCCCGCCGCGGCGGCCGAGAAGAAGGAGACCGTACGACGACATGGCGGCTACACTAACCACAACACAGGTCCTCAGACAACCTGAGAGGTACGCATGCCGCTCGGCGCCCTCCGCCGCAGCCCCCTGGTCGACCAGGCCGTCCAGCACCTGCGCGAGCAGATCACCGAAGGCCACTGGCCGGTCGGCACCCGGCTGCCCGGCGAGAATGCCCTGGCCAAGACGCTCGGGGTGGGCCGGTCCACGGTCCGGGAGGCGCTGCGGGCGCTGGCCGGGGCGGGGCTGGTGCGGGCGCGTCAGGGCTCGGGGGTGTTCGTCATCGCCGCGGAGCCGGCCGAGGACTGGCCCGCGCGGCTGCGGCGGGCCGCGATCACCGACGTGTACGAGGTCCGCATGATGGTCGAGACGCAGGCGGCCAGGCTGGCGGCGGCCCGGCGTACCGACGAGGACGTCGCGGCGATGGAGGCGGCGCTGCGGGCCCGCGAACGGGCGGCGGGCGAGGACGACGCGGCGTTCGTCGACGCCGACATCGCGCTGCACGCGGCGGTCGTAGCGGCGGCGGGCAACCCGGTGCTCACGGACCTGTTCGCCGAGTTCGCGCCGGCGTTGCGGGAGGGGCTGATCGACATGGTGGGCCTGCTGGAGCTGCGCGGGCACGACCGCAACCCGGGGCACGACGCGCACGCCGCGCTGGTGGCGGCGGTCCGCGACGGCGACGCGGCGGCGGCCGGCGACCTGCTGCAGGCCGAGCTGGAGCAGACCCTCGCCCGGCTGCACGGCAAACCCGGCGCCTGACGACCGCCGAGGCGGGCGGTCCCGCCGACCGGTCCTGGCGGCCGGTCCTGGCGGGGTCAGGCGGGCGGGTCAGGCGGGCGGGTCAGGCGGGTGGGTCAAGCGGGCGGAGTGGTCGGGTGGGTCAGGCGGTGGGGCCGGCGTCGGGGCGGATGACGTCCTCGCCCTCCTCGTCCTCCTCGGGCGGCTCCTCCGGGACGGGCTCCTCCAGCTCGTCGGGCGGGTCCGCGGACAGGGGGCGGCGGGTCCTGGGCGATCCGGAGGCGGACCGCTCGGCGACCACGTCGCTCTCCCCCTCCACGCCTCCCACCGCCGCGGGCAGGTCGTCGGGCTTTCGGCTCATGGCCCCCACCTGCCCGTGACGGCGTCCCTTGACGCCCGGCCGGACGTCAAGGGACGGGCTAGGACAGCTCCCGCAACGCGTCCTCGATCTCGGCCCGGACCGGCATCGACGTGCTGGCCCCCGCCCGCTGCACCGACAGCGCCGCCGCCACCGAGGCGAAGCGCAGCGCCTCGGCCGGCGCCAGCCCCTCGGCCCGCGCGACCGCCAGCGCGCCGACGAACGTGTCACCGGCGGCCGTGGTGTCCACCGCCTTCACCTCGATCGCGGGCACCCGCAGCCGCTCGCCCGAGCGCGCGCCGTAGAGCGCGCCCCGCGAGCCCAGCGTGATGACGGCCTCCTCGACGCGTTCGAGGAGCGCGTCGAGGGCGGCGTCGGGGTCGGCCTGGCCGGTGATGTCGGCGGCCTCGTGCTCGTTGGGGACGATCATGGTGACCGCGTCGAGCAGCTCGTCGGGCAGCGGCTGCGCGGGCGCCGGCGTCAGGACGGCGGGCACCCCGGAGACCCGGGCCGCCTCCGCGGCGGCCACGACGGCCTCCATGGGCAGTTCGAGCTGGAGCAGCAGGGCCCGCGACCCGGCGATCGTGGCCAGATCGCTGCCGGACGGCCCGGTCACGGTGCCGTTCGCGCCGGGCACGACGATGATGGAGTTGCCGCCGGCGTCGTCGACCACGATGTGCGCGATGCCGCTGGGGCCGGGCACCTGGCGCAGGCCGCGGACGTCCACGCCGGCCTCGGCCAGGGTGGAGCGCATCTCGGCCCCGAAGGCGTCGTCGCCGACCGCGCCGAGGAAGGCCACCTGCGCGCCGGCGCGGGCCGCGGCGATGGCCTGGTTGGCGCCCTTGCCGCCGGGCACGGTCCGGAACCGGTGACCGGTGACCGTCTCGCCCCGCTTGGGGGCCTGGGATACGTACGCGACGAGGTCCATGTTGGCGCTGCCGAAAACCGAGATCATGCGGCCATCATCTCCTGAGTACGTCGCGCCAGCTCGCCGAGCCCCACCCCGTCGAAGCCGGTCAGGCTGCTGGCCAGGCTGTCGCGCATGATCCAGCGGTCGGGTACGCCGCCGTTCAGCGCGCCCGCCACGGACCCGGCCGTGGCCCCGGCCGAGTCGGTGTCCCAGCCGCCGGCGACCGCGCCCGCGATCGTGGCGGTGAAGTCGCCCGCGCCGTGGATCAGCGTGGCGGCGACCAGCGCGGCGTTGTTGATCGTGTGCACCCAGTGCAGCGTGCCATGCCGCTGGTGCAGCAGGTCGATGACACGCTCGAAGTCCGGCTCGCGGGCGGCGTCGGCGACGGCCAGGCTGACCGCCGCGTGCAGGCGGGAGTCGCGCGGCACGACCGACAGGCCCGCCTCGACCACCTCCCGCGCCGATCCGGCGACCAGGGAGGCGGCGCACATGGCCGCCACGAACATCGCGCCGTAGATCCCGTTGGCGGTGTGGGTCAGCCGGGCGTCGCGCCAGGCCAGCTCGGCGGCCGTGGCGGGGTCGCCGGGGTTGGCCCAGCCGTAGACGTCCGTCCTGATGAAGGCGCCGATCCACTCGCGGAACGGGTTGCGGCGGGTGGCCGTCTCCGGCGGCTCGAAGCCGTCGAGCAGGTTGCGGTAGGCGACCCGCTCGGCGGTGAACGTGCGGCCGGCCGGCAGCTCGTCCAGCCACAGCTTGGCGACGTCCTCGGTGGTGAAGCCGCGGCCGTGGCGCTCCAGGACGGACAGCGCCAGCAGCGGGTAGTTGAGGTCGTCGTCCTCGGGGATGCCGTCGATGTTCTCGGCCAGCGAGTTGACCGCGCTGCGCCGGTTCCACGGCCACCTGCGCGCGATCTCCTCCGGCAGGCCCTCGGCGGTGAACCAGCCGGTGATCGGCCAGTTGCCGGTGGCCTCGGCGATCTGCCTGATGCCGGCGCGCGGGATCTTCTCCACCGGCTTGCCCAGCACGCAGCCGGCCGCCCGGCCCTGCCAGGCGCCCAGCAGCCGCGCCGGGTCCGCCTTCGCCGCCGTCCCGGCCGACGGCCAGTCGGGGCAGGCGGCGACGATGGCGTCCAGCTCGGAGGGCTCGGCCAGGGGCGAGGGGATCGCGGCCAGCTCGTCCAGCAGGCTCTCGGCCAGGGGGCGCAGCCGGGCCGCGGCGGCCTCGGAGGCCCCGGCGCGCGGCGGCGCGTCGTGGCCGCCCGCCGCGTGCCACCGCGCGGCCAGCTCGCGCAGACGCGGCAGGTCGCCCCTGCCGTCCTCGACGGCCTGGCGCAGCTCGTGGCCGACCAGGTCCTCCGGCTGGACCCAGGTGAGCCTGATCATCGAGCGTCCAGCTCGGCGAAGGCGGCCTCGTGGGCGCGCCGCCGCGCCAGGTCGTCGGCGTGCACCCGGCGCGCCACCTCGGCGATCGCCAGGCCGGGCGCCACCAGGTCGGTACGGCTGGCCGCCCCCACCTGCTCCACCCACTGCGCGGGCACCGCGGACAGCCCCCCGAGGGCGCCCGCGATCGCTCCGCCCATGGAGGCGATCGAGTCGGCGTCGCGGCCGTAGTTCACGCCGCCGAGCACGGTGTCGCGGACGTCACCCTTGGCCGCGACCAGGAAGCCCAGCGCCAGCGGCAGCTCCTCGATGCTGTGCACCCGGCTCGGCCGGCGCGCGCCGAGCCCCTGGTCGCGGTAGGTGTCGGCGACCGTGTCGAAGGGCCGTACGGCGGCGCGCAGCACCTCGAAGGAGCCGTCCCAGTGGCCGACGCCGGCCGCGGCCTCGCAGACCGCCTCGATGGCGGCGCGGGTGCCGTCCTTGGCCAGGCGCAGGCAGGCGGCGACCACGGAGTCGACCGTGGCGCCCGGCCGCATGGCCTCGGCGACGGCGGCGGCCATCACGCCGGCGGCCTCGCGTCCGTAGCTGGACTGGTGGGCCCCGGTCAGGTCGACGGCCTCGGCGTAGGCGGCGTCGGGGTCGGCGGCGTTGACGATGCCGACGGGCGCGACGTACATGGCCGCGCCGCAGTTGACGATGTTGCCGACGCCGGCCTCGCGCGGGTCGACGTGCCCGTAGTGCAGGCGGGCCACGATCCACTTCTCGGCGAGGAAGATCCGCTGCAGCGGCAGCGCCTCGGCCTCCAGCTCGGGGATCCACCGCCGCTCGCCCATCAGCTCCGGCACGAAGTGGTCGGCCATCGCGTACGCGCCCAGGTGCCCGCCGACCTTCTCGTACACGCGGATCAGGGCGTGCGTCATCAGGGTGTCGTCGGTGATGTGCCCGTCGCCCTTGTGGTAGGGCGCGATCGGCCGGGCGTTGCGCCAGTCCTCGTTGTACGGCGGCACGATGCCCTCGACCCGGCCCCCGTACCGCTCCACGATCTGTTCGGGAGTCCAGCCCTCGGTGGCGCCGCCCAGCGCGTCACCGACCGCCGCCCCCGCCACGCAGCCAGTGGCCCTGTCCTCAAGCGGCGTCATGCGATTCCTTTCGTCAGTTCGATCAGATCCTTGCCCGCCAGCTCCGGCAGGCAGCAGCCCGCCAGCGTGCGGGCCGGCGCGAGCCACCCCTCCGGGATCGCGCCGTACCCACTGGCGGCCCCCGCCAGCGCCCCGGTCAGCGCGGGCGCCGAGTCGGCGAGCGCCGGCAGGCAGGCGGCGGCCGGGACGGCGCGGGCCAGGTCGCCCCCCGCCGCCTCGGCCAGCGCCAGGGCGACGGGCACCGTCTGTGCGGCGCCGACGCCGTAGCTGTAGACGTGGTCGAGCAGCGCGGCGTCCAGCGCGGGCACCGCGCCGAACGGGTCGCCCGCCTTCCGCGCCGCGGCCAGCGCCACCCGGGCGTTGTGCCCGATGGCGGTGTCGCCGGGCAGGACGGCGAGCGCCGCCTCCACGGCCTGACCCACCGAGCCCGACGCGACCGCCGCGGCCACGGCGGCGGCCATGGCCTGGGCGCCGAGCAGGCCGTCGCCGGCGTTGGTCACCTGGGCGTCCTCGGTCGGGTCCTGGCCCAGGGCGCCGAACGCGACCGCCCGTACGGCGGCGGCGTCGTCGAAGTGGTGGGGGTTGTCGTGCCCGGAGGCCGGCGGGTCGACGCCCCTGGCCAGGTTGTCCAGCGCGGTGGCCACCGAGATGCGCGCCCGGACGCCGGTCAGCTCCCGGAACGCCGCGGCCCGCGGCCGGTCGATCGTCAGCAGCGTCCAGGCCAGCCATTCGGCGTCGTCGGACGGCCCGACCGCCAGCGGCGCGATCGGCTGGTTGAGCGCGAACGGCACCGGCAGCGTGGTGACCCGGTGCTCCTCGGCGAAGGCGTCCAGCTCGCGGTGCAGGCGCCGGCTCCAGGGCGCGTGCAGGGCGGCGCGGTGCCTGGCCGCGGGCCAGCCGGCGGCGTCGCCCACGGCGAGCCCGATGAAGGCCCCCCTGATTCTGTCCCCCGACATGATGATCTACAGTCCTTCCGCCAGTTCGTCGGCGACGTCCAGCACGTGTCTTCCGGCCACGACGGGCAGGCATTTCCCGCTCACCGGGCCGATCCGGGCGGCCCATCGTCCGGGCACGCCCTGTTCTCCCTGGATCGCGCCGGCGACCGCGCCGGCGATGGCGCCGATCGTGTCGGCGTCCCGGCCCAGGCTGACCCCGAACGTCACCGTGGCCTCCACCTCGCCGCCGCCCGCCAGGACGGCGCCCAGCGCCAGCGCGACGGCCTCGGGCGCGAGGTCGGTCCAGGGGTAGTGCCGGACCACGACGGCCTCGTGCAGCGCCTCGATCAGGGCCAGGTCGTCGTCCGCGCCCGTGGCGAGCACGTCGCGCGCCCTGACGACCGCGCGGGCCGTCCAGGAGTCGGCGGGGATCACCGACAGCGCGGCGGCCACGGCCGCGGCGGGCGTGCCGCCCGCCATGGCGGCGGCCACGGCCGCGGCGACCGCGCGGCCGCCGAGTATGCCCTCGCCCGACCCGCTGACCAGCCCGTCCTGTTCGATCAGGCGGGCCGCCTCGGCCGGGTCGCCGGGGCAGAAGATCCCGTACGGCGCCGCCCGCATGGCCAGCCCGTCGGACCAGCCGTGCTGGTGGACGCGCCCGGTCAGCGGCGGCTCCAGCCCCCGGCGGAGCGCTTCGATGGTGCCCAGCTCGGAGAAGCCGGCGCCGCGCATCGGCCCGGCCACCGACGGGATGATCTCCTGCCGGTACGCCCGCGCGACGTCGGCCGCGGTCAGGGCGTGCCCGTGCCGGACGAGCAGCGAGGCGGCGAAGATGGCGTACTCGGTGTCGTCGGTGCCGCCGCCCTCGATCTCGGTGAGCCGGCCCCACCGCCGCCGGATCTCCGACGGCGACAGGTTCTCGGCGGGGGCGCCGAGGGCGTCGCCGGCCGCCAGGCCGAGCAGGCACCCCCGGGCCCTCAGGCGATGAGTCACTGCTGGTACCGCTCCAAGACCTGGTTGCCGTCCTCGACGAGCCGCTTGGCCGCGTCGTCGATGGTGATCTTATTGGCGAAGTACTCCTGGAGGACCGGCGTGGCGACCTTGCTCTTCCACTCGTCGAAGCCGTTCACCTTCAGGAACGGGGCCACGACCAGGTTCTTGGCGGAGGCGGTGGCGACGTCCCAGCCGTTGTCCTGGGTGGTCATCGCCGGGTCGGCGGCGGCCGTCTGCGAGGTCGGCAGCAGCCAGTCGCCCTTGGCGAGCTTGGCCTGGTTGGCGCCGTTGAGGAAGAAGGAGATGAACTTCATGGCCTCGTCGGGGTGCTTGCTGTCCTGGGCGATCGACAGCGTCTGCGAGACCGCGCCCTGCTGGGCGCTGGTGCCCTTCGGCGCGGGCAGCGTCACCCAGTCGAAGTCGTCCGGGGCCTGCTCGGCGACCTGCTGGCGCAGGTAGACGCCGGCCGGCAGCAGCGCGAACTTGCCCTTGTAGAAGGCGGGCAGCGGGTCGGCGGTGCCCTGGCCGAGCGCGGCCGGGTCGGCGGACTTGTCCTTGTAGAGCTGGTCGTGGATGCGCTGGAGCACCTCGCGCTCCTCCGGCCCGACCTTGACCGTGGTCTTGCCGTCTGCGGTCTGGAAGAACGTGCCGCCGAAGTTGAGCGCCAGGTTGAGCGTCTTGTTGACCGGCGACTTCATCGGCCAGGCCACGCCGAACGTGCCGCCCTTGGTCATCTTCTTGGCGGCCTCGGAGAACTCGTCCCAGGTCCACGGGTTGTCCGCGGTGGGGACGCGCACCTTGGCGGCGTCCAGGAGCTTCTTGTTGGCGATGATGACCTGCGACTCCTGCAGGAACGGCACGCCGTAGATGCCCTGCTCGCCCTTGCCGCCGTTGAAGGTGACGGTGTCCCAGGCGGACTGCGGGATGTCGCTCTTGAGGTCGGCGGGCAGCTTGCTCGTCAGGTCGAGCAGGTAGCCGTCGGAGGCGAACCCGGCCAGCGCCGGCGAGTCGTTGTGGATCACGTCGGGCGCGGTGCCGCCGGCGAACTGGGTGACGAGCTGGTCGTTGACGTTGTCCCAGCTGCCCTGCACGTAGGTGACCTGGGTCTTGGGGTTGGCCTTGTTCCACTCCTCGACGAGCTGCTTGTTGGCCGCGACGGACTCCTTCTGCCAGGCCAGGCTGAGGAAGTTGAGCTTCACCGGCTCGCCGGAGGAGGCGGCCTCTCCGCCGCCCCCTCCTCCGCTGCCGCCACACGCGGCGGCGAACGCGACGACGGCCGCCGCCGCCAATGCGGACTTGATTCGCATATGAGCCTCCTACTAGCCCTTCACGGCGCCGGCCATCAGGCCGGACTTCAGTCGCCGCTGAATGATTGCGAAGAAGATCAGGCTCGGGATCGTCGCCATGAGCGACGCCGCGGCCAGCGGGCCGAGCCTGGCCACCCCCTCGGGGCCGGTGAACCGCACCAGCGTGAGCGGGAGTGTCATCACGTCGGGGTCCTGGAGGATCACGAGCGCGAACAGGAACTCGTTCCACGACGAGATGAACGAGAACAGCAGCGTGGCCACCACGCCGGGCGCGAGCAGCGGCGCCACCACGCTGGCGATCGAGCGCAGCCGCGTCGCGCCGTCGACGGCCGCGGCCTCCTCCAGCTCGCGCGGCACGGCCCGCACGTAGCCCTGGAGCATCCACAGCGCGAACGGCAGCGTGAACGTCACGTGCACGACGACGAGCCCCGGCAGGGTGTTCACCAGCTCCAGATCCCGCAGGATCATGAAGAGCGGGATGATGATCAGGATGAACGGGAAGACCTGGCTGACCAGCACCCACCCGATCGCGACCTTGTTGAGCAGGCTGCGGTAACGGGCCATGGCGTACGAGGCCGGCAGCGAGATCAGCACGGTGATCACGCTGCTGAACAGCGCCACGACCAGGCTGCGGCCGGCCGCGCCGATCAGGTCCTGCTCGCCGAAGGCGTCGGAGAAGTTGGACAGGGTCGGCTCGCGCGGGATCCACGTCGGGTCGGCCAGCGCCATCTCCTGGGGCGTCTTCAGCGCCGTCGACAGCAGCCAGAACAGCGGGAAGGCCAGGAAGACGATGTAGGCGACCAGCGCGAGGTACTGCGGGGCGCGTCTCATCGGGCCTCCCTCATCTGGCGCCACAGGTACAGGCCGAGCACGGCGAGCACGACGATCGCCATGGCCAGGCCGAGCATCGAGGCGTATCCGGCCATCCGGTAGCGGAAGGCCTCCTCGTAGGCGAACAACATCGGCAGCCGGGTCTGGCCGCCGGGCCCGCCCTGGGTGAGCACGTAGACCAGGCCGAACTGGTTGATGTTCCACACGAAGTCGAGCGAGGTGATCGACACGATCACCGGCCGCAGCTGCGGGAGCGTGATGCTCCAGAACCGCCGCCAGCGGCCCGCGCCGTCGACCTCGCCGGCCTCGTAGAGCTCCCTGGGGATGCCCTGGAGCCCGGCGAGCAGGACCACGGTGGTCTGCGGCATGCCGGTCCAGACGCCCACCACGATGATCGCGGGCAGCGCGAGCGAGAAGTCGGCCAGCCAGTTGACGTGCGTGCCGAGCAGGCTGTTCAGGATGCCCGCGTCGGGGTGGTAGACGAGCTTCCACATCAGGCCGATGACCACCGGCGGCATCGCCCACGGCACCACCGCGAGCACCCGGGCCAGGGTCCTGAAGCGCAGGTTCTGGTTGAGCAGCACCGCCAGGCCGAGCGCGGCCAGGAACTGCAGCACGGTCACCGAGACCGACCAGATCGCGCCGATCCGGAAGGAGGCCCAGAAGTCGTCGTCGGTGAGCAGCCGGCCGAAGTTCTCCAGGCCGACGAAGCTGGTCTCGTGGACGCGCGTGTTGCGGGCGTCGGTGAAGGCCAGGCCGATGCCGTACAGCAGCGGGCCGACGCTGAACAGCGCGACGGGCACCAGCGCGGGCAGCATGAGCAGCCACATCTCGCGGTTCCTGCGCGACTTGGGACGCCGCCGGGAAGGCGGGCGCCGGGGCGGTGCCGCCGTCGTCACGGTCGCGGTCACGTCCTGCCTCCCTCATGTCCGTAGGTCTCGCCCGCCGTCGAGGCCCGCACCACCAGGCGCGGCGGGACGGTGATCACGCGCGGCGCGGCGTCGTCGCCGTTCAGCCGGTCGAGCAGCAGCTCGGCGGCGACTTTGCCGCGTTCGGCCGAGCCGAGCGAGACGCTCGACAGCGACGGCCAGGACGCGGCGGCCAGGTCGGTGTCGTCCATGCCGACCACCGCCACGTCCTCGGGCACCCGGCGGCCGGCGGCGCGCAGCACGTCGAGGGCGCCGAGCGCGATCAGGTCGTTGGCGCACATCAGCGCGTCGACGTCGGGCGCCCGGTCCAGCAGCTCGGCCACCGCGCGGCCCCCCTGCGCGCGGTAGAAGTCGCCGATCTGGACCAGGTCGTCGTCGTAGGGCAGGCCGAGCTGCTCCAGCGCCTCGCGGTAGGCCGCGCCGCGCGAGGCGCCCGGCCAGGTGTCGGGCGGGCCGTTGACCAGCGCGATGCGCCGGCGGCCGAGCGCGTACAGGTGGTCCACGGCGAGCTTGACGCCGGTGCGCGAGTCGGCCCGTACGTTGTCCACCGGCGTGCCCTCCGGCACCGTGCCGATGATCACGACGGGCGCCCTGGCCGCGGCCAGCATCTGCAGGTGGGCGTCGGTGACCCGGAGCGGGCTCATGATCAGCCCGTCCACGTACCGCTCGCCCAGGCTGTGCAGCACGTCGATCTCGTCGGCCACGACGGCGTCGGTCGAGTGCAGGACGAGCCGGTAGCCGGCCGCCTTGAGCACCGGCTGGATCTGGCGCAGCATCGCCAGGTAGGCGGGGTTGCCGACGTCGGCCATGGCGAAGGCGACCTGGTGGGTGCGCCGGGACTTGAGCGACCTGGCCACGGCGTTGCGCACGTAGCCCAGCTCGTCGGCGGCGGCCATCACCTTGCGCACGGTCTCCTGCCTGGTCGGCAGGCCGTTGAGGACCCGCGAGACGGAGGCGATCGAGACACCGGCGCGCTCGGCGATCGTGGTGATCGTGGGTCCGTCGGCCAAGGCTGTCCTTCCAAGAACGTAAACGTTTACGGGAAAGTGTCTGTAAACGTTTACCGTGTTTCGCACATGAAACCGGGCCCTCACTTCAGGGTCAAGTCACGATCCCATAACGCCAGGTCAGCGGGCATATGGGTGCAACAAGAGCGCCCGCTCCCCCGGATTCGGGAAGCGGGCGCGTCAGTGGCGGCTCAGGGCCCGGGGACACCCGAGCGGCCACACGGAACGTCCGGCCGCTACGCGGGACGTTCTGTCGCTACGCGGGACGTTCTGCCGGGACGGGGGCGGGCGGCGACTGCCGGGTGAGCAGGCGGATGCCCGGGGCGCCGCTGAGCGCGACGACGGCGGCCAGGACGGCCGGGATGATCAGGGCGACCGGCAGCGACTTCGTGGCCTCGGCCACGTACCCGAGGACCGCCGGGCCGAGCAGCAGCCCGCTGTAGCCGAAGGCCGTCACCATGGCCAGGGCGCGGCCCACTGGACCGCCCGCCGCGCCCACGGCGCTGAACAGCACCGGCACGACCGTGGCCAGCCCCACGCCGGCCAGCGCCCAGCCGGTCCACGCGCACACCACGCGCAGCGGCCCGCCGAGCGCCGGGGCGGCGAGCACCAGGACGTACCCGAGGGTGGCGAAGCCGCCGGCGAGCTGGATCGTGCGCACGGAGCCGAGCCTGGCCCTGATCGGGTCGCCGAGCAGGCGGACGGTCGTCATCGCGACCGAGAAGATCGTGTAGGCCAGCGGCGCGTCGGCCGGGTCGGTGTGCAGCACCCAGCGGGCGTGCAGGGCGGCCCAGTCGATGGCCGCGCCCTCGCTCAGGTGCCCGGCGAAGGCCGCCACCCCGAGCAGCGCGATCAGCGCCCACTTCAGCGTGCCGCCGCCCTCGCCGCCCTCCGCCTGCTCGCCGGCCTGCCGGGCGGCGTCGGGCAGCAGCAGGCGGCAGGCCAGCAGGTACAGGAACGGGACGACGAGCGCCCCCGCCACCAGCAGCGCCTGCGGGTCGACCGACGCCCGCAGCGCGAGGGACGTCAGCACGCCGCCGGCCGCCCCGCCCAGGCTCCACGTGCCGTGGAAGGCCGAGATGATGGGCCGTCCGTAGACCCGCTCGACCTCGACGGAGTGGGCGTTGATGGCGACCTCGACCACCCCCAGCCCCATCCCGAACGCCAGCGCGAGCGCCATCAGCGGCCCGTACGAGGGGGCCAGCGCGGGCCCGAGGAGCAGCACGGCCGACAGCGGCCCGCCGATCCAGGACACCCGCCGGCTCGACCACCTGTCCACCAGCCGCCCGGCCACCAGCATCGACACCAGCGCGCCGCCGGAGATCAGCAACAGGACGGTGCCCAGCCTGGCGGCGCCGAGGCCGAGGCGGTCGTTCAACGAGGGCAGGCCGGCCGCCCACAGGCCCATCACGAATCCACTGAGGGAAAAGAGACCGAAGACTCCGACACGTGCACGTCTGGCATCAATGAGGCTTTTGTTCACGCCTAGAGCATAAGCTGGGAGTTGTGAAAAGTGCTACGACGAGCGGCGAACTTCGCGCGCACAACCGGGTCCGGCTGCTGCGCGCGGTGCACGACTGCGCGGCGACCCGTACCAGGTCGCAGCTCACCCGGGACCTCAACCTGGCCAGGGGCACGGCGTCGGTGCTCGTCGCCGGCCTGGCCGAGGACGCCCTGCTGCACGAGGAGCCCGCCTCCGGGCACACCGCCGGGCACACCAGGGGACGCCCCACCCAGGTGCCCGGCCCCCACCCGCAGGGCCCGCTGGCCCTGGCCGCCGACGTGCGCGAGGACGCCTGGGAGCTGGCGGCGTGCGAGCTGGGCGGACGGGTGAGCGTGCTGGAGGTCCAGCCGCACGACGGCACCCCGGAGGGCGCCCTGGCCTCGCTCGGCCAGGCGGTGGCCGACCACCTGTCGCGGCGGGTGATCGGCCTCGGGGTGGCCCTCGCCGGCCCCGTCCGGCACGACGGGCTGGTGGACATCGCCCACCTGGGCTGGCGGTCGGTGGACGTGCCCCGGCTGCTGGGCCTCGCCTGGCGCCCGGCCGGCCCCGACCCCGTCCTGGTGGGCAACGACACGGGCCTGGCCGCCCTGGCCGAGGCCCGGCGCGGACGGCTGCGCGGCGTGCGGGTGGGCCTGCACCTGCACGTGGACTTCGACCTCGGCGGCGTCCTCGTCGTGGACGGCCGGCCGCTGGACGGCGCGAGCGGGCCGGGCGCCGAGTTCGGCCACATGCCGCTGGGCGGCGGCGACCGGCCGTGCGCGTGCGGCGCGACCGGCTGCTGGGGCCAGGAGGTGGGCGCGAACGCGCTGCTGCGCCACGTGGGCCTGGCCCACGGCGGCGGCCGGGGCCGCGCGCAGGCGGAGGAGGTGCTGGCCGGCAGCCCGGAGGCGGTCGAGGCCGGGGCCCGCGCGCTCGGGCTGGGCATCGCCGCCCTGGTCAACGCGCACGACCCCGAGGTCGTCACGCTCTCCGGGCACGGCGTCGCGCTGCTGGAGCGCGCGGGCGAGGCCCTGGCGGACTCCTGCCGGCCCGCGCTGATGGCCATCCGGCGGGAGCGTCCGCCCCGGATCGAGGCCGCCGCGCTGGGCTGGCGCGCCGCCCTGCTGGGGGCCATGGAGTCGGTGTTCGACGCCTTCCTGACCCCCGAAGGGCTGGAGAGATGGCGCGAAAGGGGCCCCGACCAGGGCGCCGACACGCCCGGATCACGAAATGTGACGCATTCCACCCTGAAGAGGAAAATCTTGCAATAACTTCCGGCAGCACGAGCCCCGACCAGGCGATCTTGCGCCCCCTCCCCCGGCGCTGTACGGATGGAAGGGCCCGGCGCGCTCACGATCATCGACGGGGGGTGGGAACGCGTGGATCTCGAACTCGCGCTCCGCATGACCGAGGCCGCTCTGAAGCAGGCCGTCCGGGAGGGCGCGCTGGTCTCGGTGGCGGTCGTGGACGCGGGCGGACATCTGGTGTCTTTCCAGCGTATGGCGGGTGCGGAGATCGCCGGGCCGGTGCTCGCGCCGGGCAAGGCGTACACGTCGGTGGCCCTTCGCGCGGCCACCGCGGACCTCGCCGCGCTGGTGGCGCCGGGCGGGGAGCTCTTCGGTCTGGCGGGTGAGCGATTCGTCTGTTTCGGGGGTGGCATCCCCCTCTGGGCGGACAACGGCGAAGGGGAACGGGTGGCCGGCGGCGTGGGGGTCAGCGGCGGCACGATCAGCCAGGACGTGGCGTGCGCCGAAGCGGCCGCCCTGGTGTGGCGGACTCGTTGAGCGGGCGCTTTCCGCAACACGAACCGCTGGTATCCGCCATGATTAGCCACTGCACCACGGGAAACAGTTTCCCGAACCCAACTCCCCGAGGAGAGAACGAGATGGCACTTCCCACTCTCACCCCCGAGCAGCGTCAGGCGGCTCTGGCGAAGGCGGCCGAGGCCCGCGCGGCCCGCACGGCCCTGCTCGCCAAGGTCAAGGCGGGAGAGCTGACCTTCGCCCAGCTCCTGGAGCGCGACGACGACATCGCCAAGAAGATCAAGGTGTCCCAGGCCCTGCGCGCCGTCAAGGGCGTCGGCCCGGCCAAGGCCACCGCGCTGATGGAGGAGGCCGGCGTCGACGAGAAGCGCCGTCTCGGCGGCCTCGGCGCCCAGCAGCGCAAGAAGCTGGTCGACGCGCTCGGCTAGGACCGGGCGGCCGGGTCCGCGCGCGCTGTCGCGCGGACCGGCCGGCGACCCCTCGTAGGGCCAGGAGGGGCCGGAGAGCGGCGCACGCTCCACGGCGGGCCCGGCCGAGGGGTCAACCTCAGGCAGCCGGCCTCAGGCAGTCGCAGGCGAGGGTCAGGACCTCGGGCAATGACAGGCGGAGGTCAGGACCTCAGGTAGGCCAGCACGGCGAGCACGCGGCGATGCTGGTCGCTGTCCTCGGCGTAGAGGCCCAGCTTGTTGAAGATGCTCCTGATGTGCTTCTCCACGGCGCCGTCGCTGATGACGAGCTGCCGCCCGATGGCCGGGTTGGACTTGCCCTCGGCCATCAGCCCGAGCACCTCGCGCTCGCGCGGCGTGAGCTGCGCCAGCGGGTCGTCCTTGCGTCTGCGGACCATCAACTGGGACACCACCTGCGGATCGAACACGGTGCCTCCCGCCGCCACCCGCCGCAGGCCCTCCAGGAACTCGTCGACGTCGACGACCCGGTCCTTCAGCAGGTAGCCCACCGCGCCACGGGCGTCGGCGAGCAGGTCGTCGGCGTAGGAGACCTCGACGTACTGCGACAGGATGAGCACCGGGGCGCCGGGCACCCGGCGCCGGGCCTCGACCGCCGCCCGCAGCCCCTCGTCCGTGAACGACGGCGGCATGCGCACGTCGACCACCGACACGTCGGGTCTGTGCTCGACGATCGCCTCCACGAGGGCGTCGCCGTCACCCACGGTGGCGACCACCTCGCAGCCGAACTCCTCCAGCAGCCTGACCAGGCCCTCCCTGATCAGGACCGCGTCATCGGCCACGACTACGCGCACGGCACCTCCGCCACGATCACCGTCGGCCCGCCGTCCGGCGACCTGACGGTGAGCTCCCCGTCGACGGCCCGGAGCCGGTCGGCCAGACCGGCCAGGCCGTGTCCCTTGGCGACGTGTGCGCCGCCGACACCATCATCCCCGATCGTGAGCATGAGGACGTCACCGATGCGGAGCAGCTGAACCGTGCAGATGGTCGCGCGGCTGTGTTTGGCCACGTTGGTCAGGGTTTCCGCGCAGACGAAGTAGATCGCGTTCTCGATCGCCGCCTGGAAGCGGCCCACGATCTGCACGTCGAGGTCGACCGGCACCGTGCAGCGGCCGGCGAGGGCGGCGAGGGCGGGCGCGAGGCCGCGGTCGGACAGGATGGGCGGCGCGATGCCGCGCGAGAGGGCACGCAGCTCGTCGAGCGTCTCGCGGGTGGCGCTGATCGCCGAGCTGATCGTGGCCGAGGCGGCCTCGGGGTCCTTGGCGAGCTGCCGCTGCGCCCTGGACAGCTCCATGGCCAGGGAGACCAGGCGCTGCTGCGGGCCGTCATGGATGTCGCGCTCCAGCTTGCGCAGCGCGTTGGCCTCGGCGGAGACGGCCGCCGCCCGGCCCTCGGCCAGGTCGTCGATGCGCTCCTGCAGCTCGGCGACCCCGGTCAGCAGCGCCCGGCCGAGCCCGGCCCGCACCAGCGCGGCCCCGCGCACCACGAACGGCAGGACGAACGTGAAGACCAGGCCGAGCGAGACGTAGAAGATCGTGTTCACCAGGTAGCCGGAGCCCAGCCCGAGCAGCTCGGGCAGCTCCGCGTTGCCGGGGATGCGCGAGGTGACCACGCCGTAGAGCGGATAGGTCAGCCCGAGGATCGGGATCGCCCAGAACACCACGGTCAGCACGAACGACAGGATGGCGAAGGGGAAGTTCAGGATGCCGTGCAGCAGGTCGAGCCACGACTGGCCGTTGGTCAGCGGGTTGACGATGCGGCGGAAGCGGCCCGCCCCCTCGGGCGCCGGACGGTAACGCGGCCGCACCGGCGGGCGCTTGAGCACGTCGGAGAGCCAGCCGCGCTCGGCGTCGGCGAAACCCCTCGCGACCAGGAGCGTGCCGGCCAGCAGCGGCACGCCGATCCACACGATCGCGGTGCCGACGCCCGCCGCGAAACCGGCGACCATGGTCACGAAGCCGATGACGGCCGTCGGGAAACCGACCAGCGTGTAGCGGGTGTCGAGAAGGACACGCCTCATCAGGGAGCGCATGCAATGAAGGCTAAGTCCCCCGGCGGGCCGGTACGAGCAGGTACGCAGGCGTCCGAGGGTAGGGCTGGCCCTACCCTCCATGGTGGTGTGATCTTGACCTGAAGACGGCGGTCCGCGGCAGTGTGCCCGAGCGTCCGGGACGGAAGCCTTGAGTCATCCGCTCCCCCGCTCGAAACGAGGCTCCCCCATGACCGTCCTGCTCGACCGTCCCGCCCCGGTACGGGCGCCGCGCGCGACGGCCAGGGACCCGTTCATCGACCTGCTGCGCGTGCTCGGCATGGCGCTCATCGTGCTGCAGCACTGGACGATCCCCGTCCTGTCCTACGAGGGCGGCCGGCTGACCACGGGCAACGCGCTGTCCACGCCGGGGGTGTGGGTGGTGACGTGGCTCAGCCAGGTCATGCCGCTGGTCTTCTTCGCCGGCGGCGCGGCCAACGCGATCAGCCGCGGCCGCTCGGCCAAGAGCGACCAGCAGTGGCTGGCCGGGCGGTTGCGCAGGCTCGCCTGGCCGTTGCTGCCGCTGGCGGCGGTGTGGATCCCGCTGCCCCACGTGCTGCTCACGCTGGGGGTGCCGGAGCAGCCGCTGGCGGTGGGCGCCAAGCTGACCGGGCAGCTGCTGTGGTTCCTGGCCGTGTACCTGATCGCGGTCACGGTCACGCCGTACGCGCTGCGCCTGCACCGCAGGTTCGGCGTGCTCGTCCCCGTCGCGCTGGCTGCCGGGGCGGCGCTGACGGACGTCGTGCGCTTCTCGACCGGCCTGGAGGCGGCCGGCTATGTGAACATCGTCTTCGTGTGGCTGGCCGTCCACCAGATCGGCTTCTTCTACGCCGAGGGCCGGGTGCGGATGGCCGCGTTGCTGGCGGCCGGCGGATTCGGCGTGGCGGCGCTGCTGGTCGGGTTCGGCCCCTACCCCGGCAGCATGATCGGCCTGCCCGGCGCCGAGGTGTCCAACATGGCCCCGCCCACGCTGGCCATCATGGCCGTCGGCGTCGGCCAGATCGGCCTGGCCGTGCTGCTGCGCCCCTGGCTGGTCCGGCTGCCCCTGCGCCGCGTCCTGGACTGGGCCGGCCCGCGGATCATGACGGTCTACCTGTGGCACATGCCCGCGCTGTTCGCCGTGACCGGCGTGGTCGTGGTGCTGCTGGGCGTGGAGACGCCGGAGCCGGGCAGCCTGTTCTGGTTCGCCGGGTGGCCGGTGTGGTTCGGGATGTTGTGCCTGGTCATGTGGGGGCTGGTGCGGGCGTTCGCGAGGTTCGAGACGCCGCCGTCGCTGCCGTACGGGACCGCCGGCCGCGGGGTCATGCTGGTGGCCGCGGGGCTGGTCGGGGCCGGGATCCTGACGCTGACCGTGGGCGGCTTCGCGCCGGGCGGCGGCCCGTTCCTGGCGGTGCTCGCGGTGCTCGGCGGCCTGCTGCTGACGGCGCCGAAGGCCCGCGCGTAACACCGGCGAAACGCGTCCCGGCCACAATCGGGCGGCATGACGACGATCCGCGACCTGACCGAGGCCGACCTGCCCGCCGTGACCGCCATCTACGCCCATTACGTCACCGGCGGCGTGGCCACGTTCGACGAGACCCCGCCGGGGGCCGAGGAGTGGCGGGCCAAGGCGGCGGCGCTCGCGGCGGCGGGGCTGCCGTTCCTGGTGGCTCAGGACGACAGCGCGGACAGCGGGGCGGACGGCGGGCCGGTCTCCGGCGCGATCACCGGCTACGCCTACCTCAGCCAGTACCGGCCCAAGCCCGCCTACCGCCACAGCCTGGAGGACTCGATCTACCTCGCGCCCGGCTCCACCGGCCGCGGGCTCGGCCGCCTGCTGCTGGGCGAGCTGGTCCGGCGGGCCTCGGCGACCGACGCGCGCACCCTGATCGCGGTGATCGCCGACGGCGGCGACCCCGCCTCGCTGCGGCTGCACGCCGCCTTCGGGTTCCAGGAGGCGGGACGGCTGAGCAACGTGGGGTTCAAGCACGGCCGCTGGATCGACACCGTGCTGATGCAACTCGACCTCCGCTAGGGGCGGCGGGTTCGACCACCCGGCAAACTTCGGCAGGATAGATACGTGAGCCTTCTCGTTGACCGCCTGCCGGAAGACATCGACGCCGACCCCGACGTCATATTCGACGCGTTCGTCGCCTGGAACGCCGAACGGGGGCTCACGCTCTATCCCGCCCAGGAGGAGGCCCTCATCGAGGTCGTCTCCGGCAGCAACCTGATCCTGGCCACGCCGACCGGCTCGGGCAAGTCGCTGGTCGCCGCCGGGGCCCACTTCGCCGCGCTGACCAGAGACGTCCGCACGTTCTACACCGCGCCGATCAAGGCGCTGGTGTCGGAGAAGTTCTTCGACCTGTGCGCCGTCTTCGGCACCGCCAACGTCGGCATGATGACCGGCGACGCCAGCGTCAACCCGGGCGCGCCGATCATCTGCTGCACGGCCGAGATCCTGGCCAACGTGGCCCTGCGCGACGGCGCGGCGGCCGACATCGGCCAGGTCGTGATGGACGAGTTCCACTTCTACGCCGAGCCCGACCGCGGGTGGGCCTGGCAGGTGCCGCTGCTGGAGCTGCCCAACGTGCAGTTCGTGCTGATGTCGGCCACGCTCGGCGACGTGTCGATGTTCGAGCGCGACCTGACCAGGCGCACCGGGCGGCCCACGGCGGTGGTCAAGCACGCCGAGCGGCCGGTGCCGCTGGTGTACTCCTACCGGATGACGCCGCTGCACGAGACGCTGGAGGAGATGCTCACCACCGGGCAGGCCCCCGTCTACGTCGTGCACTTCACGCAGGCCGCGGCCATGGAACGGGCCCAGGCGCTCATGTCGATCAACATGGCGACCAAGGCCGAGAAGGAGGCCATCGCCGCGATGATCGGCGGCTTCCGGTTCACCACCCGGTTCGGCCGGGCGCTGTCGCGGCTGGTCAAGCACGGCATCGGCGTCCACCACGCCGGCATGCTGCCCAAGTACCGGCGGCTGGTGGAGCGGCTGGCCCAGGCCGGGCTGCTGAAGGTCATCTGCGGCACCGACACGCTCGGCGTCGGCGTCAACGTGCCCATCCGCACGGTCCTGTTCACCGCCCTGTCCAAGTACGACGGCAACAAGGTCCGCCGGCTGCGCGCCCGCGAGTTCCACCAGATCGCCGGGCGGGCCGGCCGCGCGGGCTTCGACACCATCGGCTACGTCGCCTGCCAGGCACCCGAGCACGACATCGAGAACGCCAAGGCGCTGGCCAAGATCGGCGACGACCCCAAGCGCCGGCGCGGCTACGCGCGCAAGAAGCCGCCGGAGGGGTTCGTCGGCTGGAGCGAGGAGACGTTCGAGAAGTTGCAGCAGGCCGAGCCCGAGCCGCTCAACTCCCGCTTCAAGGTGAGCAACGCGATGCTGCTGGCCGTGATCAACCGGCCGGGCGACTGCTTCCAGGCGATGAGACACCTGCTCACCGACAACCACGAAGACCGCAAGTGGCAGCGGCGGCACATCAGCCAGGCCATCGCCATCTACCGCTCGTTGCTGGCCGGCGGCATCGTCGAGCAGTTCGCCGAGCCCGACGAGCAGGGCCGGCGGGCCCGGCTGACGATCGAGCTGCAGGAGGACTTCGCGCTCAACCAGGCGCTGTCCACCTTCGCGCTGGCCGCCTTCGACCTGCTCGACCGCGAGTCGCCCTCGTACGCGCTGGACATGGTCTCGATCGTCGAGTCCATCCTCGACGACCCCCGCCAGATCCTGTCGGCGCAGCTGAAGAAGGCGCGCGGCGAGGCGGTCGCCCAGATGAAGGCCGACGGCCTCGAGTACGAGGAGCGCATGGAGCAGCTCGCCGAGGTCATGTACCCGATGCCGCTCGACGACCTGCTGCTCGGGGCGTACGAGACCTACCGGCGCGGCCACCCGTGGGTCGGCGACTACACGGTCAGCCCGAAGTCGGTGGTGCGCGACATGTTCGAGCGCGCGATGACGTTCGGCGAGTACATCCAGTTCTACGAGCTGGCCCGCTCCGAGGGCACGGTGCTGCGCTACCTGGCCGACGCCTACCGCACGTTGTCGCGCACGGTCCCCGAGCACCTGAAGACCGAGGACCTGGTCGATCTCATCGAGTGGCTGGGCGAGCTGGTCCGCCAGGTCGACTCCTCGCTGATCGACGAGTGGGAGAAGCTGACCAACCCCGAGGAGGCGCTGGAGCGCCAGGCGCAGCTGGAGACCAAGGTGCGGCCGGTCACGGCCAACCCGCGGGCCTTCCGGGTGCTGGTGCGCAACGCCATGTTCCGGCTGGTCGAGCTGTGCGCCATCGAGAAGGAGGACGAGCTGGAGGAGCTCGCCCCCGACGTCGACTGGGGCGCGGCGCTCGACGCGTACTACGCCGACCACGAGGAGATCTTCACCGACGCCGACGCGCGCGGGCCCGCGCTGCTGCGGATCGAGGAGGAGAGCGGCCTGTGGCGGGTACGCCAGACGATCAAGGACCCGGCCGGCGACGGCGACTGGGGCATCGACGCCCAGGTCGACCTGACCGCCTCCGACGAGGAGGGCCGGGCCGTGCTGCACGTGCTCGGCCTCAACCGGCTCTGAGCGGCCGCGGACAGAGAACAAGCCGTGTGCCGGAACGGACTGGCAAGGGCGTTCCGGCACCGGCTTGTCGCTTCATTGTCGGACGGCGAAAGTAGGCGTCCGGTCATGGCGACGTCTCAAGATCGAGACATTCAGCACTCCGCGAGCGTGCAGATCTTGGCGAGCATCGTGCCCGCGTCCTTCCGCTGCCGGCTGAAGTCGGTCTTGGCGGGCTTGCCCCACTCGCCGCCGGCCGTGTAGACGATCAGGGCGTTGGCGCGGCGGGTCACGACGGCCCGCTCGCCGCCGACGGCCGGTTTGCCGTGGTCATAGGCCTGGCCGGTGACCAGCAGGCCCTCGTCGCCGAGCGCGATCCTGGATGCGCCGTACCGGTACGCCGCGGTGCCGCAGGCCCGGACGGCCGCCCTGAGCTCGCCGACCGCCTTGCCCGCCGCCTCCGGCGAGGAGTAGAGGATCACCTGCTCGGACTTGGAGTAGTCGGGCACCGAGGTGTAGACGATCGTCCTGGCCGCTGTGCGACCGGCCTGGCCCAGCCCGGCCTTCTGGCACGGGTTCACGACGAGCTGGGCGTTCTTCTTGCCCGACACCGTCCAGCTGTGCTCGGGGTTGGGGTCCTTCTTGGCGGCGGCCTTCTCGTACAGCAGGAAGTTGCCCGGGATGGCCAGGCCGACGGCGACGAACAGTGCTGCGATCATGGGACAAAATGGTAGGGGTGAGCGACGAAGACCTCAGACGCGTGCTCGGGCTGCTCTGCCAGGAGGACACCCTGCGCGCACTCGCGTCCCTGGTGCTCGGTGACAGCGGCGACCTGCCCCCCAAGACCCTCGACCGCCTGGCCAGCGGCGGCCTGGCCGAGCGCGACGACGACGGCAAGTGGCGGGCGCGGCCGGAGCGCTTCCGCGAGCTGCTGCGGGAGCGGGCCGAGCCGCCCGCGGAGCTGAGCGCCGAGGAGCGGGTGCTGCGCACGTTCCTGGTCGACGGCCGGCTGACCACCATGGGCATGCGCCGCGACAAGCGGCTGATCGTGCTGCGTTACGTCTCGCGGGTGTTCGAGCCGGGCGTGCGTTACCCCGAGGCCGACGTCAACGTGGCGCTGCGGGCCTTCCACGACGACTTCGCGGCGCTGCGCCGCTACCTGGTGGACGAGGGGCTGCTGTCCAGGGAGGGCAACGTCTACTGGCGCAGCGGCGGGCCGGTCGAGGTCTGAGCCGGTCGAGGTATGAGCCGGTCGAGGTGTGGGGCGGGCCGGGGCTGACGGGGGTCAGGGGCGGCGCAGGCGGGCGCGGTAGTCGCGGGGCGGGAGGCCGTACTCGCGCCTGAAGGCGCGGCTGAAGTGGAACGGGCTGACGAACCCCGAGGCGGCGGCGACCTGGCCGACGTCCAGGTCGGTCACCTCCAGCAGGCTCGCGGCGTGCCGCACCCGCGCCCTGCGCACGGCGCCCATCGGGGTCTGGCCGGTCTCGGCCGCGAACAGGTGCGCGAACCTCGACGGCGACAGCGCCACCGCGCGGGCCAGCGAGGCGACCGAGTGCTGGGCCTCGGGCTCGGCGGCGATGAGGTCGAGCACCCGGCGCACCCGCTCGTCGCCGCCCTCGGCCCCGGGGTCGCGAACGGCCCCCGCCGCAGCCGTGGCCAGCACCAGCACCTCCTCCACCGCCCCGAGCACCAGCTCCCGGGCGGGACTCGACATGACGACCGCCGGCGCGGACGGCGGCCCGGCCGGCGCGCCCGGGGCGGTGTGGCCGGGGATCCAGCGGGCGTCCTGGAGCGCCCGGTCGAAGGCCCGGTCGGCGCGGTCGCGCACCCCGGCGGGCACGCCCTCCACGAGGTGGCAGCCGGTGGCCAGGGCGTACGGCGCGAGCCAGGCCGTCCAGGACGGGCGCGGCTGGAAGTGCACCCACCAGAACCGCCATCTCCCCGCGCCCGGCGCGACCCGGTAACGCTGCGGCGAGCCCGGCCCGAGCACCGCCAGGTCCCCCTCCCGCACGGTGAACGACGCCCCCGCCTGCTCGACCCGCCCCTCCCCCGCCTGGGTCCACAGCAGCAGCCAGCTCGGCGAGCCGTGGGGGCGGCGGGTGCCGTACCCGGCCGCCTTGTCGTAGTGGCCGACGATCATCAACTCGGCAGCAGGAACAGACAGGTTCTCAGCGGTCACGGTCATACCGTCCCACGGGCCGGGTGCCTACGGTGAAGGGCATGAGGCTGAACGACTTCCACGACCGGGGGTACGTGCTCGTCCCCGCGCTGCTGGCTCCCGAGGAGGTGGCGGAGCTGCGCGAGGAGTTCATGGCCCTGCACGCCGCCGGCCCGATACCCGGGCATTTCTCGCCCGTCCCGCAGGAGCCGGGCGCGCCCTACGACGTCCTGCGCGACTACCCCCGGATCATGCACCCCCACCAGGTGAACGACGTCGCCCTGCGCTACCTGCTCGACGCCCGCTTCGCCGCGATCCTGCGCGAGCTGCTCAGCGAGGAGCCGATAGCAGCCCAGAGCATGTTCTACTTCAAGCCGCCGGGCGCCCGCGGCCAGGCGCTGCACCAGGACAACTTCTACCTGCGCGTCGAACCGGGCACGTGCGTGGCCGCCTGGGTGGCGCTGGACCGCGTCGACCGCGCCAACGGCGGCCTCGAAGTGGTCCCCGGCACCCATCTGATGGACCTGTTCTGCCCGGAGGAGGCCGACCGGGACCTCTCCTTCACCCGCGAGTACGTCCCGCCCCCGCCGGGCCTGGAGCGGGTGCCCGTGGACATGCAGCCCGGTGACGTGCTCTTCTTCAACGGCAGCCTGGTGCACGGCTCGGAGCCGAACAGCACGGCCGACCGGTTCAGGCGCAGCTTCATCTGCCACTACACCGGCCGCTCGGCCGAGCGCATCTCGTCCTGGTACGAGACGCTGACGATGGACGGCGAGCGCGTGCTCCTGGAGCCGTCGGCCGGCGGCGGCCCCTGCGGCACCGAGGCCACCGGCCCCCACTGACCGCCCCACCGGGACCCGGTCCGTCAGCCGCCGGAGATGTCCGACTCCGCCTCGTCCGGGACCACGCAGTCCCACGGGTCGTCGAGCCACCCGTCAGGCAGTTGCACCTTCTGACGCTCGCCCGACTTGCCCCGGGGCGTGTCGGTGTTCGGCGGCCACGGCTGGTCGTGGTCGAGCTTGGCCAGCCCCTCCCGGAGCCCGTCCAGCGACTCGGCCGTGGCCAGCTCCCGCCGCAGCGCGCTGCCGACCTCGAACCCCTTGAGGTACCACCCGACGTGCTTGCGGAAGTCCGCGATCGCGTACCGCTCGGTGTCGAAGCACTCGGTGAGGCCGGCCGCGTGGCGCTCCATCGTCCCGGCCACCTCGCCGAGCGTCGGCCTGACCCGCTCGGGGCTGCCGTTGAAGGCGTTCTCCAGGTCCTTGAACAGCCACGGACGCCCGAGGCAGCCGCGCCCGACCACGACGCCGTCGCAGCCGGTGCGCGCCACCATGCGCAACGCGTCGTCGGCCGACCAGATGTCGCCGTTGCCCAGCACCGGGATCTCCGGCACGGCCTCCTTCAGGCGCGCGATCGCCGCCCAGTCGGCCACGCCGCCGTAGTGCTGCTTCGCCGTGCGGGCGTGCAGGGCGATCGCCGCGACGCCCTCCTCGGCCGCGATGCGGCCGGCGTCGAGGTAGGTCAGGTGGTCGTCGTCGATGCCCTTGCGCATCTTCATGGTCACCGGCAGCGCCCCCGCGTTCGCCACCGCCGCCCGCAGGATCCGCCGCAGCAGGTTCCTCTTGTACGGCAGCGCCGACCCGCCCCCGCGCCTGGTCACCTTGGGCACCGGGCAGCCGAAGTTGAGGTCGACGTGGTCGGCGAGGTCCTCCTCGGCGATCATCCGGACCGCCCGCCCGACGATGTCGGGGTCGACGCCGTAGAGCTGCAGGCTCCTCGGCCGCTCCGACTCGGCGAACCTGATCATCCTGAGCGTCTTGGGATTGCGCTCGACCAGCGCCCGCGTCGTGATCATCTCGCACACGAACAGCCCGGCGCCCTGTTCCCGGCACAACACCCGGAACGGCGCGTTCGTGATGCCCGCCATGGGCGCCAGCACCACGGGCGGCCATGCCCCAATCGGCCCAATCTTCACTCCGTCAGTTGTAGCGCAGCTCAGGCCGGAAGCGGTATTCGCCTATAGGCTGTGAACGGCATCACCAGGGAGGGATCGATGCTTCTTCGCGTGCGCGTGGCGCTGCCCGACCGTCCGGGGTCTCTGGCCCAGGTCACCAAGGCCCTGGGCACGGCGGGGGCCGACATCACCCAGGTCACCGTGCTCGACCGGGGGGCCGGCTCGGCGGTCGACGACATCACCGTCTTCTGCCCCGAGAGCACCCCGCGGGAGCTGCTGGTCAAGAGCCTGGAGAGCGTCGAGGACGTCCGGGTGGAAGGCGTCTGGACCACCCGCGAGACCGCCGGCACCTACCCCGAGCTGGAGATACTCAAGTACATCACCACGGCGGGCGACCGCGCGCTGACCACGCTCGTCGACTCGCTGCCGGTGTTGTTCAGCGCCGACTGGGCCGCCACCGCCGCCGAGCACGGCGTGATCTACGCGAGCTGGCGCGCCCCGCAGGGCCTGACCGTGCCCAGCCCGGCCCCGCCGCGCCCGGCGGCCCTCACGCTCGACGGGGGCGTGCACGCCATCCACGCCCCGCTCCCGCCGCTCGCCCTGACCTTGCTGCTGGCCCGCTCCGAGGGTCCGGCCTTCCACCGCATCGAGGTCCACCGGCTCACCCGGATCCTGGAGATCTTCCTCAGCCTGCCGGCCACCGAACGCGGCGTCGCCCGCCGGCTCCGCAAGTAGCGGGAAGCATCTGGTCGGAAAAGGCGCTAGAGTTAGGCACGCAACAGCGCGGAAGTGGCTCAGTGGTAGAGCATCACCTTGCCAAGGTGAGGGTCGCGGGTTCGAATCCCGTCTTCCGCTCGGAGTGGTTCGACTCGGTGGAGTGGCCGAGAGGCGAGGCAGCGGCCTGCAAAGCCGTCCACACGGGTTCAAATCCCGTCTCCACCTCCAAGGACGATTAGCTCAGCGGGAGAGCGCTTCCCTGACACGGAAGAGGTCACTGGTTCAATCCCAGTATCGTCCACCACACTCCAAGGCCAGACCCGCGACAACGGGGTCTGGCCTTTCGGCTGTCCGGGCCCCGGGCGCCCGCCCAGCACGCGGGCAAGCCCGCTCCCGAGAAGAATCGTCCTCATGGACATCGAACGTGCCCGCACCGCCCTCGTCGCCGCCTACCGGGAGTTCACGGCCGCGGTGGCCGAGACCGACCCGCTCAGCCCCACCCGGTGCGCCGGTTGGGCCGGGGTGGATCTGCTCTTCCATGTCCTGTGCGACGCCCAGCGCGCCCTCGTCGCGTTCGCCACCCCGGCCGACGGGCCGCCCGACGTGGACCACGTCACCTACTGGAGCTCCTTCCAGCCCGTCCCGGACGCCCCCGAGGGCGCCGGTGGCGCGGACGCCCACGCCTGGTGGGTGCGCAGGTCCGCCTCCGCCTTCACCCGGCCCTCCGGGGTGCTGCGGGTGTGGCAGGACACCGCCCCCGCCGCCGTGCGGGCGGCGCTGGCGGCCGACCCGGCGGGATGCGTCGCCACGCAGGGCCACGTGATCGCCGTGCCCGACTTCCTGGCCACGCTGGCGACCGAGGCCGCCGTCCACCACCTCGACCTGCGGGCCGCGCGGCCGCCCGCCCGGGAGGCGCTGGAACTGGCGGGCGAGACCCTCGACGGGCTGCTCGGCGCGGACCGCCCGTCGCATCTGGATCTGACGACGTACGTGCTGGAAGCCACCGGACGGCTCCCGTCCGCCGACGACCGCTTCCCGCTGCTGGGCTGATCACCGCGGAGCGGAGGGAGGCCGTGCCGTCGTACGCGGCCACGGGGGTCCTCGACACCAACGGGTTCGAGGGCGGCACGATCACCATCGACAGCCGCTTCACCGGGTGGGGCGCCAAAGTGTCCATCAAGGCGCCCGACTCCGACGCGGTGGCCACCGGCACCGGCGAGTGAGCGTCCCTCCCGTCGAGTGTGCAGCAGGGTGGCGGCCGGGCCTGAGGGGTCAGGCGTCGTCCGGGTGCATGCGGAAGTCGTAGCGTGCGGGCAGCGGGTCGGTGGTCAGGCGCGCCCACGTGTCGTGCAGGACGGCCTCGCCCTCCCGCAGGTCCTCGACGTCGAAGCCGGCGTCGAACAGCGCGCGGGCGCCGTCCCGGTCCCCGACGGCGAGCAGGGCGCGGGCGCGCAGCAGGACGGCCCGGCCGGTCGCGGGCAGCGTGTCCAGGACGGCCAGGCACTCGGCGGCCCGGCCGGCCTCCAGCAGCGCGACGACCGCCTCCGCCGCCAGGCGCTCCCGGACGAGTCCGGTCGTCTGGTGGAGGGCCGTGAGGTACAGGGTGGCCCGTTCGTCCGGGTTTGCGGTGGTGTGGGCCAGGCAGCGGGTCGCCCAGGGGTTCGGGCGCAGCTCGGCGGAGCGCCGCCACGCGCGTACGGCCCCCTCGCGGTCCTCCGCGTGCCAGGCGGCCACGCCCCGGTGGTAGGCCGTCACCCAGGTCTGCGGCGCCCGCTCCAGCAGCCGCCGCCACGGCCCCGACACGAGGCTGTGCCCGGGATCCGCGCCGGGAGAAGGCTCGGGACGGGGGAAGGCCCCGGTGGTGAGGAGGGACAGCCAGGGCGACTGGTCAGGACCGAGGGTGGACCCGGGGAACGGGGTGCCGGGCGTGGTGACGCCGGCGCGCGTCACCTCCAGGGCCCCCCAGCCGGACCCCTCCGCCAGGATCCGGACGGGCTCCTGGTCGGCGTGCGGCCGCCACTTGCGCCAGGCGGCGGAGACCTCGGCGGCCGGCAGCCGGGCCGCCAGCTCCTCCTCGGCCGCCCGCACCGCCGCCGTCCAGTCCGCGCCGTGCACGGCGGCGGGGTCGGCGCGCAGCGGTCCGTACGCCTCCAGCCAGGAGAACTCGCCCCCGCCGGGCAGCGGCACGTGTTCGAGCTGGGTACGGGCCAGCCCCGCCTGGATCTCCAGGTAGCCGCCGGCGCCGGGCTCGGTGAGCCAGTCCTGCCAGCGGCGCCCGCCCGGCCCGCGCCCCCACAGGAAGAGCTTGCGGCCGCGCAACGACCGGGTGGAGGTGTGCACGAGTCCCGCGCCGGAGCCGTCGAGCGCGGCGATCCACGGACGGCGGTCGCCGAGCTCGAAGAAGTAGTCGGCGGCGTGCTCCGCGCGGGCCGGGTAGCTTCGGTCCAGGCCGTCCCAGACCGGGATCGGGACCTGTTCGAGCCGCCCGGCGTAGCCGAAGTGCCAGGCCGTGCCGGCCGGGGCGAGCACGCGCGTCCCCCCGGTCTCGGGGACGGCGATGTTCGACCACCAGTACGCCGGCACCTCGTGCGCGTGCGGGTTGCGCATGCGCACGCCCACGTACAGGAAGTCCGACCCGCGCGGCAGCCAGAAGTCGACCTGGTACGGCAGGTCCCGGGTGCGTTCCCACTCCCACACCCGCAGCATCGGCGTGCCGTCGGGCCCCTCGGCCTCCCCGGCGAAGACCGGACGGCAGGTCAGCGTGGTGTGCCCGGTCGAGCCGGAGTTCCACTCCACGCCGCCGGAGAACCAGGCGCCGGTCAGCCCGAAGTTCGCCGGCTGCAGCACCGGGTTCCGGTGGAGCAGCTCGCCGTGGTCGCGGTGGACCAGCGAGTACAGCCGTCCGCCCCAGCCGGGCAGCACGGTCGCGGTCAGCCGGTCGTTGGCGAGCTGGATCGCCTCGACCCGGCGGGGCCGGCGCGCCCGGTCGTAGCCGTCCTGGACCCGGCAGGGCAGCACGGAGGCGAGCCTGCCGTAGGAGAGCTGGAAGGCCATGTCGGGCGGCGCGCCGGCGACCGTGGGCGCGGGCCCGGGGGCGTCGCCGAGGGGCGGCAGCGGGTTGTCCGGGCCGGGCGGGGCGACCGGCAGAGTGATCGTGGTACGTCGGACGGTCGTCGTCATTTTCCCATCCCCAGGGTGATGCCTTCGGTGACGCGGCGTCCCACCCAGGCGAACAGGACCACCATGGGCAGCACGACCACGCAGACGCCGGCGAACATACCGCCCCAGTTCGTGCCGGTGTACTGCTGCTGCTGGGCGAAGCCGATCAGCGCCACCGGCAGCGTCTCCTTCTCGTCGTCCTGCATCAGCACCAGGGCGAGCATGGTCTCGTTCCAGGAGACGATGAGCTGCAGCACGAACACGGTGACCAGTCCGGGCCGGGCGACCGGCACCACGATGCGCAGGAACGTCCGCCACACCCCGGCGCCGTCCAGCGCGGCGGCCTCCTCCAGCTCGCCGGGCAGCGACCGGAAGAAGCCGGTCAGCAGGAAGACGGTGAACGGCATGGCCGTGCCGACGTAGGCCAGGGTGAGGCCGGTCAGGGTGGAGGTGAGCTCCAGGCTGCTCAGCATGAGGAAGATCGGCAGCAGGATGACCTGCGTGGGCACGCCGGTCCCGAGCGCGAACAGCAGCGTCAGCGGCCGTCCGGCGCGGGTCGCCGTCCGGGTGAGCGCGTAGGCGGCCGGCGCGGCGACCACCACGGCCAGCACCGAGGACAGCACCCCCACGACCGCGCTGTTGACCGCGGCCCGGCCGAAGTTCCCGACCTCCAGCGCGGTCAGGTAGTTGTCCAGCGTCGGCGGGATCGGCAGCCGCCAGGGATGATCGAACACGTCGCGGGTGCTCTTCAGCGACGTGATCAGCACCCACGCCAGCAGCGCCACGTCGGCGGCGACGACCGCCCACACGGCCGCCTTCAGGGGCGCCTTCATGGGCGCGAGCCTCGTCGGTCTCATGATCGTCCCCCTTTCAGAACCGGACGGCTTCACGGTCGAGCGCCCGCCGCAGCAGCAGCACCACGGCCGCCGCGATCAGCAGGCTGAACAGCGCGCTGGCGGCGGTCATCCCCAGCTCGGGCGGCGAGCCGGAGCCGCCGTACGTGGCCGCGTAGCTGTAGAGGGCGACGGTCCAGGTGCTGCTCGGCGGGGTGCCCGCGGTGCCGCCGCCGAACACCAGCACCAGCTCGAACACCTTGATCGAGCTGATGGTCCACAGCAGCGCGCAGACGCTGAGCACGTCCCAGGTCAGCGGGATCGTGACGTGCCGCAGCCGCTGCCAGGACGTGGCCCCGAGCAGCGCGCAGTCCTCGTAGAAGGAGGCGGGGATGCGGTCGACGGCGGCCATGATGATCGTGGTGTAGTACCCGACGGCCGCCCAGATCGCCACGATCAGGATGAGCGTGAACGTGTTGTCCACGGCCAGCCACTTCGGCGGGTCGCTCACCCCGAAGACGCCCCTCAGCACGGTGTTGACCAGCCCGTCGGGGTTGAACAGGAAGCCCGCCACGATGGCCGGCACCAGCGCGCTGACGATGTTGGGGAAGAACAGGATGTTGCGCGCGACCAGCCGCCCGCGCATCTCCCTGAGCACCATCGTGAGCGCGAACCCGGCGGCGAACGTCACGCCGCCGCCGACGACCAGCAGCTTCAGGGTGTTCAGCAGCGCGGTGTGGAAGACCGGGTCGCCCAGCAGGCGGGCGTAGTTGCGCAGGCCGACGAAGCGGGAATCGCCGTACCCGGCGGTCTGCTGGAGGCTGATCCACACCGCGTAGCAGGCCGGGCCGAGGACGAAGACGCCCAGCAACGCCAGGGCCGGCCCGACCATGGGGACGAAGGCCCGCTGCCGGGCCCGCACGGCCGGACCGGGCCGCGTCCCGGGTTCGGCCGCCATCAGCTGCCCTGGTTCTTCCAGAAGCCGGCCTGGACCGCGCTGATCTTGTCCACGAACCCCTGCGCGGTGAGCCTGCCGTTGAACAGCTCGCCCACGGTCGGGTAGTAGACCTTGTCGGTCCAGCCCGGCACGCTCAGCCCGGCCGCGAACGGGTAGGTCGCGGGCACGCTGTCGAGCTGCCGCTTCACCCCGGCCAGCGCCTCGGGCACGAACGCGTCCGCGCGCGGCGAGAGCACGGAGGCCGTCCTGGCCAGGTCGTCGGCGAACTCCCTGGTCGTCAGGTACGCGATGAACCGCTCGCCGGCCTCGACGTTCCTGGCCTTGGCGGGCATCGCGAAGCCGAACTGCACGACCTCCTCGCCCTTGGCCGGGCCGCCGACCTCGGGGAAGGGCATGGAGGCCGGCTTGAACCCGGCCCTGGCGTACGAGCCGACCTCGCTGGGCAGCCAGGAACCCATGATCATGAACGCGGCCCGGCCCTGGGCCCAGTTCTTCTGCTGCTCGGGGTATTTGCTCGCGTCGTACCCCTTGAGCAGGTAACCCTCCTTGGCGAACAGCTCGATCTGCCGGGCGGCGGCCAGCACCTCCGGTCTCTTCCACGACTGCCCGGTCCGGTCCTCGGCGATGGCCTTGAGGCCGTCCGCGCCGATCGTCCGGTAGAGGTAGTAGTTCATCCAGTAGGAGTCGGACCAGTACTGTTCGCCGTCGGCGGTGAGCGGGGCCGTCCGGCCGCCGGCCTTGAGCCTGCCGAGCAGCGCCAGGAACGCGGTCCAGTCCTTCGGCGGCGCCTCGGTGAGGGTGGCGGCGTCGTAGAACAGGCCGATGCCGGCCACGCTGTAGGGCACCATGTACGGCTGGCCGTCC
This sequence comes from Nonomuraea sp. NPDC049624, assembly GCF_040675255.1. Lineage (NCBI taxonomy): Bacteria > Bacillati > Actinomycetota > Actinomycetes > Streptosporangiales > Streptosporangiaceae > Nonomuraea > Nonomuraea sp. NPDC049624. The sequence goes on along the minus strand of NZ_JBFAOR010000004.1, from coordinate 797,547 downwards.
GGCAGCCGCAACGCCGGGCTCTGCGAGTACTTGGCCGGGATGACGTCCTTGACCTTCTTGCCCGCCTCGCCGGGCACGTCGGCCTCGTACACCCCGGCCAGTCCCCGGGCCACGCCCGGCGTCACCATGAACGGCCGGATCGTGTCGTCGGACTGGTCGACCACGTCCGGCACCTTGGACGTGGTGAGCGCGGCGGGCAGCTTCTGCTTGACCACGTCGCGGCCGGCCCACTCGACCTTGACCTTGATGCCGGTGGCCCGGGTGAAGCGGGTGATCGCGGCCTGTAGGGCGACCTGCTGGGGTTCGCCCTGCTTCCACATCGACCAGTAGACGAGCTCCTTGCCGGCCGCGTCCTTGGCGCCGCCGCCGCAGGCGGTGACCAGGCCGAGGGCCAGCGCGCCGGCGGCGAGCCCGGCGAACGTCCTGCGGATGGGGAGGGATCGGGATGAGCTCATCGAGCGGCACCGCCTGTCCTGTGAGATTCGGGGGGTGGCCCGGCGGGGCCCGGACGGGGCCCCGCCGGAGGGTGGTCAGCCGACCGTCCAGCGCTGCAGCGCCGAGCCGGTGTCGGCCTGCTGGGTGACGAGCGCGCCGTCGGCGGTGGAGGCCGTGGTGAGCAGCAGCCCGCTCTTCTGCGAGGCGATCCGGTAGCCGCCGGCGGAGGCGGGGGTGACCTGCCAGCGCTGGTTCGCGGCGCCGGTGCACGTCCACTGGATGATCCTGGCGCCGGCGGCGGACGAGCCGCCGCTGACGTCCGCGCAGAGCTTCGACAGGCCGTTGGCGATCTGGTAGGAGCCGTCGGGCTGGCGGGTGAAGATCCAGCGCTGGTTGGCGCCGGTGTTGGGGGCCCAGGTGATGAGCTGGGTGCCGGGGGTGGTGGAGTGGTCGGGGTCGTCCAGGGCCTTGCCGGCGGCGGTCAGGGTGTGGGTGCCGCTCAGGTCGCCGCCGGAGGCGCCGGTGTCGGTCAGCGTCAGGGTCTGCTCGGCGGCCGTGCGGCGGCCGCCGACCGTCCCGCCGGAGGTGTCGCTCCAGTGGCGTACGGGGGTGGTCTCGGCCGGTCGGGACGCGTCCGCCGTCAGGGCGAGCGCGAGGCCGCTGTAGCGGTTGACCAGCCGGTGGCCGCTACCGGCCGGCACCACGAACCACTGCTGGCCCGCGGTGGGCCCGCCGGCGCCGGGCGCGGTGACGACCGGTCTCGCCCCCCAGGCGCGGCCGGCCGTCGTGGCCGCGTCCACGCCGAGCAGCCCGCCGGTCGAGGCGTTGGCGATGCGGTAGGAGCCGTCGCCGCCGGGGGTGAACGTCCAGCTCTCCAGGGGCGAACCGGTCGGGGCGGCGCTGGAGGTGGTCGCCGGGCCGCCGGAGACCTGGGCCAGGACGCGGCCCGCGCCGGTGCCGATCCGGTAGGTCCTGGCCGGGTCCGCCGGGGCGGGGGCGGGCGCGGTGGAGGTGACGGTGAGGTTCGCGTACTCGCCGCTGGAGGACGCGCACTCGATCGAGCAGTACGAGCGGAACGTCCTGCCGACGACGGCCGAGCCGGTCCTGCTGACGTCGTCGAGGAACCAGCGGTACCAGGAGCCGGAGACGTAGGTGCCGGTGTCGCCGATCAGGCGCCATCGCTGGGTCGACAGGTCGTCGGTGACGTAGAGGCGCTGCGGCTGACGGCCGGAGACGACCTCGGGCTCGCCGAGGTACAGGCCGAGGTGGGCGTCGTAGGCGATGTTCATGATGAACAGGTCGGACTTCGGCGGCAGCTCCCCGGCGGCGATCTGCTGGTCGACCGTGCCGGTGTTGGCCGGGTCGTAGTCGGCGCCCACGGGCGTGTAGCCCCGGGGGTTCGCGGCGGTGACCGGGACCATGTTGCTCTCCTTGCCGCCCACGCCGGGCTGCGACCAGGAGCCGTCGTACCACTTGGTCCACGAGCCGGTCGCCATCTTGGCCGACATCGGCGCCCGCGCCACGTGCGCCAGGCCGCCGTTGCCGCCGCCCACGCCGCCCTTCGGGATGATCCGCGAGCCGTAGTAGACGTAGAAGTAGCCCGAGACCGGGTCGGCGAACAGGCGCGGGTCGCCGTCGCCGTAGTCGTAGGTCTGGTGGGGGAAGGCCGCGCCGTCGTTGCGCTTCGTGCTGTACGGCGAGGTGATCGCGTGGCCGAGGATGGTCCACACCCGGCCCTGGTTGCGGGAGACGGCGTAGTCGAGCGAGTCGTAGTGCAGGCCGTCGCCGAAGGGCTGGGGGGTGAACTCGTTGTGCACCAGGCCGTACCAGTCGCCGGTGTCGGGGTCCACCCAGACGCCGACCAGGTCGCAGTAGTTCCTGTGGGCGTACCCCGAGCCCGCGCCGGCGGGGGTCGCCTCGAGGCCGGTCGGGCTGTTGTTGCAGCGCCAGGTCGTGTCGTTGTTGCGGTCGGCGGAGTTGGCCGGGTTGACCGCGTCGCTGATCGCGGCCGAGCGGGTGGCGGTCTCGAAGTTCGCGCCGGTGAAGAAGTCCCAGTAGCGGGGGTCGGAGGGGCCGTAGAGGGCGGCCGACTGCTGGAAGTAAAAGGTGCCGTCCTTGTCGATGTAGGTGGCCGCGGGGGTGTCGGTGGGATGGGCGTAGCGGCCGGTGGAGCCGACGGTGATCGTGTAGGTGGCGTCGGGCGGTGCGGCCGAGGCGGCCGGGACGGGCAGGGAGCCGCCCAGAACCAGCGTCAGGGCCGCGGCGGCAGCGGTGAGCACGTTGCGATGGGGGGACACGGGTGCTCCTTTCTGTGGGGCACGCCACACCTGGCGGGCCCTTGGGGGGAACCACGAGCCGGAACCGCGTGGCCGGACCATACGCCAGATTTGACCGCTCAAACAAGGCCCGATTTCGCGTTCCTGCTCTCTTGTCCGGTCAAAAGGCACGTAATGCGCACGACGGTTGACGAGCTCCGAGCCGGGCGGCTACCTTTCGGGGCGACGTCATTGGACCGGTCAAACCCCCCTTGGAGGCCGCGTGGTCACGATGCAGGACGTGGCCGAGCGGGCCGGAGTCACCAAGCAGACCGTCTCCAACGTGGTCACCGGCCGCGTACGCGTGCGCCCCGAGACCGAGGCCAGGGTGCGCGCGGCCATCGCCGAGCTCGGCTACACCCCCAACCTGGTCGCCCGCTCACTGGCCACCGGCACCACCATGACCGTCGGCCTGTTCGTGCCGACGGTGGCCAGCTCGTTCTACTCGGCCGTGGTCGAGGAGGCCGAGAACGTCCTGGAGGAGCACGGCTACCACCTGCTGCTGTGCACCACCCGCCTCGACGGCGAGCGGGCCCGCCGGCACATCACCGGCCTGACCAGCCGCTCGGTCGACGCCCTGCTGATCGCCGGCGACAACGGCCTGACCGAGCACCTGCCGCTCCTGGCCGACGCGCGCTTCCCGGTGGCGCTGTGCGCGTGGGAGAGCGAGGTGCCCGACACCCTGCCCGTCGTCACGATCGACTACGAGCAGGCCGGTTACCTGGCCGGGCGGCACCTGCGCGAGCTGGGCCACGAGCGGGTCGCGGTGCTGAGCAGCGCGCCGCACGCGCTGCGTGTGCGTGGGTTCCGGCGCGCGTTCACCCGCGACGGGCTCGACGTCCCGGCCGCGGCCGTCTTCACCGCGCCGGAGCCGACGGCGATGGGCGGCTTCACCGCCGCCACCGCGGCCCTGGCCGCCGGCCCCGGCGTGACCGCGCTGTTCTGCACCCACGACATCCTCGCGCTGGGCGCGCTGGAGGCGGCCCGGCTCGGCGGCCGCTCGGTCCCCGGCGACCTGTCGGTGGTCGGCCACGACGACATCGACGAGGTACGGGTGACCCACCCCGCCCTCACCACGGTCGCCGTCCCGAGCAGGGAGATGACCAGGCAGGCCATCGAGCTCCTGCTGCGCGCCCTGGATGAGGGCCGCCCGCCGGTCAACTCCCTGCAGTTGCTGCGCTCGACCCTGATCGTCCGGGCCAGCAGCGGGCCCGCCTGATCTCCTGCGGCGCGGCGAAGGAGGCCAGCGTGCGGCGCAGCCAGCGTCCGCAGCCCCGCGCGCTCCAGCCGGCCGCCGCGCCGACGGCGACCCCGGCCAGCACGTCGCCCGGGTAGTGGGCGCCCACGTACACGCGGGAGGCGGCCACCCCGGCGGCGAGCAGCGTGACCGAGGTGGCGACCGGCAGCGGCGCGTCCCTGGCGACCGCCACCGCGAAGGCGACCGCCGACGCGCTGTGCCCCGACGGCAGCGACGAGGACGCCGGCACCCGGCGGCGCCGGATCACCGGGATGAGGTCGGTGAGCGGGCGCGGCCTGCGGATCGCCTGCTTGACGACCATGCTGGTCAGCGGGCTGGCCAGCGAGATCGCCAGCAGCCCGCGGACGCCCGCCCGCTGCAGCCGCGGCCGGCCCGTCATCATCAGCACGCCCGCCACCAGCCCCCACAGGACCGAGTGGTCGGCCGCCGACGACAGATGCGGCAGCAGGGCGTCGAGCACGGGCAGGTCGGAGCGCGCGACCCGGTCGAAGGCCCGTTTGTCCCAGGCGTCGAAACGTTCGAGCAGCATCATCCAGCCGATCACCTCCGCGACGGACCTACACCTGCCCGCCGAGCACGCCGGTCATGCCCGGGACGGCCTGGCTCCGGTGCTCTCCCTGACCACGAGCTCGGGCTCGACCAGCCGCCGCGCCTCGGGCTCGTGCCCGGCCATGAAGTCGAGCAGCAGGTGGAAGGCGTGCCTGCCGACCTCGCCGAAGTCCTGGCGCACGGTGGTCAGCGGCGGCCAGAAGTAGGCCGACTCGGGGATGTCGTCGAACCCGGCCACGCTGACGTCCTCGGGCACCCGGCGGCCGGCCTCGCGCAGCGCGCGCAGCACGCCGAGCGCCATCTGGTCGTTGGCCACGAACACGGCGGTGACGTCGGGGTTCTCGCACAGGCGCCGGCCGAGCTGGTAACCCGAGCGGGCGCTCCAGTCGCCGCGCAGCACCTCGGGCACCTCCCGGCCGGCGGCCGCCAGCACGCCGCGCCAGCCCTCGATGCGGCCGTTGGCGTCGAGCCAGTCGGCCGGGCCGGCGACGTGCCAGACCGTCTCGTGGCCGAGGCTGAGCAGGTGACGGGTGACCCGCCTGGCGCCCGCCTGCTGGTCGACCTTGGCCACCGGCACGGGGATGTCGTCGCCGGCGTCGACGGCCACCACCGGCATCTCCGGCGGCAGGTGGCGCAGGCCGTCGGCGGCCGACTCGTGCGGCGCCACGATGATCACGCCGTCGACCGCCTGGGCGCGCAGCCGCTGCACGCCCTCCTCCATCGACCTGCGGCTGAGCGAGGGCAGGCTGGCGATGCTGACGTTGTAGCCGGCCCGCCTGGCCGCCTGCTCGATGCAGTAGAGCGTGGAGGCCGGGCCGTAGAGGGTGGTGTCGATGCTGACCACGCCGAGCACCCCGGACCTGCCGGTGACGAGCTGGCGGGCGGCCTGGTTGGGCCGGTAGTCGAGCTCGCGCACCGCGGCCATGACGCGGGCCCTGGTCTCCGCGCGGACCCGGTCGGGCGCGTTGAGCACGCGCGAGACGGTCATGGCCGAGACCCCGGCGAGCACGGCCACGTCCATGAGCACCGCCGGCCTGTCGCCCTTCGCTTTCACCGCCGCCACCTCCTGTCAGCGGTAACGCTAACAGGCCCGGGGCCGCGGCGCGCGACCGCGCGGGAGCCGCGAGCGGCCCCCGCGAACCCGCGGTACGCCTGGTCGGCGGCCTGACGCTGCCAGGTAACTGCCAGGAACGGTAGGTAGTCTGCCTCGCCATGAACTGGCAGCGGCACGTCAACAAAGCGCTGGTCAGGTTCACCGGATTCCAGATCGAGCGAGTCGGGAACACGCCCTCTCCCCCGCCCGCTCCCGAGATCAGACCGCCCGCGGATCCGCTAACCGACCGGCTGCTCGAATCCCCCGTCTTCCTCCTGTCCCCCGTACGGTCCGGCTCCACGCTCCTGCGCGCGATCCTCAACGCCCACCCGGACCTGCACGCCCCGCACGAGCTGCACGTACGCCGGTTGCGGGTGCAGTTCGGCACCCCGCTGGCCGCCAAGGCGATGACCGCGCTCGGGCACAACCAGGCCGACCTGGAACACCTGCTGTGGGACCGGGTGCTGCACCGCGAGCTGGTCCGCAGCGGCAAGCGGTACGTCGTGGACAAGACGCCCGCCAACGCCTTCGCCCACCAGCGCATCGCCGCCTGCTGGCCGGACGCCCGCTTCCTCTTCCTGCTGCGCCACCCCGCCTCCATCGCCACGTCCTGGCACGAGGCGAGCCCGGACCGGCGCACCCCCGAGGAGGCCGCCCTCGACGCCCTGCGGTACATGAAGGCCGTGCAGCGGGCCAGGGCCGCGCTGCCGGGGCTGACCGTCAGGTACGAGGAGCTGAGCGCCGAGCCCGAGCGCGTCACCCGCGAGATCTGCGCGTTCCTCGGCCTGGAGTGGGAGCCGCGGATGCTCTCCTACGGCGAGCAGCAGGTGCTGGAGAAGGGCCTCGGCGACTGGCGGGACAAGATCCGGACCGGGACCGTCCAGCCCGCCCGCGAGCTGCCCTCCCCCGACCGGATCCCCGAGCCCCTCAAGCCCATCGCCCGGACCTGGGGGTACCTCACGTGAAGATCCGCTACCTGATGCTGCACGCCTACGGCATGGGCGGCACGATCCGCACGGTGGTCAACCAGGCGAACGCGATGACCGCGGCCGGGCACGACGTCGAGCTGGTCAGCCTGGTCCGGCGGCGCGAGACCCCGCAGTTCGCGATCGACCCCCGCGTCACCCTCACCACGCTGGTGGACCAGCGCGAGGGCAGGCAGCCCGACTCCGTCGGCCGCAGGGCGTGGCGGCGGATCCGCGGCAAGATCGTGCCGCGCGGCGAGTTCGCCGCCGACTACTTCACCGAGCGGGTGGAACGCGCCGCGATGGACTACGTCTCCGGACTGTCCGGCGGCGTCCTGGTGACGACCAGGCCCGCGCTGAACCTGATCTCCGCCCGGCGCGCCCCCGCCGGCGTCGTCAGGATCGCGCAGGAGCACATGAACCTGTCCGCCTACCCCGACACGATCCGCAGGGAGATCGCCCGCCACTACGGCAGGTTCGCCGCGGTCACCGTGCTGACCGGGACCAACAAGCTCGAATACCAGCGCCTGCTGCCGGACACGCCGGTGGTGGTGATCCCGAACGCCGTCCACCGCGTGGAGCAGGAACGCTCCCGGCAGGTCAACCCGGTCGTGGTGGCGGCCGGGCGGCTGGTGCCGCAGAAGGGGTTCGACCTGCTCATCGAGGCGTTCGCGCAGGTCGTGCGGGTGCATCCGGAGTGGCGGCTGCGCGTCTTCGGCACCGGGCCGCGGCGCGGCCAGCTCACCGGGCTGGTCGCGCGGCACGGGCTGGCCGAGCACGTGACGCTGCCCGGCCGTACCGAGCGGCTGGAGAAGGAGCTGGCCGAGGCGTCGGTGTACGCGCTCAGCTCCCGCTTCGAGGGCCTGCCCATGGTGATGATCGAGGCCATGACGCACGCGCTGCCCGTGGTCGCCTTCGACTGCCCGACCGGGCCGCGCGACGTGCTGACCGACGGCGTGGACGGCGTCCTGGTGCCGCCCAGGGACGTGGACGCGCTGGCCGCGGCGCTGATCCGGGTGATCGCCGACCGGGAGCTGCGGGTGCGGATGGGCGAGGCGGCGGCGGTGACGTCGCGGGCGTACGGGCCGGAGGTGGTGATGCCGATGTGGGAGGAGCTGTTCTCCGGGCTGGCGCGGGGGCATCGGGTGGCGGACAACCTCTGGACGGGCCGCTGAGGCTCCTTCCCGGAAAGATCTACCTGGTGGATCCTCCGACATCGACGGGGTTTCTAACGATTTGGTCACGGATTTTGCCTTAAATCGTTAAACGCACGCCAAAACGGGCGGCAGCCTGGATTGCATGCGTAACCGGAAAGCTCGACTCACCGCGTTCGCAGGCGCCTTCGCCCTGGTCACGGGGCTGGGCGTGCCCGCGTACGCGCAGACCGCGACCCCGACCGTCGCGGCCCCTTCCCTCGCCGCCTCCGCCGACGCCGGGGCGCCCGCCGTGTACGGCCGGGCCGCCTACCTGATGGACGCCCGGTCCGGCGCCGCCCTGTTCGGCAAGGCCGCCGACACCCGCATGCCGATCGCCAGCCTCACCAAGACGATGACGGCGTACGTCGTCCTGCAGTCGGCCAAGCCCACGGACCTGGTCGAGATCGCCCCCCAGGACGCGCGGTACGCCGAGGACGGCGGCGGCACCACCGCCGACCTGCGGCCCGGCGACCGGCTGCCGGTCGGCGAACTGCTCTACGCGCTCATGCTGCCCTCGGGCGCCGACGCCGCCCACGCGCTGGCCCGTACGTACGGGCCCGGCGTGCCGGGATTCGTCGACAAGATGAACGCCACCGCCCGCTCGCTCGGCATGAACGACACCCGTTACGTCAACGCCGACGGGCTGCCCACGTCGGCGGGCGACGGCTGGTCCACCGCCCGCGACCAGGCCGTGCTGGCGGCCAAGGCCCTCCAGGTGCCGCTGATCGAAGGCGTGGCCGGGACCCGGTACCACGAGGTCGCGGCGACGGAGGAGCACGGCGCGTACGGGTGGCGCAACACCAACCGCCTGCTCGCCGAGCCCGGGGTGATCGGGTTGAAGACGGGGTTCACCCGCGCGGCGGGGTACAGCCTGGCCTTCGCCGGCGAGCGGGACGGGCACCGGGTGGTGGGCGTGATCCTGGGCGAGTCGGTCTCCAGCCGCCGCTTCGACACCGCCCAGGCCCTCCTCACCTGGGCCCCCACCCGCACCGCCGCCTGACCTCTCCCCACCCCTCCGCCGCCTGACCTCTTCCCCACCGCCACCGCTGCCTGAACCCCTCCCCCCACCCGCACCGCGGCCCGCACCCTCATGGGCCCCTCCGAGCCCCCCTGAGAGGCGTCGTCTCCTGGGGCGGCGGGGTGTCCGCATGATGGACGCTCGTGATCTGTTGGGTTAGTTTGCCCGGCATGAACGTTCGCATCGCGATGAGCGTGCTGTCCGCGGCGCTCGTGCTCGCCGCCCCGCTCCCCGCCCACGCCGACACCCCCACCCCCGGCCCGGGCCTCGGCTGGGAGCTGAAGGAGACCGGCGTGACCGCCCGCTTCCGCGGTCTCGCGCCCGTGAGCAGGGACGTGGTGTGGGCCGCAGGCACCGGCGGGACCGTCCTGCGCACCGTGGACGGCGGCCGCACCTGGCAGAACGTCTCCCCGCCCGGCACCGAGTCCCTCCAGTTCCGCGACGTGGAGGCGTTCGACGCCCGTCACGCCCTGGTCCTGTCGATCGGCACGGGCACGGACGGCCGCGTCTACCGCACCGAGGACGGCGGCCGCACCTGGACCGAGTCCTTCAGGAACGACGAGCCGAACGCCTTCTACGACTGCATGGCCTTCTTCGACCGCCGCCACGGCCTGGCCATGAGCGACCCGGTGAACGGCAGGTTCCGCCTCCTGTCCACCGACGACGGCGGCCGGAGCTGGCAGGTGCTCCCGTCCAGCGGCATGCCGGACGCGCTGCCCGGCGAGGCCGGTTTCGCGGCGAGCGGCCAGTGCCTGGTGACCGCGGGCGGGCGGGACGCCTGGATCGCCACCGGCGGCGGCGAGCGGTCACGCGTGTTCCGTTCGGCCGACCGCGGGCGTACGTGGACCGTCACCGACACCCCGATCCCGGCCGCCGACCCCGCGAAGGGCGTCTTCGCGCTGGCCTTCCGCGACCGGCACCGCGGGATCGCGGTCGGCGGCGACTACCAGCCCGGCCTCCCCTCCCCGAACGCCGCCGCGGTCACCAGGGACGGCGGCGCCACCTGGCGGACCGCCACGACCCCGCCGCCCGCGTACCGGTCGGGGGTGACGTGGCTGCCGCACCTGCCGTTCGCGGCCATCGCCGTCGGGCCCACGGGCAGCGACGTGACGTACACCGGCGGGGAGCGCTGGGAGACCTTCGACGGCGGCTCGTTCGACACCGTCTCGTGCACCCCGGACCTGTCCTGCTGGGCCTCCGGCGAGCAGGGCCGCATAGCCCGTCTCCGCATCCGCTAGCACGCGGGGCGCGCGGGCACACGGCGGGCGCGCAGGGCCCGGTCAGCGGACGCCGCGGGGTCTGAACTGGATGCTGATGCGCGGCCCCGCGGGCCGGGCGGTCTTGGGGATGGCGTGCTCCCACGTCCGCTGGCAGCTGCCGCCCATGACGATCAGGTCGCCGTGCCCGAGGTCGCGGCGGATCGAGGGGCCGCCGCCGCGCGGGCGCAGCAGGAGCGGACGCGGGCTGCCCACCGAGACGATCGCGACCATGGTGTCCTCGCTGCTGCCCCGGCCGATGGTGTCGCCGTGCCAGGCGACGCTGTCGCGGCCGTCGCGGTAGAAGCACAGGCCCGCGGTGCGGAAGGGCTCGCCCAGCTCCTCGCCGTAGTGGGCGTCGAGCGCCGCTCTGGCCTGGTCGAGGACGGGGTCGGGCAGCGTCTCGCCCTCGTCGTAGAACTTCAGCAGACGCGGGACGTCGAGGACCCGGTCGTACATACGGCGGCGCTCGGCGCGCCACGGCACCGTCTCGGCCAGCCGCGTGAACAGCGTGTCGGCCCCCGTCAGCCAGCCGGGCCGCAGGTCGATCCAGGCTCCGTGGTCGAGGTACGTCCGGCGGACCGTGGCGCCCAGCCGCCCGACGCCGAGCTCCTCGTCGAGACCCAGCAGAGATGCTTGGAACGCGGCTTTCATGAGGCCGAGTCTATGCCATTGTTCAAACACACATTCGACTCGGATGCCGCCTGCGGGTGCCGGGAGGTGCCCGGCCTGTGCGGTACGCAGTCCGTACAGGCCGGGCGGTCGCCGCCGGCGGGCGCTGGACCCTCGCGGGACGATCAACCGACCCCTTCCCCGCCCGAACCACCCCTTAACCCGATCCTGTAACGTCTTGCTGATGTTGACGCGTTACATGGCCGGGGTGGTCGCCGCCCGGACCGGCGACGAGATGTCCGGACCCGCCCTCCTGGTGGCCGGGCTCGCCGCCACCGGGTCTCCGCTGCTGGGGGCGTCGCTGCTGGCCGGGCTGACCGTGTCGGCGGCCGTCGGCGGGCCGCTGCTCGGCGTGCTGCTGGACCGCGCCCGCCGTCCGGGCCGGTTGCTGGCGTGCTGCCTGCTCGGGTACGCGGCCGGCCTGCTGCTGGTGGCGGGCGGCGTCGGACGGGTGCCCGGGACGGCGCTGGTGGCGCTGGCCGTCGTGACCGGGCTCGCGGGCCCCGCGCTGACCGGCGGCTGGACGGGACAGCTCCCCCTGGTCTCCGGGCCCGACCGGGGGCGGCTGGCACGGGCCACCGCGCTCGACGCCATGACGTACAACGTGGCGGGGCTGGCCGGCCCGGCGGCGGTCGGCGTGATCGCCGCCGTGGCAGGCGGAACGGCAGCAGTCCTCGTCTCCGCACTGCTCCTCCTGACCGCCCTCCCCGCCGCCTGGACCCTCCCCGCCCGCACCCCCCACACCCAGCCCACAGGCGACGTGCCCACCCACAACCTGCCCGCCGTTGACGGGGCCGCCCTTGACCAGCCTCCGCTCGGCCAGTCCACGAGCGACAGGCCCGCAAAGGGCCGGCTGAGCGGCGGTGACCTGCTCGCGGGAGACGGGCCACGCGGCGAACGGCGGCGCTTCGGCCGCCTCACCGCGCCGATACGGGCTGCGGGAGCGGTCGCGCGGGAGATGGCGGGCGGGATCCGGGCGGTGCTCGGGAACCCGGTGCTGGGGCGGGCCACCGCCGGGTCGATGGTCTCGTGCGCCGGGGCGGGCATGTTCGTGGTGTCGGCGCCGGTGCTGGGGCTGGAGCTCACGGGCGACAGCAGCCGAGGCACGCTGCTGCTGGCCGTCACGGCGGCGGCCGGCCTGGCCGCGAACGGGCTCCTGGCCTGGCGCGGCGGCCCCCGTCGGCGGAACGCGACACCGGCGTGGGACACGACCCTGGTCTGGTCCACCACGCTGGTCGGCGCGGGCATGGCCTTGGCTGCCACGGCAGGAGCAGCCCTGGTGGGGACGTACTGGATCGCGGTGGTCGCGGCGGGGCTGGTGGGCGCGGGCGAGGGGCCGCAGTTGACGGCGCTGTTCGCGGTGCGGCAACGCGAGGCCCCCGCCGAACTGCGCAGTCAGGTGTTCACGACCGGCGCCAGCCTCAAGATCACCTCGTTCGCCGTCGGATCGGCGCTGGCAGGCCCGCTGAGCACCCACTCGGCCACTGCCGCCCTGCTGACCGGCGCGGCCTTACAGGCCGTGGCCGTCTACGTCCTCCTCCGCCGCCGCCGCGGTTAGCGAGCGTCAGCGGGGGGCTCGGCACCAGCAGGCGGGGGCGGGGGTGTGGTGTCAGGGGGGTGGGGGCGGGCGCGGTGGGCGGCGACGCGGGCGCGGGTGGCGCAGCGGGTGCCGCAGTAGCGGCGGGGGCTGCCGCCGCCCAGGTCGAGGTACGGCCGTCCGCACCCCGCGGCCGCGCACAACCCGCCCGGAACGCGCTGATGGTCGGCGACCAGCACGGCCAGGGCCATCGCCGACGAGGCCAGGAACCACTCGGCCCACGGCGCTTCGTCACCGCTGTCGACGTGCAGGTGCCAGGACGTCGTGCCCCGGTGGCTGGTCAGCCGGGGCGGCCGGGCGGTCTCGGCGAGCAGGCGGTTGAGCAGGCCCGCCGCCTCCCCTGCGTCGCGGGCGCCCAGGACGTCGCGCAGCCGGGCCGCCGCCGCGCGCATGGCGGCCACGTCGGACTCGTCGAGGCCCAGGTCGCCGTGCTCGCCGTGGCGGCGCAGGACGTCCGTCACCGAGGCGGGCGTCGGCTCTTCGTGCAGCAGCGCCACGCACAGCTCGACGGCTCTGACGGCCATCGCCCTGGTCGAGTGAACCTCCACCCGGCAAGCGTATCCACGGCGGGGCTCCCCCTGCCCCGCCGTGGACCGTGCCTGACCGCGGACCGTGCCTGACCGCGGACCGTGCCTGACCGCGGACCGTGCCTGACCGCAGACCGTGCCTGACCGCAGACCGTGCCCCGCCGTAGACGCTGTCCCGCCGTGGACGCTGCGCCGCAGTGGCGCGGGCTCAGCCGCCGCAGGCGGCGAAGACGAAGCTGTCCTTCAGGACGGTGTACCGGTCCCTGACCCGCACGGCGCCCGTCCCGGTGTCGACCTGGACGATGGTCATCCTGGACGAGCCGGACACCAGGTGCAGCGTGACCTGCGTGTCGCCGGTCCAGTCGATCATGTTGAGCTCGCCGTCCGGCAGCTTGATCTTCCTGCGCCCGGTGACCTCGTCGGTGGCGAGGTCGTAGGTGAGCAGTTCGGTCTTCCTGCCGCGGATCAGCACCGCCGCCGTGTGCCCGTCGCCGGCCAGCGCCTGCGGGCCGTTGGCGGCCACGACCTGCGGCGGCGTGACGCGTACGAGGTGCTCGCCCGTCTGGTCGCGCACGACCAGGTCGGTGACGGAGTCGTCGGACTCGATCGTGGACAGCACCTCGTCGCCGTCGCCGCTGAACCCGAGGAGGGTCTCGTCGGCGGGCACGGTGCCGAGCAGGGCGCCGGTCGCGGTGTCGAAGATCTTCGTGGCGGCGGGCCGGTCGTTCTGGATCGCGACGGCCAGCCGCCCGCCGTCGCCGGAGAGCTGCAGCGTCACCTCGTTCTGGGCGACCCGCGGCAGGGCGTCCTTGGGCATCAGCGTGACGCCGCCGCCGAGCACGCGTACGGCCAGCCGCCCGGCCTTGGTGAGGTACGCCACGCGCTGCCCGTCGCCGCTGACCGCGATCGGCGCCGGCGAGGTGACGGTGGACCTGCGCCTGGCGTCGAGCGCGACGACCTGGGCGTCGGGCAGCGTCCTGCGCCCGCCGTCGTGCATGACCAGCCGCCACTGCCCGCAGGGCCTGGACGCGCCGTCCTTGTCCGGGCAGCCCTTGACGGAGGCGTACCGGATGCTGTCGTGATCGTGGTGCGGCGCCGCCTGGGCGGCGGCCGGCACGGCGGTGAGGGCGAGCAGGGCCGCGGTCAGCAAAGGGACGATTCTCACGATGGTCACTCCCCCGGGAACACGATGGTGTGAGGGTCGGGGCCCACCTTGTAGGTGTCGGTACGGCGGGCCTGGCCGGAAGCGGGGTCGACGGTGAGCACCCGTACCACCGTCGACTTCGTGGTGCTGCTGTCGTAGGAGTAGGCGGCGAGCCTTCCGTCAGGGGTCCAGCGGGCGTGGTCGGGCGAGGCGTCGCCGGCCAGGGGGAGGTTCACGCCGTCGGAGAGCCGGGCGCTCTCCAGGTCGTACGTGCGCATCCGGGGCGGGCCGCCACGGCTGCCGCCGGAGCTGAACGCGGCGACGGTGTGCCCGTCGGGGGACAGCGCGAGGGTGACGGCGTTGGCGACGAACTGGGGGGCCGGGCTCCTGAGCACGCGGCCGTCGAGCCCGTAGGAGTACAGCCATCTGGTGCCGTCGCTCAGGTCGCGGGTGGTGAGCACCTCGTCGCCGTCGCCGCTGAAGCCGGCCGGCTCGCCCTTGACGGTCAGGCCGGTGATCCTGCCGGTGGCCACGGTGAGCACCTCGGCGTGGCCCCGGCGGCCGACGAGGACCCGGTCGCCGGCCGATGACAGGTAGAGGGCGTCGTCCGCGCCCGGCCGCAGGGACCTGGGCAGTTCCCTGACCGGGCCGCCGGCCACCGCCCGTACGACCAGGCGGTGGTCGCGGGCCCGCTGGTAGACGATGGTCCGGCCGTCGCCGCTGAGGGCGAACAGGGAGGTCGCGCGGTCCTTGGCACGGGCCGCGGAGTCGCCGACGGTGACCTTGCGGCCGTCACGCAGGAGCAGGCGCCAGGGGCCGCACGGGGACGTGCCCTCGCCGGGCAGCTCGCAGGCGGTGACCCAGGCGGCGCGGGCCTGCGGCGGCCCGGTGTGCGCGGGTGCGGCGGCGGCCGGGAGCCCCAGCCCGCCGGCGACCGCCGGCGCGAGGAGCGCGGCGGCCGCTGAGGATAGCCTCATGAGTGGTGATCCTTTCGCTCACCTGGTTAGACCCATGGGCACGGTGGCGAGTTGGTCACATGTAGGCCACGCTTCAGGGCAGCGGGCGCCGCCCCGCGAAGCCCAGATCCGTACGGTGGTACCAGGCCAGCTCGGGCTCCCCCTCGATCCAGCACAGCCGCACCGACTCCCCGCCGAGCACCGAGGGGAAGTCGATCAGCAGCGGCGCGACGCCCTTGACCTCGATCCCCTGCTCGCTCCACCGGGTCAGCGTCTCCTCGATGCGCGCCTCGATGGCCTTGATCTCGGGCAGCCCGCCGAGCCGCGACCCGCCGGCGGCCTCCCGGTCGAAGGCGATCTCGGCCAGGTCGGCGCGGCCCGCGACGATCTCCCGCGCCTCGGCGATGATGCCGGGCAGCAGGGCGCGCGCCTCGTCCAGGGTGAAGATCCGGTCCATGCGGAAACGCTACCCGTTCGGCTGGTAGGCGTGGATGAGAAGCCGCTCGGCCTCGTCGAAGTAGTCGTCGAGGTAGGCGGCCGCCTCCTCGGTGCGGCCTTCCGCCAGCAGGGCGAGCAGCGCGCGGTTGCGGTCGATGAACGGCTCGTGGAAGGCGCGCGGGTTGTCCATCACGTGGAAGACCAGGCGCAGCTCGGCGAGGAGCTGCCGCATGGTCTCGTCGAGGCGGGGGCTGCCGTGCAGGCCGACCAGGGCCTGGTGGTAGCGGATGTTGGCGGTGCCGACGCCCTGCCAGTCGCCCTGGGCGGCGGCCCGTTCGGCGTCGCGCACGGCCTCTTCGATGAGCGCCAGCGCCTGCCGCGACGCCTCGCGGCGGACGGCGGCCCCTTCGAGCACTCGCCGCATCGTGTAGAGGTCGGAGACGTCCTCCACGGACGGGAGCCGGACGAAGACGCCCCGGTTGAGCCGGTGGTCGAGCAGGCGTTCGTGGCCGAGCAGGCGGAACGCCTCGCGCAACGTGTTGCGCGAGACGCCGAGCCCTTCGGAGATGGCCTCCTCCGACAGCCGCTCGCCCGGCGGGAAGGCGCCTTCGATGATGTTGTCGCGGAGGATGTCGGCCACGCGCTCGGCCGTGCTGCTGCGGCTCAGTCTCGACCGGTGCCGGGCGAGGTCCGCGACCACGTCTTCCACGTTCGCCAGGGAATCATGGAGCAAATCTCTTGTCGAATTGTTCAACAATCCTTACGTTGAAACTATCCCCTCGACCATCTGGGAGCCTTCGATGTCAAGCTCCGCGAACCAGACCCGCCGGGTGATCATCGCCGCCCTCGTCGGCACGTCCCTGGAGTGGTACGACTTCTTCCTCTACACCACGGCCGCGACGCTGGTCTTCGGCAAGCTGTTCTTCCCGTCGCTCGACCCGCTCAACGCGACGCTGGCGGCGCTGACCACCAACGCCGTCGCGTTCGTCGCCAGGCCGCTCGGCGGCGTGGTGTTCGGGCACTTCGGCGACCGGGCCGGCCGCAAGACCGTGCTGGTCGTGACGCTGCTGCTGATGGGCCTGTCGACGTTCCTCATCGGCGTGCTTCCCGGATACGCGAGCGTGGGGGTGGCCGCGCCCGTCCTGCTGGCCGTGCTCCGCTTCGTCCAGGGCTTCGGGCTCGGCGGCGAGTGGGGCGGCGCGGTGATCATGTCGCTGGAGCACGGCGACAGCAGGCGGCGCGGCTTCAACGCGAGCTGGCCGCAGGTCGGCGTGCCCGCCGGGTACGTGCTGGCCACCGGCCTGCTCGCGATCCTGTCCTTCGCCCTGCCGGACGCGGCCTTCCAGTCGTGGGGATGGCGGGTGCCGTTCCTGCTGTCGGGCGTGCTGGTGGTCGTCGGGCTCTGGGTGCGGACGCGGGTCACCGAGTCGCCGTTGTTCTCCCGCGTCGAGAAGCACGGAGCCACGGCCAGGATGCCGCTGGTCGAGGTGCTGCGCACGCATCCGCGGGCGCTGCTGTCGGCGTTCACCGCGCGCATCGGGGTGGACGTGGCCTTCTACACCTTCACCGCGTACATCATCGTCTACCTCACCGGGCAGCTGAAGCTGGACCGGTCGGTGGCGCTGTACGCGGTGCTGATCGGCTCGGTGCTGCAACTGGGCCTGATCCCGCTGTTCGGCGCGCTGTCGGACCGGCTGGGCCGGCGGCCGGTCTACTTCGCGGGCGTGCTGGCGGCGGCCGGGTGGGTGTTCGCGTTCTTCCCGCTGCTGGACACGAAGTCGGTCCCGCTGATCGTGCTGGCGGCGGTGGTCGCGCTGGCCGCCCACGCCGCCATGTACGGCCCGCAGGCCGCGTTCATCGCCGAGTTGTTCAGCACCCGCCTGCGCTACAGCGGCGCGTCCATGGGCTACCAGGTGGCCGGGATCGTCGGCGGGGCGCTGGCCCCGATCATCGCGCTGAAGCTCTTCGACCTGTACGGCACCACCCTCGCCGTGTCCCTGTACGTGGTTGTCGCGCTGGCCGTCACCGCCGTAGGTTTGGCCATCGCCCCGGAAACCCGCGACCTGGACATCGCCGCCGGCGAGCGCGGCACGCCCAGGAGGCTGCCCGGCCAGGTGGGTCCCTTCGCCTGAGCGCGAGGGGAAGGCGGGAACGCCGCGAAGGCGTGGGCGGCGGCTGCCACCGCCGCCCACGCGCGTCCCACTCGCCCAGTCCTCTCAGACGGCGGTCTCGGGCAAGGTGACCCGCGGGCGCCTGCGCCAGTCGCCCTTGAACGCCGCCGTCGAGGCCAGGAACACGACCTGCCCGGCCAGCGCCACGGCGAGCCAGGCGCCCCAGCCGCCCGCGGAGACCACCATGGGCGAGACGACGAGCAGCACCACGATCATGACGCGGACGACCATGCCCCAGATGCCCAGCGCCGAGCCCTGCAGGCGCGACTCGACATCCTCGGCGTTCTCGGAGAAGTTGGCCATCCACGGCACGTACGCGACGCCCATGAACAGGAAGAGCAGCGCGTAGACGGCGGTGACGTGTCCCGGCGAGATGCCGGGGCCGACCATGCTGATGAAGTAGGCCAGGGTGAGGACGGTCAGCGCGGTGCCGGCGGCCGTGAACGGCTTGCGCAACCGGAGCCGGTCGGAGACCCGGCCGACGACGACCACGGCCACCGCGTTGAGCACGATGCCGAGCGCCACCACCCGGTTGGCCCCCGCGGGCTCCAGGCCGAACGCCTCCACCAGGATCGTCTGCCCGAAGATCGCGAACGTCCAGTAGAGCACCTGCCAGCCGGTGTTGCCCAGGACGTGCGCCCACAGGTGGGGGTGCCGGAACAGCTCGCGCACCCGTCCGGCGTCGATCTTCTCCTCCGCCGCGACGGCCTCCTCGGCGTCGAGGACCTGGGCCCGCAGCGCCGCCGACGGCTCGGCGATCTTCCAGACGATGACAGCGCACATGGCCAGCGAGACGACGCCCATGATGATCGCCTGTGACTGCCAGGCGTTGTCGAACAGCGGCAGCGTGAACCCGGCGATGAACGAGGCCAGGAAGGACGCCCCGACCGGCCCCCACGTCCAGAACGCGAACGCCTGGGCGCGGCCGAGGCGCGGGGAGAAGTCGCGGACGAGGGAGGCGGTGATGGTGATCCCGGCGCCCTCGATGAACAACATCAGGCAGCGCACCCAGAACAGGCCCGCCACGGTGTCCACGGTGGCGAGCAGGAAGTTGCAGGCCGCCGTGACGGTGAGGGTGGGCACCAGGAGCGTGACCCGTCCCCAGCGGTCGGACAGGATGCCGCCGACGCCCGCCGACAGGCCGCCGATCAGGACCGACCCCGCGGCGAGCAGGCCGTAGACCGTGAGCGACATGCCCAGGTCCTTCATCAGCAGCGGCAGGATCGTGGCGAGCGTGGTCTCGAAGTTGGCCACCAGGCTCGCCAGCACGGCTATCGCCAGCAGGAAGATCCGCCGGCGGCCGACCGGGTACACGCTCAGCTCGCGGACATAGAACGGCTTCATTCCCATCCTCCGGGGACGGTGTGTGACTGTCGCTCTAGAACGCGTTTCTAGTTGCCTCAGAGTTGCCCTTCTCAGGGGTGTTCGTCAACGGCGGCGGCGGTCACGATGTGATCTCGATCACAGCATTCCCGTTGTGACGGAATCGCTCCCGATTCACAGAACAACCACCCGCGAATAGGCATAAACTGCGCGCCTGTGAGCCTGCCTGTACGTGAACGTTCCCCCCGGCCCGGCGGCGGCCGGCACCGTCGCCCCGTGCCCACGTCCCTGCCGCCGGACGCGCCCATGCTCGTGCTGGCCACCCCCGGCGGCACCGGCGGCGTCGCCGAAGAGATCGCGGCCGTGGTGCGGGTCGACAACCCGCAGATCGAGGTGCGGCTGACCGCCGTCGCCGACCTGGCAGACTCGCTGCCCGCGGGCCGCGACGCCGTCGTGGTGCCCCTGCTCACCTGGGACGACCCGGTCGTCATGGCCGAGATCGGGAAGGCCATCGCGGCCGCCGGCTCCGGCGCGGTCGCCACCGAGGCGCTCGGCCCCCACCCGCTGCTCGCCGAGGCCCTGCACATCAGGCTCGCCGAGCGCGGCCTGGCCAGGGCCGACCGGGTCCGCCTGCTCAACGTCTCCAGCCCCGTCGACGCCGTCATCCTGGGCACGGTGGGCGGCGAGCGCGCGGTGCACGCCGTCCAGGCCACGGCCGTGCTGCTGGCCTCCAGGCTCACGCTGCCGGTCGTCGCCGCCTCGCTGGACAGCGAGCCCGGCGTGGACGTCGCCGCCCAGCGCCTGCGGGCCGCCGGGGCCGAGCGGCTGGCCATCGCGCCCTGCCTGATCGGTCACGAGGCCCCGGCGGAGGTCGTCGAGCGCGCCGCCGCCGCCGTCGAGGCCGGTCACGCCGAGCCGCTCGGCGCGCACAGCGCCGTCGCCGAACTTGTCGCGCGGGCTTACGGCAGTCAGCTGGCGACTTGACACCCTTGTAAAGATCGCTACAGTCGCGTTACCTTCTGCGCATGCGGCGCGTGACGGTCATCGGCGAGCGAATCGGACTTCGTGACCTCACCGACGCCGACGTCGTCCCGCTGCACTCCGTCTACGGCGATCCTGCGGCCACGCAGCACATGCCGTTCGCGCCGCGCAGCGTGCAGGAGGTCGCCGCCCTGGTCGGCCAGGCCATGGAGGCGGCCGCCGCCGAGCCGCGCCGCCTCTACGTGCTGGCCGTCGTGGACGCCGACCGGCGGCACGTGATCGGCGTGGCCCGCCTGAAGATCGACCCCGACCTGCCCCACAGCGCCGAGATCGGCTTCGGCCTCCATCCCGACCAGTGGGGCCGCGGCATCGGCACCGACCTGGTGCGGCTGCTGCTGTCGTTCGGCTTCAAGCAGCTCGGGCTGCACCGCGTCTGGGGCGCGAGGTCGCCGGCCAACCTGCCCGCCCAGCTCGCCATGCTGACGGCCGGCATGGTCGAGGAGGGACGGATCCGGCACCACGTGCACACCCCGCACGGCTGGCGCGACTCCATCGTGCACGCGGCGATCCAGGACGAATGGACCGAGCGCTAGCGGCGCCGAGCGGCCCGGGCGGTGGACGGTGAGTGGCGCCGAGCGGCCCGGGCGGTGGACGGTGAGTGGCGCGCCGCGGAATTGTCGGTGGCACGTCCTACGATGAGCCTCCTCACGGAGGGATAGCCGCATGCCTGACTCGCTGATCGTGCCCCTGTTCGTCACCACCGACCTCCCGCCGCACGCGGACCTGGCCGAGTTCGGTGAGCTGCTGGCCCGCACGGCGCGGATGCTCGGCCCCGGCGGCAGCGAGGCGGTCCTGTCCGGCACGGTGTTCTGGCTCGACCGGCCGGTGCTGCCGGGGCAGCGGCCCGCCGCCGACGACGAGCTGCGCTTCGCCGGGATGCTCGGCCATCTCGTCACGTCCGGGCCCGGCGTCCGCGAGGTGGTGGCCGGCGTGCGGCGGGCGATCGGCGCGGCGGTGACCGAGCGCTACGGCGACGTGGGCGCGGCGCCCGCCGTGTTCGCGATCCGCGACCGCGACGTGCGCGAGCGCACCCCCGACTCGGCCCTCCCGATCGACAGCCGGCGGGCCGCCGAGCTGGTCGGCGCGGCACGGTGAGGACCACCCCGCGCGGGGTAGTCCAGAGGCATGCTCTATGGCAAGGAACACGTGCAGCGCTATCAGGCCACCGACGGCGCGGAGGGGCACGACTGGAACAACACCACCGTCCTCCTCCTGACCACCAAGGGGCGTAACTCCGGCAAGCCGTACACCACGCCGCTGATCTACCAGCGGTTCGGCGACGACTACCTCGTGGTCGCCTCCAAGGGCGGCGATCCCGAAGATCCCCAGTGGTACAAGAACCTGCTGGCCCATCCCGACGTCGAGGTGCAGGTCAAGGGCGACAGGTTCAAGGCTCGCGCCCGCACCGCCTCGGAGGAGGAGAAGCCCGAGATGTGGCGGACGATGACCCGCACCTGGCCCCAGTACGACGAATACCAGGAGAAGACCGACCGCCGGATCCCGGTGGTCGTGCTCGAACGCGCCACCTAGGCGTCAGTCCTCCAAGGGCACCAGGGCCTCGTCGGCCTCGGGGAGCCAGGAGCCCGGCGGGCGGCGCAGCCAGTGGCGGGCCCGTCCCAGCGCGGCGAGGCCCGGGTGCCGCAGGCCCTTGGGATGAACCAGGTTCTGCAGGCCGAGCGGCACGGGCTCGGCCAGCGGCCTGTTCACCGCGCCCGGGATCCCGCCGATCCCCACACTGGCCAGCACCGGCTCGCGATGGCGGCGCAGGTAGTGCCCCATCTCCGCGGCCCCCTCGGGCGCGGCGTGCGGCCGGGCCAGCCGCAGCCCGAACGCCTCGGCCAGCCGCTCCCCCAGGTCGCTCCACTCCCGCGTGCCGGCGTTCCCGGCCATGACGTCCAGCGGGAAGGCGGCCAGCGCGCCGAGCGGCACGGCGTCCAGCTCCGCCAGCGGGTGGTCCCGCGGCAGGAGCACGGCCAGGGGCTGCAGGCGCACCGGGACCTGGGCCAGCCGGGCGCGCACGTCCGCGGGCAGCCCGGCGAAGCGGCCGAACGACACGTCGAGCCGTCCGTCCAGCATCGCCGCCGCGCCCGCGGCCAGGCCACCGTGGAAGCGGGCCAGCATCTCGGCGCCGGGGGCCAGTTCCCGGGCTCTGACCAGCGGCTCGGGCAGGTCGGGGCCCTGCATGGGGACGTCCACGAGCAGCGGGCGACCGGCGCCGGCCACGTCGGCGACGACCTCGTCGTGCAGCGCCAGCAGCCGCCGTGCCCCGCTCCGGCCCAGGTCCGCGCGCTGTTCGGGCTGCCGCAGCCGCCCGGCGCGTGCGGCTGCCTGCTCGACCTCCCGCACGACCCTTCCGCCCACCCGCCGGGGCCCTGAGCCCGGGGCGGAACGCGGGAGCCCGTCCCGTTCGTTGGCCGGGCATGGCTGACATCCCCTACGACCGTAAAGAGCAGTTCAAGCAGATCGAGAGCGGCCTGCTCCCCGGCGAGCAGATCATCGCCGTCTACGACGCGATCGGGGCGGGCACCGGGTTCCTGGGGCTCACCGACCGGCGGGTGATCGTGCAGGACAAGTCGTTCGTGGGCAAGCGGATCGCGATCACCAGCATCCCCTACTCCAAGATCTCGGCGGTGAGCGTCGTCAGCAACAAGTCGCTGGCCGGCGGGTTCTTCTCCTCGGGCGCCATCGCCATCCACGTCGGCACGCACACCTACGAGGTGGACTTCCGCGGCGACAACAAGGCCCACCACGTGCACAACGTCATCCTCCACTACATTTCGCAGGGCTGATCGGCGTCACGCGTGGTCTCCTGGGCAGGGTGAGCGTATTCTGCCGATGATCACGAAGGGGGCGAGGTGCGGCGTTCCGTACGTGCCCGCGTGGCCGGTCTCGGCGTGCTGCTGACGCTTCCGGCCTGCGCCGGGCCTCCCGGGCGGGACGTCCCGTCCGCTCCAGCGGTGAGTCTCACGGTCCAGGCCCGCTGCCCCCGGCCCGGCGGCGACGACCTGCGCGCCGAGCCCGTACGGTCCCCGTGGCGGACGGTCCCGGCGGGCGACGGGCACGGCACGCTCGACCGGCTCGCGGTCGCCCCCGACGGGGCGGTGTGGGCGGTGCGTTCCGTCCAGCGCGAGACGTCCGCCGGGATGGAGACGACGTCCGGCGGGCTGGGCCGGTGGGACGGCGCGCGCTGGCGCACGTACGCGCTGCCGTCCCGGATGACGGTCACCGCGGTCGGGGCGGTCTCGGGCGAGCGGGCGTGGGCGTTCGGGACCGGCGACGACGAACGTCCCGGCCTGGTCGCCGCCGTCGCGGACGACGACGTGAGCGCCGCCACGCCGCTCAAGGAGGGCTCCTCGGCCATCGGCCTGCACGGCACCGCGGCGAGCGGCCCGTGGGCCGTGTCCGGGCGCGACGCGCTGCGCTGGGACGGCTCGGCCTGGCGCGCGTACCGGCTGCCCGCCCCGGCGCGGGCTCTCGGCGGCGAGGGCGCGGACGTGTGGACGGTCGGCCAGACCGCGCACGACCCCGCCGCCCGCTGGAACGGCGTCGCGTGGCAGGCGGTGCACCTGCCCGAGCCAGGCGCGCCCGACGGCGCGCGGTCGGCCCGCACGGAGCTCGGCGACGTGGCCGTGCTCGGGCCGGACGACGTGTGGGTGGTCGGCGGGGTCTCCTGGTTCCCGCCCGACGAGTACGACGAGCAGGGCGAGCCCCTGGAACGCCGCCGCCCGCTGGCGCTGCACTGGGACGGATCGGCCTGGCGGTGCCGCTGGGGCCCGGAGGGCGCGGCCTTCACCGAGGCCGAGCCCGACGGCCGGGCGGGCCTGTGGGTGCTCGACTCGACCCGCTCCCGGCTGCACCACTACGCGGCCGGCCGCTGGACGACGACGACCGTGCGCGGCACGGTCACCGCCCTGGCCCGCCGCCCCGGCACGACCGAGGTGTACGCGGCGGGCTGGACCGGCCCCGAGGGCGACCTGACCAGGCCCGCCCTCTGGCTCACCCGCTGACCCGCCGCCACCCCCTACATGCAGGTGAAGCCGTTGGGGGCGGCCCGGCAGAAGTCGCGCAGGTCGCGCAGCCAGGAGGCGGTCGCCGAGTAGTTGAGCGCCAGGTCGTCGCGGTGGAGGCGGTGGTCGTCGGGCTCCTCGGTCACCTCGCCGTCGAGCCGGACCCGCCCGTGCTCGGGCAGGCCGTCGAGGTAGTCGTCGAGGAAGGCCGCGATGCGGCTCGCGTCGGCGCCGGTGAGCGTCATGCGGCCGTTGAAGCCGAGCAGGCACGCGGTCTCGGGGTCGAGCACCCGCGCCTCCTCCAGCAGGGACAGGGTCGGACGCCAGTTCCAGGCGTTGACGCTCAGGCAGCCGCCCTCGGGGGTCTCCAGATCCCAGCCCAAGACGTTCAGTCCCGGCGCAGCGAGGCGTAGAGGTCGAGAGTGCGCCGGGCGATGCGCTCCCAGGAGAAGTGCTCGACGGCCCTGGCCCGCCCGGCGCGGCCCATCTCGGCGGCCCGCGCCGGGTCGGCCAGCAGCGCGTTGACCCGCTCGGCCAGGTCGGCGGCGAACGCCTCGGGGTCGTGCGGGGTGCCGTCGGGGCCCTGGTCGATCGGCACCAGCAGGCCCGTCTCGCCGTCGGCGACGACCTCGGGGATGCCGCCGGTCGCGGTGGCCACCACCGGCGTCTCGCAGGCCATGGCCTCCAGGTTGACGATGCCCATCGGCTCGTAGACCGACGGGCAGACGAAGACCGAGGCGTGCGTGAGGAGCTGGATGACCTCCGGCTTGGGCAGCATCTCCGAGATCCACAGCACGCCGTCGCGGTCGAGGCCGCGCACCAGCCCGGTCACCTCGGCGGCGATCTCCGGCGTGTCCGGCGCGCCCGCGCACAGGACGAGCTGGGCCGCCGGGTCGAACGAGCGGGCGGCGTGCAGGAGGTGCACCAGGCCCTTCTGCCGGGTGATGCGGCCGACGAAGATCACGTAGGGCCGGTCGGGGTCGACGCCGTGCTTCTTCAGCACGTCGAGGCCGGGGTCGGGGGCGTACTGGGCGGTGTCGATGCCGTTGTGGATGACGGTGACCCGGCCGGGCGGGATCTCGGGGTAGGCGGCCAGCACGTCGCGGCGCATGCCCTCGCTGACCGC
The DNA here is from genome assembly GCF_040675255.1 of Nonomuraea sp. NPDC049624. Lineage (NCBI taxonomy): Bacteria > Bacillati > Actinomycetota > Actinomycetes > Streptosporangiales > Streptosporangiaceae > Nonomuraea > Nonomuraea sp. NPDC049624. The sequence goes on along the minus strand of NZ_JBFAOR010000004.1, from coordinate 772,460 downwards.
GATCACCGCGTCGGCGGCGGCCAGGGCGGTGCGCTCGGCCCACGACGAGACCGTGTAGCCGCCGCCGAGCTGCTCGGCCTTCCACGGGCGCAGCGGCTCCAGGCTGTGGGTGGTGACGACGTGCGGCACGCCGTGGAGCATCTTGGCGACATGCCCGGCGAAGTTGGCGTACCAGGTATGGGAGTGGACGACGTCCGCGCCCTCGCAGGCGGCGGCCATCTCCAGGTCGACGCCGAGCACCTGGAGGGCGGCGTTGGCCCGCTCCAGGCCGCCGGGCACCCGGTAGGCCGACACGCCGGGCTCCTCGCGATCGGCTCCGAAGCAGCGCACCCGGACGTCGGCCAGCTTGCGCAGCTCCCTGGCCAGGTACTCCATGTGCACCCCGGCGCCGCCGTAGACGTCCGGCGGGTACTCCCTGCTGAGCAGATCAACACGCATGCCCACGACCTTACGACGCGCCGGGCCCGCCACCCGCCAGCGAGCGGCATGTTTTGCGCCGACCATCAACTCCGGCACCGCACTTGTGAACCGTCGCAAGCATAGGGAACACATCGATACAGCCCAATGTCGGTAAGTCCGGCCCCTGCTCAACGCGGATAAGTCAGGACACGGCGGCACAGCACAGTGCGCGGTTTCGTCGATAGATCGGCCATTTACGGGTAGCGTCCTGGACATGAGGTCCCGGAGGGTGCTTGCGGTTGTGCTGGCAGGTGGAGAGGGCAAGAGGCTCATGCCGCTCACGGCGGATCGGGCCAAACCGGCGGTGCCGTTCGGGGGGATGTATCGGCTGATCGACTTCGTGCTGTCGAACCTCGCGAACGGCGGCTTCCTGAAGATCGTGGTGTTGACCCAGTACAAGAACCACAGCCTCGACAGGCACGTCTCCCGTACCTGGCGGCTGTCGGCGATGCTGGGCAACTACGTCACGCCCGTGCCCGCCCAGCAGCGGCTCGGGCCGCGCTGGTTCTCCGGTTCTGCGGACGCGCTGTTCCAGAACCTGAACCTGATCTACGACGAGATGCCCGAGCACGTGATCGTGTTCGGCGCCGACCACATCTACCGCATGGATCCGCGGCAGATGGTCGAGCAGCACGAGGACTCGGGCGCGGACGTGACGGTGGCGGCGATCCGCCAGCCGCTGTCGCTGGCCGACCAGTTCGGCGTGATCGAGACCGATCCCGAGGGCCGCCGCATCGTGGCCTTCAGGGAGAAGCCGAAGGACGCCGTGGGCCTGGCCGACTCCCCCGACGAGGTCTACGCCTCGATGGGCAACTACGTCTTCAAGACCCAGGCCATGATCGACGCGCTGCGCGAGGACGCGCTCGACCCGACCAGCAAGCACGACCTGGGCGGCAACATCATCCCGATGCTGGTCAAGTCCGGCGGCGCGGACGTCTACGACTTCAAGAACAACATCGTGCCCGGCTCCAGCGAGCGCGACCGCGGCTACTGGCGCGACGTGGGCACCCTCGACGCCTACTACGAGGCCCACATGGACCTCATCTCCGCCCACCCGATCTTCAACCTGTACAACGACAAGTGGCCGATCTTCACCGGGCACGACCCGCTGCCCCCGGCCAAGTTCGTGCACAATGACGGCGACCGGGTGGGCCGGGCGATCGACTCGCTGGTCTCCCCCGGCGTGATCGTCTCGGGCGGCATGGCGATGCGCTCGATCCTGTCGCCGAAGGTCGTGCTCCACTCGCACTCGCTGGTGGAGGACTCCGTGCTGATGGAGAACGTCAAGGTGGGCCGGGGCGCGATCGTGCGCAAGGCGATCATCGACAAGAACGTGGTGATCCCCGACGGCGCGCGCATCGGCTTCGACCTCGACTACGACCGCACCCGCTTCGCGCTGACCCGCGGCGGGGTCGTGGTCATCGGCAAGAACGAGATCGTCGACCGTTAGGGCGCGGGCGGGCCGGTCCCCGCCCGGGGCCGGCCGGGTACCGGGCGGCGGCGGTCCGGATCAGCCCCGGCCGCGCGCGAGTGTGCTCATCGCGTGGGTGGACGGGGTCCGGGCCCCGGCCGGTCGGCGGGGGCGTGGCAGCGCCGGGCGCCGCGGGGCGCCCGGCAACGCAGGATCCCGGGCCGCGCACGGCGCGGCCCGGGTCAGGAGATGCGACCTCAGATGCCGGCGCCCACGCCCAGGCCGTACGCCCAGCCGCCCGGCCAGTAGCCGCGGCCCGGCCAGTAGCCCCAGTTGTAGCCGTCGTGGGGACGCCCGTAGTAGTCCCTGTGGTGCTCGCAGGCGTCGGCGTCACGGTGTCCGGCGGACACGCCCCACGGCGTGATGCGCAGCGCGGTCGAGTCGTCGGACGTGCTCAGGTCGCACTTCTCGTGGTGGACGTTGGCGTTGGCCGCCCCCGCCATGCCGAACAGCGCGGCGACGGCGAAGCCGCCGGCCACGATGAGCTTGGCTTTCATGATTCCCCCTGGATCACGAAGTGACATCGCTGATCACTGTACGTAATCGCCTCCGTACCGCCGTGTAACGCCACGCCAGGAAAGGACTCGGCGCTTTCCGGTGCCACCCCGGCGAAGTCCGGCCTTCTCCGGCCACTCCGGAAGCCCCGCCGCGGCGCCAGAACCCGGCTTTCTCCGGCGGAAGCCCCGCCGCGCCCCCTGGAAGGCCCGTCGGCGGGCCGGGACGCGTAGTCTGCTCCGCACGCCCGTCCGTTCACGGCGGGGTCGCCGTGAACCGTCCGGAGAGGACCTCATGCCGCCCACACCGCCCGGCCCCTTCACCGGCCGCTCCGTCACCGACCTGGCCCGTGACCTGCGCGCCGGCCGGACCACCGCCGCCGAGCTGGCCAGGCTGGCGCTCGACGCGGCCGTCACCCTGGACCCCGCGCTCGGCGCCTTCGTCACCGTGGACCCGGTGGGCGCGGCGGCCGCCGCCCGGCGGGCGGACCAGGAGCTGGCCGCGGGCGCCGACCGCGGCCCGCTGCACGGCGTGCCGGTCGCCGTGAAGGACCTCATCGACGTCGCGGGGCTGCCCTGCACGATGGGGTCGCGGCACTTCGCCGGCCACGTCGCCGAGTCCGACGCCGCCTGCGTGACGCTGCTGCGCCAGGCCGGGGCGGTGATCGTCGGCAAGACCACGACCCACGAGTTCGCCTACGGCCCCACCGGCGACCGCTCGGCCAACGGCCCCTCGCGCAACCCGCGCGACCCCGGGCGCATGTCCGGCGGGTCGAGCGGCGGCAGCGCGGCGGCCATGGCGGCGGGCATGGTGCCGCTGGCGATCGGCACCGACACGGGCGGGTCGGTGCGCATCCCGGCCGCCCTGTGCGGGATCGCCGGGTTCAAGCCCGCCTACGACGCGATCCCGGCCGCCGGGGTGTTCCCCCTGTCCCGGACGTTCGACCACGTCGGCGTGCTGGCCGCCGGCCCGCTGGACTGCCTGATCGCCTACCGCCAGCTCGCGACCGGCGGGCCGCCGCCCGCCCGTGACGGTGCCGGTGAGGCGGCGGTGCGGGTGGGGTGGCTCGACCCCGCCGTCCTGTCGCCCTGCGATCCGCGCGTCGTGGAGGTGGCGCGGGCGGCGGCGGGCGCGGGACCGGCGGAGGTCCGGCTGCCCGGGGAGCTGGCCGAGGCGCTGCGGGAGACGTACGCGACGGTGCAGGGCGCGGAGGCGTCCGCCGTGCACGCCGACCGGATGGCCAGGGCGCCCGAGCTGTTCGACCCCGAGGTGCTCGACCGGCTGCGCGCGGCCATGGACCTGCCCGCCTGGGCCTACGTCAAGGCCCTGGACGAGCGGCCCGCGCTGGCCGCCGCGGCGGAGTCGCTGTTCGACGACCATGACGTGCTGGCGCTGCCGGCCGTGCCGCTCGTCGCGCCGCCGCTGGAGCAGCGCCAGACCGAGCTGGACGGGCGGGCCGTCGCCGTCCGGGCCGCGCTGCTGGCCCTGACCAGCCCGTGGAACGTGCTCGGCCTGCCCGCGCTGACCGTGCCGGCCGGCTCGGTGGACGGGCTGCCGGTCGGGTTGCAGCTCGTCTGCCGGCCCGGCCGGGAGGAGCTGCTGTTCCGGGTGGCCGGCTCACTGGCCGGCTGAGGAGAAGGGTGAGCCCCGGGCCGGCCCGGCGCAGGCCGGACCCGGGGGCGGGGGCTCGTGTCCGGCCGGGGGGCGCCATTCCCGTCGGCCAGGCCGAAGCCCACGGCCCTTTTCTTTCAGGGCCGTACGTCCGAGTGGCAGGATTCGAACCTGCGGTGCTCCTGCTCCCAAGGCAGGCGGGCTGACCAAACTGCCCCACACTCGGCCATGAAATCAACGAAGCCGCCCCGGCGGAGGCCCGGGACGGCTTTCCTGGTCGATTCTCCGCGGAATCACCGGAAAAGCCTTGGCCGCAGCTCAGGCCGGTTGCCGGACGGCCTGGAGTGCCGAGGTCCGCGCATGGCCGCCGCCTTTCTCGTGGTTTCGTCGAATGTCGCTCCGGAACGAGATCAACGGTAGACCGGGGGCCGCCGGAAATGCCACGTATTTATCGCCGGTCGCGGTCCTGGTCGTTGGTCCAGGCCACCCCGGCGCGCGTTTCCGGGGCCTCGACGCGGAACCGGGGAAGGGCGTCCGGGTAGTTGTCGCGGACGAAATTGACGAGGAATTCGCGGACGTCGCACTTGAGGTCCCAGGAGGAGGGCGAGTCGGCGGCGCTCATCAGGGCGCGCAGCTCGACCAGGCCGTTGGGCAGCACGTCGGTGACCTGGAGCGTCCAGTCCTTCTGGTCCCACAGCGGGTTGCCCTGGAGGAACTCGTACAGGGCCTCGCGCAGTTTGGGCACCGGCACCGCCCAGTCGACCCGCAGGAACACCACGGCGAGCACCCGGCTGCCGTGCCTGGTCCAGTTCTCGAACGGGTTCTGGGTGAAGTAGGAGACGGGCAGCACCAGCCGCCGCTCGTCCCACAGGCGCAGCACCACGTACGTGAGCGTGAGCTCCTCGATCCTGCCCCACTCCTCCTCCACCACGACCACGTCGTCCAGCCGCAGCGCGTCGCTGAAGGCCAGTTGCAGCCCGGCCAGCATGTTGCCGATGGTCGGCTGGGCCGCGATGCCGACGATGGCGCCGGCGATGCCGGCCGAGGCCAGCAGCCCGGCGCCGAGCGCCCGCACCTGCGGGAAGGAGAACAGCATGGCGCCGAGCGCGATGACGATGATGACCGCGGCGGCGATGCGGCGCACCAGCGCGATCTGCGTCCTGATCCGCCGCGCCCGGCGGTTGCGCTCGCCCTCGACGAGCACCAGCCGGTCGAGCACGACGTCCGTCAGCGCGTACGTGGCCTGGATGATCAGCCAGGTCACCGTGCCGATGGTGGCCAGGCCGATGACCCGGTCCACCGACTGGGCCAGGCCGCGCTCGTCGGCGGTGTCGCCGAAGATGCCGGGGGCGAAGACCAGGTTGCAGGCCACCGTGGCGGCCACGCAGAACGCCGGCCAGGTGCAGTGCTCGACCAGGTGGCGGGCCAGCGCCCATTTTCGTCCTACCCGGATCAGCACCCGGCGGACCACCTCCACCAGGAGCACCGCTCCGATCACCGAGATGACGAGGATCGGCCAGGCTGCCGGCGACTGCACGTTTCGCGCCCCCTATGTCGTAGAACGTCGCTTCAAGGTCACATTGCCCTCAAGCGCCACTCCATACGCACGGACACGCCGTTTCGGCTAGTGGCCGTTGCCGCAACTGCCCCAGCACGTCGTGGCTCTGGTGCTGGCCAGCAGCCCGAGATCGCGCAGCACGGCCTGGGTGCGCTCGACCTCGGAGGTCAGCCAGAGCCGGAAGTCGTCCCCGCTGAGGGGGATCGAGATCCACCCCGCCCTCCGGCACGCCCGCCGCCACGAGGCCGAGGAGGTCACCTCGTCGCACATGCGCACGGCCGACTCCCTGCTGTCCTCCGGCATGTTCTCGGGCCCGACGGCCGCGGCCCAGTCCGCGAAGTCCACCCGGACGCCCGACTCCAGCAGGGTCGGCACGTCGAGCCCCGGCACCCGGCGGGCGCAGGAGACGGCCAGGGCCCTGACCCGGCCGCCGCCGATGGCCGCGCGCCAGTCGCCGAGCAGGCCGGCCGCGGCCGCCGCCTTGCCGCCGAGCAGCGCCGAGACGGCTTCGTGGCTGCTGGGGTAGCCGGTGTAGTCCATCTGCCTGGTGTCGGCCCCGAGCCCCTTGGCGATCAGGCCGAACAGCAGGTGGTCCGGCTCGCCCTGCGGCCCGCCGGCCAGCATCGTCCCGCTCGGGTCGGCCCGCAGGTGGGCGCCGAAGTCGTCGAAGTCGGCGAAGCGGGAGTTGGCGGGCACGACGACGACCTCGACGTCGCCGGTGAGCCTGGACAGCGGGGTCGAGGTGTCGAGCAGCGTCTGCCCGTTGTTCAGCTCGGAGGCCGCCAGCGCGGGCAGGCCGGTCACGGTGATCCGCGTGCCGGTGGGCGACGCGCCGACGCCCGAGGCGCGCGCGGCGGCGGCGAACGCCTCGCCGACCCGGGCCCAGCGGTCGCCGCCCGCGACGATCGAGAACCGCCCCCTCGCGCCGGCCGGGCCGCCGGCGACGTGTTCCGTCCCGCATCCGGCCGCGCACGCCGCCGCGCCCAGGGTCCATGCCAAGAACCGCCGACGGCGCATCCGCCCTCCCCCGACCTTCGCGAGTACCGCCATTACCTGAAGTTATTGACAGTTCACTCGCTGTTACACATCGGGATACGGTTAACCGAAATTTCGGCCTATACCGGAGTCAGTCCTGCTTCGTGGCCACCCCGGCCATCAGGGACGACGGCAGCGACCAGTCGCCCACCAGCTTGGGCCGGTCCGGCCGCCAGTCCACGGCCTGCACCAGTCCGGGCGGGTCGAGCGCGAAGCCGCCGAAGAACGCGCGGATCTCGGCCGGGCTGCGGTCGGCCCCGCCCGAGCCGGACGAGCCGCGCCGTTCCCTGCGCGGGCTCTCCTCCTCCGACAGGCGTCCCATCGAGGTGGCGTGGGAGATCACCAGACGGCTGCCGGGCGCGACCGCCTCGCGCAGCGCCGCCACCGCGCCCTGCGGATCGGCCGCGTCGGGCAGGAAGTGCAGGATCGACACCAGCACGATCGCGACCGGCCGCGACAGGTCCAGGAACCGGCCCGCGCGGGCCAGCACCTCCTCGTGGTCGAGCAGGTCGGCTTCCAGGAAGGCGGCCCGGTCCGTGCCGGCGAGCAGGGCCCTGGCGTGCGCGGCGACGACCGGGTCGTCGTCGACGTAGACGACCCTGGCCGACGGCGCGACCTCGTGCACGCTGCCCTGCGTCGGCAGCCCGCTGCCCAGGTCGATGAACTGGGTGATCCCCGCGGCGGCGACGTAGCGCACGGCACGCTGGAGGAAGGCCCGGTTCGCGCGGGCCAGCGGGACCGCCTCCGGGACCAGCTCGGCGAGCTGGTCGATCGCCAGGCGGTCGACCGCGAAGTTGTCCGTCCCGCCGAGCATGTAGTCGTACATGCGTGCGAGATTCGGAGTGTGGGGGTCGAACTGCCGCACAGTAATGAATTTATGTGGTAAGCAGCCAGATAACACTACCCTGCGAGGATTGTGGCGGAATTTATTCCACAGTCACGCTCTTGGCGAGATTGCGAGGCTTGTCCACGTCCCTGCCGAGGGCGACCGCCGCGTGGTAGGCCAGCAGCTGGAGCGGGATCGTCAGCAGCAGCGGGTCGAGCTCGATCTCGTTCTTCGGGATCACGATCACGTCGTCGGCCAGCTTGGCGTCGGGCTCGCGGTGGCCGACCATGAGCACCTGGCCGCCGCGGGCACGGATCTCGCCGAGCGTGGTGAGGTTCTTGTCGAGCAGCTCGTCGTCGGGGACGATCGCGACCGTCGGCATGTCCGGGCCGATCAGCGCGAGCGGGCCGTGCTTGAGCTCGCTGGCCGGGTACGCCTCGGCGTGCACGTACGAGATCTCCTTGAGCTTCTGCGCGCCCTCGCGGGCCACCGGGTAGCCCCTGACCCGGCCGACGAACATCATGCTCGGGTGCTTGGCGTACTTCTGCGCCAGCTCGGCGATCTTGTCGCCCTGGGCGAGGATCTCCTCGATCTGGCCGGGCAGCCGGCGCAGGCCCTCCACGATGCGCCGCCCGTCGGCCGGCGACAGGTCGCGCACCCGGCCCAGGTGCAGCGCCAGCAGCGCGAAGGCGACCGAGGTCGAGGTGAACGCCTTGGTCGAGGCGACCGACACCTCGGGCCCGGCGTGCAGGTAGATGCCGCCGTCGACCTCGCGGGCGATGGCGCTGCCCACGGCGTTGACGATGCCGATCACCCGGCCGCCCTTGCGCTTGAGCTCCTGGACGGCGGCCAGCGTGTCGTAGGTCTCGCCCGACTGGCTGATCGCGACGTAGAGGGTGTCGGGGTCCACGACGGGGTTGCGGTAGCGGAACTCGCTGGCCGGCTCGGCGTCGGCCGGGATGCGCGCCAGCTCCTCGATGAGCTGCGCGCCGATCTGCCCCGAGTAGTACGCCGACCCGCAGCCGATGATCTTCACCCGGCGGAACGAGCGCGTCTCGCGGGCGTCCATGTTCAGGCCGCCGAGGTGGGCGACGTGGAAGCGCTCGTCGAGGCGGCCGCTCATCGTGCGGGTCATCGTCTCGGGCTGCTCGGAGATCTCCTTGAGCAGGTAGTGCTCGTAGCCGCCGGTGTCGTAGTGGCCGGCGTCCCAGTCGACGGTCAGCGGCTCCTTGGCGGTCTCGCGGGCGTCGCTGGCGAAGGTGTGGAAGCCGTCGGCCTTGAGCACGGCCAGCTCGCCGTCCTCCAGGTGCACGACCTGGCGGGTGTAGCGGACCAGGGCGGCGACGTCGGAGGCGGCGAACATCTCCTTCTCGCCGATGCCGAGCACGATCGGGCTGCCGTTGCGCGCCACGACCACCTCGCCCGGCCGCTCGGCGTCGATCACCGCGATGCCGTACGTGCCGACGATGGTCTTGAGCGTCTTCCTGACCGCCTCCTCCAGGGAGTCGTTCTCGTCGGCGGCGCGGGCGATCAGGTGGGCCAGGACCTCGGTGTCGGTCTCGGACAGGAACTTCACGCCGTCGGCCTCAAGCTTGGCGCGCAGCTCGCCGGCGTTCTCGATGATGCCGTTGTGCACGACCGCGATGCGCTGGTCGGCCGACAGGTGCGGATGGGCGTTCTCGTCGCTGGGCACGCCGTGGGTGGCCCAGCGGGTGTGGCCGATGCCGTGGTTGCCCTTGAACCGCACCGGCACGACCTTGGCCAGGTCGGCGACGCGGCCCTTGACCTTGCGGACCTTGAGTCCCTTGTTCGACACCACGACCCCGGCGGAGTCGTAGCCCCGGTACTCAAGCCGCTGCAGCCCTTCCAGCAGGATGGGCGCCGCGTCCTTGGGGCCCACGTAGGCCACGATTCCGCACATCGAGGTCTCCTCTTTATCCGTAGACGATCCTGCGGAGCTGCCGCAGCGACAGCTCTGGTGCCGCTACCCGGCGTGCGGGTAACTCGGCGGCGATCCGGGGGAAGATCTCGTCGTTGGTCAGGCCGCGGGCCTTGAGCTCGCCGTGACGGCGGCGTACGAACTCCTCGACCGGCTCGGAGAAGTACGACAACACGTCGGCGACCACGCGGGCCGCCTCTCCTGGGTCGAGCGCGCTCGTCCGGGTGAGATGGGCGATGAGGTCTTCGTAGGGATGCCGCGCCGTGGACACAGACGAGGACATTACGCACCTGGAGCGAGACACGCCAACATCCTGCCCGGAATCGGGCAGGATTTAACTTCAGGACGCTTCGCTTCTCCCCCTGCCGATCTCCGGGCGGCGGGCCAGCGATTCTCATCCGTATCATCCGACCCGTCTGACACATCCCTTTCTGGGAATGGTTACGTTTGGTGATCGAGCAGTGCCTTTCCGTGGGGAGATGTCATGCAGCTTCGGCTTGCCGCCGTCCTGGCCGCCAGCTTGTCCGCCGGGGTGGGCGTCGTCGCCGGCGGCCCGGTCGTTCCGGCCGCGCCCGCCGTCACGGGCGGCGCGGGCGGCGCGGGCGTCCGTGAGCAGGGGCGGCAGGCCGACTTCGCGGCGGCCGCGGCGGAGTTCGGGGTGCCGGTGAGCGTGCTGCTCGGGGTGTCGTACCTGGAGTCCCGGTGGGACGCCAACGGCGGCCGTCCCAGCACGGCGGGCGGATACGGCCCGATGCACCTGGTGGACGTCGTGGCCGCCGAGCAGGCGGGCCCGGCCCCGGAGGGCTTCGCGCCGGGCGACGCCAGAGGCGACGACAGCCGCCCGCTCCCCCGCTCGGCGGCGCGGTCGGCGGCGCGGTTGATGGCGGGGGCCGGCACGTCGGCGGGCGTGGTGCCGGAGGCGACGCTTGCCCTGGCCGGGCGGCTGGCCGGGGTCGCGCCGCGGGCGCTGCGCGCGGACCCGCGCGCCAACATCAGGGGCGGCGCCGCCCTGCTCGCCTCCTACCAGCGCCGTCCCAGCCCCGACCCGGCCGACTGGTACGGGGCCGTCGCCCGCTACTCGGGCACGCGCGACCCGCTCGCCGCGCGGTCGTTCGCCGACGAGGTGTTCGCGGTGCTGCGCGAGGGCGTCGCGCGCCGCACGGACGACGGCTTCGACGTGCGGCTGGACGCCGTGCCCGGCCTGCGCCCGCCCGCGGCCCCGGCCAAGAGCGCGACCGGCGACGACTCCGACGAGGACGACGACCCGTTCTTCTTCTCCGACATGGAGCCCGAGGGCGACGACGACTCGGAGTCGGCCGACGAGTCCGACTGGGACGTGCCCGCCCAGGACGAGCAGCCGCTGACCGCCGCCGACTCCGCCGGATCGTCGGCCGAGTGCCCGAGCAGCCTCAGGTGCGAGTGGATGCCGGCCGCGCACGAGAGGTACGGCAGGAAGAAGGACCGCGGCTACGGCAACCACGACCGGGTCGCGGGCCGCCGCCAGGTCGACTACATCGTCATCCACGACACCGAGGGCGGCTACCAGGGCATTCCGTCGATGGTCGGCAACCCGAGGTACGTGAGCTGGCACTACACGGTCCGCTCCCGGGACGGGCACGTCGCCCAGCACGTCCCGACGAACGACATCGCCTGGCACGCCGGCAACTGGGACTTCAACGCCCGCTCGATCGGCATCGAGCACGAGGGCTACCTGGCCAGGGGCTCCTGGTACACCGAGGCGATGTACCGGTCGTCGGCCAGGCTGGTGCGCTACCTCGCCGGCCGGTACGGCATCGCGCTCGACCGCGCCCACATCCTGGGCCACGACAACGTGCCGGGCGCCACGGCCCAGGCGGTCGCCGGCATGCACGAGGACCCCGGCCCCTACTGGGACTGGGCGCACTACTTCGAGCTGATGAACCACCCGATCAAGGGCGACGGGACGGGCTCGTCGGTGATCATCCGGCCGTCCTACGAGGACAACCGGCCGTACTACACCGGCTGCGTCAGCACCAAGCCCGGCCGCCGGTGCCCGGAGCACGGCGCGGCCAGCGTGTGGCTGCACACCCGGCCGAGCGAGAGCGCCCCGCTGGTCACCGACGCCGGCAAGCACCCCGGGAAGCCGAGCACGTACAGCGTCTACGACCACAGCGCGCGCGCCTCGACCGGGCAGCGGTTCGCGGTGGCCGGACGGCAGGGCGACTGGACGGCGATCTGGTACCTGGGGCAGCGGGCCTGGTTCCTCAACCCGTCCTCCGCCCCCACGGCCGTGCCGGCGAAGGGCCCGCTGGTCACGCCGCTGGCCGCGGGCACCAAGGTGTACGGCCGCGCCTACCCGGAACGGTCGGCCTACCACGGGGGCGGGGTCCAGCCGCTGACGCCGCTGCAGTACCGGATCGGGCCGGGGCAGTCGTACTCGCTGGGCGGCACCTTCACCGGCTCCTTCTACTCGGCCGGCGCCTTCAACCCGGCCAGGCACGTGCGGGTCACGGGGTCCGTCCGGTACCACCAGATCCAGCTCGGGCATCGTGTCATGTTCGTCCAGGCCAAGGATGTGCGCGTCATCCGCTGAATTTCGCCCCACGGGGCTCGGGCTGCGCACGGGCACTCCGCGAAGACGATATGGTTTTCCCGTGGCCCCGCGAGTTCGCGGGGGATTCACGCGGAAGTGGCTCAGTGGTAGAGCATCACCTTGCCAAGGTGAGGGTCGCGGGTTCGAATCCCGTCTTCCGCTCGGAGTCATACTCCTGGTGGAGTGGCCGAGAGGCGAGGCAGCGGCCTGCAAAGCCGTCTACACGGGTTCAAATCCCGTCTCCACCTCGGTGGTACAACGGACTCTCCTGGGTCCGGTAAAGTTAAGTGCGCCATGCGGAAGTGGCTCAGTGGTAGAGCATCACCTTGCCAAGGTGAGGGTCGCGGGTTCGAATCCCGTCTTCCGCTCTGAGTGACAACTCAACAAGGACGATTAGCTCAGCGGGAGAGCGCTTCCCTGACACGGAAGAGGTCACTGGTTCAATCCCAGTATCGTCCACTCACGCTCTTCGGAGTCAGGCCGGGTTTCGGTCCGGTCCGGACAGCGGTCAAGCCCCAGCGGACGGCAGATGCCGGACGACTGGGGCTTCTTCGTTTCGACGACCGGGCCGCCGGCCTCCTCCCAGGCACCAAGACCACCCTGCCTTTCCCGGCGAAGCCCGCCCGCGGCTGCGGAAGCCCGTCCCCAGGCCGTCGGACCGCCGGCCCCGGGGACTGTACGGAGTTCGGACCTCCAGGCCGGCCGGCCGCTCGTCCTCGCCCGGCAGGTCACGTCCCCCAGGTCGTCGGTACGAAACCGCCGCGTCACCGTGTTGCCCAGCCGGCGCAGATCCGGCCTCGGGCCGCGCTCGCCCAGCGGTGAGCGCGGCCCGATCAGGGACCGTTCTTCGTCGGCGAGGTCTCCCCCATGTTCGACGGCCTGCCAGGGCCGCCGGCCACAGCCCCGGGCTGTCGCGCGGCCTGCGGCCAGTGCCCTGATGTCGGGAATTCGATGTATCGCGGACGTATCGAAAAGCGCATACGCCACCGCAACAGTCCTCCCTCTTCAGTAGTGCCACCGGCCACATGGTGGTGATCGGCTGCCGACGGCGGGCGCGGTCAGACCTGCAGCGGTCGGTTCGTCGTCAGGAAAGGACCGTGATCATGGACTCTGCAGGTGGCGTCGGCCGGCGGCGGCTGCTCGGGTGGAGCGGGCTCGCGGCGGCCGGCGTGGTGGCGGCCGGCGCGCCGCTGGCAGGCGGGCGGCCCGGCAACCGGCAGCGCCGTCCGGCCGCGACCGGCCCCGGCATCCCGCCGGACACCCGTCCCGGCGGAGACTACGACCGGTACGTGGCGAAGCTGGCCGCGGACGGCAGGTTCTCCGGCGTGGTGCTGCTGTCGCACCGGGGCCGGACGGTGCTGTCCCGCAGCTACGGCATGGCGGACAAGGAGAAGGGGATCCGCATTCACGAAGGCACCGCGTTCAGCCTCAGTTCGGCGGGCAAGCCGTTCGGCGCGGTGGCCGTCCTGCAGCTGGTGCAGCAGGGCAAGGTGAAGCTGTCGGACACGGTGGGCACCCACCTGACCGGCTACGCCAAGGACGTCGCCGAGCAGGTGACCGTCCATCACCTGCTCTCCGGCACCTCCGGGCTGAGCACCCCGGAGGAGGACCCGCAGCGCATCTTCCGGAGCCGGGAGGAGGTGCACGAGTTCTACGAGCGGTGGGCCCGGAAGGCGAAGCTGGTGGCCGCCCCTGGCACCCCCACCGACCACGCCGGCGCCGACGTCGTCATCCCGGCGCTGATCGTGGAGGCGGTGACCGGCAGGACGTACTGGGACTACGTCGAGGAGAACATCTTCAAACGCTGCGGCATGACCGGCTCGGCGTTCTACACCAGGCGGCAGTGGCTCACCGATGCGCACATCGCGCACCCTCACATGACGCTGGCTGACGGCAGTGTGGTGGACGCCGTCCGCAACCTGGGCAAGAGCAGCTCGAACCGGTCCACGCCGGGCAAGAACCCGGGCCGCGGCTTCATCGACGCCCCAGGGGACGGGGGCTTCGCCACCGCACCGGATCTGGTCCGGTTCGCGCACGCCCTGAGCGAAGGCACGGTGCTGGAACGGCCCTGGGCCGAGGTGCTCACCGCGCCCAGGTCCCCCCACGGGCCGCAGTCGTTCGGGGCCTACCACATGCCGGTCCGCATCGTCAGCGGTCAGTGGGTGCACGGGCGCGCCGGCGCCAACCCCGGTGTCGGCGCCAGCTGGAACATCTACCCGTACACCGGCTGGGTCGGTGTCATCCTCAGCAACACCGACGGCGGGACGCTGCAGGAGCTGACCGGGCGGGAGATACAGGCTGTCACCGGCGGCACGCCTGGCGGGGGCGGGGGCGGGGGCGGCTGAGGTGGTCCGGCGGTCGACACGAGGAGAACGGAGCTCCTGACGTTTCCTGTGGCCACCGCAGCCCGATGCCGGCCGGTCACGGCGCAGGGGACGTCGCCGCCAGGTGATCGACTCCGCGGCCACACCTTTGAGAGGCCCTTCGAGCGAGCGAGGAGTTGGTCATGGATCGCATGGTGGAGATCGCCATTCCGGTCTACAACGAGCAGCATGTGCTGGCGTGCAGCGTGCGCAGACTGCACACCTATCTGGCAGAGACGTTCCCCTACCGGTTTCGGATCACGATCGCCGACAACGCCAGCGTCGACGAACGTGGCAGGTCGCGCAGGAGCTGGAGAACTACGCGGCGTTCAGCTTCGCCAAGGGGGTGTTCCACCCGTACTACACCACGTCGCTGGCCCCCGCGATCGCCGCACTGGCCGGAGTGGGCGGGGTGTTGTTGTACGGCGCGTACCGGGGGCCGGTCCGGTGGTCGTGGGTGCTGCCCGGGGGCGTCGCTGTCACGGGGGCGTGGTCGTTCGCGCTGCTGAACCGGACGCCCGACTGGATTCCATGGCTGCGCTGGGTGATCGTGGCGGGGAACGGTCAGGCCGGGAACGGTCAGGCGCCGCCCCAAGGGCGGGGCGGCATGCTCGTGGTGACGACCGGCGAGCCGGTGATCGCGATGGGCGGCTTCACCGGGCAGGACCCGGCGATGACGGTGGCCAGGCTGCAGGAGTACGTCCGCCGAGGCGAACTGCGCCACATCGTGATCGGCGGGCCGGGCCGGAGCGGCCCCATGAGCGGCGACCCCGCCATCGCCCAATGGGTGCGGCAGCACGGCACGAGGGTTCCCGCGAGCACATACGGCGGCACGTCCGGCGAGGGCGGCGGTGAACTGTACCGGCTCGGCTGAGGGAGCAGGATGAAGCCCCGGCGACCGGCCGTCCGGCGGATCAGTCAGCGATCGGCGCCCGCGTCGAGTGATCGCAGGGCCGCCCGGGTTCTGGCGATCAGCTCGAGGTCGCCTCCGGCCGTGCGCAGGGCGAGGGCCTCCTGCAGCACCTCGCGTGCCTCCTGCGTGCGGCCCAGGTCGGCCAGGGTCTTGCCGAGATGCTGGAGCGAGAAGCACACCATCTCCGGCACCTCCTTCCTGGCGAGGGCGAGCATCGCGCGGCACAGGGCTTCCGAGGCTGCCGCGTCCCCTGCGTACCGATGGGCGTCGGCCAGGTTGAGCGACGCGGCGATCCGCCTGCCGCTCGTGTCCGCCAGGTCGAGCGCACGGTTCAGGTGGCGGATCGCGTCGCCGTACTCGCCCAGAACCAGCAGCCCGATCCCGAGCGCGCGCAGCGTGGTGTGGTCGGCGGGGTCCCGGGCGCGGGCCGCGTCGACGAGTGCGGTGAGCAGGCCGCGGTCGCGGGGGACCATCCGCTGGCGTTCGTCGTAGGTGACGAGCCGGTTGACTGCCTGGAACAGGCCTGGGTGGCTCACAGGTACTCGTGGGGGCCGGTGGGCACGGGTTCGGCGGCGGGCGGGTCGTCGTCGGACAGGCCGGTGAGGATGACGGCGAGTTCGGCGCGGGTGTGGATGCCGAGCTTGCGGTAGATGCGGGCCAGATGGGTGTCCACGGTGCGCTTGCTGATCGACAGCGTCGTGGCCACCTCCAGGTTGCTCATCCCGCGCAGCACCAGGTCGGTGACCCGGCGTTCGCCGACGGTCAGCACGTGGTCGTCCTGGCCGGGGGTGAGGGTGGCGACGCGGGCCGGGGCGGTGGCGGCGCGGTGCTTGTCGGCCAGCGCGGCCAGGCGGCCCGCGCCGCAGTCGGCGGCCAGCCGCAGCGCCAGGGCCAGCGTCTCGTGGGCCTTGCCGTCGTCGCCGGCCTGCCGCTGGGCGATGCCGAGGCGCAGCAGGGCCCTGGCGTGTTCGAGCCGGGCGCCCCGGCTGCCCAGCAGGGCGACGGCCTCGTGCAGCATGTCGAGCCGGACCCGGCCCTCGTGGGCGAGGCTGCCCGCGCTGAGCGCGCGGGCGACGACGGTGGGCGCGCCCCAGGCGCGGGCCAGCTCCAGCTCCCGTTCGGCCACGATGCGGGCCGCCGAGCGCTCCCCGGACAGGACGTAGGCCAGGATCGAGTTCGTGCCCCAGGGCACGCAGGCCGGGTTGGTGATGCCGGCGGCGGTCAGGCGGCGGCCGCACTCCAGCAGGGTCAGCAGGCCGTCGCGCGGGCGGCCCTGCGCGAGCCGGAGGCGGCCCAGGGCGTCGAGGGCCTGTCCGGAGATCAGGGGGTGCCAGTCGCCGTAGGGGGCGACCGACTTCAGCGCGGACTCCGCGGCCTCCAGGTCGCCGAACTCCACCAGCACCCGGGCGGCGCAGGCGGCGGCGGCCACGTGGAAGCCCTCGGCCTGGCACTCGCGCGCGCTGGCGACGGCGGCCTCGGCGTCGGCCAGCCCGGCCTCCAGGCTGCCGAGCTGGTAGCGCACCTCGGCCCTGGTCAGCAGCGCCAGCGCCAGGCCGGTGCCGGAGCCGGCCTCCTGGGTCTCGCTGACCAGGCGTTCGGCCCAGTAGGAGGCCTCGTCGAGGCGGTCGCCCCACACCAGCGGCAGCACGGCGGCCGCCGGCACCGGGCCCTGGCCGTCGAGGCAGCGCCGGGTCTGGGCGAGCGTGCGCGGCAGGCTGCGGCCCCGCGCGCCGGTGGCCAGGGCCAGCACGCTGAGGAACTCCCGGGCCGCCGGGCTGACCAGCGTGCCGAGGGAGCGTCCGAGCCGGCGCAGGCCGAGCCGTCCGGCCGAGCGGCCCCACAGCAGCGCCTGGGCGGCGAACACGAGCAGCAGGTCGGCCCCGCCGAACTGCGGGGCGGCGGCGGCGCTCTCGGCCGCGCCGGCGAAGACCTCGGCGGCCTCGGCGGAGTTCGCGGTGACCAGGATGTCGGCGAACGGCGCCAGCGACATCAGGGCGTGCGGGGCCGTCCTGACCCGGCCGTAGGCCGTGCGCAGGTGGCGCAGGCAGGCGGGCAGGTCGCGGTGCTTCTCCACGGCGCCCAGCTCGGCGGTGACCTCCAGCACGGTGTCCTGGTCGTCGCTCTCGGCCAGCGCGCGGTGCAGGTAGCCGGTCGCGTCCTGCCACGAGTGCCTGGCGGCGGCCTCGCCGGCGGCCTCGCGCAGCACGGTGACGGTGAGCGGGTCGCCGGTCGGGCCGGCCGACATCAGGTGGCGGGCCGAGCGGCGCAGCGGCGCGCCCAGCCGGTACAGCAACGCCGCGGTACGGCGGTGCAGCCGGTCGCGCTCGCCCGGGTCCATCCCGGCCAGCACCGCCTGCTGGATGCGCGGATGGGCGAAGCGGTCGGGCGGCGTGCCGGTGACCAGCCCGGCGCGGCGCAGCGTCTCCCCCGCCGCCCTGGCGGTGTCCTGGCCGTGCCCGGCGATCATGGAGGCGACCTCCATGCCGTCCTCGGGCGCCACGATGGCCAGGCTGCGCAGCAGGTCGACGCCCGCGGCGTCCACGCCGGAGCCGCTGCCGGACAACCAGCCGAGCGCGGTCTCGGTCAGCGCCAGCGCGCCGATCTCCAGCACCCGGGGCAGCTCGCCGCTCACCGGGCGCACGCCGGACCGGCCGAGCCGCCCGGCCAGCTCCCGCAGCAGCAGCGGGTTGCCCTGGGTGAGCCGGTGGCAGGCGGCGGCGACGTCCTCGCCGATCTCCTCCCCGGTCTCCCTGCCGCCGCCGAGCACGGACTCCATGAGCCGGGCGGCGCACTGGGCGCACAGGGGCGCGGGCCGCAGCAGCCGCGTGTACGGCAGCGCCGCCAGGTCCCTGACCAGGTCGTCGGGGCCGCCGGAGTCGGCGCCGGCGCCGGCGGTGGTGAGGACCATCGCGATGGGCAGGCCGTCGAGCCGCCGGGCGATGTAGGAGCACCACTGGGAGGACTGCGGATCGGTGTGGTGCACGTCGTCGACGGCGATGATCAGCGGCCGGTCGCCGGTGAAGGAGCGGGTGGCCCGGTAGAGGCCGTGCAGCAGGTCGGGGGTGACGGGGTGGCCCCGGTCGAGCCCGCCGCCCAGGTCGGGGCCGACGACGGCGCTCCCGCCGGACGGCGGCGCGCGCCCGGCGGTCATGAGCGGTTCGAAGAGCTGGCGGACCACGCCGAACGGGTGGTCGCGCTCGGTGGGGTGGCCCCGGGCCATCAGCAGCAGCGCCCCCACCTCGCCCCTGGCCGCCAGCGCGGCGTTGAGCAAGGTCGTCTTGCCCATGCCCCGGGCCCCCTGGATCAGCAGGACGGAGGGGCCGCCGGCACGGACCCTCGACAACGCCTCCCGCATCGCGGCGGTCTCGACGTCACGGTGTAGCAGCGGCTGTCCCGAAGACATCGCCACTCCCCACAGTTCGGCCCCCCTGAAACTGTCCACCAGGATCATGCCGCCTCAGGCGGGCGGGCTGTCAATACCTGGGCGCACGAATCCGACTAATCCGGACTATTGGCACCAGGTTCAACAGTCGGCCCATGCCGCGGCACATGCGCATTCCCGACGGACCAATACGTATTTTCGCCCGTCGTACCGGTGAAATGCGTACGCCGGAATTACGTCTTTACACCGGATCCGGCCCGATGCGACTCTGCGATCAACCGATATGGACCCGACACGGGGAGGGCCATGGACCGCCCACGTCTCAAGGCGCACTTCACACCCCAGGTCATCGACGGGTCGAAGGTGTTTCTCCTGGCCGAGGGTCAGCACTACCTCGTCCGGTCGGCGGGGGCCGGGAAACTCCTTCCCTACCTGGACGGACGGCGTACCGTCGCGGAGATCGCGAGCGCGCTGAGCGACGAAGTGCCGCTGCCGCAGACGCTGATCGCCATTCGCAAATTCGCCGCATTCGGCCATCTCGCCAATGGCCGCCCGGATTGGCCGGACAGCACGCTGGCATTCTGGGACGCGCAGGGAATTGACCCGGTCCACGCCCATGAGGCGCTCTCCCGCGCCGAATTCACCGTCGTGCCCTGCGCGGGGGCCGATGCCGCGGCGCTGCTCCCGGTGCTGCGCGAGCACGGACTACGCATACGTACGGCGAGCGTGGAGGAGGCGGCCGCCGAGCCCGGCGGGACGATGTCGGTCGTGGTGGCCGGCGACTACCTCGATCCGGCGCTCGACCGGCTCAACGCCGCCTACCTGGCCGCCGGGCACCCGTGGGCGCTGGTGAAGCCGGGCGGGATCACGCTGTGGGTCGGCCCGGTGCTCCAGCCGGGACGTACCGGCTGCTGGGCCTGCCTGGCGCAGCGGCTGACCGGGAACCGGCAGGTCGAGCGGTACCTGGCGGGCAAGCGCGGCGGCGGGGCGCCCTTCCACCCGGCGCGGGAGTCGGCGCCCGCCGGTCCGGCCGTGGCGGGCGGGCTGCTGGCCGTGGAGCTGGCGCGGATCGCCGCCGGGGCGGCCCCCTCGCGGCTGGAAGGCCGGATGACCACCGTCGACCTGCGCACGCTCGGCGTCATGGAGCACACCCTGGTCCGGCTGCCGCAGTGCCCGGCCTGCGGCGATCCCACGCTGATCAGCCAGCGCAGCCCCAAGGTCGCGCTGTCGGCGCGCAGCGCCCGGCACGTCACCGACGGCGGCTACCGCATCGAGCCGCCCGCGCGCACGTACGCCCGGCTGGAGAAGCACATCAGCCCGCTGATCGGCGCGGTCACCCGGCTGCACACCTTCGCCGAGCAGGACAACGGCGTCACCTACAGCTTCACCGCCGGCCACAACTTCGCCATGATCGGCGACAACATGGACCTGCTGCGGCGCAACCTGCGGGGGCAGAGCGGCGGCAAGGGCCGGACCGAGGTGCAGGCCAAGGTGAGCGCGCTGTGCGAGGCCATCGAGCGCTACTCGGGGGTCTGGCGCGGCGAGGAGCCGGTCACCGAGGCCGCCTACGCCGACCTCGACCCTGCGGTGGCCGTCCACCCCGAGTCGCTGCTGCACTTCTCCGACGCCCAGTACGCCGGCCGCGAGGAGTGGAACAAGGACCCCGCGCACCGGCTGCACCTGGTGCCCGAGCGGTTCCGTACGGACCTGCCGATCGACTGGTCGCCCGCCTGGTCGCTGACCGAGGAGCGGGAGCGGCTGGTGCCCGCCGGCTACGCCTGGTACGGCCACCCCGACCTGGAGCGCCACTTCTACTGCGTGGGCGACTCCAACGGCAACGCCTCGGGCAACTCGATCGAGGAGGCCGTCCTGCAGGGCTTCTGCGAGCTGGTCGAGCGCGACGCGGTGGCCCTGTGGTGGTACAACCGGGCCCGGCGGCCGGCCTTCGACCTGGACTCGCTGCGCGACCCGTACGTCGACACCGTGCGCGAGTTCTACCGCGGCATGGACCGCGACCTGTGGCTGCTCGACATCACGACCGACCTCGGCATCCCGGCGTTCGTCGGGGTCTCGCACCGGCTTGGGCACCCGGTGGAGGACGTCATCGTCGGGTTCGGCGCGCACCTGGACCCGCGCATCGCCGCCATCAGGACGCTGACCGAGGTCAACCAGTTCCTGCCCTCGGTGGAGCGGCGCGACGAGCACGGCGAGACGCTCTACCTGGACGACGACGTCGCCACGCTGGCCTGGTGGAAGGAGACCAAGCTGGCCGCGGAGCCGTGGCTGGTGCCCGACCCCGCCGCGCGTCCCCGCACCCTGGCCGACTACGCCCGCTCGGACGGCGGCGACCTGGCCGGTGACGTGCAGACCTGCGTGGCCAGGGCCGCCGCGGCCGGGATCGAGGTCATCGCGCTCGACCAGAGCCGTCCGGACCTGGAGCTCAGCGTGGTCCGGGTGATCGCGCCCGGCATGCGGCACTTCTGGCGGCGGCTCGGCCCCGGCCGGCTGTACGACGTGCCGGTCGCGCTCGGCTGGGTCCCCGAGCCCCGCGCCGAGGACGAGCTCAACCCGACCAGCGTCTTCTTCTGACCGGTTCGCGGGGCCCCTGGTGACGGAGAGGAGCGGGCCATGGACGAGACCAAGCTGCGGCTGCGGCGGGACGCGGAGCTGACCGAGGCGGACGGCGAGGTGCGCGTCTCCACGCCGGCCGGCTCGCTCGGCCTGCGCGGGCTCGACGCCGGCGCCGCGGCCGCCCTGCGGATCCTGGCCGGCGGCGACGCGGGCGAGACCGCCCTGGCGGCGATGGTGGGCGAGGCCGGGCTGCTGCGCTGGAACCTGCTGGTACGCCGCCTGTCCAGGGCCGGCCTGCTGGAGTACGCCGCGGCGGGGGCCCGGCTGCGCCCGGTCGGCGCCGGGAACGTGGAGCCCGCGCCCGCGCCGGCGGCGGACACGCCGATCAGGTTGTCGCGCTTCGCCGTCGTCACCGCCGGGGAGGGCGTGCTGACCGTGCGCTCCCCGCGCAGCCCGGCGGCGGTCGAGCTGTCGCCCGCCGCCTGCGGGCTGCTCGGCGCGCTGGCGTCCTGGACGACCCCGGCGGAACTGGCGAACGACGGCGGCCAGGGGCGGGCGCAGGTGCTGCGGTTCCTGGCGGCGGCGGGCGTGCTCGCCACCGGCCCGGAGGACGACGACCTGCGCCAGGCCCAGTGGCACCCGCGCGACCTGTGGCTGCACGCCCACAGCCGCGGCCCCCGCTGCACCGGCCGCTACGGCGGCACGTACGCCTTCACCCCCCGCTTCGGCCCGGTGCCCGCCGATCCCCCGCCGTTCGCCGGCGAGCGGATCGAGCTGCCGCGCCCCGATCTGGAGCTGCTGGCCAAGACCGACCCCAGCCTCACCGACACGCTGGAACGCCGCCGCTCCCTGCGCGAGCACGACCCGGACGCGCCCATCACCCTGACCCAGCTCGGCGAGCTGCTCTACCGGACGATGCGGCGGCGGGCCGTGTTCACCTCGCCGGACGGCCAGGAGCTGACCGACCGGCCCTACCCCTCCGGCGGCTCGGTGCACGAGCTGGAGGTCTATCCGCTGATCGTGTCCTGCCAGGGGGCCGAGCCTGGGCTGTGGCACTACGACACCGCCGGGCACGCGCTGGAACTGGTCTCGCCGCCCGCCCCCGCCGTGCGGGCACTGGTCGAGCGCGCCAGGTCGGCGGCCCAGCTCACCGGCGACCCGCAGGTGGTGCTGACCGTCACCGCCCGCTTCGGCCGGGTGATGTGGAAGTACGAGACGATCGGCTACTCGCTGGTCCTCAAGCACGTGGGCGTGCTCTACCAGACGCTCTACCTGGCCGGCACGGCCATGGACCTGGCCGTGTGCGCGCTGGGCGGCGGGGACGCCGCCGACTTCGCGCTGGCCAGCGGCCTGGACTACCTGACCGAGGGCAGCGTCGGCGAGCTGATCGTCGGCAGCCGGCGGTGATGGGCACATGACGGCACGACGGCGGCCCGGCGGCCGCTCCCAGGGGACGGCGTGATGAAGTTCCGGTTCAAGGCGTTGCAGCGCATGCGGGAGCCCGACGAGCTGGACTCGCCGACGCTGCTGGCCTCTCCGCGCGGGTGGATCGCCACGTTCGTGGTGCTGATCATCGTGATGGCCGCGGGGGTGTGGTTCTTCGCCGGACGGCTGCCGGTCACGGTGCCCGCGGCGGGGCTGCTGACGCATCCCGGCGGCACGGCGCGGCTGCAGAGCCCGTACGGCGGGACGGTGCGCTCGATGCTCGTCCAGCCGGCCGAGGCGGTGCGGCAGGGCCAGGCGGTGGCGGTCATCGCCGCCGACGGCGGGTCGGAGCAGGTGGTGCGCAGCCCGTTCGGCGGGCGGGTGGTCGCCGGCTCCGCCGTGCCGGGGCACGTGGTCAGGGAGGGCGAGGAGCTGCTGCTCATCGAGCGTACGGACGCGCCGGGCGACCGGCTGGTGGCGATGTTGTTCGTGCCGGTCGACCGGGCGATGGGCGTGGTGCCGGGCAAGCCGGTCGATCTGGCGGTCTCCTCGGCGCCGCCCGGCGCGTACGGGCTGCTGCGCGGCCGGGTCGCGTCGGTCAGCGCCTACCCCGTGATGACCGAGCAGGCCGCCGACCTGGTGGGCGGCGAGGACCCGGCGCGCGGCTACCTGCGCGGCACGCCGTCCAGGCTGGTGATCGTGGACCTGGTGCGCGACGCCGGCACGCCGTCCGGCTACGCCTGGTCGACCAGGACGGGGCCGCCGGTGGGCCTGCAGTCGCAGGTGTCCGTCAGCGGCGCGATCGGGCTGGGCAGCCAGACGCTGTTCGACCTGCTGCTCGGGCGTTGAGGTGGGCCGCGTGAAGTGCGCCGCCGCCCGGCCGGAGGAGGGATGCGTGACCACGACCAGCGCCCCCGGGAGGGACGTGTGACCACCACCGGCGTCCCCGAGCAGGGGCATGCGGACCGCCCCGGGGAGGCCGCCGCGCCCGCTCCCCCGGCGGCCCCCGTACGGCGGCGGCGACGGTGGAGGTGGCGGCGGCGCACGCCGACGGTGATCCAGATGGAGGCCGTGGAGTGCGGGGCCGCCTCGCTGGCGATGATCCTCGGCTACCACGGCAAGTTCGTGCCGCTGGAGGAGCTCCGCTCGGCCTGCGGCGTCTCCCGCGACGGCGCCAAGGCCTCCAGCGTGGTGGCCGCCGCCCGCCGGTACGGGCTGATCGCCAGGGGCTTCCAGATGGAGGCCGCGGACCTGCGCTCGCTGACCGAGCCGGCCATCGTGTTCTGGGCGTTCCAGCACTTCATGGTCCTGGAGGGGGTGCGCAGCCGGTTCGGCAGGAAGGCCGTCGCGGTCAACGACCCGGCGAGCGGCCCCCGGATGATCGACTGGGACGACTTCGACTCCGGCTTCACCGGCGTGGTCCTGACGTTCGAGCCGGGGCCGGACTTCCAGCCCGGCGGCCGGCCCGCCCGGGTCGGGCAGGCCCTGCTGGCCCGGCGGATGCCGTCGGGCCGGGCGCTCCCGCTGGTGCTGCTGGCCAGCCTGCTGCTGGTCGTGCCGGGCATCATCGGGCCGGCGTTCAGCCGGGTGTTCATCGACCGGATCCTGACCGGGCGCGACCCCGGCTACCTGGTGCCGCTGCTGTTCGCGATGGGGGTCACCGCGGTCGTGGTGTTCGTGCTGACCTCGGTGCAGCGGCACTACCTGCTGCGGCTGGAGATCCGGCTCGGCCTGGTCAGCTCGGCCCGCTTCTTCCGCCATCTGCTGCGGCTGCCGGTGGAGTTCTTCCTCCAGCGCCGTCCGGCCGAGGTGGCCAAACGGGTGCAGGCCAACGACGGCGTGGCCGAGATCCTGTCCCGGGACCTGGCCGTCACGCTGGTGAACCTGGTCCTGGTGCTGTTCTACGCGGCCGTGCTCATCCGCTACGACCTGCTGCTCGGGCTGGTCGGGGTGTCGATGGCGCTGCTGAACATCGCGGTCCTGCGCCAGGTGTCGCGGGCGCGGACGGACGCGGTGGCGGCGCTGCGGGCCGACCTGGGGAACCTGACCTCCACCACGTTCAACACGCTGCAGCTCGTGGAGACCGTCAAGGCGACGGGCGCCGAGCCGACGGCGTTCCAGCGCTGGGCCGGGTTCCTGGCCAAGGCGGTCACCGCCAAGCAGCGGCTGGGCGTGGCCACGGCGACGCTGACCGTCGTGCCGCCGCTGCTGGCCGGCGTCAACAGCGGGCTGATCCTGCTGATCGGCGGGCTGCGCGTGGTGGACGGGGTGATCAGCGTCGGCATGCTGGTGGCGTTCCAGACGCTGCTCACCGCCCTGTCCAGGCCGGTCACCCAGCTCACCAACCTGGGCGGCCAGTTGCAGGACATCTCGGCCGACATCTGCCGCCTGTACGACGTCGAGAAGTACCCGATGGCCAGAACGTTCGAGCGGGCCGCCGGCGGCGGCGAGCAGGCCGACCCGGGCGGGCGCCTGGACGGGCGGCTGGAGTTCGCCGACGTGACCTTCGGCTACAACGCGCTCGCCGCCCCCGTGATCAGGAACCTGTCGTTCACCGTGGTGCCGGGCCGCCGGGTGGCGATCGTCGGCAACTCCGGCAGCGGCAAGTCCACCGCCGGCAAGCTGGCCGCCGGCCTGTACACGCCGACCGGCGGCCGGGTGCTGCTGGACGACCGGCCGCGCGACGACCTGCCGCGGGCCGTCGTGGCCGCCTCCGTCGCCTACGTGGACCAGGACATCACCCTGTTCGAGGGCACCGTGCGCGACAACCTGACGTTGTGGAGCGACGACGTGCCCGACGAGGTGGCGGTCTCGGCGCTGCGCGACGCGGCGCTGTTCGACCTGATCGCGGCCCGGCCCGGCGGCCTGAACAGCCGGGTGCTGGAGGGCGGCAGGAACCTCAGCGGCGGCCAGCGGCAGCGGCTGGAGCTGGCGCGCGCCCTGTCGATCCAGCCCACGCTGCTGATCCTGGACGAGGCGACCAGCGCCCTGGACCCCGAGACCGAGCGGACCATCGCCGACAACCTGCGCAGACGCGGCTGCGGCTGCCTGATCATCGCGCACCGGCTGTCCACCGTGCGCGACGCCGACGAGATCATCGTGCTCGACCGCGGCGAGGTGGTCGAACGCGGCAGGCACGCCGAGCTGCTGGCGCTCGACGGCCACTACGCCGAGCTGCTCAGGAGCTCGCGCAAGAACGGCGACGCCGGATGACGGGACGGATGACAGGGCGGATGACACGGCGCATGACACGGAGGGTGGCGCAGTGCTGAAGGTGGCCGGTTTCGCCCCGTTCTTCACCGACGCCGCCACGCCGGTGGACTACTCGGCGGAGAACCTGTTCGTGGTGTCGGGCGTGCACGAGGTGCTGCTGGTGGAGGAGGGCGCGGTCGACCTGTTCGCGGTGCGGCTGGAGGGCGGCCGTCCGGTCGGCCGGTGGCACTACCTGTGCCGGGTCCGGCAGGGCACGCTGCTGCCGGGCTCGCCCAAGGGGCCCCGGCACGGCATCGTGGGCCGTCCGGTGCTCGGCACCCGCGTCTCGCGCCTGCCGCTGGCCAGGCTGGGCGAGCTGTCGGGCACCAACCGGTCGGCGACGATGTCCACCGCCGAGTACGGGCTGGCCGTGCGGCAGTTCGTCCGCGGGCTGGAGGCGGGGATGATCGCGCTGGCCACCGCCCTGCGCGACGCGCTGCCGCCGCGCGAGTTCGTCCCGCTGCTGCCCGACGCGGTGACCGAGCTGCCCGCCGGGCGCGCGGCCCGGTCGGTGGACGGCGTGCGGTGGATGACCGTCGAGGCGGGCGCGGTCGAGATGCCCGACGGGGTGGCCGGCGTGCTGACCGCGGGCGCCGAGCTGGCGGTGACCGAGCGGGACTGGCTGGTCGCCGACGCGCCCGCCCGGCTGCGCGCCCGTTCGACCTGGCAGTTGCTGGCCGACGAGACGATCTGGGCCCGCTGGGTCGAGCACGCCATCCGTTTCCTCTACACCGTGGACCGCCGGGTCGAGCGGCGGCGGGCGCAGGAGCTGGAGGCGTTGCGGCGGCGCAAGGAACGCGAGGCCGGCACGACGCGGGCGGCCCGCCGCGGCTTCGACACGCTGCTCCGCGACACCGAGGCCAAGGTGCGCCTGGCCGACGTCACCGCCGACCCCCCGACGCTGGCCGCGGCCAGGCTGGTGGCCTCGCACGGCGGGTTCACCGTGACCGCGCCGCCGCCCGGCCAGGCCAGGGGGGCCGACCCGCTGCAGGCCGTCGCGCTGGCCTCCGGGGTGCGCACGCGCTCGGTCCGGCTGGACGACGGCTGGTGGAAACGCGACATCGGGCCCATGGTGGGCTACCGGTCCGACGACGGGACGCCGGTGGCCCTGCTGCCGATCGGCTCCCGGTACGTGGTGGCCCAGCCGGGCCACAGCCGGGTCACGCCGGTCACCAAGGCGGTGGCCGCCACGCTGAGCGGCAAGGCCGACGTGCTGTACCAGCCGCTGCCGCGCGAGGTGCGGACCGTGGCCGGGCTGCTGCGCTTCGGCCTGGCCCGCAACGGCCGCGACCTGTGGGTGCTGGCCTCCCTGGGCACGCTGGTGGCGGTCATCGGCCTGCTGGTGCCCGCGATGACCGGGCTGGTGCTGGGGACGTTCGTGCAGCGGGCCGAGCGCGACCTCATCGTGCAGGGCGCGGCGCTGGTGATCGGCGGCGCGCTGGTGGCGGGGGCGCTGTCGATCGTGCAGAACGTCGCGGCCCTGCGCATCGAGGGCCGTTCGTCGGCCCGGGTGCAGGCGGGCGCGTGGACGCGGCTGCTGTCGCTGCCCGTCACGTTCTTCGGCCGGTACTCCACCGGCGAGCTGGGCACGACCGTGCTGGGCGTGAGCGCGGCGCAGGAGACGCTGTCGGGCGTGATGACCACGGCGACGCTCGGGCTGTTCGGCGGGCTGGCCAACCTGGCGCTGGTGTACTTCTACGACGTCGGCCTGGCGCTGCTGGCGACCCTGCTGGTGCTGGCCGGCGTGCTGGTGTGCGCGGTCGCCGGCTTCTTCGAGGTGCGCCTGCAACGCCGCCTGTACGAGCAGGAGCAGCGGCTGTCCTCGCGAGTGTTCCAGCTGCTGTCGGCGGTGCCCAAGCTGCGCGTGGCGGCCGCGGAGGACCAGGCGTTCGGCGTGTGGACGCGCGACTTCATGGCCACCAGGACCACCTCGGCCGCGGCCCGGCGGCTGCAGAACGTGGTGACCACCTTCAACGCCGGGTTCCCGCTGGTCTGCTCGGTCGTGATCTTCGCCGTGGCCGCCGGGCCGCTGCGCGGGCAGCTCCCGATCAGCGCGTTCCTGGCCTTCTTCGCCGCGTTCAGCCTGCTCATCGCCTCGGTGCTGCAGTTCACCGGGGCGGCCATCACGGCCATGGGCGTCGTGCCGATGCTGGAGAAGCTGGCGCCGGTGCTGGAGGCCGAGCCGGAGGACCACGCGGGCAAGGCCGACCCCGGTGACCTGTCGGGCCGCGTCAGCCTGTCGCGGGTCTCCTTCCGCTACGGCGAGGACGGCCCCGCGGTGCTCACCGACATCGACCTGTCGATCGAGCCCGGCGAGTTCGTCGCCATCGTGGGCCCGACCGGCAGCGGGAAGTCCACGATCCTGCGCCTGCTGCTCGGCTTCGAGCAGCCCGACGTCGGCTCGGTCCTCTACGACGGCCAGGACCTGGGCGAGCTGGACCTCGGCGCGGTGCGCCGGCAGTGCGGCGTGGTGCTGCAGAACGGCGCCCTGCTGGCCGGCGACATCAGGCAGAACATCGTCGGCAGCACGAACCACACCGTCGACGACGCCTGGGAGGCGGCGGCGATGGCCGGCATCGCCGACGACATCACGGCCATGCCGATGGGCATGCACACCGTCCTGTCGGAGGGCACGAACACGCTCTCCGGCGGCCAGCGGCAGCGCATCATGATCGCCAGGGCGCTGGTCTCGCGGCCCCGCATCGTCTTCTTCGACGAGGCGACCAGCGCCCTGGACAACCCCGCCCAGAACGTCATCGCCGAGAGCACGCGGCGGCTCAACGCCACGCGTGTGGTCATCGCCCACCGGCTGTCCACCATCCGGGACGCCGACAGGATCCTGGTGCTCGACGGCGGGCGCATCGTCCAGCAGGGCACCTACGACGAACTGCTCACCGAGGAGCAGGGGCTGTTCGCGCGGCTGGCGCGGCGGCAGATGTGAGCGCACGGGAGGAGCCGTCATGGAGTTCGCGCTGCTGATCCACGGGCCGGAACGGGCCTGGGCAGAGCTGCCGGAGCAGGACCGCGCCGCGCTGTTCGCCGCCTACCTCGACTTCGGGCGGCAGCTGCGGGAGTCCGGCGTCACGGTGCTGTTCGGCGCGCGGCTGGCCCGCCCGGACGCGGCGAAGGGGGAGCCGCGCGAGGACGGCCGTCCGGAGCTGGGCGGCATGTGGATCCTCGACCTGCCCTCGGAGGAGGCGGCGCTGGAGTGGGCCGGACGCCTGCCGGCCGGGCCCGGCGACCGGGTCGAGTTACGGCGCTGCGACCGTGGAAGGATGTCACGATAGTGCCGACCGGGGCTCTGCCCGCACCCCACCACGCCTTTGGGGCAGAACCCACAGGGAGGTAGACGACTCATGGACTTCGTGCTGCTGATCCACGGCGACGAGACGCTCTGGGACGCCTTCAGCGAGAGCGAGCGGGAGCGGATGGCCGAGGCCCACCGCCAGTTCGGCCGGGCGATGGCGATGGCGGGGGTCAAGGTGAAGTACGGCGCGGGGCTGACCAGGTCCAGGGAGGGCAAGCTGGTCAGGCCGGACGGGCCCGCCGTCGACGGGCCGTACGCGGTCGGGCGGGAGCAGATCGGCGGCATCTGGGTCATCGAGGTCCAGTCGGCCGAGGAGGCCGAGTCGTGGGCGCGCAAGATGCCCTACGCGCCCGGCGACATCGTCGAGGTGCGTCCCTGCGACCCGGCCTCCTGAGGGGCCGGGCCCCGGGCCGCCCTCAGTAGCGGGCTCTGCGGCTGAGCAGCACGCCCACGGCCAGGAACAGCAGGCCGGCGGCGCCGTACACGATGGCCAGCGAGGTCGAGGGCGGCTTCTCGCTGGCGTTCACGACGGCCAGCCCGAGGCCCACGATCGCGCTGATGTAGCTGAAGATCGCGATGAAGATCTTCCAGAACGGACTCATGACGTGCTTCCTTCCGACGGGTGCTGAGCCGGTCCGTACGGTGCGGTCCCGGCGACGACGAAGCCGAGCAGCATGACCCAGGCGTCCGGGTCGGCCAGGAAGCGCCGCCAGCGGTCGGCGGCCAGGGCCAGCCCCGCCATCGGCAGCGCGCCCGAGGCGACGAGCGGCGCCAGGCGTTCGGGCCCCAGGTGCGGGGCGAAGGCCGCGGTGGGGTGGGTGTCGTTGGTGGTGGCGAACGGGCGCAGCACCACGTCGGCGAACCCGCCGCGGCGCAGCAGCCGGGTGAGCTTCCTGCCGATCCGCCGGTCGCCCCCGGCGCCGCGCTGGGCCTGCGCCATGGTGGCGTGGACGGAGGCCAGCTCCGGGTACATCGGGTCGGTCAGCCCCCACAACATGCTGTCCACCTCGACGACCACGATCCGGCCGCCGGGACGCAGCACGCGCAGCGCCTCGGCCAGCATCGGCGCCGGGTCGCCCACGTGCTGCAGTACGTACCGCAGCAGCACGCCGCCCACGCTGCCGGTACGCAACGGCAGCCGGGCGCCGTCGGCGGTGACCAGCGGCGCGCCGCAGCCGCCCGCGTTGCGCAGCAGGGCGGCGTCCACGTCGAGCGCGATGACCGGCAGTCCGGGCTCGGCGGCGCGCAGCCTCCGGGTGACCGCGCCGGAACCGGCGCCGAGCTCCAGCAGCGGGCCCTGGCCGGTCAGTCCGAGGTCGCGCATGATGCGCAGCTCCTCCTCGAAGGAGAGCGCCGCCTGGGCCTCCAGCCGGGCCAGTTCGCCCGCCACGCCGCCCCAGGTGGTGTTGGCGGCGTCGTAGGAGCCGGTCGGGCGGTCCTTCAGCGGGCCCTTCACCGGGGCCTCGGGGTCATCATCAGGCCGTGCCGGGGCCGCAGCGTGACCAGCGCCTCCGGCTCGACGGGGAAGCCCGGCACCAGCTCCATGCGCAGCCCGCGCAGGATCACCGCGAGCACGAGCGTGGCCTCGGCCAGCGCGAAGTGCCGTCCGACGCAGATGCGCGGGCCGCCGCCGAAGGGCAGGTACTGGTGGCTGAGCAGCCGGGCGGCCCGGTCGGGGTCGAACCGCTCCGGCCGGTACGCCTCCGGCTCCGCCCAGTACCTCGGATCCCGGTGCAGCACCCACGGGCTGACGCACACCAGCGACCCGGCCGGTACGTCATAGCCGTCCAGGACGTCGTCGGCCGTCCCGCGGCGCGAGATCAGCCAGACCGGCGGGTAGAGCCGCATGGCCTCCTGGACGGCCTGCCGGCATTGCCGCAGCCTGGGCAGGTCGGCGGCGGTGGGCGAGCGGCCGGCCAGCACCTCGTCGATCTCGGCGTGCACGGCATCGGCCGCCTCCGGGTTGCGGTCGAGCAGGTGGAGCGTCCAGGTCAGCGACTTGGCGGTGGTCTCGTGCCCGGCCATGACGATGGTCAGCACCTGGTCGCGCAGGTCGGCGTCGGACATCGCGTGCCCTTCGGCCAGCAGCGCGCCGAGCAGGTCGTCGCCCGCGCCGCCGGCCCGGCGGGCGGCGATGATGAGCCTGGTGACCCGGTCGAGGAAGGCCCGCGCGCGCAGGAAGCCGGCGTGCCGGGCGGCCGTGTCGGCCGGGTCGGGGTCGTCGCCGGGCACGTAGTGGCCGATGAAGCGGTTGACCGCGTCCACGGCGCGGCCGAAGCCCGCGCCCGCGACGCCGATGTCGGTGCCCAGCATGGCCTTCACGATCACGGTGAGGGTGAGCGAGGTCAGGTCGTGGTCGACGCGTACGGGCCGGCCGCCGGCCCAGTGGGCCACCAGGTTCTCGGCCGCCTCCACGATGACCCGGTCGAACCGGTCCACCTCCGCGGGCCGGAACGCGGGCGCGCACATCCTGCGCTGGGCCGCCCACTCGGCGCCGTCGCTGGTCAGCAGGCCGTTGCCGAGCAGGGGGCGGAGCATGTCGTCGTCCGGCGTGCGTTCCTTGGTGTAGGCGGCGCCGTTCTCCTTCAGCACGTGCCTGGCCAGGTCGGGGCGGTTGAGCATGTAGACCGGCTCGCCGTCGGCGTCGTGGCGGGTGACGTCGCCGAGGGCCGCCATGGCGGTGACGAACTCCAGCGGAGCGTCGCGCATGGCCCTCAGGCTCTGGGTTCCGGCGGGTCCCGGCGGCACCCGGGGGGATACGTACGTCCCGGACATGGGTTCTCCCGATGGCTTACGCAGACGAATATTCTCGATACGCATTTCCGGCCATCGAATACGTATATCGCTTCGTATTGTTCCGGTCGGCGTATTTGCAGAGTACCTTTTAAGCAGAGGGCTCTCAATACTTAATCCAGGGCCCCGGAAATTAAGTCTAGGCACTGCGAATTCGGCTGTGTAAGACTCCGTTCCGAGACGGCGCACCGCGCCGAAGGGGAAAAGCTCCAGGAGGACGCAATGGCCCTGAACCCCAGAGAGCGGACCGAATTCGTCAACGCCTACACCCGAGTCCTGATCACCGCGTGGTCGAGCGAGGAATTCTCGGCGAAACTGGACGGCAACCCCCGTGAGGCGCTGGCCGAGGCCGGCCTCGAGGTTCCCGCGGGCGCCCAGATCACCCTCGTGCGCAACGTTCCCGACGGCCACCACGACACGAACCTCGACGTGCAGGTCTCGCTGTGGGAGCGCGGGCTGGAGACCGGGACGTTCGAGTTCCACATCCCCGAGACGCCGCAGATCGACATGGCCGAGCTGAGCGAGGGCGACCTCGACTCGATCGCGGCCGGCGTCGACGTCAACTGCTGCTGCTGCCCCTGCTGCTGCTGCACCTGACGCCGGGAGCCACGCACGCCAAGAGGAGGTAGAGGAGATCATGTCCGACGACCAGGCGAACCCCGTCCACGTACGGGGGCTGCGCAAGCAGTACGGTCCCGCTCTCATCCTGCAGGGTGTGGACCTGGACGTTCGTCCCGGAGAGGTGTTCGCCTTACTCGGCCCCAACGGCGCGGGCAAGACGACCACGGTCGAGATCCTCGAAGGCGTGCGCAGGCGTTCGGGCGGCGACGTGCGAGTCCTCGGCCGTGACCCGGCCGAGGACGCCCCGCAGTGGCGGGCGCGGCTCGGCATCGTGCCGCAGACGACGGGCGCCTACGCGGACCTGACCGTCCGCGAGGTCGTCGAGCACTTCGCCGCCTTCTACCCCGCGCCGCTGCCCGCGGCGCAGGTGATCGGCATGGTGGGCCTCGGCGCCAAGGAGCGCAAGCAGGCCCAGACCCTCTCGGGCGGCCAGCTGCGCCGCCTGGACGTGGCCGTCGGCGTCGTCGGCGACCCCGACCTGATCTTCCTCGACGAGCCGACCACCGGGCT
The DNA here is from genome assembly GCF_040675255.1 of Nonomuraea sp. NPDC049624. Lineage (NCBI taxonomy): Bacteria > Bacillati > Actinomycetota > Actinomycetes > Streptosporangiales > Streptosporangiaceae > Nonomuraea > Nonomuraea sp. NPDC049624. The sequence goes on along the minus strand of NZ_JBFAOR010000004.1, from coordinate 739,357 downwards.
GGACCCGGAGGCCCGGATGGAGGCGTGGGACCTGGTCCGCTTCTTCGCCGACCAGGGCAAGACGACCGTGCTGACCACCCACTACCTCGACGAGGTGGAGGCGCTGGCGCAGCGCGCGGCCGTGATCGTGGCCGGCCGGATCGTCGAGACCGGGCCGGTGAGCGAGCTGGGCGGCCGGCGTGACACGCCCGCCGCGGTGAGCTTCACACTCACTCCCGAGCTGAGCGCGGCCGGCCTGCCGGACCTGCCCGCGGGCACCGCGCTCGACCCGTCCTGCACGCCCGGCGTGCCCGGCGGCACGCTCACGCTGCTCACCCACACGCCCACGCGGGCCCTGGCCGCGCTGCTGCCCTGGGCCGCGCACGCGGGCGCCGACGAGCTGCCCGACCTGCGCGTCCACCGGCCCACGCTGGAGGACGTCTACCTCAAGCTGATCCGCGAGAACCAGGGGGCCCAGGCATGACCAGCTCGAACGCGATCGTGGCCGAGCAGGGCCGTCCCGTGCGCGCGCCGGGCGGCGGGTCGGGGCTGTGGCGGGCGTCGGCGGCCCGTTCGTCGGTGGAGCTGAAGTCGTTCTTCCGCAACCGGCAGTCGTTGTTCTTCACGCTGCTGCTGCCGATCGTGCTGCTGCTGGTGCTCGGCTCGATCTTCTCCGGCACGGTCCCCGGCACGCACACCGACTTCAAGCAGATGTTCGTGGCCGGGATCATCGCCTGCGGCATCATGAGCGTCAGCTTCAACGGCCTGGCCATCAACATCGCGATCGAGCGGGACAACGGCATGATCCGCCGCCTGGCCTCCTCGCCGATGCCGAAGACGGCGTACTTCGTCGGCAAGATCGTCCGGGTGGTGGTGACCGGGGTGCTGGAGGCGGCGATCCTGCTGGGCGTCGGCGTCGCGCTGTTCCGCCTGCCGCTGCCGCCCGACGCCGGGCACTGGCTGACCTTCGCCTGGGTGCTGCTGCTCGGGGCGACGTCCTGCTCGCTGCTGGCGGTGGCCTTCAGCGCGATCATCCCGAACGCCCGCTCGGCCGCGGCGATCGTCACGTTGCCGTTCCTGGTGCTGCAGTTCATCTCCGGGGTGTTCTTCCCCTACAGCGAGCTGCCGGCCTGGATGCAGAGCCTGGCGGCGTTCTTCCCGCTGAAGTGGATGACGCAGGGCCTGCGCTCGGTGTTCCTGCCGGCCGACTTCGCGGTGGTGGAGCCCGCCGGCGCGTGGGAGCTGGGCAGGACCGCCGCGGTGCTGGGCGGCTGGTGCCTGGCGGCGCTGCTGCTGAGCCTGCTGACCTTCCGCTGGCGCGGCGCCAACGTCCGCTGACCGGGGAAGGGGCTCAGATGGCGAGGGTGAAGCCGGTCAGCCTCCTGGGCACCAGGCCCGGCGCCCAGGCGGGCGGCTTCCCCGTGCGGCGCAGCCCGGGATACCGCTCCAGCAGCCCGCTCAGCAGCAGCCCGCCGGCCTGCCTGACCAGCGGCGCGCCCAGGCACAGATGGGTGCCCGCGCCGAAGGCCAGATGGGGGTTGGGCGAACGGGTGACCAGCAGCTCGTCGGGCCGGTCGAAGACCGCCGGATCGCGGTTGGCCGCCCCGACCAGGGCCAGCACCCTCGCCCCGGCCGGGATCACGCCGCCGTCCAGCGGGACCGCCTCGGTGGTCACCCGGGCGGTGAACGGGATCGGCGACTCCAGCCGCAGCAGCTCGTCGACGGCCGCCTCGGCCGCCTGCGGGCCGCCGTCCCTGATCAGGCCGGCGGCCTCTTGGCGCGGCAGCAGCCAGTGGAGCGCGTTGCCCACCATCTCGGCCAGCGGCTTCCATCCGCCGACGACCGTGAGCGCGGCGATGCCGAGCATCTCGGCCCTGGTCAGCCGGTCGTCGGCGGCCAGCCGCCCGAACGGCGAGCCGCCCGGCCCGTTCCCGGCGGCTCCCGCGGCTCCGGCGGCTTCTGCGGCCTCTGCGGCCTCTGCGGCTCCGGCGGCTTCTGCGGCGGCGTCGGCGCGCTCGCCGAGGAAGCGGGTGAGCTCGCCCATCGCGGCCCGCCCGGCCGCGGCGGCCTGCGGCCCGGCCAGCGGGTCGAGGTTGACCGACACGCGGGCGGCCAGCCCGGCGAAGGCCGGCACGTCGGCGGCCGGCAGGCCGAACAGCCTGGCCAGCACGCCGGTGGCCATCGGCTCGCCGAGGTCGGCGGTGGCCTCGAACTCCTCCCGGCCGGCCAGCCCGTCGAGCACCGCGCCGATCCCGGCCTCGATGTCGCCGGCGATGCCGCGGATCGCGGCCGGGCCCATCAGCAGCGCGCCGGGCGAGCGCAGGCGCTGGTGCTCGGGGGGATCGGTGGTCAGCATCGACGGCGGCAGCTCGTCGTCCCTGACCCGCTCCCGCTGCCCGAGCGCGGCCGAGAAGCGCGGGTCGCGCAGCGCGAGCGCGCAGTCGGCGTGCGCGGTCAGCAGCCACATGCGCGAGGTGACGTCGAAGTGCACGGGATCGTGCTCGCGCAGCCAGCGGTACGCCGGATACGGGTCGAGCCGCCCGCGAGGAGAGAACGGGTGCGCCAGGTGGCCGGGCAGCGTTCGGGGTGCCGTCATGGCGTCTCCTCGTGATCAGGCCGAGGACAAACTACTACAGAGGATGTGCCGGTGGCAGAGCTTGACGTCGTCGTGATCGGCGCCGGGGTGAGCGGGCTGGCGGCGGCCGCGCGGCTGGCCGCCGCCGGGCTGGCGGTCACGGTGCTGGAGGCCAGGGAGCGGGTGGGCGGCCGGATCCGCACCCACCGGCCGACCCTGCTGGAGCTGGGCGCGCAGGTGATCCACGGCGACCGCAACCCGATCGCGGCGCTGCCCGGCCTGGCGGCGCCGGTGCCGGTGCCGCGGCGCGCGGCCCGGGTGCTGCTGCCCGGCGGGCCGCGCCCGCTGACCGCGCTGCGGCCCACGCCGCCGCTGCTGGAGGAGCGGCTGACGTCGGGCGCGGCCCGGGAGCCGCTGCGCCGCCTGGCGGGCGCGAGCCCCTGGGACGTGCCGGTCGCGACGTGGCTCAAGGAGGAGACCGCGCAGTGCCCGCAGGCCCTGGAGCCGGCGGCGGAGTGGTTCCGGCAGAACTGGGCGGCCGAGCCGGAGGCGCTGAGCGCGCCCGCGCTGGCCGCGCTGCGCCGGGCCGACCGGTCGGGGCGGGGCGAGTTCGCGCTGCCCGGCGGCTTCGACCGGCTGCCCGCGCGGCTGGCCGAGGGGCTGCGGGTGCGGCTCGGCGACGCGGTCGTCCGCCTGTCCTGGAGGCCGGGCCGGGTGCGGGCGCTGACCGCCGCGGGGCGGGCGGAGAGCGCCGCCGCCGCCGTGGTGACCGTGCCGCCGCCGGTGGTCGCCGAGGGGCGGCTCGTGCTGGACGACCTGCCGGTGCGCAAGCAGGCGGCGGCCTACGAGCTGCGGCCCGGCGACGCCTGGTGCGGGCTGGCCGTCCATCCCGTGGCCGCCCCCGAGTCCGTCGTGGTCTTCGACGCCGGCGGCCGTCTGGGGTTCGTCAGCACGACCGCCGGGCGGCCCGAGGTGCTGGTGATGGCCAAGGGCCGGGCCGCCGCGGCGGCCCGGAGCGCGTGGGCCGAGCCGGGCGGCCTGGCCGCGCTGCTGGCCCGCGCCCTGCCGTGGACCAAGGGGCTGAAGGCGGAGGTGGTGGTGTCCGACTGGGGCGCCGACCCGTGGGCGGGCGGCGCGTACACCTACCCGGGTGTGGGGACGTTGTGGGCGTCCCCGGCCTGGGCCGAGCCGCTGGGCGGGACGGTCTTCTTCGCCGGGGAGGCCACCGTCGGCCTGTCCGGCCCGCCCATGGCGCACATGGCGATGGCCAGCGGGGAGCGCGCGGCCACAGAGGTGATTGGGGCGCTGGAGAGATGACGGCCGGCAACGGGGAGCTGCACGGCGGGTGGTTCCTGCTCGCCCTCGACGACGAGATCGGCCCGGGGATCACCCCGCTGCGGCTGGGCGGCGCGCGCCTGATGGCGGTGCGCGACGGCGAGCGGATCCGGGTGTTCGAGGCCACCTGCCCCCACCGGGGCGCCCATCTGGCCCACGGCGGCAAGCTGGACGGCGACTGCGTGATCTGCCCCTTCCACGGCAAGCGCGTCTCGCTGGGCGACTCCGGCCGCCGCTGGTCGGTGGGCGAGCTGCGGACGCTGCGGGCCGGGGCGGCGCTGTTCGCCCGGCTGTCCGGCGACCCCGGCGACGACCGCGGCTTCGAGCAGGTGATCAAGCAGGCGGCCGAGGACCTGGTGATCGTGGCGGCGGTGAACCAGCCGGTGACGGTCCCGGCCGAGTACGTCGTCGAGAACGCCTTCGACGCCCAGCACTTCGGCGCCGTCCACCTGGTGCCCTCGGTGCGCGGCATGCGGGTCAGCATGGGCGGGCACGACGAGCTGGTCATCGAGGGCGAGTTCCGGACCAAGGCGCCGCCGTGGGAGCGGGAGCGGCGGCTCGACTTCGCCTCCCGGTTCGTGGCCCGCGCCTACAGCCCGCACCTCGTGGTGACCGAGCTGGGCACGGAGTCGGCGCCGTACACGATCGTCACCGGCGCGGTGCCGGACGGGACCGGCTGCGTGGGACGGGTGGCCATCGGCGTGCGGCCGGACCGGCGGGACTCGCTGCCCGCGCTCGTGCACGGCGCCCGCTACGCCTTCGACCAGGACCGCGTCGTCTGGGACCACCTGGACACCGGCGCCCCGCAGCGGCTGGACGCCGGCGACACCCCGGTCATCGCCTTCCGCCGCTTCTGCCAGGGCTTCGCCCCCGTCCCCGCTTCCGCCGGAGCGTCCTCATGAGCCTGTACGTGCGCTCGACCGGCGAGGGCCGGGCCGTGTTGTGGATCCACGGCTACACGATGGACGCCTCGGTGTGGGAGCCGCTGTGGAACCTGCTGCCCGGCTGGCGGCACGTCGGCGTGGACCTGCCGGGACACGGGCGGTCCGGGCCGCTGCGGCCGGGCACGTCGCTGCCCGCGCTGGCGGCCGAGCTGGCCGGGCTGGCCAGGGCGGAGTCGGCCACGCTGGTGGTGGCCGAGTCGATCGGCTCGATGATCGCCCTGCAGCTGGCCGTCGACCACCCCGGCGACGTGCGCGGGCTGATCGTCGGCTCCCCGACCATCGCCGGCGCGCCTCCCGAGCCGGGCACCGCCGAGCGTTACCGGGCGCTGGCCGGGCTGGCCCGGATGGGCGCGGACGGCGAGCAGCTCGCCGACCTGTGGATGTCCTCGCCGCCCGACATCTTCCGCGGCACCGAGGACCATCCCGGGCTGCGGGCCGGGCTGCGGGCGATCGTGGCCCGGCACTCGTGGCGGGAGCTGCGCGACGGCGCGATGCACGGGCTGAGCAGGCACGTGCACACGGTGGAGGACCTGCGCGGCATCCGGGCGCGCACCCTGGTGGTCGTGGGCGACCGGGACATGCCGACGTTCCGGGCCGGCGCGGCGCTGCTGCGCGAGTCGGTCCCCCGGTGCCGCACGGTCACCGTCCCCGGCGCGGGACACCTGTGCCTGATCGAGCGGCCCGAGGTCGTGGCGCCGCTGGTCGCCGCGCACCTGCGGCTGTCGGCCCTGGGAACCGACGAGACGGAGGAGGCCGGGCGTGCCGATTCACGAGCACTATGAGCCGGGCGAGCCGTGCTGGGTGGACTACGGGGCGCTCGACCCGGCCGGCGCGCGGGCCTTCTACGGGGAGCTGTTCGGCTGGACCTTCCGCGAGGAGGGCGGCTACTCCTTCGTCGAGCTGGGCGGCCGGGTCGTGGCCGGTTTCGGCCGGGTGCCGCCGGGCCTGCCCGCCTCCTGGAACACCTACCTGGCGGCCCCGGACGTGGACGCCCTGGCCGTACGGGTGAAGGAGCTGGGCGGCAGCCTCGTCCTCGGCCCGATGGCGGCCGGCGAGGACGGGCGCGTGCTGTTCGCGACCGACCCGGCGGGGGCGGCCGTCGGCTTCTGGGAGGGGCGCCGGCCGGCCGGGATCGTGCTGGCCGGCGAGCCCGGCACGTGGTGCGCCCACGAGTTGTGGTCGGCCGGCGCCGCGTTCTACCGGGACCTGCTCGGCGCCGCGCCCGCGGTCCGCGAGGGGACGGGGGCGCGGCCGCGGTGGATGACGTTCTTCGCGACCGCCGACCGTGCCGCGACCGCCGCGGCGGCGGCCCGGCTGGGCGCCACGACCGCCCCCGGGCATCCCCGGGCGACGATCGTGCGCGACCCGTGGGGGGCCCTATTCGCGCTGACGTGACCGGCCGGACAACACGAAGAACAGGGCCACGAGGACGGCGCCGGCGATGACGACCACCGAGCCGACCGTCTTGCCGATCAGGAAGGCCACGACCACCGCGGCGGCGTAGACCAGGGGAACGACCAGCCGGAGGTTCAATCCCATGCGCGCTCCTTGCAGAAAGACGGAACGGAACTCAGACGCATCATCGGACAGGCCGGGCCGGCGGTCCAGAATAACGCCGGAATATACGTATCGGCCTACGTATTGGGCCCCGCACGCCGGGCCCGTCGCTGCGTAATACGTATCGATTATCGGAAGGGCTCGTGATGACCAGGGTATTAGTGATCGGCGGCGGCCCGGCGGGCTCGATCGCCGCGACTCTGCTGGCTCGTAATGGAATGGACGTCCGGCTGCTGGAACGCGAACGTTTTCCGCGTTACCACATCGGCGAGTCCGTCTCGCCGTCCTGCCGGACGATCATCGACTACGCCGGGGCGCACGAGAAGGTCGAGGAGCGCGGCTATCCCGTCAAGGAGGGCCTGCTGCTGCGCTGGGGCGCCGAGCGCGACTGGACGGTGAACTGGGCGGCCACGTTCGGCCCCGAGGTGCGTTCCTGGCAGGTGGACCGGGACGACTTCGACCAGGTGCTGCTGGACCACGCCGCCTCCCAGGGCGTGGAGGTGATCCAGCAGGCCAGGGTCAGGCGCGTGCTGTTCGAGGACGGCCGCGCCTGCGCCGCCGAGTGGGACCGCGGCCTGGAGCGCTTCGATCACCTGGTCGACGCCTCCGGACGCGCCGGGGTGCTGTCGGCGCAGCACTTCCGTGACCGGCGACCGCACGACGTCTTCAGGAACGTCGCGATCTGGGGCTACTACCAGGGCGGCGGCCTCCTTCCCGGCACGCCGGGCGGCGGCATCAACGTGATCTCCGCGCCGGAGGGCTGGTACTGGGTGATCCCGCTGCGCGGCGAGGTGTTCAGCGTCGGCTTCGTCACCCACCAGACCCGCTTCCTGGAGCGGCGCCCCCACCACCGGTCACTGGAGGAGATGTTCCACGCGGTGGTGGCCGAGTCGCCGGCCGTGGCGGGGCTGATCGGCAGGTTCACCGGCCCGGTGCGCGTCGAGCAGGACTTCTCGTACGCGGCCGGCTCCTTCTGCGGCCCCGGCTACCGCATCGCCGGCGACGCCGCCTGCTTCCTCGACCCGCTGCTGTCGACCGGGGTGCACCTGGCCATGTACAGCGCCCTGCTGGCCGCGGCCTCGATCACGGCCGCCGAACGCGGCGAGGTGAGCGAGCAGGAGGCCCTGGGCTTCTACGAGTCCCTGTACCGCAACGCCTACCAGCGGCTGCTGACCATGGTCTCGTCGGTCTACCGGCAGTACCGCGGCCGGGCCAGCTACTTCTGGCTGGCCCAGCACCTGGTCAGGGGCGAGCGGTCCGGCCACGCGTTCGCCGCGATCACGGCCGGGCTGTCCGACCTGACCGACGCCACCACCGCCGGCGGCACCGCGCCGATGAGCGAGCTGGTGGCCGCCGCCCACGACGCTGGGCTGCGCGCCCTGCGCGACGTCACGCCCGCCGGCAGCACCCTGGCCCCCATGCGCATGGACGCCAACGACCTGTACGACGCCGCCACCGGCCTCTACCTGACCGCTCACCCCCGGCTCGGCATCAGCCGCTCACTGACGAGGACGCCTCGATGAAGTCACTGGTCCGCCTGCTCCTGCCGCTCGCCTTGCTGGTGGCCCTGCTCTCCCCCGGCCCTGCGACGGCCGCCCGCACGTCCACCGCGCCGGTCGGGCAGGCGGAGGCCATGCGGCGGCTGTCGTTCATGATCGGCACGTGGGCCGGGACGGGGTGGACCGTCACGCCGTCCGGCACCCGGCAGGAGTTCCTGCAGACCGAGCGGGTGCGCTGGCAGGCGGGCGACCTGGTGATCTCGGTCGAGGGCCAGGGCCGCGACATGGCCGACCCGCGCACGATCGTGGACAGCGCCCTGGCGGTGATCAACTACTCCGAGGCGACCGGCCAGTACCGCTGGGAGGCGTTCTCCCGCGGCTACGTCACCACGGTGGTGCCGGTGGTCGGCGACGACACCTTCCAGTGGAGCCTCCAGACGCCCGGCTACACCAGCCGCTACACGCTGACGTTCACCGGCACCGCCTGGCACGAGATCGGCGAGACCACCGTGGACGGCGGCCAGACCTGGCACCAGAACTTCCAGATGGACCTGCGCCGGCTCTCCTGACCCCTGCGCACACTTGTACAAATGTAACACTGAGCGAAAATTTGGTAGCAATGAGTGCATAGTCCCAGTTCAGCCGGGTACCGCGACTCCATGAGCTCCTCGTTTTGGAGGAAACCGTGGACATCAATATTGGCCAAGGCCTGACGGACGCCTGGCGACAGGTCGCCACGTTCGTGCCCAGGCTGGTCGCGTTCCTGGTGATCCTGATCATCGGGTGGATCGTGGCGAAGGCGCTGCAGAAGCTCGTGGACAAGATCCTCGACCGCGTCGGGTTCGAACGCGCGGTGCAGCGCAGCGGCGTCCAGCGCTGGCTCGAAAGCAGCCGGTACGACGCCAGCGGGCTGCTCGCCAAGCTCGTCTACTACGCGATCCTGCTGATCACCCTGCAGATCGCCTTCAGCGTCTTCGGGCCCAACCCGATCTCGGCGCTGCTCAACGGGGTGGTGGGCTGGCTGCCCAAGGCCGTGGTCGCCATCGTGATCATCGTGATCGCCGGGGCGATCGCCCGGGCCGTCCGGGATCTCGTCGACGGCGCGCTCGGCGGGCTGTCCTACGGGCGCTGGCTCGGCATCGCGGCGGCCGTCTTCATCTGGGCGCTGGGCATCATCGCCGCGCTCAACCAGATCGGCGTCGCCACGACCGTCACGACCCCGGTGCTCATCACCGTCCTCGCCACCATCGGCGCGATCATCGCGATCGGGCTCGGCGGCGGGCTCGTCCGCCCGATGCAGCAGCGCTGGGAGCGCTGGATCGGCCGGATCGAGGCGGAGGCGCCGCAGGCCAGGGCGCACGCCGAGGCGTACCAGCGGGGGCGTGAGGACGCTCGCACGATGGCCCGTCCCGCCGAACCGGCCCGCACCACACCCGGCGCGCCCGGCACGACCGGCCCGACCGGCCCGACCGCGGGCCCGACCGGCGGGGCCACCCGCGCGGACCTCCCGCCGGAGACCTGAGCTCCGTGTGACCGGGACAAGCGCCCGGTCACGCGGACCCCTCACGGACGGCCGACCGGCGGGCCTGAGCCCGGCGGCCCTGCCGTGAGCGGCGCGGCCGGCGAGCGTGAGCCTCGCGGGCCGGCCGGGAGCGGGGCCCGGTGCCGGGTGGTGGCCGTCTGAGCGCGGGGCGTCCGGCGCGGGGTCAGGCGGGTTCGGCGAGGAAGCCCTGTTCGCGGGCGAGCCAGCAGACCGCCGTCAGCCGCAGCGCGGGCGCGTCGTGGTCGCCGCTGAAGATCCAGCCACGGTGGCGCAGCTCGTCGAGGAAGCCCAGCAGGTAGTCGCCGAGGGTCTCGCGGTCGAGCGGGATCGCGTCACGCAGCAGCGCCGCGTGCTGATCCACGGCCGCGACCAGCGCCGGCTCGGACTCCATCCTGGCGAGCTGGGCATGGCCCAGCGTGTCCATCAACCACCGCAGGGGCGAACGCGCCCAGCCCTCCTCGAAAACCACGCGCCAACCTTAAGGCATCGCCCGAGGTCAGCCCGCCCAGGGGCGGTCGCGCGGCCGTCGCGCGGTCAGTCGAAGGGCAGGCCGACGTAGTTCTCCGCCAGCGTGGTCGCCGCCGCCTCCGAGGAGGTGACGTAGTCCAGGTAGGAGGTCTGGAGCCGCCGTCCGTACGCGTCGTCATCGTCGAAGGTGTGCAGCAGCGTCGTCATCCACCACGAGAAGTGCTGCGCCCGCCACACCCGCTTCAGGCACGCCGTCGAGTAGCCGTCGAGCAGCTCCGTCGAGCCGTGCTCGAAGAAGGCCGCCAGCGCCTCGGTCAGCACCCGGACGTCGGCCACGGCCAGGTTCAGCCCCTTGGCGCCGGTCGGCGGCACGATGTGGGCGGCGTCCCCGGCCAGGTAGAGCCGCCCGTACTGCATGGGCTCGGCGACGAACGAGCGCATCGGCGTGACGCCCTTCTCGATGATCTCGCCCGTGGCCAGTTGGAAGCCGGGGACGGTCTCCAGGCGGGCCTTCAGCTCGGCCCAGACGCGCTCGTCGGGCCACTGCGCCACGTCGGCGTCGGCCGGGACCTGGAGGTAGAAGCGGCTGACCGTGGGCGAGCGCATGCTGTGCAGCGCGAATCCGCGCTCGGTCCTGGCGTAGATCAGCTCCTCCGACGAGGGCGCCACCTTCGCCAGGACGCCCAGCCAGGCGAAGGGGTACTCCCGCTCGAACACCTCCAGGGCCCCGTCCGGGACGCTCGGCCGCGAGACGCCGTGGAAGCCGTCGCACCCGGCGATCACGTCGCAGTCGAGCCGCTGCCCGCCGAAGGTGAGGTACGGCCCGGACTCCGGGGAGTGCACCTCGACGTCCTCGACCTCGAACCGCAGGTCGCCGCCCGCCGCCAGCCGGGCCGCGATCAGGTCCTTGACGACCTCCTGCTGCCCGTAGACGGTGATGGCCCGGCCGGGGACGAGCTCGTCGAAGGCGATGCGGTGGCCCGCGCCGCCGTACCGCAGCTCGATGCCGTGGTGGGGCAGGCCCTCGCGCAGCAGGCGCGCGCCGACGCCCGCCTCGACGAGCGTGTCCACCGTGCCCTGCTCCAGGACGCCCGCGCGGACCCGCCGCTCGACGTAGGCGCGGCTGCGCTTCTCCAGCACCACCGAGGAGATGCCGCGCAGGTGGAGCAGATGAGACAGCAGCAGGCCCGCGGGGCCCGCGCCGATGATCCCGACCTGAGTTCGCATGAGGGAAGTCTGCTGCCTGCCGGCCTCCGGAGCCGAGTAGCCTCTTCCACTGAGTGGAAGATGTGCGCAGGAGTGTGGTCATGTCCGGAGGAGCCCGGCGTCCGGGGCAGACGGTGACGTCCAAGGTGCTGGCCATCCTGGGCGCGTTCGACGCGGCCCATCCGCAGCTCACGCTGACCGACCTGGCCAGGCGGAGCGGGGTGCCGCTCAGCACGGCCCACCGGCTGGTGGCCGAGCTGGAGGAGTGGCAGGCGCTCAGCCGCTCCCCCGACGGGCGGCTGCGGGTGGGGCTGCGGCTGTGGGAGCTCGGCCAGCTCGCGCCCGGCAGCCTCCAGGGCCGCGCGCACCCCTGGCTCCAGGAGCTGTTCGCCACCACCGGCGAGAACGTGCACCTCGCCGTCCGCGACGGCCTGGAGGTCCTGTACGTGGACAAGGTGTACGGCAGGCGGGCCGTGCCCATCGTCTCGCGCACGGGCGGGCGGCTGCCGATGCACCCGACCGGGGTGGGCAAGGCGCTGCTGGCCCACGAGCCGGAGTGGTTCGTGCAGGCGTACCTGGCCCGCGCGCTCGAACGGCCCACGCCGCACACCGTCACCGAGCCGGGCCGGCTGGCCAGGGAGCTGGCGGCGGTGCGGGCGCAGGGCTACGCGCTGACCCACGAGGAGATGACGCTCGGCTCGTGCTCGGCGGCGGCGCCGGTCGTCGTGGACGGGCGGGCGGTGGCGGCCGTGGGGATCGTGCTGGCCTCGCGGCGCGCCCGCGAGCTGCCCCGGCTGGTGGACCCGCTGCTGGAGACCGCCGCCCGGATCGCCGCCGCCTGCCGGTCCTCGTGACCGGCCCCCGGCGGGCGGTCAGTCGGTGAACTTCTGGATGCGGTCCTTGAACAGGGTGGTCGCGATGGCCGCCTTGTGCGGCTGCCCCTTCAGGAACGCCTGGGCGAAGCTCTTGGCCTGGTCGTAGGAGACCTTGCCGGGCATGGGCGGCTCGTTCGGGTTGACGTCCACGTCCACCAGGGCGGGGCCGTCGTGGGCGAGCGCCTGCCTGATCGCCGCGGCCACGTCCCCGGACTTGGTGACCTTGGCGCCGAACCCGCCGCACGCCCTGGCCCAGACCGAGTAGTCGGCCTCCGGCTGGGCGAAGCGCACGCCGTGCTCGGGGTAGCCGAGGACCATCTGCTCCCACAGGATCTGGCCGAGCGAGTTGTTGTTGTTGATGACGACCTTGACCGGCAGCCGGTGCTGGGCGGCGGTCAGGAACTCGGCCATCAGCATCGCGAAACCGCCGTCGCCGACGTAGGCGATGACCTGCCGGCCGGGGAAGGCGTGCTGCATGGCGATGGCGTACGGCAGGCCGGGCGCCATCGTGGCCAGCGTGCCCGACAGGTAGAACTCGCGCCCGCCGCGGATCGTCCAGTGGCGGGCGGCCCAGGTGGCGATCGTGCCGCTGTCGCAGGTCAGGATGGCGTCGTCGGCGGCCAGGTCGTCCAGGACGGACATGGCGTACTGGGGGGCGATCGGGTCCCTGTCGGGGTTCTCCAGGCTGTCCATGTCGGAGCGCCACTTGGCCATGAGCTTCTGGTACTTGGCCAGGTGCCCGCCGCCGTCGCGCCGGGTGAGCAGCGGCAGCAGCTCGCGAAGGCCCTCCTTGGCGTCGCACACCACGGGCACGTCGGTCGGCACCCGCGCCCCGGCCCTGGTCGGCTCGGCCTCGAACTGCACCACCCGCGCCTTGCCCGGCTCGGGGAGGAACTTCGAGTAGGGGAAGTTCGTGCCGATCATGAACAGGACGTCGGCCTCGTCCATCAGCTCCTCGCTCGGCTTGGTGCCGAGCAGCCCGATCCCGCCCGTCGTGTACGGCGAGTCGTCCGGGACGACGGCCTTGCCGGGCAGCGTCTTGACCACCGGCGCGCCCAGCGCCTCGGCCACGGCCAGCACCTCCTGCCGGGCGTGCAGCGCGCCCTGCCCGGCCAGGATGGCGGGCCGTTCGGCGGCGTTGAGCACCTCGGCGGCCCGTGCCAGGTCCTCCTGGCGCGGCAGCCCCGGAGGCCGCAGGTAGATCGGCGCGGTCTCCGGCGCGCGCACCGGCGCGACCGTCCGGTACGGGTCCTCCCCCGCCTCGGCCACCTGGATGTCGTTGGGCAGCGTGAGATGGGCGACGCCGCGCCGCGCGTAGGCCGTCCGGACGGCCAGGTCCACCAGCGAGGGCAGCTGGGCCGGGTTGGTGATCATCATGTTGTACTCGGCCACGTCGGCGAACAGCTTGTCGAGGTGGACCTCCTGCTGGTAGCCGGTGCCGAGCACAGCGGTCTCCTGCATGCCGGTGATGGCCAGCACGGGGACGTGGTCGAGTTTGGCGTCGTAGAGGCCGTTGAGCAGGTGGATGCCGCCGGGGCCGGAGGTGGCCAGGCAGACGCCGATCCGTCCCGTGGCCTTGGCGTAGCCGGTGGCCATGAAGGCGGCGGCCTCCTCGTGGTGCACCAGCACGAACCGCACCCGGTCACGATGACGGCGCAGCCCCTCCATGATGCCGTTGATGCCGTCGCCCGGCAGGCCGAAGACGGTGTCCACGCCCCACTCGGCGAGCCGTTCGATCAGGGATTCGGATGCGATACGAGCCATATTGGCGGCTCTACCCCGCACCGCCGTCCACAGACCTCGTCACGAAAATCATTGTCATCTCTGGGGATTCGGGGGTATGGACCGGGCATGCGCATTCTGGTCACAGGAGCCACCGGCACCCTCGGCAGGGCCCTGGTGCCCGTCCTGCTCAAGGCGGGACATCGGGTACGGGCGCTCAGCCGTACCCGGCACGAGGACCGCGGGGGCGTGGAGTGGGTGTGGGGCGATCTGGCCTCGGGCAAGGGCGTCGCCGAGGCCGTCCGGCAGGTCGAGGCCGTCGCGCACCTGGCCACCGGCGGCCGGCAGGGCCGCGCCCAGGTGGACCTGGCCGGCACCCGCACGCTGACCGCGGCGGCCCGCGCGGCCGGGGCCGCGCACCTGCTGCTGCCCTCGATCGCCGGCGCGGACCGCGCGCCCGGCCACCGGCACAAGCTGGAGGCCGAACGGCTGGTCAGGGAGAGCGGCATGGCCTGGACGGTCGTCCGCGCCACCCCGTTCCACCAGTCGGTGGACCGGCTGCTGCGCGACCTGGCGGCGCTGCCCGTGCTGCCCGTGGACCGCTCGCTGCTGTGGCAGCCGGTGCACGTGGACGACGTCGCCGCCCGCCTGGCCGCGCTGCTGGCCGGCGGCCCGGCCTGCGCCGTCGTCGAGTACGGCGGCCCGCAGGTCCTCGGCACCGAGGAGCTGACCAGGACCTGGCTGGACGCCCGCCGCCTGCGCCGCCTGTGCCTGCCGGTGCGCATCCCGGGCCGGCTGGCCGCCGCGCAGCGCGCGGGCGCGTTCACCGTCGAGGCCGATCCCAAGGGCCGGATCACCTGGCACGACTACCTGTTCCCGCCGCCGCCCGTGCCCTCCGACGACTTCGCCGAGGAGCACACCGCCTCGCCGACCAGCCCTGCCACGCAGCCCGAGCGGGACCCGTCGGTACGCGTCTACGGCGGCGACGAGGGCTACCAGCGGCCGACCCGCGGCTGACCCACAGCCGATCCGCAGCCGATCCGCGCCGGTCCGCGGCTGGGACCGGTTACCGATTCGTTAGGCACCCCCCTCTTGCTGGGCTTTCTCCGCCGTCGGTACCGTCACTGAACAACTTGTTCAGCCTGACCGATCGAGAGGTTCGATGACGGACCTGGGCACCCGCATCCGGGTCTACCGAGGCATGCGCGGCATGACCGTGCGCGCCCTGGCCGGCGAGGCCAAGGCGAGCCCCAGCTTCATCAGCCAGCTCGAACGCGGGCAGACCAGCGCGAGCATCGGCATGCTGCGCCGGATCGCCTCCGCGCTCGGCATCACCGTGGCCGACCTGTTCAACGAGGACGACGAGCCCGCCCACCGGGTGGTGCGCCGCGCCGAGCGTCCCGAGCTGGCCACCGCGCCGGGCACCCGCAAGTTCCTGATCTCCCAGCGCCCGCTGCGCACCGTGGAGATGTACGCCGGCGAGTTCGACCCCGGCGCCTCCACCGGCGACGAGCCGTACACGCACGGCGACTCGCAGGAGATCTTCCTCGTGCTGCGCGGCAGCCTCACGCTCTGGCTGGGCCCCGCCGGGTCCGCCGCCGCGCACCCGCTGGGGCCCGGCGACAGCGTGGAGTACCGCACGTCGGTCCCGCACCGGGTGGTCAACGACGGCGACGAGACCGCCGAGGTGCTCTGGGTGATCAGCCCGCCCACCCCGTCCGCCGGGGAGACAGCGGACGCGCAAGCAGCAGCCGTGGAGGCAGAACAGTCATGACAGGCATCCCGCTCACCGACGACTACGCCAACGGGGGCGTCTCGTTCTGGTACCGGCAGATCGGCCTGCCCGCCAGGCGGCCCGCGCTGCCCGGCTCCCGCGAGTACGACGTGGCGATCGTCGGCGGCGGCTACACCGGCCTGTGGACGGCGTACTACCTGAAGAAGGCCCAGCCCGACCTGCGGATCGCGATCCTGGAGAAGGAGTTCGCCGGGTTCGGCGCCTCCGGGCGCAACGGCGGCTGGCTGTCGGCCGAGTTCGCCGGCTCCCGCGAGCGGCACGCCCAGGCCCGCGGCCGGCAGGCCATGATCGACCTCCAGCACGCCATGTTCCGCGCGGTGGACGAGGTCATCGACGTCACCCGCGCCGAGGGCATCGACGCCGACGTGCACAAGGGCGGCCTCGTGCACGTGGCGACCAACCCGGCCCAGCGGCGGCGGCTCCGCGAGGAGGTCGCCGACCTGCGCTCCTGGGGCTACGGCGAGGACGACATGCGGCTGATGGACCGCGACGAGCAGCGCGAACGCGTCCAGGTGGCGGGCACGCTGGAGGCCGCGTACTCGCCGCACTGCGCCCGCGTGCAGCCGGCCAAGCTCGCCGTCGGGCTGGCCTCGGCCGTGGCCGCGCTGGGCGTGGACGTCTTCGAGGGCACGACGGTGACCGAGATCCGGCCGCGCGTGGGCGGCGGCAAGGCGACCGCGCACACGCCGCTCGGCATCGTCTCGGCCGACTACGTCATCCGCGCCACCGAGGGCTTCACCGCGTCGCTGGCCGGGCAGCACCGGCAGTGGCTGCCGATGAACAGCTCCATGATCGTCACCGAGCCGCTGCCCGCCGAGGTGTGGAAGCACATCGGCTGGGCCGGGCACGAGCTGCTCGGCGACCAGGCCCACGCCTACGTCTACGCCCAGCGCACGGCCGACGACCGGATCGCGATCGGCGGGCGCGGGGTGCCGTACCGGTTCGGGTCGCGTACCGACCACCGGGGGGCCACCCAGGCGCGGACGGTGGCGCTGCTGTGGCGGATGCTGGTGAAGCTCTTCCCTGCGGCGGCCGACGCGCGGGTGCAGCACTCGTGGTGCGGCGTGCTCGGCGTGCCGCGCGACTGGTGCTCGACCGTGCACCTCGACCACGCGAGCGGGCTGGGCTGGGCCGGCGGGTACGTCGGCAGCGGCGTCACCACCACGAACCTGGCCGGGCGCACGCTGCGCGATCTGGTGCTGCGGCGGGACACCGAGCTGACGGCGCTGCCGTGGGTGGGCCGGCAGGTGCGGCAGTGGGAGCCGGAGCCGCTGCGGTGGGCGGGCGTGCAGCTCATCTACACGCTGTTCCGGGCCGCCGACCGCCACGAGAACGACCGCGGCACCGGCACCTCGCTCTACGCCCGCCTCGGCAACCTGGTCTCCGGCCGCTGACCTCCGCTTGTCGGTGAGAGGTCAGGAGCCGCCCGCGCCCTGCCAGGGGTCGTAGTCGGCCTCCAGCGGCTCCTGCGCCGGCCGCTCGCCCTCCGGCACGTGCTGGAGGTTGACCCGGATCCGGTACCACACGCTGCTGCGCCCGCGCATGCCGTCGACCAGCACGTCGGCGGGCTCCAGCAGGGCCGCGACCTCGGGGTGGCGGGCCTTCCAGCGGTCGAGCCCGGCCAGGGCCTCCTCCTTGTGCTGGGCCCTGGCGATCTCGATGACCGGCATGGTCTGCTGCCTGCGCCCGCTGCCCTTGGGCGGCTTGGGCGCGGGCCCGAGCTCCTCGGCCAGCTCCAGCAGGCCGTCGAGCGAGCCGGCGTGCAGGTCCATGTCCTCCCACGGGTCGCCGAGCTCGGCCAGCCGCTTCGGCACGCTGTCGAGGGTGAACTCCTCGGGCCGGCAGCCGGGCACCTCCTCCCAGCTCAGCGGGGTGGAGACGCGGGCGTCGGGCACCGCGCGCACCGAGTACGCCGAGGCCACCGTGCGGTCGTAGGCGTTCTGGTTGAAGTCGACGAACACGCCGTGGCGCTCCTCCTTCCACCACCGGCTGGTCGCCAGGTCGGGGGCCCGCCGCTCGACCTCGCGCGCCACGGTCTCGGCCGCCTTGCGCACCTGGGCGAACGACCACCGCCGGTCGATCCGGGCGTAGACGTGGAACCCCCGCGACCCGGACGTCTTGGGCCAGGCGACCAGCCCGTGGTCGGCCAGCACCTCGCGCGCCACCTGCGCGGTCGCCAGCACGTCGGCCCACTCGACGCCGGGGACGGGGTCGAGGTCGATGCGCAGCTCGTCGGGCCTGGCCAGGTCGTCGGCGCGGACCGGATGGGGGTTGAGGTCGACGCACCCGAGGTTGACCACCCAGAGCAACTGCGCCAGATCGGTGCAGACCACCTCTTCGGCGCTCAGCCCGGACCGGTAGCGCAGCTCGGCCACCTCGATCCAGTCGGGCCGCTTGGCCGGCGCGCGCTTCTGGAAGAACGCCTCCTGCTCGATGCCGTGGACGAACCGCTTGAGCACCATCGGCCGCCCGTGCACGCCGCGCAGCGCCGCCTCGCCGACCGCCTGGTAGAACCGGATCAGGTCGAGCTTGGTGTGGCCGGACCGCGGGAAGACCACCTTGTCGGGGCTGGTGACGCGGACGGAACGGCCCGCGACCTCGATGTCAGGCATGAGATCACGATACGCGGCGGGTCCGACAGTCAGCCGGGACGCCACCCCCGGCTGCGCGCCTCCCAGTACGTCAGCCCGAGCCGCCGGTGCAGCTCGACGGCGGCCTCGTTGTGCTCGCGCGCCTCCCGTCCGCGGCCGAGCCGCCGGGCCAGCTCGGCCAGCACGTCGTGCACCGAGCCCCAGGCGGCGCTGCCCATGCCCATGACGATGAGCTGGCCGGCGCTGGGCAGCAGCCGTTCGTACAGCTCGGCGGGGTCGGGCGTGCCGAGGCGGGCGGCCACCAGCCCCCAGACGGGGTGCAGGAAGTCCGCGGCCCAGTCCTCGCGCAGCTCCACCCCCCAGCGGCCGATCAGCTCCCTGGCCAGCTCCGGCCGACCGGCCTCCAGCGCCGCGAGCACGGCCAGTGGCCGCACCGGGCTCATCAGCGGCCGCTCCCCCGCCGCCACCAGCTCCTCCAGCAGCTCCGCGCCCCGGCCCTGGCCGCGCCTGCAGGTGTAGAGGGCGGCCAGGCGGCGCGCCTCGATCCCCCACAGGCTGCCGCCGAACGCGAGCCCGGGGAAGCGGCCGAGCAGGGCCTCGGCCTCGTCCCAGCGGGCGTGCAGGGTGTGCGCGGCGGTCTGGGAGACGCGGACCATGGCCTCCAGCTCGGGCCGGGCGACCTCGTGCAGGAGCTGCTCGCAGCGGTCCAGGTCCCTGGCCCACTCGGCCAGGTCGCCCGCGCGCAGCAGGCACGACATGCGCAGGACGCGCCCGACCAGCCGGGCCTCCCTGGGCAGGCCGGGCACGGCCAGCATCTCCTCGGCCGCCCGGCGCCGGGCGTCGTTGCGGCCCGGGACGAACCCGGCGATCAGGTAGTTGTTCAGCGCCCTGGCCAGCAGCATCGGGTCGTCCAGGCCGCGGGCCAGCTCGACGGCCTCCAGCGCCAGCCGCTCGCCCTCCGCGCGGCGCGGGCCGTAGTGCAGCTCGATGCCGAGCGTGCCGAGCAGCGCCGCCCTGGACGCCGGGTCCAGGCCGCCGGCGAGCAGGTCCTCCAGCACCGCGACCATCGTCTCGTCCACGACGCCGTACGGCCGCCAGTTCCACACCGACAGCCCGCCGAACACCGAGACGGCGGCCACCAGCGCGTCCCTGTCGCCGAGCCGCTGGGCCTGGGCGACGGCCTCGTCCAGGTCGCGGTGCGCGCCGGCGGCGTCGCCCAGGCTGCGGCGGGCCCGGCCCAGCTCGGTGAGCAGCCGGCAGCGCCGCGGCGAGTCGCCGGGCGGGAGGTGGGCCAGCGCCAGCTCCCACAGCTCGACGGCCTCCTGGTGACCGTGCCGGGCGGCGGCCTGGGCGGCGGCCTCGCAGGCGTGCGTGACGGCCTTGGGCGCGCCGCCCAGCCTGGCCGCCGCGGCGAAGTGGCCGGCCAGCAGCGCCGGGTCGGCGCCGGGCACGCTCTCCAGGTGCAGGCCGGCGCGCAGGTGCAGCCGGGCGCGGGCGAGCGTGGTCAGCCCGGCGTCGAGGGCCTGGCGGACGAGGGCGTGCGAGAAGCGGTAGCCGGCGGCCTCGGTCAGCAGCCCGGCGGCCAGGGCCGGCTCCAGGCCGGTCATGACGTCCTCGACCGGCTGCTCCACGAGCGCGGCCAGCAGGTCCACCTCGACCTCGCGGCCCGCGACGGCGGCGGCCCTGAGCAGGTCCAGCGTCGGCCCGGGCAGCCTGGCGAGCCTGCGGTCGATCACGTCGCGTGCGCCGGGCGGGACGAGATGGCGTTCGCGTTCGGGCAGCCGCAGCAGCTCGGTGAGGTAGAACGGGTTGCCGCCGGAGCGGTCGAGCAGTTCCTCCGGGTCGGCGGTCACCTCGCGCAGGCGCAGGAAGTCGCGCACCCCGTCGGCGTCGAACGGCGCGAGCGGCAGCCTGCGGCCCTCCCTGGACAGGGCGGCCAGGGTCTCGCGGAGCTGGGCCGGGTGGCCGGCGGGCTCGGGCCTGAGCGTGGCCAGCACCAGAGCGGACGTGCCCGCCAGCTCGCCGGCGACGTGGCCGAGCAGCTTCAGCGAGGAGGCGTCGGCCCAGTGCAGGTCCTCCAGCACCAGCAGCAGCGGGCCGCCGCGCAGCGCGTCGAGCACGCCGTCGTAGAGGTCGAACAGCTCGGCGTGCGGCGACGGCGGGATCATGCCCGCGCGGGTCCACGGCCAGAACGCCGGGGCCCTGGCGTCGTCCAGGCACCTGCCCCACTCCACCCGGAAGCCGCGGGCGGCGGCCAGCTCGGCGGCGGCCCTGGCCAGGCTGGTCTTGCCGATGCCGGGCTCGCCGGTGACCAGCGCCAGGCCGCCGCGCCCGGCCCGCGCCGCGCCCAGCACCTCCTCCAGGGTCCGCAGCTCCGCCTCCCGTCCCACCAGCCGCTCCCCGGCGCTGCGGCCCGCCACCGGCGACGGCTCCGGGGCGGCCTCCGTATGCTCCGTGCCCCGGTGCGCCGCCGGGCGGGCGGGCGTCGCGCCGGGGGCCTCCAGGGCCGGGGACTGGTCGAAGACGGCCTGTTCCAGACGTCTGAGCTCGGGTCCCGGCTCGATGCCGAGCTGCCCGGCCAGCAGGCCGCGCACCCGGCGCAGGGCGGCCAGCGCGTCGGCCTGCCGGCCCGCCCGGTAGAGCCCGAGCACCAGCAGCCGCCACGCCCGCTCCCGGTACGGGTACGCCTCGGCCAGCGCCTCCAGGTCGGGCACGGTGGCCTCGCCCAGTTCCAGCCGCGCCTCCAGCCGGTCCTCCTCGGCCGCCAGCCGAAGCTGCTCCAGCCGGGCCGGCACCTCGGGCGCGAGCCCGGGGAACTCGGCCAGCGGCTCGCCGCGCCACAGGCCGAGCGCCCGGTCGAGCACCCGCGCCGCCTCGCCGTGCCGTCCCTGCCGCACCAGCCGGGCGCCGTCGGCCGTCCAGGAGGCGAAGCGGGCGACGTCCGTCTGGCCGGGCGCGATGTCCAGCAGGTAGCCGGGCTCGCGGGTGAGCAGCACGCGGGGCGGCGTGCGCGGCCTGCGTCCGGGTTCGAGCACCCGCCGCAGGTGCGACACGTACGCCTGGAGCGTGGCGGTGGCCCTGGCCGGGGCCTCCCCCGCCCACAGCTCGTCGATCAGCCGGTCGAGCGGCACGATGCGGCCCGGTTCCAGCGCCAGCATGGCCAGCACCGCGCGTTGCTTGCGGGTGCCGAGGTCGAGGCGGACGCCGTCGGCGTCGTCCACCTCAAGCGGCCCGAACAGTTTGAACTCCACAGACCTCAAGTCAACCCCAATTCCCACGCAAGTGGGACAACGCATCATTAAGCACATGAACGAACTGCGGAACATGACGACCGGTCCGGTGCTGCTCCCCGGCGACGAAGGCTTCGACCAGGCGCGGCGCCCCTGGAACCTGGCGGTGGACCAGCCGGTGCGCGCGGTGGTCGAGGCGGCCGACGCCGACGACGTGGCCGCCGTGATCGGCTACGCCCGCCTGAACGGCCTGGCGGTGACCGCGCAGCCGAGCGGCCACGGCGCGTCCGGCGACACCGAGGGGACGATCCTGCTGCGTACCGGCCGGCTGGGCGGGGTGGAGATCCGCGACGGCGTGGCGCGCGTCGGCGCGGGCGTGAAGTGGGGCGAGGTGCTGGCGGCCGCGAGCCCGCTCGGGCTGACCGGCCTGGCGGGCAGCTCGCCGGTGGTGAGCGTGACCGGTTACACCCTGGGCGGCGGTCTGAGCTGGTTCAGCCGCAAGTACGGCTTCGCCGCCGACGCCGTGCGCGCCGTCGAGGCCGTGGACGCCGACGGCGGCCGGGTCAGGGTGACCGCCGAGCGCGACCCCGACCTGTTCTGGGCCCTGCGCGGCGGCGGCGGCGACTTCGCAATCGTGACGGCGCTGGAGTTCGACCTGCAGCCCGCGCCCTTCCTGTACGGCGGCCGCATCATCTGGCCGGCCGACCGCGCCGAGCAGGTCATGGCAGCCTTCCGCGAGGTCACCGCCGGCGCGCCGGAGGAGCTGTCGGTGTGGTTCCAGCTGCTGACGCCGCCCGGCGCCCCCGGCTTCGTCATGGCCGACTGCACCTACCTCGGGGCCGACCCGGGGGCGCTGCTGCGGCCGTTCGAGGCGGTGGGCGGGGCGATCGCCGACACCAGGCGGCGGCTGCCGGTGGCCGAGCTGGCCTCGATCTGCGACGAGCCGGTCGATCCGAGCCCGGGCGTGGGCCACACCGAGCTGCTGACCAGGCTGGACGACGAGGTCGCCGGCGTGCTGGCCGGCGAGCCGATCGAGCCGCTGCTGGCGGTGCAGGTCCGGCACCTGGGCGGGGCCGTGGCCAGGCCGGCCGAGGGCGGGGGCGCGGTGGAGCGGCTGGCGGAGCCGTACCTCGTGCACGCGCTGGGCCTGCCGTCGCCGGAGGTGTCGGAGCGGATGGAGCGGCTCGGCAAGTCGCTGGTGCCGTTCAGCAGCGGGCGGCGTCCGTTCACCATGCTGCACGGCGGGGAGCAGGCGGCGGCGGCGTTCTCGCCGGAGACGCTGGCCCGGCTGCGCGACCTCAAGCGCGCCCGCGACCCGCTGAGCGTCATCAGGTCCAACTTCCCGGTGCTGGGCTGAGCGGCCTACGGTTCGTCGAGGACCAGGTCGCACGTCGCCCGAGGCTCCAGGAAGGCGCACAGCCGGACGGCCTCGGCCAGCAGGGCGTCACGATCGGCACGGCGCAGCGGGGTGAGCGGCCGGATGCGCAGCGTCCGGTCCCGGATCCGCCAGGTGCCCTGCCACATGCCGTCGACCAGGAAGGTGCCGGTGGTCGCGCCGTTGCCCGGGGGGAGCGGGACGGGGCGGTCGCCGGGGATCACCCGGCTCCGGTCCTTGTGTGACAGCAGCAGATTGTCGTATTCGGGGAGGAATCTGGGCGGGGCGGGCACGTCCTCGGCCGGGCGGGGCGCGTCGGGCAGGTCGTACAGCACCTGCCGCTCCTCCCCGCGGAACACCCGCAGGGGCAGCCGTTCCACCACCTCGCGCAGCCGGGTCAGCCCGGACCACAGCTGGACGTCCGCGACGCTCGCCGGGCCGAACGCGCCGAGAAAGCGCAGCACCAGCGCGTCCACCGGCGCCGGGCGCAGCGGCGCGCCCAGCCAGCTCTCCACGGGCGTCCACACGGCGGGGCCGGTGCCGCCCCAGACGCCCCGCGGCGGCACCTGGCACAGCGCGAGGTGATGCGTGACCGCGTAGGCCAGCGCGCTCGGATCGGCGCCCGGCCGGCTCCGCGCGAGCAGCCTGCCCAGCTCGCCGCGGGTGCGCGGCCGCTCGGCCAGCAGCCGCCCGGCCTGTTCGAGCAGCGCCTCGCGGTCCGCGTCGCCGAGGCCGTCACGGAAGTGCGCGCGGAAGCCGGCGGCGTGCAGCGGACCGAACAGCGCGCGCCAGCCCAGGCAGTCGCGCGCGCTGACGAGGTGCACGGTGTTGCGCATCAGGTGCAGCCGCACCACCTGGCGCCGCTCGGTCAGCGCCGACAGCTCGTCCGGCGCGAAGCCCTGCAGACGCGTCCACAACCCCACGTACGGGGCCAGCGGCGCCTGGGACTGCATGCCGGCCAGATGCTCGATCGCGTCGATCGCCCGCTCCGGCGCGCGTTCCAGCAGGTACTGGCGGGCCAGCGTGGCCCGGTTGAGGCGACGCCGGCTCAGCACGTCGCTCATCGCAGCGGCCCGAAGAAGGCCTGCAGGTCGGCCGCCAGCAGGGCGGGGGCCTCCATCGCGGGGAAGTGCCTGCCGCGCTCGAACTCGCTCCAGTGCGCGCCGGCCGGCGCGGGCACCAGCCTGCGCACGGTCTCGTCGGCGCCGAAGACCGCGAACCCCTGCGGCACGGCGGGCGGCGCGCCCCAGTCGGCGGAGTGGGCCTGCTCGTACAGGGTGTGCGCGGCGGAGGCGCCCGAGCCGGTGAACCAGTACAGGCTGACCGTGGTGAGCAGCTGGTCGCGGTCGACCGGCAGGTCGGTCCACTCGTGGACCTTCTCGGCGATCCAGGCGAGTTGCAGCAGCGGCGAGTCGGCCAGGCCGTAGCCGATGGTCTGCGGCCTGGTGTTCTGGATGGCCAGGTAGCCGGAGCCGTCCTGCTGGAAGGCGTGCATCCGGCTCAGGATCAGCTTGTCGACCGGGTCGCCGGCGTCGAGCCGGTCGGCGATCCCCGGCATGAAGGTGGCGACGTTCGCGGCGGTGAACGGATCGGTCACCACGTGCACGCCGACGACGTGCTCGCCGTCGAGGCCGGCGACCAGGCCGGACACGCCCGCGCCGACGTCGCCGCCGTGCACGCCGTACCGCTGGTAGCCGAGCCGGGCCATCAGCTCGGCCCAGGCGCGGGCGGTGCGCCCCATCGACCAGCCGGTCCCGCCCAGCGGCGTGGAGAAGGCGTAGCCGGGCAGGGACGGCGCGACGACGTGGAAGGCCGGGCCCTCGTCCGGGTCGACCAGCGGCTCGATCAGGTGCAGGAACTCGGCGACGGAGCTCGGGTAGCCGTGGGTGATCAGCAGCGGCCTGGCGTCGGGGCGGTCGGACCGGACGTGCAGGAAGTGGATGCGCTGGCCGTCGATCTCGGTGGTGAACTGCGGGTACTGGTTGAGCCTGGCCTCGTGGGCGCGCCAGTCGTACTGCGTGCGCCAGTGTCCGGCGAGCTCCTTCAGGTGGCCGAGCGGCACGCCGCGGGTCCATCCGACGCCGGGCAGCTCGGCGGGCCAGCGGGCGTGGGCGAGCCGGTCGTGCAGGTGGTCGAGGTCGGCCTGGGGGATCTCGACGCGGAAGGGCTGGATGTCGTCGCGCACGGCGCTTCTCCTCGTGAACGGCTCGGCCATGAGTGCTCTTGCGCTCATGCGGAGAACACTAGGAACATTCGCGGAAAGGATCGTTCCTAGATTGTCGTCAGGATCGAAGAATGCTGGAAACCTCGGCGCGGCTGCTGCGCCTGCTGTCCCTGTTCCAGGCCCGGCGCGACTGGACGAGCACCGAGCTGGCCGCCCGGCTCGGCGTCACCACCCGCACCGTCCGCAACGACGTCGGCCGGTTGCGCGCGCTCGGCTACCCGGTCGACGCGCGGCCGGGCGTGGCCGGCGGCTACCGGCTCGGCTCGGACGGCGCCCTGCCGCCGCTGCTGCTGGACGACGACGAGGCGGTGGCCGTCGCGATCGGCCTGCGCACCGCCGCGAGCGGCTCGATCGCGGGGATCGAGGAGACCTCGATGCGGGCGCTGGCCAAGCTGCAGCAGGTGCTGCCCGCGCGGCTGCGGCACCGGGTGAGCGCCTTCCAGTCGTACGCGCTGCCGATGCCGTCGCGCGGCTCGCAGGTGGATCCGGACGTGCTGACCGTGATCGCGAGCGCGTGCCGCGACCATGAGCGGCTGCGGTTCGACTACCGGGCGCATTCCGGGGCGGCCGGCAGGCGCTCGGTGGAGCCGTACCGCCTGGTGCACGACCGGCGGCGCTGGTATCTGGTGGCCTGGGACCTCGACCGGGACGACTGGCGCACCTTCCGGGCCGACCGGATCGAACCGCGGACGCCGACGGGCCCGCGTTTCACGCCCCGCGAGCTGCCGCCCGACCACGAGATCACGGCGCGGGTGGCCCGCGGGGCCGGCGAGGCGACCTGGCGCTACCGCGCGCGGGTGATCGTGCACGCGCCCGCCTCGCACGTGCGCGACCGGCTGCCGATCCCGGTTGACGTGCGGCCGCTGGGCGAGGACCGGTGCGTGTTCGAGCCGGGCTCGGACCACCCGGAGATGCTCGCCCTCCACCTGGGCATGCTGGAGGCGGACTTCACGGTCGAGGACTCGCCGGAGCTGGTGGCCGCGCTCCGCACGCTGACGACCCGCTACCAGCGCGCGATCGACGCCGCCGACCAGCCACCCGGCACGCCTTAGAAGGCCGCGCCCGGCCAGGCGACGCCCGCCGGTGCCGTGTCAGGCGGGGGCGCCGTGGCGGCCGGCGCCGGCGGCGAATCTGGCGGCGCCCTCCGCCGCGTCCGGCAGCGAGACCAGGCCGTGGCGCAGCTCGTTGCGCATGGCCTCGTCCTCCGGCAGGCCGTGCTGCTCCAGCAGCGACATGCGGTCGCCGCGCAGGCACGCCTGCGGGAACGCGGCGATCCGCGCGGCCAGCTCCTCGGCCTCCCGCCGGGCCGTGCCGGTGGGCACCAGGCGGTTGACCAGGCCCATGTCACGGGCCTCCGGGGCGCTCACCGCGCGGCCGGTCAGGATCATGTCCATGGCGCGGGAGGCGCCGACGAGCCGGGGCAGCCGCACCGTGCCGCCGTCGATCAGCGGCACGCCCCAGCGGCGGCAGAACACGCCGAACACCGCGTCCTGCTCGGCCACCCGCAGGTCGCACCAGAGGGCGAGCTCCAGCCCGCCGGCCACGGCGTGCCCGGCGACGGCCGCGATCACCGGCTTGGACAGGCGCATCCTGGTGGGCCCCATGGGGCCGTCGCCGTCCTCGCCGACGTGGTTGTCCAGCGCCTTGAGGTCGGCCCCGGCGCAGAACGTGCCGCCCTCGCCCCACAACACCGCCACGGCCGCGTCGGAGCGCTCGAAGCCGGCGAACGCGTCGGTGAGCGCGTCGGCGGTCTTCCTGTCCACCGCGTTGCGCGCCTCCGGCCTGCTGATGACGACGGTGGTGACGGGCCCCTCGCGCTCGACGCGTACGGTCATGCGACCCTCCTCCGGGGAACGTGCGGCTTCGCCTCGGGGAACTCGGGGAAACTCGGGGAAACCTGCCGAGCGTACCCTCAGGCGAGGGCCCCGGCCAGCAACGTGTCGAAGTGGTCGGCGGCCGGGGCGTCGATGCCGCGCAGCGGGCCGCGCTCGGCCAGGTGCGCCTCGGCGTACAGGCGGGCGACCAGGGCCTTGCGCCCGTCGTCGAGGCCCCAGCCGGCCTGGTCCTCCAGCAGGGCGGCGGCGTAGACGTCGGCCATGAACTGGGCCAGCGGGTAGAGGCGTTCCTCGGCGAGCGCCGGGTCGAGCCCGTGCCAGGCCGCGACGGCCTTGGACAGGTCGTCGATCCGCGCGTGCACCAGGTCGGAGGTGGCCAGGGCGCGCAGCCGGGCCAGGAGCGGCACGTGCGCCTCCTCGCGGAGCATGGCGCGGCGCACGTCCAGGCACAGGATGTTGTCGCCGCCCTCCCAGATCGGGTTGACCTGGGCGTCGCGCAGCAGCCTGGCCACCGGCCACTGCTCGATGTAGCCGTTGCCGCCGTGCACCTCGATCGCGTCGCTGGCCGCCGTCAGGCCGAGCCGGGCGGCGCGCAGCTTGATCAGCGCGGGCCCGAGCCGCAGCCGGGGGCCGACCAGGCCGTCGAACACCATCGCCTGGGCGGCCTCGACCTCGACGATCAGCTCGGCCAGCTTGCGGCGCATCAGGGGCTGGTCGATGAGCGGACGGCCGAACGCCTCGCGGGAACGCGCGTAGCAGACGGACTCGACCAGGGCCCGCCTGGCCACGCCGACGCCCATCATGGCCACGCCCAGGCGGGAGGCGTTGGTGAGCTTCATCATCGTGCCGAGCCCGGAGCCGGAGCCCCGGCCGGCCAGCAGGAACGCCTCGGCGTCGGTGAACTCGACCTCGGCCGAGGCGACCGAGCGGGTGCCCAGCTTGTCCTTCAGCCGCCGGATGCGCACCCCGTTGCGCGAGCCGTCGCGCCGCTCCCACAGCGCCAGGAACGGCGCCACCGACCCGTCGGGCGTGCGGGCGAGCACCACGAACGCCGAGCCGTTGGCGTTGGAGGCGAACCACTTGAACCCGGTCAGCCGCCACGCCTCCCCGTCGGGCTCGGCCCACGCCTCCAGGGCGGCCAGGTCGGAGCCGCCGGTGCGTTCGGTGAACATCTGGGCGGCCTCGCCGGAGTAGTAGCCGTCGGCGAAGATCTCCCGGACCCGGTCGCGTACGTCCGGCGGCGCGTGCTTCTCGGCCAGCGAGACCACCATGTCCCCGCCGGTGCCGAGTGCGCAGCCCATCCCGATGTCGGCCTGGTCGAGCAGGTACGTCCAGGCCGCCGCCAGCGCGGCCGGGTCCGCCCCGTTCGCCCGTGCCTCCTCGGCGAACGCCGGCGAGGTGAAGTTGTCCTCCATGAGCGCCGCGCGCGCGGCCTGGAAGGACGGCGGCATGACGACCCGGCTGACGTCCCTGCCCCACTTGTCGTACTTCTCCAGGCGGGGCGGGTTGCGGTCGGTCTCCTCGGCGCACTCGGCGACCAGGCCGCCCATCAGCGCGCCGAGCCGTTCGAGGCGGGGCTCGGCCCAGGCGAAGCCGTCGCCGAGGTGGCGCCGCATGAGCAGGCGCAGCGTGGGGTCGCAGGTCCACCAGTTGCGCCCGGCCGCCCCCTGGTAGCGCTCGGTGGCGTAGCGGTCGCTGTGGTCGAAAGGTTCGATGAGATACCGGCCCATACTCGCGAGTGTTACATATAATCAACACGCGATGGAAGACCGTAACACCTCACTCAGCGCCCGGTCGGCGGTGCTGAGCGCGCTGCTCGGCAGCCACCCGCCCCGGCTGCCCGCCCGTCACCTGGTGCGCATCGGCGCGCTGTTCGGCATCGCCGAGGGCACGGTCCGGGTGGCGCTGTCGCGCATGGTGGCGGCCGGCGACCTGACGCAGCAGGGCGGCCGCTACACGCTGTCCGAGCGGCTCGTCGAGCGCCAGGCCCGGCAGGACGAGAGCCGCGACCCGCACACCAGGCCGTGGGACGGCACCTGGGAGGTGGCGGTGGTCACCGCCGAGCGCCGCGCCCCGGCCGACCGGGCCGCGTTCCGGCACACGATGTCCGCGCTGCGCATGGGCGAGCTGCGCGAGGGCACCTGGCTGCGTCCGGCCAACCTGGTGCGCGAGTGGCCCGAGACCGTCACCGCGCAGTGCACCCTGATCGACGGCCGCCCGCACGGCGACCCCACCCCGCTGCTGTGGGACCTCGACGGCTGGGCGGCCGAGGCGGCCCGGCTGGAGCGGGCGCTCGATCGGGCCGACGGGCTGGCCGAGGGCTTCCTGGTCTCGGCCGCCGTGCTGCGCCACCTGCTGGCCGACCCGCTGCTGCCCGCCGAGCTGCTGCCCGCGGGCTGGCCGGGAGCCGCCCTGCGGGCCCGCTACGACGCCTTCGACCGCCGCTACCGCGAGGTCCTGCGCGCCCACATGGAAGGCTGAGCCCTGCTGAATCAGAGCTCGACGCCGAAGACGATGCGCTTGTTCCTGAACTCGGTGACGCTCCACACCTTGCCGCCGCGCACCGTCAGGTCCTCGGGCCCGATCGGGTAGGGCCTGGTCAGCAGCTTGTCGCCGCTGTGGACGAGTAGTTTGCCGTTGGTGGCGGCGTCGGCCGCCTGGCTCAGGTACCACTTGCCGCCCCACGAGACCGCGCCCTGGATCTTGGGGTGGCCCATGACGAAGGCGTCCTTGGGCGTGCCGTCCGTCAGCGGCAGGTTCCAGCGGGCGACCCACCCGCCGGGGTCGTTCTCCCGGTACTCGCCGGCGACCAGCGCGGGCGTGCCGCCGCTGCGGTCGACCGACAGGAACGAGAAGTGCGGCCCGCCGCGCACGAGCTTCCAGCAGTCGGTCTGCGGGAGCAGGTAGCGGTAGCCGAAGGCGTGGAACCGGCCGCCGGAGCGCCCGATGCGCGCGGGGTCGCCCAGGTCGGGCTGGGCGGTGCGCAGGTCGAGCAGGTTGCCCAGGTCGAAGACGCGCAGGCCGTTGAAGGTGTCGGCGACGTAGAGCAGGTCGCCGTGGCAGGCCAGGCCGCCCGCGTGCACGTCGATCGGCCCGTACGAGCCGTCGGGCCTGGCCTCGACCAGCAGCGCGTGCTGGTACTTCAGCGTCCGGGGGCTCAGGAACGACACCCTGATCCCCCGCTCGCCCGCCGCCGGCTTGAAGTACCAGCTCACCAGCAGCACCGGCACGCCGATGGCGCCGGACTCCTCGCCGCAGGTCACGCCCTGCGGGTACCAGTCGACCGTGTCCTGGTCCTTCGCGTCGAAGGCGTACCAGTCCGCCGGCCTGGGCCGCATCGAGCCCAGCGCCGCCGTCGCGCCCTTGTGGACGGCGGTCCTGTTGGCGTGCGCCAGCAGGGCCTCGACCCCGGTCGCGCCGATCTCCCCGGCCAGCTTCGCCGCCCCCGTGGCCAGCGTCCCCGTGGCCCGCGTTAACGCGTAGGGCGCCTTGTCGGCCGGTGCCATCCCCGTCGCCGCCATTTCTGCCTCACTTCGTCCGTCTCTCGGAGTAGTTTGACGGACGTGCGGCGGCATTTGTTGGCGTTCAGTGCCAGTTCAGTCCCGTTCAGTCCCACAGGTGCACCGGCAGGCCCGACAGGGCCAGCTCGCGGTAGCGGCGCACGAGCCGTTCCCGGTCGCCGCCGAAGCGCGCCAGCGCCTCGCGCTGCCAGACCGCGCCGGTGCGCCGCAGCCGGGTGCGCTGGGCGATGACGTCCAGGGCGGTGTCGGCGTCGTGCGGGGTCACCCCGGCCGCCAGCAGCGCGGCCCGCGCCTCGGGCAGCAGCCTGAGCACCAGGTCGGCGGCCTCGAACTCGCCGTCCAGGCCCGGCCAGGTCAGCTTGGCCTCCAGCCCGTCCTGGGCGGCGCGGTAGAAGTTCTGGTACGCCTCGGCGAACCGGTAGCCGGTCAGGTCCCGCTCGGCCTGCGACAACGTCAGCCCCAGCAGGAACGCCGTGTTCGCGGTCATGTCCGCGCACGAGGGCCCGGCGGGCAGCGCGCGCATCTCGACCCGCAGGTGGCCGCCGTCGGCCGGGTCGTAGACGGGCCGGTTCCACTGCCAGATCGTGCCCTGGTGCAGCCGCAGCTCCGGCACCTCGTGCGGCTCGGCGTCGTCGGACAGGTCGGGCACGATCGGCTCGTAGTCCTGGACGTACCGCTCGAACAGCTCGTGCGCGCCCTCCCGCACCCAGTCCGAGCCGAACGTGACCCGCCCGTCCCTGCGCCCGCGCCGCTCCACGTCACGGTCGTCGGCCGCCTCCTCCATCAGCGCGATCCGCGTCTCCGCCCACAACTGCCTGCCCAGGAAGAACGGCGAGTTGCCGCACGCGGCCAGCACCGGCCCGATGGCGAGCTGGGCGGCGTTGAACAGCCGGGCGAAGCGGTCGGGCGGCGTGCGGATGTGCACCTGCCAGGAGGTGTTGGCGCTCTCCAGGATCACGTCCTCCACCGACAGCTCCAGGTCCTCGATCTTGACGAGGAACGGTTCCAGCCGCAGCCGCCTGATGCCCCTGCTCATGGCCCGGTAGCGGTTCTGGTCGCTCATCGCGCCGATGGTGAAGTCCTCGGCGGCCAGCGTGGGCAGGATGCCGATCGGCAGGGCGCCGCCGCCCTCGACGGCGGCGTCCACCTTGGTCACCGTCTCCTGGATCTCGGCCCCCATGCGCTCGAAGGGCGCGCCGGCCAGCGGCATCGGGGTGAGGTTGACCTCGATGTTGAAGCGGCCCAGTTCGAGCACGACGCGCGGGTCGTCGAGCCTGTCCCGCACCTCGTCGTTGCGCGGCAGCGGCCGTCCTTGCTCGTCAATGAGGAACAGCTCCAGTTCGGCCCCGATGGTGGCCGGCCCCTGGCCGAAGCCAGGGGTTTCGAGCAGCTCGCGAAGAGTGCCGAGCTGCTCCCGGATGCGTTCTCCGAAGCGCGCGTACTCCGCCTCGGAGAACCGCTCTTTGTCCAGATCTCGTCCCATCGCCCCCTTCTGTCCAGTACGCAAGTGTCCACACCTCACCAGCCGATCGATCCCGCGTCCTCCAGGTAGGCGCCGGTCGGGCCGTCGGCGTCCAGGGTCGCCAGCCGGACGACGATGGCCGCGCCCTGCTCGGCTGTGCGGAAGCCGGTGTGGGCGTTGAGGTCGGTTTGGCGCCCGTGATCAGGGCAGTCGTCGTCATGGCCCAACGTTCTCCCAGGCCGCAGCGGCGACGGGAGAGACCCGCGGAAGCTGGGATCAGCGGTACCACCTTCGCGCGCCCGCTCACCTGGCCTCAGGACGGAGGATGGAGGCATGAACCGCGACGAACTGGCCGGCTTCCTGCGCAACAGGCGCGCCCGCGTCACCCCGTCCGACGTGGGCCTGCCCGGCGGCGGACGCCGGCGCACGCCCGGCCTGCGGCGCCAGGAGGTGGCCCAGCTCGCCGGGATGTCGATCGACTACTACATCCGGCTGGAGCAGGGCCGGGGGCCGCACCCGTCGCGGCAGGTGCTGGGCGCGCTCGGCCGGGCGCTCATGCTGGACCAGGACGAGCGCAACGTGATCCGCTGGGTGTTCATGTCGCCCGGCATCGCCGAGCACCTGTCGGACGAGGAGAAGGGCCGCTTCGCCCGCGCCTCGGTCGCCGACCTGCGCGTGGCCGCCGGCCGCTACCCCGACGACCGGGCGCTGCGGGCGCTGGTGGCCGAGATGCCGGCGCTCAGCCCCGAGTTCGCCGAGCTGTGGGCCCGGCACGAGGTGGAGGTGCGCAGGGAGCAGCGCAAACAGGTCATCCATCCGGTCGTCGGCACGATCGACGCCATCTGCCAGGTGCTCCCGGTGCCCGACCGCGACGACCTGCGGCTGGTGCTCTACACCACCGAACCCGGCTCGCCCTCCCACCGGGCCTTGCGCGACCTGCGGCGACTCACTCTAAGCTCATGAGATGCGAGCGGTTGCCTTTGACGTCTTCGGCGGGGAGCTCGACCTGCGCGAGCTGCCCGATCCCACCCCCGCGCCCGGCGGGGCGGTGATCCGGGTCGAGGCGACCGGGCTGTGCCGCTCCGACTGGCACGGCTGGCAGGGGCACGACCCCGACATCAAGGTCCTCCCCCACGTGCCCGGCCACGAGCTGGCGGGCGTGATCGAGGCCGTGGGCCCCGACGTGCGGGGCTGGCTGCCGGGGGCGCGGGTCACCGTGCCGTTCATCTGCGCCTGCGGCACCTGCGCGGCCTGCGCCACGGGCGAGCAGCAGGTGTGCGAGCGGCAGACCCAGCCGGGCTTCACCCACTGGGGCTCCTTCGCCGAGTACGTCGCCGTCGACCACGCCGACGTCAACCTCGTCCCGATCCCCGAGGAGATGGCCTACGCCACCGCCGCCGGGCTCGGCTGCCGCTTCGCCACCGCTTTCCGGGCGGTCGTCCAGGTGGGCGAGGTGCGTCCGGGAGAGTGGGTGGCGGTGCACGGCTGCGGCGGGGTCGGGCTGTCGGCGGTGATGATCGCGGCGGCGTCCGGGGCGCGGGTGGTGGCCGTGGACATCAGCGCCGACGCACTGGAACTGGCCGAGCTGGCCGGGGCCACGCACTTCGTCGACGGTTCGGCCGGCGACGCGGCGGCCCAGGTCAGGGAGCTGACCAGGGGCGGCGCGCACGTCTCGCTCGACGCGCTGGGCAGCCCCCGCACGTGCGCGGCCTCGGTCGAGAGCCTGCGCAGGCGGGGGCGGCACGTCCAGGTCGGCCTGCTGCCGGGCGGCGCGACGCCGGTGCCGATGGACCGCGTGATCGGCCACGAGCTGCGGCTGCTGGGCAGCCACGGCATGGCCGCGCACGCCTACCCGCCCATGCTGGAGCTGATCAGGGCCGGGATCCTGCACCCCGACCAGCTCGTCACCCGGACGATCGGCCTGGCCGACGCGGGCAAGGCGCTGGCCTCGATCGGCTCGGTCCCGGGCGTGACGATGATCCTCCCCCGGGCGGGCGCGTGAGGGCCGCGTACAGATGAGTGAGGGGGGCTCACTCCTCCAGCTGCACGCGGAACGCCCTGAGCACCAGCGCCAGCATGGCGTAGTGCGCGACCAGGACGACCAGCTCGATCCTGCGCACCTCGTCGTAGCGGTCGCACAGGGCGGCCCAGGTGGCGTCGGTGAGGTCGCCCGCGTAGTGGAGGTCGTCGGCCACCTGTAACACCAGGCGGTCCTCGACGGGCCAGAGGGCGTCGAGCTGGCGGACCGACTCGATCTCCACGTCGGTCAGGCCCACCTCGCGGGCGATGCGGGCGTGATGGGCCCATTCGTAGGCGCTGCCGCTGTGGAAGGCGGTGCGCAGGATGGCCAGCTCGCGGTCGCGGGCCGGCAGCGTGCCGTTGAGCAGCGCGCCGCCGAAGCGCAGCCAGCCCTGGTAGAGCGCGGGGTGCCGGCCCAGCGTCGTGAAGACGTTCTGGGGGTTCGCCTGCTGAAAGTCGTCCCATTCCGCAGGAGGCAGGGGCTTCACTCGAGGCTTCATGGCCTTGAGCATTCCCCAAATGAGCGTCCACTTGTCGGCGGCGGCTTTACCGTCACTTAGGAGGACTTTCCACAGTGCGGGCTTTACGTCAGGATTGAGTGGCCCGCAGGACGTTGCAAGCCTGGTCGACCGCAAGGACCCCATGGTGATTCGAACGTTGCTCGCTGAGGACATGAACCTGGTACGAGGGGCGCTCGTGGCCCTGCTGGCCTACGAGGAGGACATCGAGGTCGTCGCCGAAGTCGAGCGGGGCGACCGCATCCTGGCCGCCGCCCAGTCGTGCCGTCCGGACGTGGCGGTGCTCGACATCGCCCTGCCCGGCATGGACGGGCTCGCCGCGGCCGGCGAGCTGCACGAGAAGCTGCCCGGCTGCGGCGTGCTGATCCTGACCGGCGTCGGCACCCCCGGGCTGCTGAAGCAGGCGCTGGAGGTGCACGTACGGGGGTTCATGGCCAAGGACGCGCCGCCCGAGCGGCTGGCCGACGCCATCCGCCGGGTCGCCGACGGCGAGCGGGTCATCGACTCGGAGCTGGCCATCGCGGCCATGCGCCCGCCGGAGCCGCCGCTCACCCCCCGCGAGCTGGACGTGATCGGCGCGGCGGCCGACGGCGCCTCCATCGGCGAGATCGCCGCGTCGCTGTTCCTGGCCGAGGGAACGGTCCGGAACTACCTGTGCCGGACGACGGCCAAGCTGGGCGCGCGCAGCCGCATAGACGCCATCCGCATCGCCCGCGAGTCCGGCTGGATCTGACCTCCCGCCGCCGCCCCCGCCCGGCTCAGGCGCGGGTGTGGGCGGCCAGGAAGGCCAGGACGTCGGCGGCGAGCGCGATGGACCGGCTGACGGCGCGGGCCCCGTGGCCGACGTCGCGCTCGTGGCGCAGCAGGACGGGACGGGAACCGGCCCCCCTGCTCCCCTGGGCCCACTGCATGGCCGCGCACATCTTGCGGGCGTGCATCGGGTCCACCCGGGTGTCGGCGGCCGAGACGGTGAACAGCGTCGCCGGGTAGTCGGCGTCCGGCCGGACGTGGTGGTAGGGCGAGTAGGCCATCAGCCAGTCCAGGTGGTCGGGGTCGGCGGGGTCGCCGTACTCGCCGGTCCAGGACGGGCCGAGGCCGCTGAGGTGGTAGCGGGCCATGTCCAGCAGCCCCGCCGAGCAGACGGCGGCGGCGAACAGGTCGGGGCGCTGGGTGAGGGCCGCGCCGACGAGCAGGCCGCCGTTCGACTCGCCCCAGATGCCGAGCTGCTCCGGGGTCGTCCAGCCGTCGGCGACCAGTTTCTCGGCCGCGGCGACGAAGTCGTCGAAGACGTTCTGCTTGCGCTCCAGCATGCCGTCGCGGTGCCAGGACTCGCCCTCCTCGCCGCCGCCGCGCAGGTTCGCGATGGCCAGCACGCCGCCCGACTCCACCCAGGCCAGCGAGTCGGCCGCGTAGCCGGGCATGAGCGGGATGCCGAAGCCGCCGTACCCGTTGAGTATCGCCGGGCGGGGGCCCGAGCCGGCGGAGAGCGCGACCACGACCATGCGCACGGGGGTGCCGTCGGCCGAGGTGTACTCGACGTGGTGGCTCTTCACGTCGGGCAGCGCGACGCGGCCGGGCGGGGCGGCCCACAGGGTGGCGGCGCCGGTCCGGGCGTCGTAGCGCCAGATCTCGGCGGGGGTGACGGCGTCGGTGTAGGTGAACCAGGCCTCGTGGCCGCCTTCGGGCCGGGAGCTGAGCGAGGCGATCGAGCCGCTGCCGGGCAGGGGCACCTCGCCCAGCCGCTCGCCCGTCCTGGCGTCGTGCACGGCGATCTCGCCGACCGCGTGGCGGGTCCTGGAGACCAGCAGGCGGTCGCCGTCCAGCAGGGTGAACGCGCCGAGCACCGCCCGGGGGTCCTCGGGGACCAGCTCGCGCCACACCTCGGGCTCGGCCGGGTCGGCCACGCACAGCCGGCGCCGGGGGGCGTTGCGGTCGGTGAGCAGGTACAGGCGGCCGTCGGAGGCCACCGCGCCCGCCGTGCGCACGTGCGCCCCCTCCTGGACGACCCGCAGCTCCGGCCGGGCCGGGTCGCCGCCGGCCAGATCGGCCAGCCAGAGCGAGTTGCCGGCCGTGCCGCCCGCGGAGATCGTCAGCCAGCGGCCGTCCGCGCTGAGCTGCACGCCGTAGGAGACCGGCCCGCCGATCAGGACCGGGACGTCGTCGGGGACGCCGAGCCGGTGCAGGTGCACACCCTCGTGGAAGCGCACGTAGTAGAAGCCCTCGCCGCCGGGCAGCCAGGCGACCGGCGAGTAGCGGCAGCCGCCGATGGGGCCGTCCACGAGCTTGCCGGTGTCGACCTCCTCGACGTACAGGTCGGCCTTCTCGTCGCCGCTGCTGGAGATCTGGTAGGCGATCAGGCGGCCCTGCGGGTCGGGTTGCCAGTCGTCCAGGGTGGTCAGGCCGCTGGGGTCGCGCTCGGCCGGGTTCAGGAAGGGCCGGTCGTCGCAGTACAGGACCGGGTGCTCCTGACAGCCGGTCTGCCGCAGGTGGAAGCGCCGGCCGCCGCGCCACACGGGCGGGGTGACCAGGCCGGTGACGCTCAGCTCGGTGAGCCTGGCCAGGAAACGCTCGCGGTCCGGCAGGCGCGCGGCGGCCTCCCGCCACAGCCGGTCCTGGGCGGCCAGCCATTCCCCGGTCCGCGGGTCGAGGGGGTCCTCCAGCCAGCGGTACGGGTCGGGGACGTCCCGCCCGTGGAGGCGGTCGGTGACCGGTTGACGTTCGGCGGGCGGGTACTCGTCTGCAAATGTCATGACACGGGCTCCGGTTGCCAGTGGCCGGCCAGGTCGGCGTACAGGGGCGAGACCCGGATCAGCTCGTCGTGCGTGCCGATCGTGATCCGGGGTCCGTCCATGAGCAGGACGCGGCGGGCGCGCAGCGCGGAGGTGAGGCGGTGCGCGACCACGATGAGCGTGCCGCCCCTGGCCGCGAAGGCGTTCTCGGCCAGGGCTTCGGCGGCGGGGTCCAGGTGACAGGTGGCCTCGTCCAGGATGACCAGCGGGGCCCGGGTCAGGTGGGCGCGGACGAGGGCGATCAGCTGGCGCTGCCCGGCCGACAGCGCCGCCGGGTCCAGCGTGGCGTCGTACCCGCCCAGGCTCTCGACCAGGCCCGTGGCGCCCAGGGCGGCCACGGCCTCGTCCAGGCGGCCGGCCCCGGGCGCGAGGTAGGCGAGGTTGTCGCGCAGCGTGCCGCGGAAGACGTACGCCTCCTGGGGGATGAGCACGCGGGCGGCGGGGTCGGCCCGGTCGGCGGGCACGCCGCCGACCAGCACCTCGCCCTCGCCGGGGCGCAGGATGCCGTTGATCAGGGCGGCGAGCGTGGACTTGCCCGCCCCGCTCGGGCCGACGACGGCCAGGTGCTCGCCCTCGGGGACGGTGAGGTCGAGGCGGTCCAGGACCGGCGCCGAGTGCGGGCCGTAGGCGAAGGTGACCGACCGCAGCATGACGTCGCCGCCGGACGGACGGACCTTCGGCGGGGCCGGCGGCTGGGGCGGCGCGGCGGCGGCGATGCGGCGCAGCGTGGCCACGAGCCGCACGCCGCTCACCCCGAGCCCCTGGACGAGCCCGCCGAGCGCGGGCGCCAGCGACTGGGTCACGTAGGCCAGCGCGCCGACGATCACGCCGGGCCGGGCGCCGCCGTCGAGCAGCCAGGGTGTGCCGGCGAGCAGCAGGACGACGGGCAGCCAGCCGCCGACGGCCAGCGCGGCGGTGCGCACCGAGGTCACCCTGGCCAGGGCGCGGGCGGCGTCGCGCTGCGCGCCGACCTGGCGGGACAGCCGCTCGTCCTCGCGGTCCTGCAGGCCGCACGCCTCGATGTCGCGCAGCCCGGCGGCCGTCGCGGTCATCGACCGGGCCAGCTCCTCGTCGGCCAGCAGGAACGCGCGCTGCCGCCGGGCCAGCGCGGGCAGCGAGGCCAGGAAGAACGCCAGCGCGGCCGCGAACGGCGGCAGCACCAGCACGAGCGTGCCCGGCGCCAGCGTCAGCAGCCCCAGCACCACGCTGACCAGCGTGAACGCGAACCCCCTGACCGTGGTGACGACGGCGGCGAAGGCGTCCCTGGCCAGCTCGACCTGGAGCCCGGCCCGCGCGGTGGCCGCGCTGTCGGGCCGCTCGTCGAGCGGGCGGCGCAGCGCTCCCTGCACCACCCGCGTCAGCAGGTCGTCGCGGAACGGCTCGGCCACGGCGGCCACGGCCAGCACCACCTGGCGGGCGCCGACGGCCGAGACCAGCCACGCCACGCCGAGCGCCGCCAGCCAGGCCAGCCCGGTCAGCGGCCGGGCGCGGGCGAAGCCGTCCTCGATGGCGCGGGCGACGGCGTGCCCGACGAGGAAGGCGGGCGCGGCCTCCAGCACCGACCAGAGCAGGATGGCGACCAGCCGCCGCGGGTCGCGGACGAGCGCCCGCCGGAACCCGGCCGGCGCGTCGGGGACCGCGGGGACGCCGGAGGCGCCGGGAGCCGCGGGGACGCCAGGGGCGGAGGTCATGGGCGGGCCTCCCGGACGGTGGCCGGGCGCGCGGGGGTCATGGGCCGGACGGTGGCCTGGCGCGCGGGGGTCATGGGCCGGACGGTGGCCTGGCGCGCGGGGGTCATGGGCGGGCCTCCTGGAAGACGGCCCGGTAGGCGGGGTCGCGCCACAGCACCTCGTGCGGGCCGGCGGCGCGCACCCGGCCCTCCTCCAGCCAGACGACCTGGTCGGCGCGGGCGGCGGTGGCCAGGCGGTGGGCGGTGATCAGGCGGGTGCGGCCCCTGGGGTCGCCGGTGAGCGCCCGGCTGACCTCGCGTTCGGTGACGGTGTCCAGGCTGGAGGTGGCGTCGTCGAGCACCAGCAGCCGATCCCCCCGCGCGAACGCCCTGGCCAGGCCGAGCCGCTGCCGCTCGCCGCCGGACATGGGGGTCTCGGCCAGCGGCGTGTCGTAACCGGCGGGCAGCCGGCGGACGAACCCGTCGGCGCGCGCCGCCATGGCGGCCTCCCGTCCCGCCTGGGAGCCGGGGACGGCGCTGATGGCCTCGCCGACGGTCTCGCCGACCAGGACCGGCCGCTCGAAGGCGTAGCCGATGGCCGAGCGCAGGCCGTCGCGGGTCAGCTCCCGTAACGGGACGCCGTCGAGCAGCACGTCCCCGCGTTCCGGGTCGGTCAGGCGGCCGGCGAGAGCGGCCAGCAGGGACTTGCCCGAGCCCGACCGTCCCACCACGGCGGTGACGGTGCCGCCGGGGATCGTCAGGTCGCCCACGGTGAGCCCGTCGGCGGCGACGTCGCGGAACTCGACCGTGCCGGGGCCGGGCGGCAGCGCGCGGGCGCCGTGGCGGACCGGGGGCAGGGTGAGGACGTCGGCGACGCGGGCGGCGGCGGCCCGTGCCCTGGCCAGGCCGCCGACGTAACCGAGCGAGGTGCTGAGCGCGGCGCCGAGGGCGGCGTAGCGGGCGGCGGCGTACAGGTCGCCGACGGTGAGCCGCCCGGCGGCCAGCATGAACCCCCCGGCGGCCAGCACGGCGACCTCCAGCAGCGGGATCATCAGCCCCGACCGGACCCCGGCGGAGGCGTTCGCCCGCCACAGGGCCATGCCGTGCGCGCGCAGCCGGGGCAGGGGCGCCAGCACCCGCCGGGCCTCCTGGCCGGCGGTCCCGGCGGCGGCGATGGTGCGGGCGCCGTCGAGGGCGTCCACGAGGCGGGCCGCGATCTCGCCCTGGACCTCCTGGTAGCCGCCGGAGATGACGGTCGTGGCGCGCAGGAAGGCGCGCAGGACGAACACGATGAGGACGATGCCGGCCCCGAGCGTGAGGGTCAGCAGCGGATGGATGAGGGTGAGCGCGACCAGCGCGCCGGCGGTCGGCACCAGCAGGGCCAGGGCGCCGGTGACCGTCTCGGGGGCCCGTCCGGCCTCCTCGGCGTTCAGCCCGGCCCGGGTGACGAGGTCGCCCTCGGGGAAGCGCCGGGTGGCGGCCCGGCCGACGCCGAGCACGTGCCGCAGCACGCCGAGCCGCAGCCGGGCGGCCGCGTACGCGCTGCTCGCCCCTCTGGCCCAGCCGCCGA
Organism: Nonomuraea sp. NPDC049624; assembly: GCF_040675255.1. Lineage (NCBI taxonomy): Bacteria > Bacillati > Actinomycetota > Actinomycetes > Streptosporangiales > Streptosporangiaceae > Nonomuraea > Nonomuraea sp. NPDC049624. Next base: position 699,056 of record NZ_JBFAOR010000004.1, on the reverse strand, counting down.
GGCTCTCGCAGAGCACCACCACGGCGACCACGCCCGCGCACAGCGCCAGGGCGGCGGCGGCCGCCGGCGAGCGGGCGAGGAGCAGGTCGAGCGTGCGGCCGACGAGGAACGGGACGGCCAGCTCACCGGCCGCGCCGGCGACGGCGGTGAGCGCCAGCACGGCGGGCCACGGGCCGCAGCGCCGTACGGCGTCCGTCACCAGGCGGTCTCCCGGTCCCACCTGCCGGCCTCCTTCGGACTCGGGAGGTCCCCGCGCCACCACGAAACGGCGCGGGGACCCTGTCAGCTATCAGTGGCAGAGAGCGACACTGAGGTTGCTCGGGTGACCCGAGTGACACGTGAGAGCAGTGAGCGAGCTGCCGCCGCTGGCCACGTCGCTGGCCGCGGGAGCCTCCAGACCCTGCAGGTCGAGAAGAACCATGTTCTTTACACCTCCTTCCGCGGTTGATCGTGCGCAGGCCGCTCTGGTGCGGCCTCCAGGAACGGCAGGCGTGCCGGCTGGTCTCCCAGCACCGCCCCGAGGGCGAACAGCACGCCGGCCGTACCGGTCGCGAAATCCATGGACAGGCGCAGCAGCCCGTCGCCGGGGAAGGCCAGGCCGCCGCCGTAGGGCATGGCGTGCCAGGTCAACCCCTTGATCAGCTCGCGGGCCACCGGATCTCCGGCGAGTGCCGCGATGATGCCCGCGCGGCCGGTGAACAGACCCGGCTGGACGAAGAACCCGGAGCGGGCGACCAGCTTGAGCCGGTCGAGCTCGGCGGCGAGTTCGTCGTCGTCGCGGTGCGCGAGAAAACGTCCGAGCACCATGGCGATGCCCACGGAGCCCTCGTCCAGGTAGGGCAGCATCCGCCAGCCCTGGTTCACCTGGAGCGAGCCGTCCTCCGAGGCCCGGCAGCGCCGCAGGTCCTGCCTGAGCGCGATCTCGGCCAGGTCGAGCAGCGCCCGGTCGCCGGTGTGCTCGTAGGCGTGCAGGAAGAGCAGGGCGGAGCCGGACGAGCCGTACATCAGGCCGGCTCTGGGGTTGCTGCCGCCGCTGATCTCGGGCACGTCCTCGGGGCCGCCGAGGCGGTCGGCGCAGATGTCCACCGCGCGCATGGCGTGCCCGGTCAGGGCGGGCTCGGTCCGGCCGAGGCGCAGGAGGTTCAGCCCGATGCCGGGCAGGCCGGAGAACAGGGCCGTCTCCAGGCGGTCCCACTGCTCGCGCAGGGCGATGTCGACGACGTCGAGCGCGTCCTGGCGGTGTCCGAGCCGGTCGAGGACGTGGGCGATGCCGTGCAGGCCGTCGTACAGGCCGATGCCGGAGCCGGCGGCGGGGCGCAGGGCGCGCTCGCGCAGCCAGGTCTCGTACTCGGGGAAGGGCCCGAGGCCGGTGGCCGACAGGGCGAGCAGCACGCCGGCCGCGCCGGTCGCCACGTTGAGGCCGCCGCCGGGCTTGAACTGGGCGACGTCGCCGGGGAAGAGGCGGTCGTCGCGCTCGGGGGTCGCGCTGGCCCGGATGGCCCGGCACATCGCCTCCCGCAGCTCGGCCCAGGTGGCCGTCCCCGGCATCGGCACGGGGGTCTCCACGGCCTGGTCACCCGCGATGGTCGCGGCGGCGGTGTCCATGAAGGCACCGGGGACGGGGAAGGTCTCCTTGACGATCCGCGCGAGCTGGAGGATCTTCGGCCGGTGGATCGGCAGCATGATCGTGCACTGCGGGGCGAACAGGGCGAAGCGCAGGCAGGCCAGCGCGTACCGGTCGACCTCGACGCCGTGGCGGTCGCGGGGGGCGGCGAAGGCGGGATGCGCCAGCGCGGCCCTGGCCCGGTCCGCGGCGAGGGTGGCGACCTCGTAGTCGATGAGCACGACCCGGCCGTCCTCGGTGAGCAGGATGTTGTCGGGGTGCAGGTCGCCGAAGACGACGCCGCGTCCGTGCAGCGACTCGACGGCCTCCTCGACGCTCTCCAGGGTCGTGGTGGCCCAGGCGGTGTAGTCGGCGAGGTCCTGCTCGTCGCAGGTGGCCCGGGTCAGCGGGAAGCGGCGCACCAGCCGCCGCTGGAGCGGGGTGCCGTCCACGAACTCCTGGACGAGGAAGTGGTGGCCGCCGATGGTGAAGTAGTCGCGCAGCTCGGGGGCGGCGGGCAGGCCGGCCAGGCGGCGCAGCATGTCGCGCTCGTGTTCGAGCCTGGCGACCGCGTCCCGGCCGGCCACGTCGAGGCCGGCGTGCGGCCTGCCCTCCTTGAGCACCATCCGCTCGTCGGTGCGGGTGTCGCGGGCCAGGTAGACGCCGCCGCCGTTGGAGAAGTGCAGCACGCTCTCGATCCGGTACGGCAGCCCTTCCATGGTCACCGCGTTGCGCGCGGCCAGGTGGGGTTCGAGGAACTCGGGCAGCGTCGTCCAGGGCGGCACCGAGAACGTCGCGCCGCGCACGTCGGGGATCAGCTTGCCGTCGCCGTCCTCCAGGGCCAGCACCCGCTCCCCGGACGGGGACAGGCAGTGCCGCTCGGCGAACCCGCCGTACCGGACGAACATCGGCCCGTCGCCGTAGCGCAGGTCGCTCAGGATGTACGGCCCCTCGACGCCGCGCAGCAGCTCGTCGAGCTCCTTGAGCACGAGTTCGAGCTGCCCCTCGTCCCGGGGGTAGATGGTGACCAGCTTGCCGCTGGAGGCCCGGGAGGCGGCCTTGGAGTTGACCATGACCAGCACCGCCGGGCCGCGCAGGAACTTGAAGGCGACCCCGCGGGGCACGCAGTAGTCCCACACGGTGTCGACGACCTTCTCGGCGTCCTCGACGCGGGCCGACACGTGGATCTTCCAGCCCTGGGCCGGCAGGGGCGCCTCGCCGGTGGGCATGTAGTACGCCCAGGTGTCGCTGAGGTCGTGGGCCCAGCCGTCGGGGACGGGCCGGCGCAGGTGGGCGAAGTCGACGTCCGCCGCCGTGCTGTGGTCGGGAGTGTCGTAGAAACACTGGTCCACAAGGCAGTAGAGCTCGTACTTGTCCATTTGGCGCGGCCCTCCGAGGCGGTGTGCTTGAAGCTTGCCGCACCCGCGCCGGGTCGGACTAGTAACACGCAACATGCGCCATATATGGCTATGAAATGTGCATTGATGCGTTTTTCACAAATGGTAATTATCTGCGCGGGGCATAAACGCTGAACGAGAATTCCCCGCTGCGCGACGTGGACGCCTCCAGCCAGCCGCCCAGCGCCGAGACGCGTTCGGCCAGGTTGAGCAGGCCCTGACCGGCGTCTCCCGGCCGGCGCGGCGGGCGTACGCCGTCGTTCCTGATGGTCAGGCGGACCACATTGTCGCGTTCCATGAGCTGGATCCAGCACTGCCCGGCCTCGGCGTGCCGCAGCACGTTCGTCACCCCCTCGCGCAGCACGTGGGTGAGGGCCTCCTCCACGTCGGGGTGCAGGTCACGGCAGGCCACCCTGATCTGGCAGCGCACCCGCGCCGACTCCAGCAGCGCCCGCGCCGAGCCCAGCTCGGCCGCCAGGGAGGAGCTGCGCAGCCGGCCGTGCGCGACGGCCCGGACGTCGGCCGACAGGTCGCGCAGCAGTTCGAGCGTCTCCCCCACCTCCTGCCGGGCCTTCTCGTCGCCCTCGGCCACCAGGCGCTGGATGAGCTGCGCCTTCAGCGTCAGGACGGTCAGCCGGTGCCCGACCAGGTCGTGCAGGTCGCGGGTGAAGCGGCGGCGTTCCAGCGTCACGGCCTGGCGCATGACGTCGGTACGGGCCCCCGACAGCCGGCGCACCCGGGCCAGCAGGCTCAGCAGCGCGAACTCCACCACGCCGATCAAGGGGGTGACCAGCGCCCACACCGGCTCGACCCGCCAGGAGCCCGGCGCGGCCAGCAGCACCGGCCCGCACGCCAGCGCCAGCACCACCAGCACGACCGACCTGATCCGGGACGCGACCACGAGCAGCGCGCCGGCCAGCAGCCCGCACACCGGCGTCCAGGCCGGCCCGAGCACCGCGAGCGGCACGTACGTCAGCCACGCCTGGACGGCCACCAGCCACCACGAGCCGGCGCGGCGCACGGGCTCCTCCAGGACGAACCTGACGTGCAGCGTGAGCAGGACGGCCAGCGCCACCGACCCCTCGACCACCAGCCCCGACCCGGCCAGCCCGGCCTGCACCGGGATCACCAGCCCGACGCCCCCGGCCGCCAGGCCGAGCCCGCCGGCCCAGCCGGGGGACGTCAGGACGTGCGCCCTGGAACGTAATCGGGGCGCCGGGCCACGGCGTGTGGCGTCCACCTCACCCCCCGCATGCGGTTGACGTGACGGGACAGTACGCGTGGCGAGTGCGCTCACCGCTCCCTCGTTCCTCTAATCGACCTGACACGGCGACCTTGTGTAAAGACCGAGGCCGCTTCCGGACACGCTGACTTCCCACCCCACAAGGGGTTAGGCAGTTCATATCAGTCATAGGGTGTCGGTATGGATTACATGCGACTTGGCACCACGGGTATGAAAGTTTCTCGCATCTGTTTGGGGATGATGAGCTACGGCGATCCGGCCCGGCAGGAATGGGCATTGCCGGAGGAACAGGCCGAACCGATCATCCGGCGGGCCGCCGACGCGGGCGTGACGTTCTTCGACGCCGCCGACATCTACAGCCGCGGCCAGAGCGAGGTCGTCACCGGCGCCGTGCTGCGCCGGATCTTCCCCCGCCGCGAGGACTACGTGCTGGCCACCAAGGTCTACTTCCCGATGGGCCGGGGCGCCAACGACGGCGGCCTGTCGCGCAAGCACATCCTCGCGGCCGTCGACGCCTCGCTCGCCCGGCTCGGCACCGACTACGTGGACCTGTACCAGATCCACCGGTGGGACGACGAGACGCCCATCGAGGAGACCATGGAGGCGCTGCACGAGGTGGTCAGGTCGGGGCGGGCCCGCTACATCGGCGCGTCCACGATGTGGGCCTGGCAGTTCGCCAAGGCCCAGCACGGCGCCGAGGCCAACGGCTGGACGCGGTTTGTCTCGATGCAGAACCACTACAACAAGCACTTCACTTCATGCAGCATGAGGAGCAGGCTCGCTCTAGCTGCTTGATCAAGCTTCGTCAACCGTTTGAGCTGCACCTTTGCCGCTACAGAGCCGAGCGCGTGAGTCCATTCCTGATCGGCAAGGGCCTCGACGGCGACAACTTTCTCTACAGAGTCAAGGCGTCGGCGCTGCGCGCCGCCGCGCGGGCGGCAGGACGGCCGCCCTCCCCGCCGGGCGTGCGGCCTGGGGGCCGGTCCCGGCGGGAGCGGCCAAGCCGCCCGCAGTCAGGCGTAAGGGCCGAGACGCCCCACTTCGGACCGCCCTCACGATCGCCAGAACCGGGCTGAGCTGCGGTCCGGGCCGGGGGGCGATCGACGGTCCAGGACTTCGTTCCTCAGCCCTGGCCCACCGCACCACCTGTCGATCTGCTAGCGAATCTCTGAGCGGGTGATCTCAAGCCTCGTCCACTCGTCGAACGAGAGCTTGTAGACGGAGGAAAGCGCCTCCAGGCTTTGGGCGCTCGGAACGGCCAGCGCACGCTCGAAGTCGTTGATCGTCGCTTGAGCGATCCCCGCCTGGGCGCCGGCCTCATTCTGCGAAAGGCCGATTTTCTCGCGCGCGTCACGAAGCTGCGCGGCCAGCCTTCCTTCAGGACCCACTGGGAGCTTGGACGGCCTGGGGGTTGCCGACTGCGACTTCTTGCTCGTCTCGGAGGCGACCGGCGAAGAGTTCAGAAAGGCCGCGACTCCGCCGGACAGCAGCCCGAGGACAAGCAACAGCAGCACCAGTGAGAGCACACCAGACCAGCCGGCGTCGGAACCGACGGCAGGTGCGGGAGCGGCAGCGGCGGAACCGCGTCGCGTGTGGGCTCTAACCCGAACGATCTTGCCGCTCCTGAGACGCCGCAAGTGGGACCGGACGGAAACCATGGTGCGAGGGTAAGTGGCGTCTCCGACATTTCTCGCAAGGAACCGCAAGGGGTAAGTAAGGTGCATCTACCTGGAGGGCCGCACCTTACTTTACAGAGAGCATCGGGCGTGTTATGGAGCGCCCTCTAAGGCGATTAGGGCACACCTGGATGATGCGATCGCCCTTCCAGGTCCCGTTTCCTGGTCCCTGACTCGCCGTACGGCCGCGAAAGCTCGGTGAGGTCATCCCAGTGGATCATCCAGCGTCTTGTCCCCTGCGGCAGATCAGGCTTCGGCCCGTCGAGTCGGACGAGGGCGAAGCGGCCGTCACGCATGACGCAAATCACTACGCCCGTGCGACAGGCCATCAGCGATCCGAACACCCGTGTCGTCATCGGACTGTGCTCCATGCTGGAGATCACGACGCGGGTCGGCGGGGCCGTCCGGTCCGTCAAGTCTGACCACCGCATGGAAGTGGACCAGGCCGCGCGCCTGGTACTCGCGCCGACCTTGGCGTAGGAGAGGCGGGCCGTCCGGCGCAGTTCCTTCCGGGTGAGGCCGAGCAGGCGGGCGAGGACGCTCGGCATGGTTCTGGTGAACTCCCGCCAGAGTGCTCCCGCGTGCGCGTTCCAGAGAACGGCTCCGACATAGTCGTAGCAGTCCACGCACAACGGCTGCCCGACCTGGGAATCGTCGCGCTCATGCCGCACCCCGCAACCTTCCGGTCGTCCGTGCGCGCAGACAGGGCGGTCCCGTCGTGGACGACAGGGCAGAGTACGGCCGGCCTTCTGGCGGTGGGCATGGACCGCACCGAAGGACGGCGCAGTGAAGGTGACGAACGCGCGGGGATGAAGGCCGACCTCCTCAGGGACACCTTTGCCGCCACGCAGGCCGGTGATGATCAGGTGGTACGTGTCGTCCTTGTAGACCGCCGAACAGGCCGGACATCTGGACACGCGCCGGTTTCCGCACGCGGTGAGCAGGAAACCGGTGGGCTCGTCGGTGGTCCGGTACACGTCGAGCACCTCACCCGTCCGGCTGTCCAGGGTGTATCTCTCGCCGTGCAGCCGGATCGGTTGGGCACAACCGCCCGTGGCGTAGACCATGCGTTGCCAGCGGGCGAAGTCGGGCATGGCCGCACGTTGGACGGCGGCCAGCATGTCAGATGACAGGGAGGGGAGGTCACTCACGCGGCGTCTCTCCCTGTCACATGAGGCACGGCCGCGTCCTCGGCGAACTCCAGATGGAATACGGCGGCAACGCGCCGCCACTTGTCGGGATGCCACCGGGGAGACTCGGCGGCCTTGCGCTTGCCCCACTCCTGGGCTTGTGCGAACAAAGGTGTCAGGGGGACTCCTCTCCTCGGAGGGAAGCCACCGCCCACGAGCACGGTTCAGGTAAGAGCGAGAGTTATTGGAGTGTTTTCTGTTTTTGCGCGACTTCTTATATACCGGACGGCACTATGCGGATTGCCCGCTTTGTCATGCCTGCGCTGGTCGCGTTCCGGTCCTCGCCGTCCCTGCCGTCGGCCGTGTTCGGTGACCGTCTGTGGCACCAGTAGTACCACTCGTACAACGACTTCATGCAGGCCAGCGGTTCCACACGGGAACGCAAGGATATGTCACAAGACGTCCGATGGAGTCCGCCAGAGTCCACAGACGTCCAGCCATGTGCAGCCATTCCTCTACAAAAGAAAGGGGCCGTAGCCTGAAAGTAAGGACGGTCCCCATTCGCGAACAGAAACGTCTCGGACGTCCCAAATCAGTTTTCCCGCCAAATAGGGTCGAGCTTGTCCGGATCGAACTTCTTGTTTCCCTTGCCGGCGGGGTACATGATCACAGCGTGCAGCGCCTCGCGAATGTACGTGCGTTTCGTCGAGATCGGCAGACCGCCCTCGTCCTCAAGCCGGTACCACCGCTTCCGGATCTTCTCGACGTCGGTCGCCTTTCGTGCCTGCCGGAGCTGGGCGGACGCGTCGTGCTTGGTCTTCTCCGTGCGATAGTCGGCGATCTCCTTTTCCAAGCCGGGCGCGAGCGAGAAGAACAGCTCGTTACCGATCGCCTTCGCCTGCCACTGCCTGGTCAGCTCGTCCAGGCGGCTGATGGAGTCCTGGAGCAGTTCCTCCTTGTCCCACTCCCCACTGTCCGACGCGTCGACCAGCGCGCCCTCTTCGAGCGTCGCCAGGACCGCCTCGGAGACGAAGAGGTCCACCAGGTCGCCGCGCCTGGAGACGCCCCCGCAACCTCCCTCGGCCTTGCTCAGGCACGTGTATACGTGGTGAGGTGCGTCCTTGCCCCTGTTGACCCTCAAGGGCGTGTTGCAGAGGTTGCCGTCCGGCAGCGTGTTGCCACAGCGCAGGATGCCCGACAGGAGATAGGTCGGGTCCCGGTAGTCGCTGGGATGCCGCTTGCCGATCTTCCCGTCCCTCCCGATGAAGTGCCCCTTGCGTGCCCCGAACACAGCCCGGATCGCCTTCCACTCGTCGCCGGTGATGATCGGAGCCCACTGGCCTTGCACGGGTTCGCCGCTCGCGTCCCGGACGAGTTCCCCGTCCAGCTCGCGCCAGCCACAGATACGCGGATTCAGTAGCGCGACCTTCAAGGACCGCACGCTCCAGTCGTTACCGAGCGAGGTCCTGATGCCCTTGTCCTGCCACTCCCTGACGATCGAGTGCAGGGAGCGCCCAGTGAGAAAGTCGGCCGCCGCCTGCCGCAGGAGATCGGCCTCGTCCTTGTCGAGGGTCAGCCGGTCGAGCTTCCAACCGAAGGGGCGTGGCCCGCCTGACGGCCTGCCCTCCTCTGCCCGAGCCCGATGGGAGCGGCGCATACGGCGCTGCATCTTGCGGACCTCCATCTTGGAGATGACGGCCCCGAACAGGCCCATGCTCTCCACGTCCTCGCTGTACAGGTTCTTGGCGCCCCGGGCGTCGGCGAACACGCGCCCGTCGTGGTGCGTGAACGCCTCCACGAAGCGTTCGTAGTCACCCGGACGGCGGGTCAGCCGATCGTCGGCGAGGACCACGATGCCCGAGACCGGTTTCCCGTCGGGGAGCTTGCCCGCCTTCAGTGCCTTCAGCATGGCCTCGAAGTCGCCGCGCACGACGTCCGCCTTCGCCGCCGACTTGTCGTTGTCGGTGAACTCGTGGACGACCGTCCATCCGTACCTCGCGGCGGTCTCAGAGTTGACCTTGTGCTGGTCCCGTACCCCGTGTTCGTCGCCCTTGCAGTCGGCCGAGATGCGAGCGTAGGAGACGACAGGGATGGGGGGTGCTGTCTGGCTCATGGGCAACATCTTGCATGAAATGCAGAGCTATAACCTGCTCTACCGCGAGGAGGAGCGCGAGATGCTGCCCCTCTGCGCCGACCAGGGCGTGGGCGTGATCCCGTGGAGCCCGCTCGCGCGCGGCGTGCTGGCCAGGGCGGGCGCGGCCGGCCCGGCGGCCTCCGCGACCGCCAGGACCGGCTCCGACGCGCGCATCGACTTCCTGTACGACCCCGACAACGACCGGCGCATCCTCGACCGGGTCGCCCAGCTCGCCGCCGAGCGGGAGCTGCCGCCGGCCCAGATCGCCCTGGCCTGGCTGCTGCACCAGCCGGGCGTCACCGCGCCGATCGTCGGGGCCACCAAGGACGGCCACGTGGACGACGCCGTGGCGGCCGTCGGGGTGGAGCTGTCGGACAAGGAGCTGGCGTTCCTGGCCGAGCCGTACCGGCCGCGGGAGGTCAAGTTCTGAGCACCGGGATTGTCGGCCGGAGATCCTAAGGTAGGGGCATGCGGGCTAATGAGGAGGCGGCGGCGGCGCTGCAGGAATACGCGGAGCTGTTCGCGCTGAGCGGCGGCGACGCCTTCCGGGTGCGGAGCTACCAGAAGGCGGCCAAGGCGATCGCCGGGTTCCCCGAGGACATCTCGGAGGTCGACGTGCGCGGCGTCCCCGGCGTCGGGGAGGCCATCGCCAAGAAGATGGAGGAGTTCCTCCAGCGCGGCAGCTTCCGGCAGCTCGACGACCTGCGGGGCCGCGTGCCCGAGGGCGTGCGGCGGCTCACCCGGGTGCCCACGCTCGGCCCCAAGACGGCCATCATGCTGTTCGAGGACTACGGCATCGACTCCACGGTGGCGCTGGGCGAGGCCATCACCTCCGGCCGGCTCGACGGCGTCAAGGGCCTCGGCCCCAAGACCCTGGCCAACCTGCTCAAGGGCATCGAGCAGCTTGAGCAGGCGGGCCGCCGGGTGCACATCGGCGTCGCGATGGCCCTGGCCGAGCAGGTCATCGGCTCGCTCGAGACCGAGCGGGTCGCGTACGCGGGGTCGCTGCGGCGGATGAAGGACACGATCGGCGACATCGACATCCTGGCGGTGGCGCCCGAGTCGATCATGGCCGACTTCCGCGCGCAGCCCTACGTCGCCGACGTGATCGCCGCGGGCGAGAAGAAGACCTCGATCCGCACGACCTCCGGCGTCCAGGTCGACCTGCGCCTGATCCCGGCCGGGTCGTGGGGCGCGGCGATGCAGTACTTCACCGGCTCCAAGGAGCACAACGTGGCCATCAGGGAGATGGCGGTGAAGAAGGGCTGGAAGCTGTCGGAGTACGGGCTGTTCGAGGGCGAGCGGGTGATCGCCGCCGAGTCCGAGGAGGACATCTACGAGGCGCTCGGCATGCAGTTCGTGCCACCGCCCATGCGGGAGGACGGCGGCGAGGTCAAGGCGGCGCTGCGCGGCGAGCTGCCGGTGCCGGTGGAGCTGGCCGACCTCAAGGGCGACCTGCACACCCACACCGACCTCACCGACGGCATCGCGTCCCTGGAGGACATGGTGGCCGCCGGCGCCGCGCGCGGCTACTCCTACTACGCGGTCACCGACCACGCGCCCGACCTGGCCATGCAGCGCATGACCCTGGACAAGGCGCTGGAGCAGCGCGGGCGGGTGGCCGAGCTGCAGAAGAAGTACCCGCACATGCGCATCCTGCACGGGTCGGAGCTCAACATCGCGCCCGACGGGTCGGTCGACTGGCCGGGTGAGGTGCTGCGCGAGTTCGACGTGTGCGTGGCCTCCGTCCACTCGCACTTCGGCATGTCGCGGGAGGAGATGACCCGCCGGTTCATCACCGCCTGCGAGAACCCGTATGTGGACATCATCGGCCATCCGACCACCCGGAAGATCGGCAAGCGCCCGCCGGTCGACGCCGACTGGGACGCCGTCTTCCGGGCGGCCGCCCGTACGGGCACCGCGATGGAGATCGACTCCTACCCCGACCGCTCCGACCTGCCGGCCGACCTGGTGCGGCTGGCCAAGCACCACGGGGTGAAGTTCTCCATCGACAGCGACTCGCACGCGATCCCCCATTTGGCCCACCAGCGGTTCGGGGTCGGGATCGCGCAACGGGCCTGGCTGACGGGCGACGACGTCATCAACACCTGGCCCCTCGACCGCCTCCTGGCCTTCCTCGGCCGCTGACCCTCCCCCGTCCCGGGTCGGGGCGGGAGACGGGCGCGGCCCACACAGAAGTGGCGGTCGGGCGCGGCCCGCCAGAGGTGCCGGTCGGGCGCGGCCCGCACCCAGCGCGGGCCGCACCCGAGCCTCGACGGGGGCATCCGCCGCAGATGGTCGCGGCCCTTCTCCAGAAGCGGGCATCCACAGACTTACTACTCCCAAATCCGCACTTAACACCCAAACCGGGACATTTGCTGCAACCTGGGAGCGGCTCCGCTCCTTGAAGAGCGGGCCGGCGCACACACCCGGCGCCCGGCCGAGCGCCACGCACCGCCCCCCTCCGACGGACAACACGCTCACGACTCCGCCGCGCGGGCGACGCCCCAGACCCTTCTGACGCCCGCCCGGCCTACGTGCACATGAACCCCGCAGGCAGCAGGCCCCACCCGCGGACGGCGTACCCAGGCGCCTCCCGACGCGCACACAGGCCCCTCCCACGGACCCCTGCCTACGGCCCCCACCCACAGGCAGCGCGCGCACGACCCCACCCCGCAGACGGTGTGTGCAGCCCCTCCCCTGGCTGGCCGCCGTACCTGGATGGCTTCAGTCGGTCAGGCGTGCCCGGACGACGCCGTCACTCGCCGACTCGGCCGCCGGCCGGGCTCCGGGCCGCAGGACCGGCAGCCCGGCCCGCAGCCGCTCCAGGAATTCGTCGACGTCCAGGCAGCGGCCCTCCGCGTCGACGACCTCGGGCACGAACGCCTCGACGATGCCGTCCCCGACGGCGAATTCGGCATCGTCGTCATCGTCGTCGTAATTGTTCACCCAGCGCCCGCCGGGGGCGTACACGTCCATGGCGTGGTCGTAGTCGATCACCCAAGGGGTGTCGACGGTCCCGGTCCGCAGAGAGCCGTGGTTGTACCAGCCGTAGACCAGGTGGGTGAAGGCGCCGTCGTGGATGCAGATCTCCGCTTCGCCGCCCTCCAGGGTCTCCGCCTCGGTGTGACCGCCGACGTACAGGCCGGGCCGGTCCTCGTAGAGCGCGATCGGGCCGTTGACCTTCAGGTCGCCGGTGACCACGATCAACTCGACGTCGCCGCCGCGCAGTTGCTTGACGGCATCCAGGAAATCCCCGTCGAGGGTGAGGTCGCCGTCGAAGAACAGCACCTCACGGTAGCCGGGCGACGCTCCCGCACCCTCGAACACGGCGGACAACGTGCCGCCCAGGCGGGCATCGGCTTCGGCATAGGACAGGGACGCGGGGATGGCGGAGATCGACATGGGGAAGAGCGTAGGTCCGTGTACTGACAGTCCGGCACGCGCGACAAGGTTCTTAAACACGGCCTGGTGCACGACAGATGGCGCAGCGCAGGGCCGTCTCGGCAAGACGACCCGCACAGGAGCCCTTCTGCGGCCCGTGCGCCGGACAGCCGGTCCCGGCAGTCTGCGCAGCACCCGTCCGGTGGAAGGGGACAGGGGGCGGCCGGTGGCGGGACAGCGCCCGGCCGTTGGCGGGTGTGCGCGTAGATTCTTCTGCTTCGCTAGCTTGGACGCCGATGGAGGACAACCAGCCCCCGCGCCCCGTAGCCCCGGACCCGGCCTCTGTGCCCAGGCCCGTCGACTCCGCCGCCGGGACACCCCGAGATCCAGCCGCCCCTCCCGCCGCCGCGCCTGATTCCAGCAAGGATCCCGCCGCCGCCGTTGACTCCAGCAACGATCCCACCGCCGCTGGTTCCAGCAACGGTCCCGCCGTCGGGGTGCCGGGCGGTCCTGTCGGGGCGTCCGCGCCGCACCTCAGGACGGGGCGTCGGAGACGGCGGGTGTGGAAGGTTGTCGTCGGCGCGCTGGTCGGGCTGGTGTTCGCCGCCGTCGGCGGGGTCGCCCTGGCCTACCCCTCGCTGGCCGCCACCACCTGCCCCGGCTGCTACGGCCTGACCGAGCTGAGCCCGGGGGTGCACGTCGAGGACGGCCTGACCCCCGCCCAGCGCGCACGAGCCGGCGAGGTGGCCGACCAGGCCGCCCGCCGGGTCACCGCCTTCTACGGCGACCGCCGCAGCTCCCCCGACCTGCTGGTCTGCCTGACCGAGGCGTGCTACCGGCGCATCGGCGGCGGCCAGGAGCGCGGCGTCGCGGTGCTCAACCGGTCGGTCATGCTCTCGCCGCGCGGCCTCGACCCGGTGATCGCCTCCCACGAGATGTCCCATGTCGAGTTGCACGCCAGGCTCGCCTCCTCCGCCGAGGTGCCCCAGTGGTTCGACGAGGGGCTGGCGGTGGTGGTCTCCGGCGACCCCCGCTACCTGGCCCCGGAGTCCGCGCCGGACCGCTGCCTGGTGGCGCCGTCCGGGCCGCTGCCGGTGACGCTGGAGGAGTGGCTGCGCACGGCGAGCGCGGACCCCGCCACGTACGCCAGGTCGGCCTGCCGGGTGAGCCGCTGGCTGGGCGAGAACGGCGGCCGTGCCGCGCTGCTCGGCCTGGTGACCAGGCTCAACGCCGGCGAGCCGTTCTCCGCCCTCGTCCGGACGCGCTGACGAACCACCCCGAAAGGCACGGTTGCCGCACCCGTGCCGCTGGGTAGGTCTTCGTACGGCTGGAACGGTCCCAGGATCGGGACAGCATTCGGCAAGCACGCGCACGCGGAGACAGCGCGAGGAGATTAAATGGTTTCCAGGTAGGAAATACGTCTTGCGAGAGGTGGCTCCCATGAAGCAAGTCGCGGCGACGATCGTCAAGCCGCTGCCCGACCACCTGTTCCGGGTGCACGACGGGAACGCGGAGATGCGGTGGGAGGCGATGTCCGGGGTCGGCTACCACACGCCGAACGACCGCTTCTTCGTCAGGAACCACACCGCCACCCCGCTGATCGACGCCGCCGGCTGGCAGCTCCACCTGCACGGCGCCGGGCTGCGCGGGCCGCGCGCCTTCACCTACGACGAGCTGCTGTCGATGCCCTCGCGCACCCACGACGTGGCCATCGAGTGCGCCGGCAACGGCCGCGCCTTCTACGGCACCCAGCAGGGCGACCCCGCGCCCGGCACCCAGTGGGGCCTGGGGGCCGTCGGGGTGGCGAGGTGGCGCGGCGTGCCGCTGCGCCACCTGCTCGCCGAGGCCGGCCTGCGTCCCGAGGCCGTGGACGTGCTGCCCACCGGCCTCGACGCGCCCTTCGAGGACCACGGCCACGTGCGCCGCCCGCTGCCCGTCGCCAAGGCGGTGCACGACGTGCTCGTGGCGTACGAGATGAACGGCCGGCCGCTGCCGCCCGACCACGGGTTCCCGGTGCGGCTGGTGGTGCCGGGATGGGTGGGGATCGCCTCCATCAAGTGGCTGGGCGACATCGAGGTCTCGACCAGCAGGCTGTTCACGCCGTGGAACACCGTCTTCTACCGGGACGTCGCGGCGCAGCCCGTGAAGAGCGCCTTCGAGCTGCCCTGGGACGCCCGGCTGCCGATCCGCGGCCCGCACGCCTGGCGCGGCCGTCCGGGGCCGCACGTGCTGCGCGGCCGGTCGTGGTCGGGGCGCGGGCGGATCGTCGCGGTCGAGGTCAGCTTCGACGGCGGGCAGTCCTGGCAGCCGGCCGAGCATCACGGCCCGCACCTGGTCGGGGCGTGGTTGCCGTGGCACGTCCAGTGGGCGCCGAAGCACACCGGGCCCGCCGTGCTGATGGCCAGGGCCACCGACGAGACCGGCGCCACCCAGCCGCTGCGCACGCCCAAGCACCCCTTCGGGTACTCCTTCGACGCGGTCGTGCGGCATCCGGTGCAGGTGGTCAACGGATAGATAAGTGTCACGAACACGGCTGAGCTGGCCGTTCATCCGAAAGTGGTCCGGAGGTGTGCATTTCATCTGAAAGACTCTCGCGGAAACGTTACGGAAATGACACCGTGCGAGGCTTTCGCACAAGACGAAGCACGCATCGAAGCACTCAGTGAAGAACGCCACGAAGGAAGAAGGGAGAGCAGATGCGCCAGCTGACCCCGTTGGACGCCCAGTTCCTCCATGTCGAGTCCGAGACCACCGCGGCGCACGTCGCCGGGCTGGCGGTCCTCGACCCGGCCGGCGGCGCGGTGGACCGGGACGCGCTGGCCGAGCTGCTGCTGGACCGCGTCCATCTCTCCCCCGCGCTCAGCCTGCGTCTGGTCGAGGTGCCGTTCGGGCTCGACCGTCCCTACTGGTGCGCCGACCCGGACTTCGACCTGGCCAACCACCTGTTCGAGACGACGCTGCCGGCGCCCGGCGACGACGCCGCGCTGGCCGGGGCGGTGGCCGCGATCCACGAGCGCCGGCTCGACCGGTCGCGTCCGCTGTGGGAGATGCACCTGATCAAGGGGCTGGCGGGCGGCCGGGTCGCGGTCTACACGAAGGTGCACCACGCGGCCATCGACGGCGTGTCGGGCGCGGAGACCCTGGCGACCTTGCTCGACCTGACTCCGGAGGGCGTGCGGGAGCCCGGGCCGCGCCCGGCGCCGCACCGGCAGGACCCGCCGGGCCTGGTGGAGATGCTGGCCGGGGCCGCCGTGCGCTCGCTCACCCATCCGGTGCGCGCCGCCCGCTCGGTGGTCAGGGCCGCGGGCGACCTCGACGCGATCCCGCTGGCCGGCGCGCTGCCCGGCGCGCAGGCGATCGCCAGGGCCGCCCGGCTGGTGACCGGCGACCAGAAGCAGCGCCCCGAGCTGCCGGGGCTGACCGCGCCGCGCACGCCGTTCAACGGGCCGATCAGCGCGCGGCGCGAGTTGTCGTTCGGGTCGGTGCCGCTGAAGGAGGTCAAGAAGGTCGCCAAGGCCAACGGCATCAGCGTCAACGACGTGGTGATGGCGCTGTGCGCCTCGGCGCTGCGGTCGTGGCTGGACGAACGGGACGCGCTGCCCGCCGAGCCGCTGGTGGTGGCCGTGCCGGTGTCGGTGCGTACGGGCGGGGCCGCGGACGTGGTCGGGAACCAGATCTCGGCCATGGTGGCGCCGATGCCGACGAACGTACCCGACGCCGGGGAACGGCTGCGGGCGGTCGGCGAGACCATGAGCAGGGCCAAGCGGCGCTTCGCCGTCGCGCCGGCGAGCTGGCTCGGCGAGCTGTGCTCGCTGCTGCCCGCGCCGGTCACCAGCCTGGCCACCCCGGCGATCTTCCGGCTGGCCGGGACGGCGTTCCCGCCGATCAACCTGATCATCAGCAACGTGCCGGGCCCGCAGTTCCCGCTCTACATGTGCGGCGGCCGGGTGCTGGCCTACTACCCGCTGTCGGTGCTGACCGACCTGTCCGGCGGCGTGAACATCACCTGCTTCTCCTACGACGGCATGCTCGACTTCGGCATCGTGGCCTGCCCCGAGCGCGTGGACGACGTGTGGGGCCTGCTCGGCCACCTGCGCGACGCCCTCGACGAGCTGCTAGCCGAGGGCGTGGGCGATGAGTTCGGCGACGGCGTCGGGGTCGATCTGGTGACCGGTTAGCTGGCACAGGTTCTCCTGGTAGAGCAGCACGGCGGCGAACGTCGCCGCGGCCACCTCCAGGCGGGCCGCGTCGCCGCGGGCGCCGGGCAGCGCCAGCTCCAGCGCGAACCTGGCCCTGCTGATCAGCTCGCCGTTGAGCCTGCCGAGCCGCTCCTTGACCGAGCCGTGCGTGTCGGCCTCGCGGAACAGGATGCGCCGCATCGCCGGTGAGGCCCGCAGCGGCAGCCCGCGTGCCAGCCGGGCCAGCGTGCCGGCCGGGTCGCCGGGCACGGCTTCGACCTCACGGCCCTCCTCGACCAGCGTGCGCTCGTCGACGAGGGCGACCAGCACGTCGATCTTCCGCGGGAAGTAGTGGAAGATCAGCCCTTTGGGGACTCTCGCGAGCCTGGCGATCACCGCGGTCGGAGTGGCTTCGTAGCCGCTGCCCGCGAACAGTTCCTCGGCCGCGTCCAGGATGCGCGTGCGCGCGTCACCGATCGACACAGCTCGCACCCTAGCGCCACCTGCGGCTTCATCGCCATCCCGCCGGGGCGAGAGCCTGCTGCCCTCCGGCCGGAGGGTAGGATTGAGACGTAAATGTCTCATATTTGACGGAGTTGTCTCATGGTGGTGAGCCGGGAGCAGATCATGACCGCGGCGATCCAGCACCTCAACGAGCATCCGGCCGCCTCGATGGCCCAGCTCGCCGAGGCGGTGGGGATCAGCAGGGCCACGCTCCACCGGCAGTTCAGCAGCCGGGAGGAGCTGATGACGGCGCTCGGCCACCGCGCGCACGACCGGTGGCACGACCTCCAGGTGCGCGCGGACGTGCCGGCCGCCGCCGCCTCCGGGGACCCGGGCGAGCTGCGCCGGGCCCTGGAGATCCTGCTGGAGGGGTGGATCGAGGTGGCCGACGAGTACGGATTCGGCCTCACCGACCACGCGATGGCCGTGCACCCGGAGCTGCTGCGCCGCGCGGAGGAGCTGGAGGAGCGCGAGATCGTGCTCTTCGCCGCCGCCCAGCGGGCCGGGCTGCTGCGCGCCGACCTGCCTCCCCGCTGGATCAGCAACACGGTCTACGGCCTGCTGGTGGCCGTCCGGGAGAGCCTGCGCCGCGGCGACGTCGCCCGCCGGGACGTCGCCAGGCTGCTGCGGGAGACGTTCCTGGCCGGTGCGGGCGCAGGGGGGTGGTCGTGATGACGGCCACCGGCCTGTCGGCGCGCCGGCGGTGGGCGGGCCTGGCCGTGCTGTCGGCCAGCGTGCTGCTCGTGGTCATGGACATGACCGTGCTGAACGTCGCCCTGCCTGCGATCACCGAGGACCTGCGGCCGACGTCGGTCGAGCTGCTGTGGATGGTCGACGCGTACTCGCTGGTGCTGTCCGGGCTGCTGGTCACGGCGAGCGCGCTCGGCGACCGGTGGGGGCGCAAGCGCATGCTGCTGGCCGGGTTCACCGTGTTCGGGGTGGCCTCGACGGCGGTGCTGCTGGCCGGCTCGGCCGCCGAGGTGATCGCCGTACGGGCGCTGCTCGGGGTGGGCGGTGCGATGATCATGCCGTCCACGCTGTCGATGATCCGGAACCTGTTCACCGATCCGGGCGAGCGGGCCAGGGCGCTCGGCGTCTGGTCGGCGATGGCGGCGATGGGCGCGGCGCTCGGCCCGATCCTGGGCGGGTTCCTGCTGGAGCACTTCTCCTGGCAGTCGGCTTTCCTGGTGAACGTGCCTGTCATGGCGGCGGCCGTCGTCGCCGGGCTGCTGCTGCTGCCCGAGACGCGCAACCCCCGGCCGGGCCGGTGGGACGCGCTGGGTACCGTCCTGTCGATGGCGGGCATGGCCGCGCTGCTGTACGCGGTCAAGACGTTCGGCAAGGACGGCCTGACCTCGCCCGCCGCCCTGGCCGCCACCGTGGTCGCGGCGGTCGCGCTGGGCTGGTTCGTGGTGCGGTGCGCGCGCAGGCCCGATCCGCTGCTGGAGATCAGGCTGTTCCGCAGCGCGCCGTTCTCGGCGGGCGTGGTGACGGCGCTGACCACGTCGATCGCGATGGCCGCCGTGCTGCTGCTGCTCGCGCAGTGGATGCAGCTCGTCCAGGGGTACGCGCCGCTGGAGACGGGCGTGCGGCTGCTGCCGGCCGCGCTGGCCGCGCTGATCGCCTCGCCGCTGGCGCCGGTGCTGGCCGAGCGCGTCGGCGCCCGGGTGGTGCTGACCGGCGGGCTCGCGGTGACGGGGCTGGGGTTCCTGCTGGTGTGCCTGGCGCCGCAGCCGCTGGGCTACTGGCCGGTCGCCGCCGCGCTGGCGCTGATCGGCGCGGGCAACGGCGCGCTGGCCATCGCCTCCGCGGTGATCATGGCCGGTTCGCCGCCGGAGAAGTCGGGCAGCGCGGCGGCCATCGAGGAGACCAGCTACGAGGTGGGCGCGGCGCTCGGCGTGGCCGTGCTGGGCAGCGTGGCCGCCGCGGTCTACCGGAACGGGCTGGACTACGCGGGCGCCGGCGCGGACGCGGCCGGCGAGTCGCTGGGCGGCGCGCTCGACGTGGCCGCCGAGCTCGGGGCCCAGGGTGCGCGGCTGGTGGAGACGGCCAGGGCGGCCTTCACCGACTCGCTGGCGCTGACCTCGGGCGCGGGGGCGGCGCTGATGCTGGCCGGCGCGCTGGTGGTCTGGCTGCTCACCCCGCGCGCCCTCGACCTGGCCTCCGTGGAGCACTGACCGCACGTCCGCGACGAGGCACGGACGTGACCGGGGCGCCGTCCGTGCCTGCCCGCCGGCGGTGCGGATAATGGCCGCATGAGATCAATAGGCACGACGGACCTGTCCGTGTTCCCGATATCGCTCGGCACCAACGTCTTCGGCTGGACCGCGGACAAGGAGACCTCGTTCGCGGTGCTCGACGCCTACGTCGAGGGCGGCGGCAACTTCATCGACACGGCCGACGTCTACCCCCACTGGGTGACCGGCGAGTCCACGTCCGAGCTGATCATCGGCGAGTGGATGGCCGCCCGCGGCAACCGGGACTCGGTGGTGGTGGCCACCAAGGTCGGCATGCTGGAGGGGCTCGAAGGGCTGGCCCCGGCCACCATCCGGACGGCCGTCGAGGACTCGCTGCGCCGCCTGCGCACCGACTACATCGACCTGTACTGGGCGCACGTGGACGACCACGACACGCCCCTGGTGGAGTCGCTGGCCGCCTTCGACGCCCTGGTCAAGGAGGGCAAGGTGCGCCAGATCGGCGCGTCCAACTACGGCCCGGCCCGGCTGGCCGAGGCCCTGCGGATCTCCCGGGACGAGGGGCTGGCCGCGTACGTGGCGCTGCAGCAGCCGTACAACCTGGTCGACCGGGGGTACGAGGGCGAGCTGCGGGACGTGGTGGCCTCGGCCGGCCTGTCGAGCACGCCGTACTTCGGGCTGGCCCGCGGGTTCCTGACCGGCAAGTACCAGCCGGGCGTCACGGTCGACAGCCCGCGGGCCGGGAAGGCGGCCGAGTACCTGGAGACCGAGCACGGGCGCAGGACGCTCGAAGGGCTGCTGAAGGTGGCGGCCGAGCGCGGCGCCGAGCCCGCCTCCGTGGCGCTGGCCTGGCTGGCCGCCCAGCCCACGGTCACCGCGCCGATCGCCAGCGCGCGCGACCCCCGCCAGCTCAAGCCGCTGCTGGCGGCGGCGGAGCTGGAGCTGAGCGAGGAGGAGCTGGTCCTCCTCGACGAGGCCTCCCGCCCCTGACGCCCCCCGGGCCCGCGCCGGGCATGGGCCGGGCATGGGCCGGGTCAGTGGCTGCGGTTGGTGACCGAGACGCACAGGGCGCGCAGGGCGGCGGCGCGGGGCAGGTGCTCGTCCATGACGGCCAGCGCCGCCGACAGGTGACCGGCGGCCACCTCCTCGGCCAGGGCCCGGCCGCCCGCCTCCTCGACGAGGCGGGCGGCCCGCCGCGCGGTCTCCTCGTCCCCCGCGCCCTTCGCCAGCACCGTGGCCAGCTCCTCGGCGGCGGGCCCGCCGGCCGCGAGCGCGGCCAGCACGGGCAGGGTCTTCTTGTCGCGCCGCAGGTCGCTGTGCACGGGCTTGCCGGTCACCCGCGGATCTCCCCAGATGCCGAGGACGTCGTCGGCGATCTGGAAGGCGATCCCGAGGTCGAGACCCATCTCCCACATGCGGTCGGACAGCGCGGGCGCACCGCCGAGCGCCGTGCCCACCGCCGCCGCGGCGGCCAGCAGGCTGCCCGTCTTGCCCGAGGCCATCCGCGTGTACTCCGCCACGGTGACCTCCTCTGGACCGGTCCACGGGCGGGTCTCGAACGTCATGTCGGCCGTCTGCCCCCGCACCAGCTCCGTGAGGGCCGCCGACAGGTGGCGCATCGCCTCGCCCCGGCCGCTCAGGCGGCTGACGGCCAGCGCCAGCAGGGAGTCCCCGGCCAGCACCGCCGGGCCGACGCCGTACGCCTTCCAGAGCGCGTCCCGGTGCCTGCGCCGCTCGTCGCGGTCGATGATGTCGTCGTGCACGAGCGAGAAGGCGTGCACGAGCTCGACCGCGACCGCGCCGGGCAGCGCCTGCTCGGCGGTGCCGCCGACGGCCTCGGCGCTGAGCATGGCGATGGCGGGCCGGAGGATCTTGCCGCCGTTACCGGAATTGCCCGGTGTGACCGGGTCGGCGCCGTCGCCGACGTCGGGCCAGCCGAGGGCGAAGGAGGCCATCCGGGCGCCCCACGGCTGCAACTCGGAGACGGCCTCGCGGAGGGCGGGTTCGAGCAGGGAACGGCAGCGCGCGATCACGTCGTCGTCGCGTCGTGCCGCCGGCCGGCCGGGATCCATCGCCGCTCCACCCCCAAGTACGATCTTGAGCCTGCCCGGAAGACCGCACCGTCCCGCGGGCAAGCGCCCAGGTCGGATGAGGGGCAGGCCGTCAGCGAAGTGTACGGCCCCGGCCGCGCGCCCCCACGACGCGGCTCGCATGATCCCACAAGAAGCACAACCGTATCATCGTGCCCAACCTTGATCACGGGCGGATGATCATGCCATAATCACGCAAAAAGTCACATATGGCGATATAGCCACTCTTGCCTTCAGCGTCATCCTCAGGATCGGGGCTCCCCCCAATGCCGCCACCCCCCGCGAGCAACCCCAGAACGCTTCCCCTTCACCGAGTGGTCCCGCGGCTGATCAAGGATCCGGTCAGCGAACTCGCGAAAATGGGGACGGAGGCGGACGGGCGGATCGTGCGGCTCGATCTGGGCCCGTTCCGCCCGTACCTGATCTCGCATCCCGACCACGTGCAGCAGATCCTCAAGACCGACGCGGCGAACTTCGTCCGCGAGGGCACGCTCTGGCAGGCCGTGCGCCGGGTGACCGGCCACGGCATCCTCAGCGAGGGCGACACCTGGTCGGTCACCAGGAAGATCCTCCAGCCGCTGTTCACCGTGAAGCACACGGCCTCGCTGGCCGAGGACATGACCGAGCTCATCGACGACTACCTGCGCGCCTTCGACGACCACGCCCGCACGGGCCGGCCGGTGGACGCCGGGCGCGAGATGACCACGATCATCAACCAGGCCGTCGCCCAGGTCCTGTTCGGCGGCCGGATCTCGCGGGAGACGGCCGCGGTGCTGGCCCCCGAGTTCGCCACCTGCGCCACGTCCATCGCCTTCCGGCTGCTCCTGCCGTTCGTGCCGGACTCCGTGCGGCTGCCCGGGGACCGCGCGTTCCTCAGGGCCAAGAAGAAGATCGACGAGATCGTCTACCCGCTGATCGAGCAGGCCGTCGCCGAGACCCCGGACGACGGGGCCACCGACGTGCTGGCCGCCCTGGTCAGGGGCAGGCGCGGCCCGGACGGCGCGGTCGACGTCCACCAGGTGCGGCACGACCTGGTCAGCGTCTACGGCACGGCCACCGAGACCACGGCGATGTCGCTGACCTGGCTCTGGGGCCTCCTGCACGAGCACCCCGAGGTGGCGGCCCGGCTGCGCGCGGAGATCGCCCGCCTCGACGTGGCCGGCCCGGTACGCCCGGCCCAGGTCGCCGAGCTGCCCTACCTGCGCATGGTCCTGCAGGAGCTGCTGCGCATCTACCCGACCGCGTGGATCGTGCCCCGCCAGACGGTGGCCGACACGGAGGTCGGCGGCGTCCGGATCAAGGCGGGCACGCACGTGCTGATCAGCCCGTTCAGCACCCACCGGCTGCCGGAGTTCTGGGACCGGCCGCTGGAGTTCGACCCGGACCGCTGGGCCGACGGCAAGGGCGAGCGGCGGCACCGCTACGCCTTCATCCCCTTCGGCGCGGGCCCGCACATCTGCCTCGGCCAGCACCTGTTCTACGTCGAGGCCCCGCTCGTCGTCGCCAACCTGCTGAGCCGGTACCGGCCGGAGCTGACCAACCCCCAGCCGCTGACGGCCCTGCCCGGCGCCTCGACCCGGCCCAAGGAGAAGCTGATGCTGAGGCTGCACCCGATCGAGCGGACCGCACGCGCGTGACCCCGACGAGCATCGCCGCCGGCGCGGCGGCGGACATCACCGCGCGCGCGGGCGAACTGATCTCCAGCCTCATGCTCCGCCCATGGGGACAGGTCTCCACGTCGGTCTACGAGACGGGCCGGCTGGTCTCCCTCGCCCCCTGGCTGATCGGGCACCGGGAGCGGCTCGACCACCTCCTCACGGCCCAGCACCAGGACGGCTCCTGGGGCGCCCCCGACGGCTACGGGCTCGTGCCGACGCTGAGCGCGACCGAGGCGCTGCTGGCCGCGGCGCGCCGGGGCGACCCCGACGTGGACCACGACGCGGCCGCGCTGGCGGCGGGACGCGGCCGGGACGCCCTCTCGATCCTGCTGTCCGGGTCGTCGTCCGGGGCGCTCAGCCTGCCCGACATGCCGGCCATCGAGCACATCGTCCCCTCGCTGGTGTCCCTCATCAACGGCTACGACGGGCACCCGCCGCTGCCCCTCCCCGCGGGGATGGGCTACCGGAGCCTGGACGCGGTCAGGTCGCTGGTCGCCTCCGGACAGGACGTCCCGGACAAGTTGCTGCACGCCCTGGAGATCGCGGGAGAGGCCGCCCGGGGCGCGGCCGGGGCGCGTCCGACGGCCATCGGCACGGTCGGCGCCTCGCCCGCCGCGGCCGCCGCCTGGCTGGGCGGCCGGGTCGCGGGCCCGGTCCTGGACCATCTGGAGGCCGTCGTGCGCATCCACGGCGGCCCGGTCCCGGTCGGGCTGCCGATCACCGTGTTCGAGCGCGGCTGGGTGCTGAGCTGGCTGGTCCGCGCGGGGGTGCCGGTCGAGGTGCCGCCGGAGATGATCGCCGACCTGCGGGCGGCGATCGGGCCCGAGGGCACCCCGGCCGGGCCGGGCCTGCCGGCCGACGCCGACACCACCTCCGTCGCGTTGTACGCGCTGGCGCTGCTGGGCTCGCCGTACGAGCCGGACTGCCTGTGGCAGTTCCACGACGGCGCCCACTTCGCCACCTGGCCCGGCGAGCAGGGCGTGTCGATCAGCGTGAACGCGCACGTGCTGGACGCCTTCGGCCAGTACGCCGCCCGCCGCCCCGACGCCGCGCCGCGCTACGGCGAGGCGATCGCCGGCCTGTCCGCCTGGCTGCGCGACCGGCAGGACCCGGACGGGTTCTGGACCGACAGGTGGCACGCCTCGCCGTACTACGCGACCGTGAGCTGCGCGCTCGCGCTGGCCGACTTCGGCGGCCCGGAGTCGGCGCGGGCGGTGGCGGCGGCCGTCCGCCGGGTCCTGGACACGCAGCGTCCCGACGGCTCGTGGGGCCGCTGGACGGGCACCAGGGAGGAGACGTCGTACGCGATGCAGACCCTGCTGCTGACGCCGGGCCGCGCCGAGCCCCGGCGGCGGGCGGCCGTGGAACGGGGGCTGGCGTACCTGACGCGCGCGGCGAGCGAGCGGCACGTACCCCTCTGGCATGACAAGGACCTGTACGTGCCGGTCGCGGTGGTGAGGTCGGCCGAGCTCGCCGCGGCCCACCTCGCGCGTTCCGCCTAGCCGCCGTGCGCCCCGGCGTCCCCCGTCAGCTCGCGGACCGTGTAGGCGTGCGTGTCCCTGGCCAGGTACCAGGCGCCGTTGAAGGACACGCTCCTGCGCTGCCCCTCGGCGATCCCCGCCAGCTCGGGGGGCAGCTCGGCGAGCGCGTCCAGGAAGCGCGCGTTGAGCTCGGCGATGTGGGCGGCGACGCGGGCGACCGCGGCTTCGGTGTCCGTGCCGGCGTGCTCCAGGATGAGGACGGAGTTCGGCTTGCCCTCGCCGCGCTCCCGTTCGAACGTCCTGATGTCGTTGGCCAGCCGCATGCAGGTCGCGCCGAGGTGGGTGGCGGGCAGGACGGCCCGCCAGTGCCGGTCGTGCGCGGGCTCGGGGCCGCGGACGCCGAGGCCGGCCACCCACCACGTCCTGTACAGGATCGTCTGGGTGCCGTTGTCGACGTACGTCGCGTAGTCCGGCCACGGTTCGCGGCCTTCGGCCCACACCCGCTCGCGCGCCATGGCCGCGCCCGCCAGGTCGAGCTGCTCGGCCAGGACGGGCGCGTACGCCGCCATGCCGGGGTGGGCGCCGATCCGCGTCCACCAGTCCCGCCAGGCGCTTACGGCCTCGCCTACCGGCCCCTCGCCGGGCTCGGTCTCCTGCCCGCGCAGGACGGCGGACAGCAGGCCGAAGATCCGCACGATGTCGTCCGGGGTCCAGGAGCCGGCGATGTTGTCGGCTATGTCGTCCAGACCGAAAAGGATCGCGGTGAGTGTGCCGAGTTCGGCGACTTCGTCACGCCCCGCTTGCGGAAACGTGGCCGCGGCGGACAGGCAACTGAAGGCCAGCCTGCTCGCGGAGCTGTCGCCGTCGGCGAACAACGCGGAGTAGGGCCGCAGGAATCCCGCCGCCACCGGGACGGCCTCCAAGGCGTTGCCGAGGACCGCGGCCCGGTCGGGTTCGGGCACGCCGGCGAGCTGGTCGGACTGCTTGAGCAGGGTATTTCTGATGCCGAAGTAAGCGGGGGAAGCGGAGTCAGACATCAATAAAGGGTACCCATTTTGCCCGTTTTTGACGACCAGAGTCAAAAATGGGATATAAGTACAGATAGTGCCTAGTGTTGCTTGAGGGACGGTTTGAAACTGCGCTAAAGTTTCGTGATCGACAGCGTCGATATGCCATGACGTGTCCGGATGAGCAAGCGAAATGACTTTCACAGGGTGGGTATAATGGGCTTCCGCAATACGAGCCTGCGGACCAAAGTCACTGCTCTACTGCTCTCCCTCACGGCACTGTGGGCGTTCGCTGCGTGGGTCACCCTGCGCGAGGGTGTCAACCTGCTCTGGGTCTCCCAGGTCGACTCCAGCGTAGTGGGCCCCAGCGAGCCCTTGCTCATCGAGCTCCAGCGGGAGCGCCGGATCTCCGTCGTCAAGCTCAGCGACCTGTCGGGCGGCCCGCGCCGCGACCTGGAGCAGCAGCGCAGGCAGACCGACGGCCTGCTCGCGGCCTTCCGCGAGGCGGCCGGCGGCGGCCTGGTGAGCTGGGCCGTCGACGACGAGGGCAACGCGCGGCTGCAGGAGGTGCTCGCCGGTCTCGGCACGCTCAAGGAGACCCGCAAGGCCATCGACGCGGGCCGGCTGGACAAGCTCCAGGCCACCGCCGCCTACAGCGAGCTGATCGACTCCGTCTTCACCCTCTACGGCTCGCTGGCGACCGTCGACGACAAGACCGTCGCCAAGGACATCCGCACGCTGCTGGCCCTGAACAGGTCCCGCGAGGTGCTCGCGCGTGAGGACGCCCTGCTCGCCGGCGCGCTCGTCCAGGGCCGGATCACGGCCGAGGAGCAGGCGCAGTTCACCCGGACGGTCGGCGCCTGGCGCGTCCTGGCCGAGCAGGCCGGGGACGAGCTGCCCGACTCCGAGCAGGCCGCCTTCGACAAGCTGATGAAGGGCGAGTCGCTGAGCAGGCTCCAGATCATGGAGAACCTGATCGCCGACCGGGGCCCGCAGGCCGGAGCGCTGCCGTTCGGCGCGGCGCAGTGGAAGACCACGGCCGACCGGGCGCTGGCCGACTTCAGCACCCTGGTGCTCGCCGCCGGCGACCGCCTGGTGGACCGGGTCGTGCCCGTCGCGGCCGGGGTCATCGTCCGGCTGGTGCTGGCCGCCGGTCTCGGGCTGGTGGCCGTCGTCGCCTCGATCATCCTGTCCATCACCACCGCCCGCTCCCTGTTCGCCCAGTTGCAGAAGCTGCGCGACGCCGCCCACGAGCTGTCCGACGACCGCCTGCCCGGCATCGTCGAGCGCATCGGCCACGGCGAGGTGGTGGACGTCGCCAAGGAGGCGCCCGCGCTGGAGTTCGGCGACGACGAGATCGGCCAGGTGGGCCAGGCGTTCAACACCGTGCAGCGCACGGCGATCAGCGTCGCGGCCGAGCAGGCGGAGCTGCGCCGCAGCATCCGCGACATCCTGCTCAGTCTCGCCCGCCGCACCCAGGGCCTGGTGCACCGGCAGCTGACCGTCCTCGACGTGATGGAACGCCGGGAGACCGACCCCGAGGAGCTGAAGGAGCTCTTCCGCCTGGACCACCTGGCCATCCGGATGCGGCGCAACGCCGAGAACCTGATCGTCCTGTCCGGTTCGTCCCCTGCCCGTACGTGGCGGCGGGCCGTCCCCATGGTGGACGTCGTGCGCGGCGCGCTGGCCGAGGTCGAGGACTACACCCGGGTCACGCTCATGCCGATGGGCGAGGTGGTGCTCGTCGGCCGGGCCGTCGGTGACGTCATCCACCTGCTGGCCGAGCTGATCGAGAACGCCGTGTCGTTCTCGCCGCCGTACACGAACGTGCAGGTCAGCGGCCAGCTCGTGGCCAAC
Source organism: Nonomuraea sp. NPDC049624 (assembly GCF_040675255.1). NCBI lineage: Bacteria > Bacillati > Actinomycetota > Actinomycetes > Streptosporangiales > Streptosporangiaceae > Nonomuraea > Nonomuraea sp. NPDC049624. The sequence goes on along the minus strand of NZ_JBFAOR010000004.1, from coordinate 671,519 downwards.
GGGTACGTCATCGAGATCGAGGACCGCGGGCTCGGCATGAAGCCCGAGGACCTGGAGGCGGCCAACGAGCGCATCGCCGACCCGCCCGAGTTCCGCATCTCCGGCACCGCCCGGCTGGGGCTCTACGTGGTCAGCCAGCTCGCCCGGCGGCACGACATCCAGGTCGTGCTGAAGCCCTCCCCGTACGGGGGGACCACGGTCGTGGTGCTGCTGCCGCAGGAGCTCGTCGAGCTCGACCCGGCGCCGCGGCACCCGGAGGGCGACACCCGGCCGAGCCTGCCGCGCCGGACGAGCACCGGAACCACGCTGGCGACGGTCGCGCGGCCCGCCGAGAACGTGCGCACCCTGACCCCGCCGCGTCCCGCCCCCGCCCAGCTCCACGCGGTGGCCACCCCCTTCCCGGCACCAGCACCCTCGCCTTCACCTGAACCAGAACCGCCCGCGGAACCGGAGCAGCAGCCTGTGACCGAGTTCACGCCGTCCGGCCTGCCGTTCCGAGTCCCTCAGGCCAACCTGGCGCCAGCGCTGCGGGACGACACGCCGACGCAGCCCGACTTCGAGGAGGACGATGACGAGCGCTCGCCCGAGGAGATCCGCGCCATGATGGGATCCCTGCAGTCAGGCACCCGTCTTGGCCGCACGGAGGCGGCCAGGCTGATGGAAGAGCAGCCGGGAGGCGAGGCATGAGCGCCGCGGCCCGGCTCCCGACGGGAGGCCCGACATGACGCCCACCGCGGGCACCGACCTCAACTGGCTGCTCGACGACCTGATCGGCCGGATCAAGGAGGCCGAGCACGCCATCGTGCTGTCCTCCGACGGCCTGCTCATGGCCTCGTCGGCCGGTCTGCAGCGCACCGACGGGGAGCACCTGTCGGCCGTCGCCTCCGGCCTGCAGAGCCTGGCCAAGGGCGTCGCCGACCACATCGCCGCCGGCGCGGTGCGGCAGACGGTCGTGGAGTGGAAGTCGCAGTTCCTGATCGTGACGACCGCCGGCGAACGCGCCTGCCTGGCCGTGCTGTGCGCCCAGAACGCCGACATCGGGCTGGTGGCCTACGAGATGGCGATGCTGGTGGCGCGGGTCGGCCAGTACCTCACCTCCGGCGCGCGCAACGCCGAGGCCGTGGCCAGGAGCGACCGGTGAGCACCACGGGTGAGTCCACCGACGAGCACTGGATCGATCCGGAGATCATCCGGCCCTACGTCGTCACGCGCGGGCGGACCCAGCCCGCGCACGGCAAGTTCGACCTCATCTCCATGGCGCTGGCGGTGGGTCCGCCGCCGGGCCCCGACGCCGGGCTGGACCCCGAACACCTGCGCATCCTCCAGCTCTGCCGCGAACCCAAGTCCGTCGCCGAGATAGCCGCGCACCTCAACCTGCCGGCCGGCACGATCCGCGTGCTGCTCGGCGACCTGTTCGACCGCGAACTCGTCTCTGCCCAGGAACCGCAATCCGAGGTGGACATGCATGACATGAAGATGTACAGGGCGGTGCTCGATGGTCTTCGCTCGCTCTGAGCGCCCGCGCCTCCCGACGGCGATCAAGATCCTCATCGCCGGAGGGTTCGGGGCGGGCAAGACGACGATGGTCGGAGCCGTGTCCGAGACCCGGCCGTTGCGCACCGAGGAGGTGCTGACCGACCGCAGCGTGGGCGTCGACGACCTGACCTCCGTGGAGGCCAAGCGCACCACCACGGTGGCCATGGACTTCGGGCGCATCACCCTGGGCACCGACTACGTCCTGTACCTGTTCGGCACCCCCGGGCAGGAACGCTTCTGGTTCGTGTGGGACGAGCTGGCCGAGGGCTCCCTGGGGGCCGTCATCCTGGCCGACACCCGCCGCCTGGCCGACTGCTTCCCCTCGGTCGACTACTTCGAGCGGCGCGGGACGCCGTTCGTCGTGGCGGTCAACTGCTTCGAGGGGTCGCCGACGTTCGAGCTGGACGAGGTGCGGCTGGCGCTGCAGCTCAACCCGTCGATCCCGATCGTGATGTGCGACGCGCGCAAGCGGGACTCCAGCCGCGAGGTGCTGATCACTCTGGTCAAGCACTCGGCCCGGCTGCGCGCGGAGCCGGTCGGAAGCTGATTCGCCCGCCTTCCGGGCCGGTGCCGCACCGGGCCGGCCCGGAGGGCGGCGCGACTCATCTGCCGCCCGAGGTGGCGATGCCCTTGACGAAGTGCTTCTGGCCGAGGAAGAACAGCACGATCATCGGGATCGTGGTGAGCACGCCGGCGGTCATGACGATCTCCCAGTGCCACTCGCCGCCGAACCCGTACTGGTCGAGCAGGGCCTTCAGGCCGCGCGGGACGGTGAAGGTGCCGGAGTCGCGCAGGTAGATCAGCGGCCGCATCAGGTCCGTCCAGGCCATCTGGAACTCGAACAGCAGCGTCACCACGACGGCGGGCCGGCACAGCGGCAGCGCGATCCTGGAGAAGATTGTCCAGTTGTCCGCCCCGTCGATCCTGGCCGCCTCGAACGGCTCGCGCGGCAGCGTGAGGAAGAACTGCCGCAGCAGGAAGATGTAGAAGGCGCTGCCGAACAGGTTCTGGGCCCACAGGGGCGTGAGGGTGCCCACCATGCCGAGGGAGTTCCAGATGAGGAACACCGGGATCATGGTGACCGCTCCGGGCAGCATCATCGTGGCCAGCACGAGCCCGAACAGCGGCCCTCTGGCGGGGAAGCGGAAGTAGGCGAACCCCCAGGCCACCATGGCGCTGCTGAACGTGACCGCGACCGCCGCCAGTACGGTGACCAGCAGCGTGTTGGCCATCCAGAGCGCGAGCGGCGCCTCCTGCCAGACCTTGATGTAGTTGTCGAAGGTGAAGGTTTCGGGCAGCAGCCGGTTGTCGAACACCTCGCCGCGCGGCTTGAACGAGGCGCTCAGCAGCCACACGAACGGGTAGATGAACACGCCGGCGAACGCGGTCAGCGCCGTGAACGCGGCGACGCGCCGCAGGCGTCTCACGGCTGTCCCCCTTCGTAGTGCACGTACCGCCTGGTCACCAGGATCTGCACGGCGGTGATCAGCATGATCACGATGAACAGCAGCCAGGCCAGCGCCGAGGCGTACCCCATGTGCAGGAACTCGAAGGCCTGCTGGAACAGGTAGATCACGTAGAACAGGGCGGCGTCGTTGCTGTAAGTCGTGTTGCCCGCGCCGAAGAAGGCCGTGTACGCCTCGGTGAAGGACTGCAGGGCGTTGATGGTGTTCACGATGAACAGGAAGAACAGCGTCGGGCTGATCAGCGGCACGGTGATGCGCAGCGTGCGGCGCCACCAGCCGGCGCCGTCCACCAGCGCGGCGTCGTGCAGCTCCTGGGGGACGCCGCGCAGGGCGGCGAGCAGGATGATCACCGACGAGCCGACGGTCCACAGGTGCATCAGCACCAGGCCCGGCTTGACCCAGTCGGGATCGGTGGTCCAGGCCGGGCCGTCGATCCCCAGCAGGCCGAGCGCGCCGTTGATCAGCCCGTTCTGGCCGTTGAACAACATCAGCAGCAGGATGCCGACCGCCACCGGCGGCGTCATCTTGGGCAGGAAGTAGGCGGTGCGGAAGAACCCGGTGGCCCGCGCCGCCGTGTTGAGCAGCAGGGCGAGCCCGAGCGCGACGACGATGTGGGCGGGCACGGACAGCGCGGTGTAGAGGAAGGTGTTCCACAGCGCGAGTCCGACCTTCGGGTCGGCGAAGAGCTGCCGGTAGTTGTCGAGGCCGACGAAGTCCGGGTCGTTGATGACGTCGTAGTCGGTCAGCGACAGGTAGGCGCTGTTGATGATCGGCCAGGCGGTGAAGATCAGGAAACCGGCCAGCCACGGGCTGATGAACAGCAGCGCCGCCCGGGTCTCGACGAAGCGCGCGCTGCGGATGCGGGTGCGGGCCATGTCAGTCGGTGCGCTTCGTCCACCCGGCCCACGCCTTGTCGAGTGCGGCCTGGGCGTCCCGCTGGGCCTCGTCGAGCGCCTGCCGGGGCTGCTCCTGGCCGTTCAGCACCCGGTTCACCGCGCCCTGCCAGGCGTCCTTGAACTCCTTGTCGGCCGGGTTGGCCGGCAGGCTGAAGGTGTGCTCGCTGGCCTCGTAGAACGCCTTGACGCCCGAGTCCCAGGGCTCGCCGCCCGAGGTGACCATCTTCCGGATCTCCTTGTCGGCCCGCACGTTGCCGGTCAGCACGCCGGTGAACGGCTTGCCCTGGCCCTTGCGCTTGTCCAGCCGGGCGCGGGCGGCGGCCGTCCAGGTGTCCACGAGGGTCATCGTCCTGGCGAAGCGGCAGGCGGCCGCGGCGTTCCCGGCCCCCTTGGGGATGGCCCAGGCCGATCCGGACGAGTAGGCCAGCGGCTCGCCCTGCGGCGTGCGGAAGGCGTCGAAGGCCAGCGACGCCCTGGGCGAGACGTCGTTGAGCACGTTGACGTACCACTGCTCCATGGGCATCGCCCCGAGCCCGTGCTCGGCGAACTGGTTGCCCTTGCCGAAGAAGTCGGCCGCGTCGCGCACCGCCTTGACCTTGGCGAAGCCGCCCTGCGCGGCGTAGATCCCGACGGCGAACTCCAGCGCCTGGACCACCTGCGGGCTGTTGAGCCGCGCGGTGCGCCCGTCGGGCGACAGCAGGTCGGCGCCGTTGGCCTTGGCCCACAAGGGCAGGAACTCGGGCAGCTTGCTGTCGAAGCCGATCACCCGGAGTTTGCCGCCCGGCGCCTTGACCAGCTTCTTCGTCGCCTCGGTGATCTTCTTCCAGTCGGAGCCGTTGACGTCGGCGACGGTGAGCCCCGCCTCCTTGAGCAGGCCGGCGTCGGCCATGACGATCTGGACCTGGTTGAACTCCGGGACGGCCCAGACCTCGCCGCCGAACGTCACCTGGGCCAGGGCGTTCCTGTCGTACATCGAGGTGTCGATCCGCTCGCCCTTGACGCAGGCGGTGAGCGGGACGATCGCACCGCGGGAGGCGAAGGTGCCGATCTGGTCGCGATTGGCGTAGACGAGGTCGGGCGGGTCGCCGGCCGCCACCGAGGACAGGAACTGCTGGATGTCGAGGTCGCCCTCGACGAGCTTGACGTCCGCCCCGCCGAGCGCGGCCTTGGCCTTGTCCAAGCGGGTGGCGCCGATCTCGTCGCCGGCGCCGAACCCCATGACGGTCAGGGTGCCCGTGAACGTGGCGGCCGGGTCGTACCGGCTCGGTTGCTGGGCGGCGGCCGTCCCGCCCCCGGTCCCCCTGGCGCACCCGGCGAGGGCCAGAGCCAGGGAGAGGGTGAGCGCCGGCCAGCGGACGACGGGGGATCTCATGGGGGATCTCATGGGTTTCGCCCTCCACACTGTCAAGGCGGCGCGGGGCGGTGTGGCCGCGTTCGTCTGCCTGAGAACGCACCGGTGTCGCCGAGATCGCGTCGACCACTCATGTCACTGGGTTCTCGCTGCCGGTCAGGGGTGACAGCGGAGCCCGGGACCGCTTCCCCTGCCGGGCACCCGTAAACGGGGCCCGGCCTGTGGCAGGCCGGGCCCCGTCACGCAGGGAGAGCGAGGGTCAGTGCTCGGCGGCCTTCTCGGCGCCCACGCCGGTCAGCGAGCGCACCTCGATCTCGGCGTACTTGGCGGCGTTGTACTCCTTGCTGAGGATCGTGCCCAGCCAGCCGAACAGGAAGCCGAGCGGGATGGAGACGATGCCGGGGTTGCTCAGCGGGAACCAGTGGAAGTCCACGCCGTGGATCAGCGCGGTCACCGCGGCGCCGGGGGGCGGCGGCGGGGCCGAGACCACCGGCGAGAAGATCACCAGGATCAGCGCCGAGCCGAGGCCGCCGTAGATGGCCGCGACCGCGCCCGCCGTGTTGAACCTCTTCCAGAACAGGCTGTAGAGGATCGCCGGCAGGTTGCCCGAGGCCGCGATGGCGAAGGCCAGGGCGACCAGGAACGCGACGTTCTGGCCCTGGGCGAGGATGCCGAGGCCGATCGCGATGGCGCCGATCACCAGGGCCGAGACGCGGGCCACCACGACCTCCTGCCGCTCGCTGGCGCCGCCGCGCTTGAAGACGTGCGCGTACAGGTCGTGGGCGAAGCTGGAGGAGGAGGCGAGGGTCAGGCCGGCGACGACGGCCAGGATCGTGGCGAAGGCCACGGCGCCGATGAGCGCGAGCAGGATCGTGCCGCCGACGTCGCCGAAGATCTGCGCGCCGATCCGCTCGGCGAGCAGCGGGGCGGCGGTGTTGGCCGCCTTGTCGGCCTTGAGGATGTCGGTCTTGCCGACGATGGCCGCCGCGCCGAAGCCGAGCACCAGGGTCAGCAGGTAGAACACGCCGATGATGCCGATGCCCCACAGGACCGACTTGCGGGCGTCCTTGGCGGTGGGGACGGTGTAGAAGCGGATGAGGATGTGCGGCAGGCCCGCCGTGCCGAGCACCAGCGCGAGACCGAGGCTGATCAGGTCGATCTTGCCCGCGAGCCCCTGGGCGTCGGTGCCGTACTTCAGGCCGGGGATGAGGAAGTTGCCGGGATTGGCCTTCGGGCCGCTGGTGGCGGCGGCCTGGCCGAGCAGGGACGACAGGTTGAAGCCGTACTTGCCCAGCACCAGTAGCGTCACCAGCGCGGCGCCGGTCATCAGCAGCACGGCCTTGACGATCTGGACCCAGGTGGTGCCCTTCATGCCGCCGAACACCACGTAGACGATCATCAGCGCGCCGACGCCGATGATCGTCCAGACCTTGCCGGCCTCGCTGGTGATGCCGAGCAGCAGGCCGACCAGCGCACCCGCGCCGACCATCTGGGCCAGCAGGTAGAAGATGCTGACCACGATCGTGGACACGCCCGCCGCCGTGCGCACCGGGCGCGGGCTCATCCGGAACGCCAGCACGTCGGCCATGGTGAACTTGCCGGAGTTCCGCATCAGCTCGGCCACCAGCAGCAACGCCACCAGCCAGGCGACCAGGAACCCGATGGAGTACAGGAACCCGTCGTAGCCGGAGACGGCGATGATGCCGGCGATGCCGAGGAAGGAGGCGGCCGACATGTAGTCGCCGCCGATCGCCAGGCCGTTCTGGACGCCGCTGAAGGACCGGCCGCCCGCGTAGTAGTCGGCGGCGGTCTTGGTCTGGCGGCTGGCCCAGAACGTGATGGCCAGGGTGCCGGCGACGAAGGTGAGGAAGAGGATCATCCCCAGCGTCGTGGAACTCACTGCGTCTTCTCCTCGACCTCGTGACGGAGCTTGTCGGCGATCGGGTCGAGCTTCTTCTCGGCGTGCCGCGCGTACGCCCACGCGATGAGGAACGTCGAGACGAACTGCAGCAACCCGAAGATCAGCCCGACGTTGATGTCGCCGAACAACTTGATGCCCATGAAGCCGCGGGCCCAGCCGGACAGCACCACGTACAGCAGGTACCACACCAGGAAGGCCACCGTCATGGGGAAGGTCCAGCGGCGGAAACGCCGCTTCAACTCCTGGAACTCACTGCTCTCCTGCACCTGTTCATAGACGGACGCGTCATGTTCTCTGGTCGTCACGAGACCTCCACTGTGATGCGGATCACGCTCAACGTAAGAGCGCAACCTACCCGTCGTGGAGAGCCGTGGGGGTGCTGTTCGGCGAGCCGCTCGCGTACCGCGATTAGTTGGGGATGGCCTGCGGTGAAAGGTCTGTTCGGCGCGATGAGCGGTCGGGTATTCCGTTCACCCCGATATCGGACGAGGCGGGCCGGGCAGGGCGCCCAGCGCCTGGTCCAGGTCCTCGATGAGGGTCGCGGCGGGCTCCAGGCCGATCGACAGGCGGGCCAGGCCGACGGGGATGCCCATGGTGGCCCGTACGCTCTCCTCGACGGTCAGGGCGGGGGCGTTGACCAGGCTCTCGAAGCCACCCCAGGACACCCCGATCCTGAAATGTCGCAATTTATCGAGGAAAAGTGCGGCCTGTTGGCGATCGTCCGTGGCGAGCTCGATGCTGAACAGGCTGGAGAAGCCGGACATCTGCCGCAACGCGGTCGCATGGCCCGGATGCGAGGGCAACCCCGGGTGGTTCACCGCCCGTACGGCGGGATGCCCCTCCAGGAACGCCGCCACCGCGAGCCCCCGCTCCTGGTGGGCGGCCATGCGCACGGGCAGCGTGCGCAGCCCCTTGATCACCTTGGCCGCGTCGTGCGGCGACATGGCCGCGCCGTAGAGCTGGTACTCCGTCAGCGCCAGCGGCCGGATCAGCCGCGCCGGGCCGACCACCACGCCGCCGACCAGGTCGCTGTGCCCGCCGACGTATTTGGAGAGCGAGTGCACGACCAGGTCCACGCCCAGCGTCAGCGGTTTCTGGAACAGCGGCGTGGACCAGGTGTTGTCCATCACCGTGACGAGCCCGCGCCCGCGCGCCCAGGCCGCCACCTCGGCGATGTCCACGATCGCGTACGCCATGTAGGAGGGCGACTCGAAGTAGAGTAGGCGGGTACTCGCCCTGATAGCGCTGTCACATCCCGCGAGGTCGTCGACGTGCGTATGCGTGACGCCGTACTTCTCCAGGTAGCGCAGGAACTGCGTGGTCGGCCCGTACACCGCGCCGAGCACCAGCACGTGGTCGCCGGCCGAGACGAGCGAGGAGATCGTCGCCGAGATGGCGCCCATCCCCGAGCCGAAGCACTTGGCCCGCTCACCGCGCTCCAGCGCGGCCAGCTTGCGCTGCGCCACGTCGACGGTCGGGTTGGTGCCGCGGCCGTAGACGTACCGCTCGTCCTCGTCCCGGATCGCGGCGCCGAGCTCGGCCGCCGTCCCGAAGGTGAACAACGAGTTCTCGAACACCGGCGGGTTCACCGCGCCCAGCGTCCACGGCTCGTCCTCGCCCATCCGGCCGCAGATCCATTCATCCTCCATGGGGGCAGACTATGACAACGCGTAAGCCCACCATGGCGGACGTGGCCCGGCACGCGGGCGTCAGCCTGAAGACGGTGTCCCGCGTGGTCAACCAGGAGCCGCACGTCCGGGCCTCGCTGCAGCAGCGGGTGCACGACTCGATCAGCGCGCTCGGCTTCCGCCGCAACGAGGCCGCCGCCCGGCTGGCCCGCGGCGCGACCATGCTCACGCTCGGCCTGGTGATGGAGAACATCTCCAACGAGTTCTACGCCCGCCTGGCCGCCGCGGTGGAGGCGGCGGCGGCCGAGCACGAGGCGCTGGTGGTGTTCGGCTCGTACGAGGAGCGTCCGGACAAGGAGCGCATGCTGATCGAGTCGATGCACGCGCGGGGCGTGGACGCGCTGATCGTCGTGCCCTCGGCGGCCGACCACTCCTGGCTGGCCGAGCACGGCGGCCCGCGCACGGTCTTCGTCGACCGGGTGCCGCGCGGGCTCGACCGCGCCGACGTGGTCATGCTCGACGACGAGCACGGCGGCCGGACGGCGACCGCGCACCTGCTCGCCCACGGGCACCGCCGCATCGCGCTGATCTCCGACGACGACGGGCTGAGCTCGGTGCACCACCGGGCCCGCGGCTACCGGGCGGCGCTGCGCGAGGCGGGCGCGGCGGCCGACGAGGCGCTGGTGGTGCGGGGGGTGTTCGATCCAGGGCGGGTGTCGTACGAGGTGGGGCGGCTGCTCGACCTGCCCGGCCCGCCGACGGCGTTCTTCGCGACGAACAACCGGGCGGCGATCGGGGTGCTGCAGGCGTTGCGGGGGCGTCCCGAGCGGCCGGCGTACGTGGGGTTCGACGACTTCGCGCTGGCCGGCCTGTTCAGCCCGGGGGTGACGGTGGTGCGGTACGACATCGACCGGCTGGCGCGCGGCGCGGTGGAACTGCTGCTGGATCCCGTACGCGAGCCGCGCCGGATCACGGTTCCCGTGGAGCTGGTCGCCCGGGGGTCCGGCGAGTTGCCGCCTGTTGTCTGACCTTCCGGTCAAACCTCCCCCAAGTCCCCTTATTTCGGAGCCTGATGGGATACGGCAGGGGTAATCGCAGGTCATGGCCGAGAGCAGCCCGTACCGCCACGACCGTACGCCCGAGGAGCAGGCGCCCGGCTCCGGCGCGCCCGCCCGTCCGAGCCCTGAGGTGTGCCTGGAGATCTCCGGGCTGCGGGTGGAGGAGGCCGGGCCGGAGGGCCGGCGCGACGGCCCGCGGGCGCGGGCGACGCTGCGGGTGCGGCTGGACGACGTGGCGCACCTCATCGGCCATCTCCTGACCGCCGCCCCCCACCTCCTGGACCACCTGACCCCGGCCACCGCCGCTCCCCCACCCCGCACCCCGCGACACGCCTTCCCCGCCACCCCGGACTCCCCGGCCGCGGAGTCGTCCTTCTTCGAACCGGCCACCGCAGCCCCCCGCACCCCGGGCACACCCGGTCCGGGCACACCCGCTGCCGGGACGACCGCCTCGGCCGCGCGGGGAGGCGGGGTTCGGGGAGTCCCGCCGGAAGAGGGCCGCGGGATGCGGGGAAGCCGGCCGGAAGAGGGCGGCGGGGTGTGGCGGGGGTGGCCGAGGGGCGGCGCGCCCTCCTGGCGGCCGGAGCGGAAGCACGCGGGCGACCTGGGCGCGGCCACCGGACGGACCATCCGCCACGCGGCCCCGGGCGAGCAGGCCCCGCACACCGTCCCGGGACACGAGGTGCTCGACGTCGAGACCCACGCCGGCACGGCCGCCAGACCCATGACCGAACAGGCCGCCCGGCACGGCGACGCCTCCCCGCCCACGCCCCCGACCAGACCGTACTTCGCCCCCGACGAGGGAACCGTCCCTGACGAGCCCGCCCGGCAGGCCCGGGACGTCATGCCGCCGCCTGCGGACAGGCGTTCCCGCGCGGCCGGGCCCGACGTCCGTGACCCGGGGCCCGGACGTTCCAGGACCCCGCACGCCGGCGTCGGCCCCCGCCCGGGTCTGGACCCTCCGCCGCAGGAGCCGTCCCACCCCGGCCTGGCCCACCGGATACCGTCCCAACCCGGCCCTCGGGCGCAGGCGCCGGTCCAGCCCGCCCACGCGCCGCAGGCGTCAGCGCAGCAACAGCAGCCCGGCCGCCCCGCGTCCCACCCCGGCGGCACGTCACAGGAATGGACCCGTCCGCACGTCCCGCCGCAGGGGACCGCCCAGCCGCGCCCGGGCCGGTCCCCGGCCCCACCCGACACCGAGCCGGCGGGGCCGGCCCGGCCGGAAGTGGCGGATCAGCCCTGGCCCGGCCGGAGCACGTCCCCGCGCCCCGCCGGCCCCTACCGGCCCGGCCTGGACCCGCCGCCCCAGAGCGAACAGCCCCACGACCGGGGCGACATCCCGCGTCCCACGCGAGGCGACCGTACGCCCCGAGCCGCGAGCGACCGCACGAGCCCGGCCGCGTCAAGGGCAGCGGGCGGCGCGGGGGCCGCAGGTGTGGCGCGGAACGAGGGCGCCGCCGGGAACGGGGTGGCGTCGGAGCGCCTGGGAGGCGTCGCCGCCGGCTGGTCGTGAGAGGGAAGGTCCCAGCGCCTGGGAGGCGTCGCCGCGGGCTGGTCGTGAGAGGGAAGGTCCCAGCGCCTGGGAGGCGTCGCCGCGGGCTGGTCGTGAGAGGGAAGGTCCCGGCGCCTGGGCAAGGCGGCAGGCGGCCGGACGCCCACCGGCACGCCGGCCGGGCGCGGGGTCATGGGGAGCGGGGGTGCCAGTCGCCGCGGTCCAGGTCGAGGTTCTCCGGGGTGTGGAGGCGGACCATCGTGCGGGCCACCCCGGGCGGCACGCGGTGCGGCGTCAGGAACGACACCGACACCATCACCGTGAACGCGATCGGCACCGTCCAGGCCGCCGGCTGGGCCAGCAGCGCCCCCGCGAGCCCCTCGTACGGCCCCCCGGTGATCGTGGCGAGCACGGCCGAGCAGGCGAGCCCGCCCCCCACGAACAGCCCGGCCAGCGCCCCGGTGGTGGTGAGCCGCCGCCACCAGATGCCCAGCACCAGCAGCGGGCAGAACGACGAGGCGGCCACCGCGAACGCCAGCCCCACGACGTCCGCGACCGGCAGCGCCCGCGCCCACAACGCCAGCGCCAGCGGCACGGCGACGGCCATCAGCGTGGCGATCCGGAACGAGCGCACCCCGCCCTTCAGCAGGTCCTGCGCGATCACCCCGGCGACGGACACGGTCAGCCCCGAGGAGGTGGACAGGAAGGCCGCGAACGCCCCGGCCGTCACCAGGGCGGTGAGCAGGTCGCCGAGCGTGCCGCCGATCATGCGGCTGGGCAGGGTGAGCACGACCGCGTCGGTGCGCACGAGGTCGGGGGCGTAGAGGCGGCCGAGCCAGCCGTACAGGGCGGGCAGCAGGTAGAACGCGCCGAGCAGGGTCAGCACGACCAGCGTCGTACGGCGGGCGGCCCGGCCGTCGGGGTTGGTGTAGAAGCGCACGAGCACGTGCGGCAGGCCCATCGTGCCGAGGAACGTGGCCAGGATCAGCGAGTACGTCGAGTAGAGCCCGTACTCCTTGGCCCCGGCCAGCGGCATCTGCCAGGTGGCGGCGTCCTGGACGCTGAGGGCGGGCGCGCCGTCGCCCTTCCAGGCCAGCAGCAGGAACACCAGCGGCACGGCCAGCGCGGTCAGCTTGAGCCAGTACTGGAACGCCTGCACGAACGTGATCGACCGCATGCCGCCGGACAACACGTTCACCGCCACCACCCCGGCGACCAGCAGCCCGCCCGCCCACACCGGCGCGCCGGTGATCGTGCGCAGCACCAGCCCGGCGCTCTGGAACTGCGGCATCAGGTACAGCCATCCGATCAGGACGACGAGCACGCTGGCGGTCCTGCGCACGGTCATCGACTCCAGCCGGGCCTCGGCGAAGTCGGGCAGCGTGTACGCCCCCGAGCGCCGCAGCGGCGCCGACACCAGCACCAGCAGCACCAGGTAGCCGCCGGTCCAGCCGACGGGCAGCCACAACATGTCCACGCCGTAGGACAGGATGAGCCCGGCGACGCCGAGGAAGGAGGCCGCCGACAGGTACTCGCCGCCGATGGCGGAGGCGTTCCACAGGGGGCTGACGGTCCGGGAGGCGACGTAGAAGTCGGAGGTGGTGCGGGAGAACCTGATGCCGTACGCGCCGATGAGCACGGCGGCCGCCATCACGACGACCACCGCGGTGAGGCTCACGAGGGGCCCTTCGCGCCGGTCACCGGCGTTCCACCAGCTCGGCGAAGTGGCGTTCGTTGCGCTCGGCCTGGCGGACGTACAGCCAGGCGCCGATGACGAAGGCGGGGTAGATGAGCCCGGCCAGCACCGCCCAGGGCAGGGAGACGCCGAGGACGTCCACCTCGCGCAGTTCGGGGATGAGCAGGAACAGCAGCGGCAGGCCGCCGACCACGCAGGCCAGCACGGTGCAGACGAACAGGGCGAGCCGGAACTGGGTGCGCAGCAGCGAGCGCATGTAGACCTCGCCGAGGCGGGTCTGCTCGTCGATCTCCCTGGTGGCCGGGTAGCGGGGGCGGCGGGCGGCGGCGGTGCGCGGGCTGGTGACGCTGACCCGGCGCGGCGTCTCGGAGCGGCGGAAGGCGTCCATGCGGCGGGCGGCGTCGGTGCGGCGGGCGGCGTCGGTGCGGCGGGCGGCGTCGGTGCGGCGGGCGGCGGGGTCGGTGCGCGGCGAGCCCGCCGGACGCCCCGGCCGGGGATCGGGGGTCATTCCGTCCTGCCCTTCCTGGCGCGGCGGACCAGCAGGTCGCGCAGCTCGCGGGTGTGCCGGCGGCTCACCGGGAGCTCGGTGTCGCCGACCCGCACGCTGCACCGGCCCGAGTCGATGTGCAGTTCCTCGATGTGCTTGACGGCCACCAGATGGCTGCGGTGCACCCGGACGAACCCGGCCGGGGCCCAGCGTTCCTCCAGCGTGGCGAGGGGGATGCGGACGAGGTGGCTGCCGTTCGCGGTGTGCAGCCGGGCGTAGTCGCCCTGGGCCTCCACGTAGAGGACGTCGGCGCTGGAGACGAACCGGGTCACGCCGCCCAGCTCGACGGGGATGGTGTCGCTCTCGCCGGTCTCGGCGGGCACGTCGGCCGAGACCGCCACGCGCCTGATGGCCTCGGCGAGCCGTTCGGGACGTACCGGTTTGAGCAGGTAGTCCTCGGCCTTGATCTCGAAGGCGTCCACCGCGTGCTCCTCGTAGGCGGTGACGAATACGACCCGCGGCGGGTTGGCGAACTGCGACAGCAGCCGTCCGAGCACGACGCCGTCCAGCCCGCGCATGCGGATGTCGAGGAAGACGGCGTCGATCGGGCGGCCCTCGGCGATGCCGCGGTCCAGCAGGCGCAGCGCGGCCGCCCCGTCGCGGGCCGTCACCACCTCGCCGATGCGGGCGTCGGCGCGGAGCAGGTAGGACAGGTCCTCCAGCGCGGGTAGCTCGTCGTCCACCGCCAGGACGCGCAGCCCGGTCACACGTCACTCCTCACACCTCGAATGCATTAGACAGTGATGAAACCGGCACCAAACGTCAAGGCCGTCACGGCGGGGTCACAGGTGGGGGCAGGTATGAGGGCGGCCTGGTTGAAGGTCAGCGGGCCGAGACGCCGGGGTGGTACTTCGGCAGGCGCACGTTGACCTTGGTGCCCGCGCCCGGGCCGGTCTCGACGACCAGGCCGTACTCGTCGCCGTAGACCTGGCGGAGCCGTTCGTCGACGTTGGCCAGGCCGACGCCGCCGGTGGGGGCGATCTCGCCGGCCAGGATGCGGCGCAGCCGCTCGGGGTCCATGCCGAGGCCGTCGTCCTCGACGGTGATGCGGCACTCGGCGCCGGCGTCCTCGGCGATGATCGTGATGCGGCCGACGCCGTTGCGGCTCTCCAGGCCGTGCCGGACGGCGTTCTCGACCAGCGGCTGCAGGCACAGGAACGGCACCGCCACCGGCAGCACCTCGGGGGCGATGCGCAGGGTGACCTGCAACTGGTCGCCGAACCTGGCGTGTTCGAGGGTGAGGTAGCGCTCGATCGAGTGCAGCTCCTCGGCCAGCGTGGTGAACTCGCCGTGCCGGCGGAAGGAGTAGCGGGTGAAGTCGGCGAACTCCAGCAGCAGCTCGCGGGCGCGTTCGGGGTCCGTACGGACGAAGGAGGCGATCGTGGTGAGCGAGTTGTAGATGAAGTGCGGCGAGATCTGCGCGCGCAGGGCCCGGACCTCGGCCTCCATGAGCAGCGTGCGCGAGCGGTCGAGCTCGGCCAGCTCCAGCTGCGAGTTCACCCAGCCGGCCACCTCCTGCGCCGCCCTGACCAGGCCGGCCGAGGCGTTCTGCCCGTAGGCGGCCAGCGCGCCGACCAGCCGGTCGTCGGTGGTGAGCGGGACGACGACGGCGTGCCGGATCGGGCATTCGAGCAGCTCGCAGTCGATGGTGAGCACCTGGGTGCGGCCGTCCCGCAGGGTGGCGGCGGCGTGCTCGAACGCCTGGGCGGCGTGGTGGTCGCCGGCGCCGTCGTAGACGAGCAGGCGCTCGCGGTCGGTGATCGCGAGCGCGGCCGAGCCGAGCAGCGCGCGCAGGTGGCGGGAGGCGCGCTCGGCGCCCTCGGGGGTCAGCCCGGCCCGCAGCGGCGGCCCGGCCATGGAGGCGGTGTGCAGGGTCTCGAACGTGGCCCGCTCGGCCGGGCTGGTGCCCAGCTCGCGGCGGCCCCGCATGACGCGCCAGAGCACGATCGCGGGCACGCCCACCAGCACGGCCACGACGGCGACGCCGACCAGGTACTCCACGCGCCCCGAGCCTAGCGCCCGCCGCCGCCCATGCCGTCCGCGGCACCTGCACCTGCACCGGCACCACGTGCGAGCCTCACTCGGCCGCCAGCGCCTTGGCGACGGCCGCCGCGTAGGTCTCGGCCTCCTGCGCGGACTCGTAGGTGGTGCGCGGCCAGAAGAAGCCGCGCAGCCCGTCCTTGCGGTTGCGCGGCACGACGTGCACGTGCAGGTGGGGCACGCTCTGACTGATCCGGTTGTTCATCGCCACGAACGTGCCGGCCGCCTCCAGCCCCTCCTCCACGGCCCTGGCCACGGCCTGCACCCGGGAGAAGAACGGCCCGACGTCGGCGAGGTCGGCCAGCGTCTCGACGTGCAGCCGCGGCACGACGAGCACGTGCCCCTTGAAGACCGGACGGGTGTCGAGGAAGGAGACGGCCACCTCGTCGGCGCTCACCACGTGGGCGGGACGCGCGCCGGCGATGATCTCGCAGAACAGGTCGGTGCTCACCGACCGACCTTATCGGCGAAGGCCGTCCAGCTCGTCATGTTGGGCGCGCTCCACTCGGCGGGGGCGTGCAGGAAGTGCTCGCCGACGCGCTCGCGCAGCCGCCCGGGGACGTCGGCGACCTTGGCGCCCCGGCAGTGGTAGACCAGCCCGCCCGGCCGCTGTCCCATGGCCATCCAGGGCAGCCAGGGCGAGACCCGGCACCAGGAGAAGACCGCCGGCACGTCGGGCATGCCGGACTCGACGTCGGCGGCCGAGGCGAAGAACTGGAACAGCTCCAGCGCCCGGTACGTGTCCCGAGCCGAGTTCTCCGGATATTTCGCGACAGGTAGTGGCGAGGGGTAGGAAAGGCGGATGTCGGCGTTGAAGACGACCTGCTCCCCCAACCGCGTCACCGGCACCGGATAGGCCCCGAGCCGCTGGTTGACCGGGTCGTTGAAGACGTGCTGCACCTCGACGGACCGTCCGGTGAGCGGGTTGTCCCACACGTCGATCGGTTCCCTGGTCCTCGGGTCGAGGTAGAGCGCCGCCTCCCTGGTCAGCAGCTCCCAGCCGCCGTCGGCCGGGCGGGCCCGCGCCACGTTCAGCCCCTCGAAGCCGAACAGGTGATGGGGGCCGTCGTCGTCCTGCCAGCCGTAGACGTCGCCGGTCCAGTAGGAGATCGTCTCGGCGCCGTCGGCCGAGGCACGCACCCGGATGAAGTCCATGATCCGGAGCTTACCCCTTGTTTCGAGACAGCATGTTGCTATCTTTAGGGACATGGTGTCGCTAAATGCGCGGACCCGGCAGAGCTGGCTCCCGCTGATCGTGCTCGGCGTCGGGATGTCGATGATCATCATCGACGCGACGATCGTGAACGTCGCCGTCCCCGCGATCATGGGCGATCTGGGCCTGTCGGCCACGGACGTCGAATGGGTCAACTCCATCTACTCCCTGGCCTTCGCCGCCCTGCTCATCCCCCTCGGCCGGACCGGCGACGTGCACGGCAGGCGCCGGATGTTCGCCGTCGGCCTGGTGGTGTTCCTGGCCGCGAGCATGCTGGCCGCCTCCGCGCCGAGCGGCGCGCTGCTCATCGCCGCCCGCGTCGTCCAGGGGGTCGGGGCGTCCATGGTGGTCCCGATGACGCTGGCGATCATCAACTCCCTCTACACGGGCTCGCGCCGGACGATCGCCTTCGCCGTCTGGGGCTCGATCATCGGCGGCATGGCCGCGCTCGGCCCGCTGCTCGGCGGCTGGGTGGTGACCGACTTCGGCTGGCGCTGGGCATTCTGGGTGAACCTGCCCATCGGCCTGCTCGTGCTGCTCGGCACGGCCAGGGTGCCCGAGTCGAAGGACCCGGCGGCGGGCGGCTCGGACGTCCCCGGCGTGCTGCTGTCGGTGGCCGGCCCGGCCGCGCTGGTGTTCGGCCTGATCGAGGGCCAGCGCTACGGCTGGTTCACGCCGACCGGCGAGGCCACGCTGTTCGGGTGGGACTGGCCGCTCGGCGGCGTCTCGCCGATCCCCTTCGCCTTCGGGCTCGCCGCGCTCGCGCTGACCGCGCTGCTGCTGGTCGAGCGGTCGCGGGCACGATCGGGCCGCCCGGTCGTGCTGGACCTGTCGCTGTTCGCCATCCCCTCCTTCAGGTACGGCGGCGCCGCCGCGATGATCATCAGTCTCGGCGAGTTCGGCCTGATCCTGGTGCTGCCGCTGTTCCTGCAGGCGGCCATGGGGTTCACCGCGTTCGCCACCGGCCTGATCATCGCCTCGCTGGCCGGGGGCACGTTCCTGGCGGGCGGCGTCGTGCCGCGGCTGGGCCTGGCGCCCAGGGTCGTCGTGCGGCTGGGGCTCGTCCTGGAGGCCGTGGGCGCGATCGCGATCGGCCTGGCCGTCTCCCCCTCGCTCGGCCCGTGGACGCTGGTGCCGTGGCTCGTCGTGTACGGCGTCGGCGTCGGCTTCGCCTCGGCCCAGCTCCCGAACGTGATGCTGGCCGACGTGCCCGCCCGCCGCTCCGGCGTGGCCTCCGGGCTCCAGAGCACGATCCGGCAGCTCGGCGCCGCCGTCGGCATCGCGGTGCTGGGCGCCGTCCTGGTCACCGGCCTGGACGCGGCGATGGCCGCACGCCTGCCCGGCAAGCCCGCGCTCGGGCAGGCCGTACGGGAGAGCGCCGGCGCGGCCGTCGCGGCGATCAGGGAGCCGGCCGACCACGCCGCCGCGGTGGCGGCGGCGGCCGACGCCACCCGCCGGGTCACGATCGTGACCGGCATCGTGCTGTTCGGCGGCGTCGGGGCGACGTTCCTGCTGCCCGATACTGGGAGGAGACGACGCGAGGAGGAGTGAGTCCGGTGCCGAGGATCAGCGCCGCCACGGTGGCCGACCATCGGGCCAGCCAGCACGCGGCCCTGCTGGCGGCCGCCATGGAGGTCCTGGCGGCCGAGGGCCCGGCCGGGCTCACCCCCGCGGCCGTGGGCGCGCGGGTCGGGCTGGCCCGCTCCAGCGTCTACCGCTACTTCTCCTCCACCGCCGACATCCTGGCCCAGCTCGTGGAGGACGCGATCCCCCGCTGGGCCGACCGGCTCGTCACGGCCACCCGCGACGGCGGCCTCGAGGAGCGGGTGCGCGCCTTCGGCGCCGTGTCGCTGGCGTTCGTCACCAGCCCCGACCACGCGCTGCTGCGCGCGGTGGCCGCGGCCGACCTGCCCGCCGAGTGCCGCCACCGGCTCGACCAGCTGCACGAGACGATGATCGAGCCGCTGCGCGGCCTGCTCGCCGAGGCCGGGGAGCCGCATCCGGACCTGGTGGCCCACCTGGGGTGGAGCATCCTGGGCGAGGGCCGGCGCCGCCTGGCCGCGTGCGCCGAATCCGGCGCCGACGCCGGCGCCGAGGTGATCACCGCGACCACCCTCGACGTGTTGTGCCGGGCCGTGCTCAGCGCACGGTGATCTCGAAGACCGCCTCGCCCGACTGCCGCCTGCTCTCCTCGTCGGGCGGCGTCGAGCTCTGGCCGCAGCGCCAGCAGTCGCGCAGCGTGATCTCGGCGGTGCCCGGGCTCTTGCTGTTGAAGACGAAGTAGGCCGTGCCGCCGCTGCCGGGGCCCTGGCCCGCGCTCCTGCGCTCCTCGCTGATGTAGGAGGCCACCCTGGCGTCGGGCACCGCCGCGAGGCGCCAGTCGTCGCCCACCGACGGGTTGTCCGGGACGGCCAGCGAGAACCGCTGCCCGGGGCGCAGCTCGGCGCGCACGGTCGTGCCCTTGGCGCCCTTGACGACGGTGCCGAAGTCGCTGACCGCCGAGCCGTCGCTGCAGCCGGCCACCAACCCCGAGGTCAGCAGGGTCAGTGCGGCGACGACGGCCTTTCCACGCTTCACTCGGGAAGGCTATCCTCCTTCGGCGGGTCCCTGGGCTCCACGTACGGCTCCTGCCCGACGGGCTCGCCTTCGGCGATCTGGCGTTCCCTGATCAGCTCGGCGTCCAGCTCGGCCCCCAGCAGCAGGGCCATGTTCGACAACCACAGCCAGATCAGGAACACCACGACGCCGGCCAGCGTGCCGTAGGTCTTGCCGTAGGACCCGAAGTGGCCCACGTACAGGGCGAAGCCGCCGGAGACCACGACCCAGAGCACCACCGCGAGCAGCCCGCCGGGGGTGATCCAGCGCACGCCGGGCTGGCGCACGTTCGGCGCGGCCCAGTAGAGCACCATGATCAGCCCGGCCGCGACGAGCGCCAGCACCGGCCATTTCAGGATGTCCCAGGCGGTCACCAGCGCGCTGCCCAGGCCGAGCGCCTTTCCGACGCTCCTGGCCAGGTCGCCGGTCAGCGCGACGGAGATCGCGCCGAGCGCCAGCAGCACGGTGGCCAGCACGGTGAGCCCGATCCGGAGCGGCGTCACCTTCCAGAACGGACGCCCCTCGTCGATGTCGTAGATGGTGTTGCCGGCCCGGATGAACGCGCCGATGTAGCCCGACGCCGACCAGAGCGCGACCAGCAGGCCGACGATCGCGACCAGGCCGGCCGAGGCCGCGTTCTCCTGGACCGAGCGCACGCCCGTGACGATCAGGGAACGCACCTCGTCGGGCGCCAGCACCACGAGGTTGCCGACCAGGGTGGCGGTGTCGCGCCTGCCGAGCAGGCCGAACACCGACACCAGCACGATCAGCGCGGGGAAGATGGACAGGACGGCGTAGTAGGTGAGCGCTGCCGCGAGGTCCTGGACGCCGTCGTTGCGGAACTCGACGACGGTGCGTTTGAGCACGCTCCACCAGGCCCTGCGGGGCAGTTCCGCAGGTCTTTCGGGGGAACGCACGCCTACTTCGCCCTGTTGCGCTTCCTGAGCCGCCGCACGACGAGGGCCGTCACCGCCGCCGCCGCGGCCAGCAGCAGCACCGGACGCTTGCGCGCCCCGGTGGCGGCGTCCTTGACCTGGTGGGGGGTGGCCTCGCGGACCTTGCCCGCGACCTCGCCGGCCATGCCCTTGGCGGTGCCGGTCACCTCGGCGGCCTTGCCCTTGGCCACGCCGGTGATCTCGGCGACCTTGCCCTTGGCCGTGCCGGCCGCCTCGGCGGCCCGGCCCTTCAGGTCGGCCTTGTGGGCCAGGGCGCTGACCGTGTCGCCCAGTTCGTTCCTGGTCTCCTTGATGCTTTTTCGCACGTCGTCCTCTTCCTCGTCGTCCTCGCCACGGCCCCCGCCCCCGCCGCCGCCCAGCGACTCCTCCTCGACCGCGCGGCTCTCCACCGCCTCGGTCCGGTCGTCGGGCACGGGGGTCTCGGGGATGAAGGTCTCGTGTTCCTGGCGGGCCAGTTCGGCCCGTTTCGCGTTCTCCGCAGCCCCCGGTCTCGTCGGAGGCACGTTGATCGACTCGCGTTCGGTCGGCGTGCCGACGGTCGCCCTGCGGGCGCCCACGTCACCGGCGTGCTGCTCGCTGTATCCGGGGTCCGTCTCGCTCATCGGCGTGCCCTCTCCTTGACCATGTCGATATCGGCCTTGACGCTCGCGATGGTCTCCTCGGGGACCGGCGGCGTGGCCTGTTTCACCTGGTTCTTTCCGGTCAGGCCGAGCAGGGCGGCGGCGATGAGCAGGACCGCCCCCACGATCGCGGCGGCCGCCCACGCGGGCATGACCAGAGCGAGGAGCAGGACGACGGCGGTCACCAGCGCGGCACCGCCGAAGAACGCGGCCATCCCGGCCGCGCCGAACAGCCCCGCGCCGAACCCCGCGCGCCTGCCCTTCTCCGCGAGCTCCAGCCTGGCCAGGCGCAGTTCGTCCTTGACGAGCCTGGAGACCTGGTCGGAGAGATCACTGACCAGCTTGTGGGTATCGTTCACGACGTCGCCTCCTCCGCTGAGCAAGGCGACTACCCAGCTGACCGCCTGTTATTACCTCTTGGCGGCCTTCAGCAGGAACCGCAGGACGGATTCCACCGGCGACTTGGGCGCCTCGCACCAGTTGTCAGGCTGCTTCGGCCTGCTCCACGGAGAGGGGAGCTCGCACGAGGGAGCCTGCGGCTCAGGCCGCTCACACCACGATCCGGGAGTGTTCATACTTCGATGGTACGACTTCCGGCCCGGCCCGCAGAAGACTCGCGGACCGGTCGCTCCGGGCCGGCGGTAACCTGCCGGGGTGCTGGTACACGGGGTGTGGGCGGGTGACGGGCTCGCCTTCTGGGGAGAGGTTCCCGGCCGGGCCGCCGCCGTGTCCCGTGGGGCGGGCGCGCGGCCCCATCCGTTCGCCGCGTCCCCTGACGAGCTGGCCGGCGCGCCGGGGCTCGGGGTGGGCGGGACGCCGTCCAGGGTGCTGGAGCTGCTGCTGCCGGGGTCGGCCAAAGGGCCGCTGCCCTCGCCGGAGACGGGGCTGCTGACGGAGGTGGTCAGGCCGCGGCTGCTGCCGTGGCGGGTGCCCGCGGTCGTGCTGCCGCCCGGCGAGGCCCTTGACGCGCTGGACGGCTCTCCGGGCGAGGCCACCGCCACCGTCCGCCACTGGGCCGCCGTCGCCGCGCTCGCCCGCGACCTGGTGGCCCGCGGCCGGGTCGTCCCCCAGCTCGTCCCCCGACCCGCGCCCGGCCCTCAGCCCGACCCCGAGCTCGGTCCCGGGCCCGACGGCGGCGGCGACGGCGGCGCGCTGGCCCTGTGGCGGCCCGTGCTGACCGGGGCCGACGCCGCCTACTTCCGCGACCTGGCCCTGGCCATGCCGCCGGCCTGCCGCACCTGGGCCGCCGAGCGCCCGGCCGCCGAGGTGCAGCTCCAGGCTTTGGAGGCGTTCACCGACGCGCTCGTCCGGCGGGCCGTCACCACTCCCCTGGCCACCGCGCCCACGACGCCGCGGGAGCGGTGGCTGGCCGCGCTGACCGGCGACCCGGCCTGCCCCGACGACCCCGGGCTGCGCGAGGAACTGGACCGCTGGCGGGCGGCCGTCACGGCGGCCGAGGGCGCCACCCGCGTCTGCTTCCGCCTGCTCGAACCGGCCGCCGGCGACGACTGGCGGGTCGAGCTGGCGTTGCAGGCCGCCGACGACCCCAGCCTGTACGTCCCGGCCGCCCGCGTCTGGGGCGGCGAGAAGGGCCTGCCCGGTCGGCCGGAGCGCGAGCTGCTGGCCGGGCTCGGCCGGGCCGTGCGGCTCTACCCGGAGCTGGACCGGGCCCTGCGCGTGCCGGAGCCGAGCGAGCTGGCCCTCGACACGGCGGGCGCGTTCGGCTTCCTGCGCCAGGCCGCGCCGCTGCTCCAGGCGGCCGGGTTCGGGGTGCAGCTGCCGCGCTGGGCGGGCCGTACGAAACTCGGGCTCAAGCTCACCACCAGGACCAAGCCGCAGACGGCGGCCGTCAGCCAGGGCTTCGGGCTGCGCGAGCTGGTCGACTTCCGCGTCGACCTGGCGGTGGGCGAGGAGACGATCAGCGAGGCGGAGCTGGCCGAGCTGGCCAGGCTCAAGGTGCCGCTGGTCCGGGTCCGCGGCCAGTGGGTGGAGCTGGACGACCGGCAGCTCAAGGCGGCGCTGCGGGCCGTGGAGGGGGTGCGCGCGGGCGAGGCGGCGGCGGCCGACCTGCTGCGCCACGTGATCCAGGGCGACGACGAGCTGCCGTTGCTGGCGGTCGACGCCGACGGCGTGCTCGGCGACCTGCTGTCGGGCCAGGCCGAGCGGCGGCTCACCCCGCTCGCCACCCCGCCGGGCCTGGACGCCGTGCTGCGGCCCTACCAGGAGCGCGGGCTGGCGTGGCTGAGCTTCCTGTCGGAGCTGGGCCTCGGCGGCGTGCTCGCCGACGACATGGGCCTGGGCAAGACGGTCACCACGCTGGCGCTGCTCGTGCACGAGCGGGCCGCCGCGCCGACGCTGCTGGTCTGCCCGATGTCGCTGGTGGGCAACTGGCAGCGGGAGGCGGCCAGGTTCGCCCCGGGGCTGCGCGTGTACGTCCACCACGGCCCCGGCCGGGACGCCGCCCGCATCGCGACGGCCGACCTGGTGATCACCACGTACGGCACCGCCCACCGCGACCTGGAGGCCCTGCGGGAACACGAGTGGCGCCGGGTGGTGTGCGACGAGGCCCAGGCGATCAAGAACAGCGGCACCCTGCAGGCCCGTGCCGTACGGTCGATCCCCACCGGCACCCGGCTGGCGCTGACCGGCACGCCGGTCGAGAACCACCTCGCCGAGCTCTGGTCGATCATGGAGTTCGCCAACCCCGGTCTGCTCGGGCCGCGGGCCCGCTTCCGCACCCGGTTCCAGGAGCCCATCGAGGCCCGCCAGGACGAGCAGGCCGCCGCGGCGCTGAAGCGGGCGACGGGCCCGTTCATCCTGCGCCGCCTCAAGACCGACCGGTCCGTCATCTCCGACCTGCCGGAGAAGATCGAGATCAAGGAGTGGTGCCCGCTCACCCCCGAGCAGGCCACGCTCTACCAGGCGGTCGTGGACGACATGCTGGCCCGGATCGACGACAGCGAGGGCGTCGAGCGGCGCGGCCTGGTGCTGTCGGCCATGGCCAGGCTCAAGCAGGTCTGCAACCACCCGGCCCACCTGCTGAAGGACGGCTCCCGCCTGGCCGGCCGCTCGGGCAAGCTGGCCCGGCTGGAGCAGCTGGCCGAGGAGGTCCTGGCCGAGGGCGAGAAGGCGCTGCTGTTCACCCAGTACGCCGAGTTCGGCACGATGCTCCAGCCCTACCTCGCCCAGCGGCTCGGCCGCCCGGTCCTGTGGCTGCACGGCGGCCTGCCCAAGAAGACCCGCGACCGGCTGGTCGAGCGGTTCCAGAACGACCAGGAGCCGATGTTGTTCCTGCTGTCGCTCAAGGCGGCCGGCGTCGGGCTCAACCTGACGGCGGCGAGCCACGTCATCCACGTCGACCGCTGGTGGAACCCGGCCGTGGAGGACCAGGCCACCGACCGGGCCTTCCGCATCGGCCAGCGCAGGAACGTCCAGGTGCGCAAGCTGATCTGCGCGGGCACCCTCGAAGAGCGCGTCGACCAGATGATCGAGCGCAAGAAGGCGCTGGCCGAGCGGGTGGTCGGCGCCGGCGAGGAGTGGCTGACCGACCTGTCCACCGACGAGCTGCGCGAGGTGTTCCGCCTCACGGGAGGGTCCTGACCATGCCCGACTGGTACGACGGCAGCGGCCCCATCGAGGTCGAGGGCGGCCTGCGGGCCCGGTCGCGGCGCGGCAGCATCGGCTCGGCCTGGTGGTCCAGGCGCTTCGTCGACATCCTGGAACGCGTCTGCGACAAGGGCCGCCTGTCCCGCGGCCGCGCCTACGCCCGCAAGGGCCAGGTGCTCTCGATCGAGCTGTCGGCGGGGCTGGTCCGGGCGTCCGTGCAGGGGTCGCGGCCGAAGCCGTACGACGTCGTGGTCAGGATCGACGTCTACGGCGAGGACGTGTGGGCGCGGCTGGAGGAGGCCGTCGCGGCGCAGGCCGTCCACCGGGCCAGGCTGCTGGCCGGGGAGATGCCGGTCGAGATCGAGGAGCTGTTCGCCGCCCATGGCGTCGACCTGTTCCCGCGCGACCTGGACATGGACTGCTCGTGCCCCGACTGGGGGTTCCCGTGCAAGCACCTGTCGGCCGTGCTCTACCTGCTGGCCGAGTCGTTCGACGACGACCCGTTCCTGGTGCTGGCCTGGCGCGGGCGCACCCGCGAGCAGCTGCTCGGCTCGCTGGCCGACGACCCGCCCGCGCCGGACCCGCTGGAGGTGGCCGACGTGCCGTTCGCCGACCGGCTGGCCGACTTCTACGCGCCCGGCGCCACCGCGCACCGCCCAGAACGCCGCTCCGCCGCGGCCGCCTCCGACCTGCTGCCGCGGGTCTTCCCGCCGCCCGCGGGCCTGGCGGACGCGCTCGCCCCCGCCTACCGGGCGCTGGGCGAGGGCTGAGGTCAGTTGTCCTCGAAGGAGTCGGGGACCATCACCCGCACGCCGTTGGGCACCACGCGCAGCGTGATCGGGGTGCGCAGGCGCACCTCGCCGTCGACGTCGGCGGCCATCGGCGGGTCGGTCTCCAGCAACATCTCCCGGCCGACCACGAACGGGCCGCCCGCCAGGCTGCGCCAGCGGCCGGTGGTCGCGCGCAGCAGCGTCTCGCCGAGCAGGCGCAGCTTCTTGCCCGAGCCGAGCTGGTAGGCCACCAGCATGCCGTTGTCGATGCTGATGTCCTTGGCCACCTGCCAGCCGCCGTGGAAACGCCCGTTGGCGATGTTGAGCTGGTGGGTGAGCAGCTCGTGGCGCTGGCCCTCGACGGTGATGTAGGCCCGGAAGGGCCGGTGGCCCGGCAGGACGGTGAGCGCGGTCATCGGGTAGGCCGGGCGGCCCACGATGCGCTTGAGCCACGGCTTGACCCGGCCGGCCACCTCGACCGAGACGCCGAAGCTGGCCAGGTTGGCGAAGGGCCGGTCGCCGGCCATGCCGAGGTCGATGTCGGCGACCTTGCCGGTGGAGAACACCCGGATGGCGCCGGCCAGGTCGAGCGGCAGGCCGAGGCTCCTGGCGAAGTTGTTGGTGGTGCCGAGCGGCAACACGCCGAGCGCCACGTCGCGGTGGGCGACGTGGCGCACGGCCGAGGAGAGGGTGCCGTCGCCGCCGCCCACGATCAGCAGGTCGGGGTCGGTGGCGAGGGCGGTGTCGAGCAGGTCGCGCAGCCGCTTGGGGTTGTAGACCGACAGCTCGGCCAGCGGCTCGAACCCCAGGTTGTGCAGCTGCTCGATGACCTCGAAGTAGTGGCGGCGGCCGCGGCGCGAGCGAGTGTTCACCACCACCGCCACCCGGCGATCCCGCCGGATCGCCTCAGTGTGCTCGATCTTGGTGCGCAGTTCGCTCATGGTCATCAATCGTAGGCGCTGTGTCCGCCGCTCCGTGCTGGATCGGGGGGCCGCCGGAGACCCGGCGGCCCCCCTCACGCTACTTCTTCGGCGGGACGACCTGGACGATGGCGCCCAGGTTGCCCGGCAGCGGGCTGATCAGCTTGAACTGCACGCCCAGCGCCTTGCCCTCGTCGCCGGGGTTGCCCGAGCCGGCGACGTGGCCGTTGCCGAGGTCGGTGCCGTACAGCTCGGTGGCGGGGGTGCCGTCCAGGTGCACCACGCGGGTGCTGTACGGCTGGTCGCCCTTGCTCGGCACCACCGTGGAGGCGTCGAAGTCACGGTAGTAGAGCGAGCCGTTCTGCAGCTCGAAGCCCGGAACCCAGGTCTTCGCGTCGGTGAAGTTCGGCACGCCCTTGAGCGCGGGGACGTTGGTGCAGTACTCGCTGAACGGCTCGTCCGGCGCCTCCAGGCACTCCTTCAGCGGGTAGGTCTTGTTGAAGGAGAACGCCGCGTTCGAGGACTGCGTACGGCCCTCCAGGTTCTTGTGCCTGGACGGGTCCTTCTCGGCGGCGGTGCCGGTGCGGCGCAGCGGGTCGTAGTGCGAGTCCACGACCAGCAGGCTGCCCTTGGAGCCGATGCTCGGCGGCAGGGTCAGGTTGTTGACCACCGAGTTGTTGGTGAAGGTCGAGTCGCGGTACCAGACCAGCAGGCCGGGCGCGTTGTACTTGACCTTCTCGACCTTCCACGCCCCGTCGCGGGAGTAGTTGGTGTCGTAGGCGTACTGCAGGCCCTTGTCGAAGCCGTCGAAGTTGCGCCACTCGGCGAGGTAGAAGCGGGAGATCTCGCGCGAGCCGTTGTTGATGGTCCAGCCCTGGCCGCTGGTGTTGGTGAACGTGCCGCCGGTGGCCTTCCAGCCGTTCTCGCCGTTCTCGACGTCGTCGCTCCAGACGGCGGTGCCGCCGTTGGTGAGCGAGAAGTCGTCGGCGTGCCAGCCGCGCGGCTCGAAGGCGGCGTCGGTGTTGTAGGTCAGGCGCAGCTTGATCGACTGCCCGGCGTACGGCGTCAGGTTGACGTAGTCGTGCCGCCACTGGCCGCCGGTGTCACCGGTGAGCCCGTACTTCTTGTTGCCGAACGTCTTGAGGTTCTTGTTCGGGTCGGGGTAGCCGTCGGGGGTGGTGACCTCGGCGCCGGCCTCGTCGTAGACCTTGAGCTGGGTCCAGGTCTGGCCGCCGTCGGTGGAGACCTCCACGAAGCCGAAGTCCCAGTCCTGCTCGATCTCGTAGTTGTTCCACATCCAGAACCGCACGTCGGAGCCCGCGGGCACCGGGACGTCGCGGGTCAGGGTCTGGTTGGCCCAGTCCTGGTCCAGGTTGGACCACCAGGCCTTCGTGCCGCTGTGCGTGTCGATCATCTTCAGCGGCGTGGAGGCCAGGTTCACCCGGACGCCGTCCTCGGTGAGCTTGGGGGTGCGCGAGGACTGCCCGACCGTGACGAGCCTGGAGGCGTCACCCGGGTTGAACGTCTTCGGGTTGGCCCAGCCGAGCACCCACTTGTCCCACAGGCCCATGTGCGTGGGCATGGACTGGAAGATGGGGCCGGAGTGGGAGCCGCTGGACATCAGGTCCCAGAAGTCCACCGCGGAGCTGGCCTGGCCGCTGGTGTCGTACAGGTCGGGCAGGCCCAGGTCATGGCCGTACTCGTGGGCGAAGACGCCGACGCCGGAGTCCTCGGGCTGCACGATGTAGTTGGAGATCTTCTTGTCGCTGCCGGGGATCTTGTAGCCGCCCGCGACCGCGCTGGAGTGCGCCCAGATGGCGTAGGTGCCCTCGGCGCCGCCGTCAGAGGACTTGTCCTTGCCGGCGTGCACCATCACCAGGTGGTCGATGACGCCGTCGGGCTCGTCGAAGTTGCCGTCGCCGTCGGAGTCGGCCACGTCCTCCTGGTCGTAGTCGGCCCACGGGAAGTTGGGCTGGGCCGCGGCCAGGGCGTTGACCGTGTCGATGGCGAGCTGGCCCGCGCCGGTCGGGTTGCTGGGGTGACCCGACATGTCCTGCGGCTGGCCGCCACAGGCCGCGGCGCCGTAGTACGCCTCGGAGTGGGGGGCCTTGATCCAGCCGACCGCCGAGCCGGTGACGGAGTAGGCGCCCTTGGACAGCTCCTCGTACATCTTCTTCATCGTGAAGCCGGAGATGTCGATGCCGGGCTTGCCGTCGCGCGGGTCCTTGAGGTCCTTGCGCACGCGCTCGGTGATGCCCTTGTCGCTGTAGAGCATCTTGTTGAAGTGGTCGGTGCTGAAGTCCTTGAGCCAGAAGGAGTTGTTGTCCTTCTGCGGCAGCGTCGCCGGGTCGGGAATCTTGTTGTGCAGCGGGCCGTTCTTGAGCGTGCCCGGCGGCTCGACCACGCAGTCGTCCGGCGGGCTGTCGGTCGTGCGCAGCCGGTTGAAGCCGGAGAAGTCGTCGTTCGCCTGCTCGTTGAACTCGACCAGGACGGTGAGGAGCTTGGCGGTCTTGACCTGCTTGGAGTTCTTGAAGATCCACTCAGCCGGGTTGCGGCCGGTCCTGATCGCCTGGTTCTCGCGGGCGGCGAGGACGCGGGCCGCGGCGGGGTTCCCGCTGACGAACTTCCTGTCGAACTTCTCCGCCGGTGAGAGCGAACGGGCCTTGCCCTTGTTCAGGCCGGGTTCCTGCGGCTCCTTCTCGACCCGCGGGGGAGCGTAGTTGATGTAGTAGTCCGCCGCCGTGGGCTGGTAGCTGGCCACTGACGTGGCCTGGGCCGCCGGGACGGTCAGCGCGGCGCCGAGGAGGGCGACCGCCGGGAACGCGACTAACAGGCGCTTTGAGCTTGGCACCAGGTACCCTCTCTGCCCGGGGTCGCCGGGCGCATGGCCATAGGGTGTGCAATGCCGGACGCTAGAGGGTGGATAAACGGGTCGTAAAGTACGTTGTTGAAACGTGATCAAACCACGACATTTTGACCAACAGAATTGCCGCGGCGACGTCGCCCGCAATGGTCCCGCATAAACCGAACAACGCGATCTTGAAACGCCGGACCGGCCGGCAGGTCAGTCGGCGGCGAGCACCGGCGGCGGCTGCTCGGGGCCGGGGTCCGGCTCCACGGCGGGCGTCGCGTCCTCGTGCGGGTAGTGCAGGTCGAACGCGGGCCGCTCGGAGCGGATCGGCGGCATGCTGGTGAAGTTGTGCCGCGGCGGCGGGCACGAGGTCGCCCACTCCAGCGAGTTGCCGTACCCCCAGGGGTCGTCGAGCGTGACCCTGGGCGCGTGCCTGGCCGTCCGGTACACGTTGTAGAGGAACGGCAGCGTCGAGGCGCCGAGCAGGAACGCCCCGGCCGAGGAGATCTCGTTGAGCGCGGTGAAGCCGTCGGCCGCGCTGTAGTCGGCGTACCGGCGCGGCATGCCGAGCTGGCCCAGCCAGTGCTGGACGAGGAACGTGGTGTGGAAGCCGATGAACAAGGTCCAGAAGTGCACCTTGCCGAGCCGGTCGTCCAGCATCTTGCCGGTCATCTTCGGCCACCAGAAGTAGAAGCCGGCGAACATGGCGAACACGACCGTGCCGAAGACCACGTAGTGGAAGTGCGCGACGACGAAGTAGGTGTCGCTGATCTGGAAGTCCAGCGGCGGCGAAGCCAGGATGACGCCGGTCAGCCCGCCGATCAGGAACGTGACCAGGAACCCCACCGCGAACAACATCGGCGTCTCGAACGACAGATGGCCGCGCCACATCGTGCCGATCCAGTTGAAGAACTTCACTCCCGTCGGCACCGCGATGAGGAACGTCATGAACGAGAAGAACGGCAGCAGCACCTGCCCGGTCGCGAACATGTGGTGCGCCCACACGGTCATCGACAGCCCGGCGATGGCGATGGTGGCCCCGATCAGGCTCATGTAGCCGAAGATCGGCTTGCGGCTGAACACCGGGATCACCTCGGTGACGATCCCGAAGAACGGCAGCGCGATGATGTAGACCTCGGGATGGCCGAAGAACCAGAACAGGTGCTGCCACAGCAGCGGCCCGCCGTTCGCGCCGTCGAAGACGTGCGTGCCGAGCTTGCGGTCCGACTCCAGCACCAGCAGCGCGGCGGCCAGCACGGGGAAGGCCATCAGCACGAGCATGCTGGTCAGCAGCACGTTCCAGGTGAAGATGGGCAGGCGGAACATGGTCATGCCCGGGGCCCGCATGCCGATGATCGTGGAGATGAAGTTGACCGCGCCGAGGATCGTGCCGAGGCCGGACATCACCAGGCCCATGATCCACAGGTCGCCGCCGACCTGCGGCGAGTGGACGGCCGACGACAGCGGCGTGTAGGCGAACCAGCCGAAGTCGGCGGCCCCGCCCGGGGTGAGGAAGCCCGCCAGCACCATCAGGCCGCCGAACAGGAACAGCCAGTACGCCACCGCGTTCAGCCGGGGGAAGGCCACGTCGGGCGCGCCGATCTGCAGCGGCATGACCACGTTGGCGAACCCGGCGAACAGCGGCGTGGCGAACAGCAGCAGCATCACCGTGCCGTGGATGGTGAACAGCTGGTTGTACTGCTGCTGGCTGACCACCTGCATGCCGGGCTGCGCCAGCTCCGCCCTGATCAGCATGGCCATGACGCCCGCGACGAGGAAGAAGCCGAAGGAGGTGATCAGGTAGAGGTACCCGATGACCTTGTGGTCGGTCGTCGAGAGCCAGGAGGCGATGACGGTCCCGGTACGGCGGCGCCTGACCTGCTCGATCGAGGTGTCCCGAACAGTCGTCACGGCTGCTCCCTCCTTCGCGGAGTTGTGCCTGCCCCGATGTCCTCCATTCCACTCCGGCGATCGCCGGACGGGAAGCGCTTCTTTAGAACGTCTTTGAACCGGTGTCCCACATGCCGGGCGATTACCGGACCCCTGGGGGACTTCTTCTATCCTTTGGACCGAACCGACTCGGAGGAGAGATCTCGTGACCGCACAGAGTGACTACGCCGCCCTCGTCCAGCGGGGGCTCTCGCTCGACCTCACCCGGGGCAAGCCGTCACCGCGCCAGCTCGATCTCTCCGACGACATGCTCAAGCTGCCCACCTCCGTCAAGGCCGCCGACGGCACCGACGGCCGCAACTACGGCAACCTCCAGGGCCTGCCCGAGCTGCGCGAGATCTTCGCGCCGCTGGTGCAGGTGCCCGCCGGGCAGCTCGTCGTGGGCGGCAACTCCAGCCTGACGCTGATGCACGACACGATCGTGCACGCGCTGCTGTCGAAGGTGCCGGGGGCCGAGCGCCGCTGGGTCGAGGAGCCGGAGATCACGTTCCTGTGCCCGGTGCCCGGCTACGACCGGCACTTCACCATCTGCGAGCGGCTCGGCATCAAGATGACCGCCGTCGCGATGAACGCCGACGGCCCCGACATGGACGTCGTGGAGCGCCTGGTCGCCGCGGACCCGGCGGTCAAGGGCATCTGGTGCGTGCCCAAGTACAGCAACCCGTCCGGCGTCACCTACAGCGACGAGACCGTGCGCAGGCTGGCCGCCATGCCGACGGCGGCCCCCGACTTCCGGATCATGTGGGACAACGCCTACGCCGTCCACCACCTCACCGACACGCCGGACGAGCTGGCCGACCTGCTCGCGCTGGCGGCCGAGCACGGCAACCCCGACCGCGTGTTCGTCTACGCCTCCACCTCGAAGGTGACGTACGCGGGCTCGGGCGTGTCGTTCTTCGGCTCCTCGCCGGCGAACGTGGAGTGGTTCCTCGCCAACACCGCCAAGCAGTCCATCGGCCCCGACAAGCTCAACCAGCTCCGGCACGTGGAGTTCCTGCGCGACGCCGCGGGCGTGGCCGCGCACATGCGGCGGCACGCCGAGCTGATCGGCCCGAAGTTCGAACTGGTCGACAAGGTGCTGACCGAGCGGCTCGGCGACCTGGCCACCTGGACCAGCCCGCGCGGCGGCTACTTCATCAGCCTGGAGGTGCCGCACGCCGCCGAGGTGGTGGCCAGGGCCAAGGCCGCGGGCATCGCGCTCACCCCGGCCGGCGCCACCCACCCCTACGGCCAGGACCCGGCCGACCGCACGATCCGCATCGCCCCCACCTTCCCCGAGCTGGAGGAGCTGGAGCAGGCCATCGACGGCCTGGCCGTGTGCGTCCGCCTGGTGGCGGAGGAGCGCGGCTAGATCGCCCGGCCCCGGAAGCCGAAGATGTACTCGCGCGTCTCGCCCGGATGGAACGAGACGCCGACCCCCGGCTCGAACGCGACGTTGTCGCGGGCGCAGTAGTACAGCCGTTCCCACACGGCCAGCGCCTTCTCCCGGGCCGGGGCCTCGGCGTGGTCGCGCCTGCGGGCGCCGCGCGCGCCGAGCACGAACAGCAGCCCGAGCCCCCAGAACAGCCCCGTGAGGCAGAACGGCGCGAGCAGCACCTCGCTCCACTGCGAGTCCTTGCCCATCGCGATCACCAGCGACACGACGAGGTGCACCAGGGCCGCCACGCCGAGCATGATCCACCCCTGGTTCCTGGCCCAGGGCGTGTAGTGGCGGCTGGGGAACGACATCCACACCGCGAGCTGCGTACGGCTCATGACGTGCTTCGACGCGCCCATCGACGGCGCGGTCGGCAGGTCGGCGACCTCGCGCTGGCTGGGCAGTCTGACCCTTCCGATCCGGTATGTCGTCCCCGCGGCGACCGCGCCCGGAACCGAGACGAGCTGGTCAGCCTGCGTACATACCGGGCACCTGACTTCCACCCAGGGCAGTCTGGCCTTAAGGAACGGTCCGCGCAAACCGTAGGGTTCAGGTGTGAGACCGATTGATGCCCTGGTGAACTCGCTGTCCGAAGCTCGCGTGCTGACCGACCCGGACGTGATCGACTCCTACGCCCGCGACCGCACGTTCGTCGAGCCGGGCAAGCCGCTCGGCGTGGTGCTGGCCGCCTCCCGCGAGGACGTGGTGACGACCCTGCAGTGGGCCACCGAGCACCGGGTGCCGGTCGTGCCGCGCGGCGCCGGCACGGGCCTGGCGGGCGCGGCCACGGCCGGCGACGGGACGATCGTGTTGTCGCTGGCCAGGATGACGGCCATCAGGGAGCTCTCGCCCGCCGACGAGATCGCCGTGGTGGAGCCGGGGGTCATCACCGCCGACCTCGACCGCGCCGCCCGCGAGCACGGGCTCATGTACGCGCCGGACCCCTCGTCGTACGAGATCTCCACGATCGGCGGGAACCTGGCCACCAACGCCGGCGGCCTGCGCTGCGTGAAGTACGGCGTCACCAGGGACGCCACGCTCGGCCTGGAGGTCGTGCTGGCCGACGGGCGGATCCTGAACACCGGCCGGCGCACGATGAAGGGCGTCACCGGCTACGACCTGACCGGGCTGTTCGTCGGCTCGGAGGGCACGCTGGGCGTGATCACCGCGGCCACCGTGCGGCTGCGGCGGGCGCCGGCCGCGCCGCCGGCCACGTTCGCCGCCGAGTTCGGCTCGCTGCGCGAGGCGGGCGCGGCCGTGTCGGCGATCATGGCCGCGGGCTGCCAGCCCTCGCTGATGGAGCTGCTGGACCGCGCCACGCTGGAGGCCATCGACGACTGGCGCAACATCGGGCTCGAACCGGCCACGCAGGCCATGCTGATCGGCCAGTCCGACGCCGCCGACGGCCAGGCGGTGGCCGCCCGCATGGAACGGCTCTGCCTGGACAACGGCGCCTCGTTCGTGGCCGTCTCCACCAGCCCCCAGGAGACCGAGGAGCTGGTCGGGCTGCGCAGGATGGCCTACCAGGCCAAGGAGCGGCTGGGGGCGTGCCTGGTCGAGGACGTGTGCGTGCCGCGCTCGGCGCTGCCCGAGATGATCACCGCGATCGAGGCGGCGGCGGCCCGGCACGGCGTGCGGATCTGCACGGTGGCCCACGCCGGCGACGGCAACCTGCACCCGGTCTTCATCTTCGAGCACGGCACGGCCGAGCCGCCCGCGCAGGTGTGGGCCGCGGCCGACGAGGTGTTCCGGCACGCGCTCTCCCTCGGCGGCACGCTGACCGGCGAGCACGGCGTGGGCGTGCTCAAGCGGCGCTGGCTGGGGCTGGAGTCCGGGCCGGTGGCGGCCGAGATGCAGCAGGGCATCAAGGCGGTCTTCGACCCGCTGGGCATCATGAACCCGGGCAAGGCCATCTGAATTTGCCAAGCCGTGACCTTGGGCTCCGGCGCGGACACGACCTGCGACGAAACACTGACATGTCCCGTCAAAAGGCGAAACTTACTTACAGGTCCGGCAGACGTCCCACATGTCACGCTGGTAGCGTTTTGCCCCATCTATTGGTTGTCATGGGGGTCCGACGTGAATCAGTTCCAGCCGTTGGCGGCGGACGACCCGCGGCGGCTGGGGGCGTACGACATCGTCGCCCGGCTCGGCGAGGGTGGTCAAGGCGTCGTCTATCTGGGCAAGAGCGACTCAGGTGACCAGGTCGCCGTCAAGCTGCTGCACAACGCCCTCGTGGCCGACGCCGACGCGCGGACCAGGTTCCTGCGCGAGGTGGCGGTGGCGCAGCGGGTCGCCCGGTTCTGCACCGCGCCCGTCCTCCACGCCGACCTCGACGGGAGCCGCCCGTACATCGTGAGCGAGTACGTGCCCGGCCCCTCGCTGCGCGAGCTCGTCATCAACGAGGGCCCGCGGCGGGGCGCGGCGCTGGAACGGCTCGCGATCAGCACGGCCACCGCGCTGGCGGCCATCCACCGGGCCGGGATCCTGCACCGCGACTTCAAGCCCGCGAACGTGCTCATGGGCCCCGAGGGGCCGGTCGTGATCGACTTCGGCATCGCCCGCGCGCTGGACTCCCCCGGCGCGACGGCCACGGGGATGGCGATGGGGACGCCGTCCTACCTGGCGCCGGAGCAGCTCAGCGGGGCCGCCGTGTCGGAGGCCGCCGACGTCTTCGCGTGGGGCGTCACGATGGTGTACGCGGCCACCGGCAAGCCCGCGTTCGGGGCCGACTCGATCCCCGTGGTGATGAACCGCATCCTGAACGAGGAGCCGCAGCTCGGCGGGATGGAGGGCGAGCTCGCCGCGCTGGTGGGCCTGTGCCTGTCGAAGGACCCGGCGCAGCGGCCGAGCGCCGACGAGCTGATCGTCCGGCTCACGGGGCAGCCCGCGCCCAAGGCCGCCGTCGAGCCGGTCACCGGCGCGACCGCCACCCCGGCCGTGCCCCACCAGGCCGGGCCGGTGAACGGCCCCTCCGGGGCGGCGCAGGACGCCTACCCCGGTCCCTGGACCCAGCCGACCGGCGCCAACGCCGTGCCCCGACAGCCCGGCCCCGACAACCGTCCCGCCCCCGGCGTCCCCCAGGGACCGGCGGGCGGCCACCAGGGCGCGGCGGGCCCTCAGGGTGCGGCGGGCGGCCCTCAGGGCCTCCCGACCGGCCAGGGCGCGCCGGGCGGCCCCCACGCGGCCGCCATGCCCGGCGCCGCCCAGGGCGGCCCCCACCCGGGCGTCCCGCAGGCCGGCGTTCCCGGCGGCCCGCACACGCCGGGCGGGCCCCAGACGGGCGCTCCCCATGGCGGCGCCCCCGCCGGCACGCCCGGCGGCCTCCAGAGCGGCGTTCCCGGTGGGCCTCAGGGCGGGGTTCCCGGCGGTCCCCAGGCCAGTGGCATGGGTGCCCCGGGCGCGCAGGGCGCGGGGCCGCACGGGCACCCGCACGGCGGCATGCCGGGCACTGCTCAGGCAGGACATCCCGCCGGCCCCCAGGCGGGGCACCCTGGCACCCCTCAGGCGGGGCACGCCGGTGGACCTCAGGCGGGGCACGCCGGCGGCCCCCAGGCGGCGAACGCGGGGGCGACCAGGGTCGGCGGTCCCGGTGGTCCCGGCGGTCCGCAGGGCGGGTCCCCCGGCGCGTCGTCCGGTGAGGCGTCCGGCAAGGCGCCGGACAAGCAGCGCCGGACGCTGACGCTCGCGCTCTCCGGCGCGGCCGCCGCCGCGCTGCTGGTGGTGGCCGGCGCCGTCGTGGTGCAGGCCAACAGCGACAAGGTCGCCGTGAACACCACCGGCAACTCCTCCCAGAACCCCGCGGGCGACGGACAGGGCGCCGGGCAGCCCGAGCCGCCGGTCGCCGAGGTGACCCCGGACCCGATCCTCACGGCGGAGACCGGCGAGCCCGTCCCCACGCTGGACGTCGGCCAGGCCGAGCCGCCCAAGAAGGTCAAGCACACCAAGGAACCGGTCATCACGGTGCCGCACCCGGTGACGACCGTGCCGACGACCCGTCCGGCCACCAAGAGCCCCACGCCCAAGGCCACCCCCACCAAGAAGAAGAAGCCGACCGGGCTGATCAACGGCGAGGAGCAGCCGACGGCGCCCCCGACCGCCGGCCCCACGACGACGGTCCCGGCCAAGAGGCCGGCGGCGAGCAGGCCCTCCCCCAAGCCGAACACCTACAACGTGGTGACCGTCTGCGGCTCCGGCTACAAGGTGATCGACAAGCACGCGCTGGGCGCCTCGGCCACGATCTACCTGCTCTACAACACCGGCGCGGGCAAGAACTGCGTGGTCACGATGTCGAAGCTGGTCTATCCCGGCAAGGTCTCCATGAACGCCACCCTCCAGGTGCAGGGCGGCGCGAGCGGCGGCAACCCGGGCAAGTTCACCGCGTACGCGGGCCCGGTCCGGCTGGCGGCCGTGAAGAAGTGCGTGATCTGGGGCGGTTCGTGGAACTCGCTGAGCTGGAAGTCCGGCTGGAGCCACTGCACCTGACGTGACGGCGCGTGGCGGGAACCCCTTCCTTCCGCGCGCCCCGCTCGCTACGGTGACTGACGTGATCGTCAGATCCTTGAGCCTGCGCGGCAAGCGCACGCGGGCCACGTTGCTCGCGGCCGGGCGTGAGGCGTTCGAGGAGCACGGGTATGACGCCGTGCGGATCGACGACGTGTGCGCGCGGGCCGGGGTCTCCCACGGCACCTTCTACACGTACTTCGACTCCAAGGAGTCGCTGTTCGGGGAGGTGGCGCAGACGGTGGTCGGCGAGATGTTCGCGGCGAGCGCGGTCGGCGACGCCGCCTCCGGCGACCCGTACGCCCGCATCGAGGCCGCCAACCGCCTCTACCTGCGGGCCTGGACGGCCAACTCGCGCCTGGTCCGCATGGTGGAGCACGCCGCCGACGCCGATCCCCGCTTCGGGCGGCTGGTGCTGGAGCTGCGCGAGGCGTTCGTCCGGCGCGGCGCCGACGGGCTGCGCCGGCTGCAGGAGCAGGGCCTGGCCGACCCCTCGCTCGACCCGCGGCTGACGGCCGTCATGCTGGGCGGCATGGTCGAGCACTTCGCCCACGTGTGGCTGGACCTCGGGGAGCGGGCCGGCGAGCAGGACGCCGTCGACCACCTGACCCGGCTGTGGGCGCGGGCCATCGGGCTGACGTCCACGTCGACTTCGCGACAGGAGGCCCCGTGATCAGGAGCCGGCTCGATCCGCGCGACGCCGAGCACCTGGCCCGGCGCGCGGCCATGCTCGCCAAGCTGGCCGAGCTCGACGCCGAGCACGCCAAGGCGGTGGCCGGCGGCGGCGAGAAGTACGTCGAGCGCCACCGCCGGCGCGGCA
Organism: Nonomuraea sp. NPDC049624; assembly: GCF_040675255.1. NCBI lineage: Bacteria > Bacillati > Actinomycetota > Actinomycetes > Streptosporangiales > Streptosporangiaceae > Nonomuraea > Nonomuraea sp. NPDC049624. The sequence continues at coordinate 633,667 of NZ_JBFAOR010000004.1, read as the reverse complement.
AGCTGCTCGCCAGGGAGCGCGTCGAGCTGCTGATCGACCCCGATTCGCCGTTCCTGGAGCTGTCGCCGCTGGCCGCGTGGGGCAGCGAGTTCCAGGTGGGCGCGGGCATGGTGACCGGCATCGGGGTGATCGAGGGCGTCGAGTGCGTGATCACCGCGAACGACCCCACGGTCAGGGGCGGCGCGTCCAACCCGTGGACGCTGCGCAAGTCGCTGCGCGCGGCCGACATCGCGCTGGCCAACCGGCTGCCGTACGTCAACCTGGTGGAGAGCGGCGGCGCCGACCTGCCGACGCAGAAGGAGATCTTCATCCCGGGCGGCCGGATCTTCCGCGACCTGACGCGGCTGTCAGCGGCGGGCGTCCCGACGGTGGCGCTGGTCTTCGGCAACTCCACGGCCGGCGGCGCGTACGTGCCGGGCATGAGCGACTACGTGGTGATGGTCCGCGACCGCGCCAAGGTGTTCCTGGGCGGGCCGCCGCTGGTGCGGATGGCCACCGGCGAGGAGTCCGACGACGAGTCGCTGGGCGGCGCCGAGATGCACGCCAGGACCAGCGGGCTGGCCGACTACCTGGCCGAGGACGAGCACGACGCGCTGCGCATCGGCCGCGCCGTCGTGCGCTCGCTCAACTGGCGCAAGCAGGGCGTGGCGCCGCTGCCCGCCCGCGAGCCCGCCTACCCGGCCGACGAGCTGCTGGGGATCGTCCCGGAGGACCTGAAGATCCCCTTCGACCCGCGCGAGGTGCTCGCCCGCGTGGTCGACGGCAGCGAGTTCGAGGAGTTCAAGCCCCTGTACGGCCCCTCGCTGGTCACCGGCTGGGCGCGCGTCCACGGTTACCCGGTGGGCGTGCTGGCCAACGCGCGCGGGGTGCTGTTCAGCCAGGAGTCGCAGAAGGCCACCCAGTTCATCCAGCTCGCGAACCAGTCGCGCACGCCGCTGCTGTTCCTGCAGAACACCACCGGCTACATGGTGGGCAAGGACTACGAGCAGGGCGGCATCATCAAGCACGGCGCCATGATGATCAACGCCGTGTCGAACTCGACCGTGCCGCACCTGACCGTCGTCATGGGCGCCTCCTACGGCGCCGGCAACTACGGCATGTGCGGGCGCGCCTACGACCCCCGCTTCCTGTTCAGCTGGCCCAGCGCCAAGTCGGCGGTGATGGGCCCGGCCCAGCTCGCCGGGGTGCTGTCGATCGTCGGCCGGGCCGCGGCGCAGGCCAGGGGGCAGGTCTACGACGAGGAGGCGGACGCGGCGATGCGTGCCATGGTGGAGTCCCAGATCGAGGCGGAGTCGTTGCCGTTCTTCCTGTCGGGGCGGCTCTACGACGACGGGGTGATCGACCCGCGCGACACCCGTACGGTGCTGGGCATGTGCCTGTCGGCGATCAACAGCGCGCCGGTGCCGCCCGCGGCGGGGTTCGGGGTGTTCCGCCCGTGATCACTCGTCTGCTGGTGGCCAACCGGGGCGAGATCGCCCGCCGGGTCTTCCGCACCTGCCGCTCGCTGGGCGTCTCGACGGTCGCCGTCTTCTCCGACGCCGACTCCGGCGCGCCGCACGCCCGCGAGGCCGACCTCGCCGTCCGCCTGCCGGGGTCCCATCCGGCCGAGACCTACCTGGCGGCCGACCGGATCATCGAGGCGTGCCGGGCCTCCGGCGCCGACGCGGTGCACCCGGGCTACGGGTTCCTGTCGGAGAACGCCGCGTTCGCGCGGGCCGTGCTGGACGCCGGGCTCACGTGGGTGGGGCCGCCGCCGGAGGCGATCGAGGCGATGGGCTCGAAGATCGCGGCGAAGCGGCTGATGACCGAGGCCGGGGTGCCGGTGCTGCCCTCGCTCGACCTGGCCGCGCCGGGCGAGTTCCCGCTGCTGGTGAAGGCGTCCGCGGGCGGGGGCGGGCGCGGCATGCGGATCGTCCGGCACGCCGGTGAGCTGGCGGCCGAGGTGGAGTCGGCGCGGCGGGAGGCCGAGGCGGCCTTCGGCGACGGCGCCGTGTTCGCCGAGCCGCTGCTGGAGGCCGCCCGGCACGTCGAGGTGCAGGTGCTGGCCGACGGGCACGGCACGGTGTGGGCGTTGGGCGAGCGGGAGTGCAGCGTCCAGCGCAGGCACCAGAAGGTCGTCGAGGAGTGCCCGTCGCCGGGGATCTCGGAGCGCACCCGCGAGCTGTTGTGCGCGGCGGCCGTGCGCGCGGCCCGCCGGATCGGCTACGTCGGGGCCGGCACGGTGGAGTTCCTGGTCAAGGGCGAGCGGGTGGCGTTCCTGGAGATGAACACCCGGCTCCAGGTCGAGCATCCGGTCACCGAGCTGGTGTTCGGCGTCGACCTCGTCCGGCTGCAGCTGGAGGTGGCCGAGGGCGCGGCGCTGCCGCCTGAGCCGCCCGCGCCGCGCGGCCACGCGATCGAGGCGCGGCTGTACGCCGAGGACGCCGCCTACGTGCCCCAGACGGGCGTGCTGCGCCGGTTCGAGGTGCCGGGTGACGTCCGGGTCGACTCGGGCGTCGAGTCCGGGTCGCAGGTGTCGCCGCACTACGACGCGATGCTGGCCAAGATCGTCGCGTACGGCGCGACGCGGGCGGAGGCGGCGCGGAAGCTGGCCGCGTCCCTGCGCGGGGCCCGGCTGCACGGCCTGACCACCAACCGCGACCTGCTGCTGGACGTCGTGACCAGCCCGGCATTCCTCGCAGGCGAGACGAACACCGCCTTTCTTTCCCCCGGCGGCCCGCTGTCGCCGCCGTCGTCCCCGTCGTCCGGGGACGACGCCCTGCCGGCGCTGGCCGCCGCGCTCGCCATGGCCGCCGCGCACCGGCGGGACGCGCCCGTCCTGGCCGGGCTGCCCGGCGGCTGGCGCAACGTGCGCTCGCAGCCCGCCCGCGCCCGGTTCGAGGAGGCCGACGTCGTCTACGACCCGATGCCGGCGGGCGTCACGGTGGTCTCCGCGCGGCCGGAGGAGGTGGTCCTGGAACGCGACGGGCTGCGACGCACGTTCCAGGTCGCCCGGTACGACGGCGACGAGCGCGTCTACGTCGACTCCCCCATGGGCGCGGCCGTGCTGACGCCGGTGCCGCGCCTGCCCGAGCCGGTCGAGCACGTCGCCCCGGGCTCGCTGCTCGCGCCCATGCCGGGCAGCGTGCTGCGGGTCGAGGTGGCCGAGGGCGACACGGTGGCCCGAGGCCAGCCGGTCCTGGTGCTGGAGGCGATGAAGATGGAGCATCGCATCGCCGCCCCGGCGGGCGGCGTGGTGTCGGACGTACGCGTCGAGAAGGGACAGCAGGTCGAAGCCGGGGCCGTGCTGGCGATCATCCAGGAGGAGACCACATGACGAGCCTGGTGCACAGGGAGCTGGCGGACGGCGTGGCCACCGTCACGCTCGACTCGCCGGCCAACCGCAACGCGTTGTCCAGGCGGCTGCTGGCCGAGCTGGCCGAGCACCTGCGCTGGGCGCTGGCCGAGCCGGGGGCCCGGGTGATCGTGCTGACCGGCACGGGCCGGGTGTTCTGCTCGGGCGCCGACCTGAAGGAGCAGCGCGGCGACGCGGACGCGCCGGTGACGGCGTCCTTCCCGGAGATCATGACGCTGCTCTGGGAGAGCCCGAAGCCGGTGATCTGCCGCCTGAACGGCACGGCCCGCGCGGGCGGCCTCGGCCTGGTCGCCGCGTGCGACTTCGCCATCGCGCCGGACACGGCGTCGTTCGCGTTCACCGAGGTGCGGCTCGGGGTGGTGCCCGCGATGATCTCGGTGCCCGTGCTGCGCAGGCTCGACCCGCGGGCGGCGGCCGAGTACTTCCTGACCGGCGAGGTGTTCGACGCCGCCACGGCGGCCCGCATCGGCCTGCTGACCAGGGCCGTCCCGGAGGACGAGCTCGACGCGACCGTGCGGCACTACGCGGGGATGCTGGCCAGGGGCGGCCCCGAGGCGCTGGCCATCACCAAGCGGCTGGTGCGGGAGGTGCCGGCGGTCTCGTTCGAGGAGGGGCTGCGGCGGATGAGCGAGCTGTCGGCCGAGCGGTTCACCTCGGCGGAGGGTCAGGAGGGCATCGCGGCGTTCATGGACAAGCGTCCGCCCAAGTGGGTGCCGTGATGGCGCTGCGCGTCGCGAACTGCAGCGGGTTCTACGGCGACCGGCTCTCGGCGGCCAGGGAGATGGTCGAAGGCGGCCCGATCGACGTGCTCACCGGCGACTGGCTGGCCGAGCTGACCATGCTCATCCTGGCCGGCAACCGGCTCAAGGGCCGTCCCGGCTACGCACCGACGTTCCTGCGCCAGCTGGAGGACGTGCTCGGCCCGTGCCTTGACCGCGGCATCAGGATCGTGACGAACGCGGGCGGCCTCGATCCGGCCGGGTGCGCCGAGGCCGTGCACGAGCTGGCCGCCCGGCTGGGCCTGTCCCCCAAGGTCGCCCACGTGACCGGCGACGACCTCATGGGCCGCCCGCTCGACCTGGTCCACGCCGACACCGGCGAGCGCGCGCCGGCCGCGCCGCTGACCGCGAACGCCTACCTCGGCGGCCGTCCCATCGCCGCCGCGCTGTCGGCCGGCGCGGACGTCGTGGTGACCGGCCGCGTGACGGACGCCGCCCTGGTCACCGGCCCCGGCATCTGGCGGTACGGGTGGGGCCCCGGCGACCTCGACCCGCTGGCCGGCTCGGTCGTGGCGGGCCACGTCATCGAGTGCGGATGCCAGGCCACGGGCGGCAACTACGCCTTCTTCCAGGACGTGCCCGACCTGGCCCACTGCGGCTTCCCCATCGCCGACCTGCGCGCCGACGGCTCGGCGGTGATCACCAAGCATCCGGGCACGGGCGGCCTGGTCTCGGTCGGCACGGTCACCGCGCAGCTCGTCTACGAGCTGGGCGGCCCGCGCTACCTGGGCCCCGACGTGGTGGCCAGGTTCGACACGATCACGCTCTCCGACGACGGCCCCGACCGGGTGCTGATCTCCGGCACGCGGGGCGAGCCGCCGCCGGACACGCTCAAGGTCGCCGTCAACTACCCGGCCGGCTACCGCAACACGATGACGCTCGTCCTGACCGGCCTGGACGTCGAGGCCAAGGCGCGGGTGGCCGAGGAGGCCGTCTGGGCGCGGGTGCCGCGCGAGACCTTCGACCAGGTGGACGTGACGCTGACGGACGCGGGCCTGCTGCGGATCACCGTCATGGACGCCGACCGGCGCACGGCGGGCCGGGTCTTCTCCTCGGCCGTCGTGGAGACCGGCCTGTCCAGCTACCCGGGCTTCCACGGCCTCACCCCGCCCGGCGACGCCTCCCCGTACGGGGTGTACTGGCCGGTCCTGGTGCCGGCCTCGCAGGTAAGCCCGCGGGTCTTCCTGGACGGCGTGGAGCTGCCCGCCCAGGAGGAGCCTCCCGTCCCCCGGGGCGGGCCGGTCCCGGAGCCGCTCGCGCCGCCGGTCCCGGAGCCGCCCGAGCCGTCCGCGCCGCCGGTTCCGGCGCCGCCCGGCGGGCCTGCCGTGCGCGTGCCCCTGGGCCGGGTCGCGGGGGCGCGCTCCGGCGACAAGGGCGGCGACGCCAACCTCGGCGTCTGGGTCGCGACCGACGAGCAGTACGCCTGGCTGGCGGCCACCCTCACCGCCGACCGGCTCACGTCCCTGCTGCCGGAGCTGGCCGCCCACCGCGTCGAGCGGCACGAGCTGCCCAACATCAGGGCGCTCAACTTCGTCGTGCACGGGCTGCTGGGCAGGGGCGTGGCGGCCAGCCCGCGCCTGGATCCGCAGGCCAAGGCCCTGGGCGAGGAGCTACGCGCCCAGGTGGTCGACGTGCCCGCCGCCCTGCTCCCCCAGCGCCCGCAGGCCGAGCAGCCCGGCGCCTAGCAGGCCCGCGTCCACGCCGAGCGCCGACGCCCGTACCTCGGGCGCGGGGCGGAAGGCGAGCCGCGCGGCCAGCCGGGCGCGCAGCGGAGTCAGCAGGGCGTCCCCGGCCAGCGACAGGCCGCCGCCGACGACGATCACCGCGGGGTCCAGCACCAGCGTGTACGTGGCCAGCGCCAGCGCCAGCGCCTCCACGGCCTCCGCCCACACGCGCGCGGCCGGCTCGTCCCCGGCGGCGGCCCGGCGGACGACGTCCTCGGCGGAGGTCTCGCCGGCGCGGGCGGCGACGGAGGCGGCCGAGGCGTAGGCGGACAGGCAGCCGCGCTGCCCGCACGGGCACGGCAGCCCGCCGGGACGCACCGGGATGTGCCCGATCTGCCCGGCCCAGCCGGCGGCGCCGCCGTACAGGGAACCGGTCAGGACGACGGCTCCCGCTATGCCGGTGCCGATGGGCAGGTAGAGGGCGTCGGGGGCCGCCGAGCCGTACGCGAGCTCCGCCTCGCCGGCCGAGCGCACGTCATGGCCGAGGGAGAGCGGGAGCGTCCCGTCGGTGAAGGCCGCCGCGGGCACGTCCCGCCAGCCGAACGCGGCCGAGAACACCGCCCGCCCGGACGCGACCAGGCCGGGCACGGCCAGGCCCACGGCCGCCGGGCGGAGCAGGGCGCCGGCGACGGTCCGCGGCGCGCTCAGGTCGGCGACGAAGGCGGAGATGGCCGCGATCACGCGGTCCGGCCCCTCGGTGCGGGGGGTGGGGCGGCGTTCCCGGTGGAGGATGCCGCCGTCCGGGGCGATCAATCCACCCTTGAGAGTCGTTCCACCCACATCAACGGCCACAACACACTTCATCCACCCATGTTCTCCCAGCAGCGGCCGTCATCGGCCCGGTCGTGGCCCAGGACGAGCCGACCGGTCGCGGCCGTTCCCACCGTTCATGCCGGCACCGGGTTGACCGGGCGTCGGGGGCTCTCGTAGGTTGAAGCCTCCAGAATATCGTTCTGTCAAAGGGCGGCCATGACCTCCACCCACATCGACGTCAGCGCCATCGACCTCGACGACCTCGGCGCGTGGATGGACGCCGAGGGGCTGCCGGGCGGGGCGATCACGGAGGTCGCGGCGATCCCCGGCGGCACCCAGAACGTCATGGTCCGCCTCGAACGCGGCGGCCGGCCGTACGTGCTGCGCAGGCCGCCCCTGCACGCCCGGGCCAGGAGCAACGAGGTGCTGCGGCGCGAGGCGCGGCTGCTGGCGGCGCTGAGCGGCACGGCGGTGCCGGCGCCCCGGCTGGTGGCCGCGCAGACCGCCCGGGAGCCGGTGTTCTACCTGATGGAGCCGGTGGCCGGGTTCAACCCCTCGACCGGGCTGCCCGAGCCGCACGCCTCCGACGCCGCGATCCGCCACCGGATGGGCCTGGAGGCCGCCGCCGCGCTGGCCGAGCTGGGACGGGTCGATCCGGCGGTGCTGCCCGGGTTCGGCCGTCCCGAGGGCTTCCTCGACCGGCAGGTGCCGCGCTGGCTGAAGGAGCTGGACTCCTACGGCGAGCTCGACGGCTACCCCGGCCCCGACATCCCGGGCCTCGACGCCACCGCCGACTGGCTGACCCGCCACCGGCCCGCCGCGTTCGTCCCGGGGATCATGCACGGCGACTACCACTTCGCCAACCTGATGTTCGCCCTCGACGGGCCCAGGGTGGCGGCGATCGTCGACTGGGAGATGTGCACAATCGGCGACCCGCTGCTCGACCTGGGCTGGCTGCTGGCCACCTGGCCGGTGAACAACGGGCACGTGCCGGGGCTGCCGTCGGAGCGGGAGCTGGTCGCGTACTACGCGGCGCTGTCGGAGCGCGACCTGTCGGCGATCGACTGGTACGCGGTGCTGGCCTGCTTCAAGCTCGGCATCGTGCTGGAGGGCACGCACGCGCGGGCGTTCGCCGGCAAGGCGCCCCGGGACATCGGCGACGTGCTGCACGCGACCACGCTCGGTCTGTTCGCCCGCGCCCACGACATCATGGAAGGCTTGTTGCGCTGAACCCGATGCGGAAAAAGGATCACGCCGGACGCCCAGATGCGTACAATTGCGCGCAATTGCATCTGGCATTCGGGGAAAGGATCGTCATGCGCATGCGGTTCCTCGGCTCCACCTCGGAGGCGGGCGCCTGCCCCACCCTGTACGAGACCGATCGCGGCACCATCGTCGTCCAGGGACTTCAGGTCACCGACCCCGAGGCGCTCGCGGACCTCCGCGACGTGCTCGACGGCGAGGCCGCCGTCGAGGTGCCCCGCGAGCTGCTCACCGAGATCGCCCGCCGGGTCCTGCCCGACGGGTCAGCCGGCGCCCGGCCCACCAGCGACGGGACACCGTCGGCAACCGCTTGATCACGATTGCGCGGCTGGGCCTGGCCTGATCGGTGCCCGCGGAGCTAGCCTCTTGCCGCGTGACGTCCTATCAGCAGGCGCGCATCGACCTCGGCGGCCAGCTTCGCCAGCTGCGCGAGGCCGCCCACCTGTCGGGCAAGGACCTGGCCGAGCGGCTGCGCTGGCAGCCGTCCAAGGTCTCCCGCCTGGAGAACGCCAGGCAGACGGCGACCGAGGACGACGTGGTCGTGTGGGCGCAGGCCGTGGGGGCCACGCCCGACACGACCGACGAGCTCATCAGGCAGGCCATCGCGCTGCTGGAACGGCACGACGACTGGAAGCAGCGTCACCGCAGCGGCCTGGCCGCCCTCCAGGAGGACATCCGCGACCTGGAGGCGCGCACGAAGCTGTTCCGCGTCTTCGAGCCCGGCATCGTCGTCGGCCTGCTCCAGACCTCCGAGTACGCCCGGCACGTGTTCCGCAAGGTCAAGCGCCTCTACAGCGCGGCCGACCAGATCGACGCGGCCGTCCGCGTGCGCATGCAGCGCCAGGAGATCCTCTATGACCGCACGCGCACGTTCCGGTTCGTGGTGCCGGAGTCGGCGCTGCGCAGCGCGCTGGCCCCGGCCGACGTCATGCGCGGCCAGCTCGACCGGCTGCTGGCCGTCAGCACGCTGCCCAACGTGGAGTTCGGGGTGATCCCCTTCGGCACCGAGCTGCCGTCCGCGCCGATCAACGGGTTCTGGATCTACAACGAGGCCATGGTGGGCGTCGCCACGATGACCAAGGACCTCGTGCTGCGCGACCCCGACGACATCGCCTTCTACGTGCGGGCCTTCGACGACTACGCCAAGGTGGCGGAGTTCGGCGAGCCCGGGCGAGAAGTCATCATCCGTATTCTTCGCGAATACCTGCAACAAACCCCACATTAACCTCAGCAATTGCTTGCCACCCGCAGCAAGATCGTGCAATTCTGTCGCGAGACGTTGCGGAGGTGACGCATGATGCTTGATACCGCGCTCTGCCTTGAGCGGTTCGCGTGGCACGCGGGCCGTCACGCCGATCTTTCGGTGCAGAATGTCGCGCTGGCCAGCGACCCGGCGTACGTGTCGGTGCGCAACCGGTTCTCCGCCACCCTGGCCGAGACGGTGACCTGCTCCGACGACGGCGCGTACATCACGTCGTGGGGCTACCGCCTCGGCACCGCCGAGGACGTCGAGTCGGCCGCGGCCCGCCTGGCCTTCCTGCTGGCCGCCCTGCCCGCCTGACGCGGGCCCGGCTCAAGCTCGCCTCAAGCCCGGCCCAGGCCCGGCCCGGTTCAGCCGAACCGCTCCACCGCGATGCCGGCCTCCCCGGCGGCGGCCGTGCGCGCGTGGGCCAGCAGCCGTGCCCGGTCGAGCACGTTGGGATGCAGGGTGTAGCGGATGATCAGGCCGTCGAGCATGGCGTCGATGCGCTCGGCCGCGCCCGCCGGATCGGCGCACGCGAACTCCCCCGCCTCGGTGCCGGCCGCCAACACCTGGGCCAGCGCGTCGAGCCAGGCCGTCTCCAGCTCCAGCATGATCGCGTTGACCGCGGGCTCGCGCAGCGCGGTGTTCCAGGCGTCGATCCAGAGCAGCCAGCTCTGGTCGGAGCGCGACTCGGGGATGTAGTAGCGCAGCACCCGGTCGAGGCGCTCCACCGCCGTGCCGGGGCCGTCGGCCAGCTCCTTGAGCCGGGCGCTCTCGATGTCGAGCGTGGCCCGCAGCATGGCGGTGATCAGCTCGTCCTTGGTCGCGAAGTGGTAGTGGATCAGGCCGCCGCTGACGTTGATGGACTTGGCGATGTCGGCGATGCGCGTGTTGGCCAGGCCGCGTTCGAGCACCACTTTGCGGGTGGCCTCGAGAAGCTCTGCTCTGCGCTGGTCGGCCTGATCGGCCCGGGTCGTACTCGCCACCCGATCAGCCTATAGCGCGCCGCGGGGACGGGCCCCGCGGCCGCCGTCGCTTCCTTCCTCAATGTGCGCAGTCGTACAGGCCGGTGTGGCCGGCCACGGCCGCGCAGTTGGCGGTGACCCAGGCGGTCACCTCGGTCTCGCCGCCGCCGGGGCCGCCCCGGCCGCCGGGCAGCACGTACCTGAGCCGTCCGGAGGAGAGGAGTTCCCGGAGGCGGGGGACGGTCATCGCGGGGTCGGAGCCGGTGAAGCCGCCCATGGCGATCACCGGGCGGCCGGTGGCCAGGATGATCGAGGACGCCTGCTGGGCGCTGCCCACGGCCACCAGCCACGTCGCCCTGCCCTGGTTGGCGACCAGGTACTTCACCGTCGCGTCGGCCACGCCGCCGCCCATGGGACCGCGGCTCCGGACGCCCGGCTGCCCCTGCGGCGGCTCGCCGCCCTGGAGGGCGCCCGTCCGGACGCCGGGGAACTCGCCGCCCGGTGGCGGGCCGCCGAAGCCGCCGGGGCCGCCGGGGCCGCCCATGCGGCTCGTGGACGGGCCCGCCGTGGGGTTGGTCCCGTTCACCCGCGCCCCCAGCGGTGAGACGGCGTAGGCCGCCGGACCCGCCAGCCCCGCGACCAGAGCGGCCGCCAGCGCCACGACGGTCACCCGGCCCGCCCCCCGCCCCCTGCCCGCCACGAGCCCCGCCACGGCCCCTGTCACGGACCCTGTCACGGCCCCTGTCGCGGACCCTGTCGCGAGCCCGGTCACGATCACTGTCACCAGCGCCGCCACGGCCACTGTGGTCGCCCCGAGCACGACCCAGGCCAGCCACGGCAGCCACTCCGGCGTACGGCGCAGCACCACGAACGCCCACCCGCCGGTCACCGCGACCGCCACGGGCAGCGCCCACGCCCAGCCCCGCGACCCCCGGTAGGCCTGCCACATCACGGCCGCCCCCATGCCCGTCAGCGCGGCCACGGCGGGCGCCATCGCGGTCGTGTAGTAGGGGTGGAACGTGCCACTGGAGAAGCTGAACACGGCGTAGTGGACGACCAGCCAGCCGCCCCACAGCAGCCAGGCGCCCCCGTCGAAGAGGGTCCCGCGCACCCGCAGCAGCACGGCGAAGGCCAGCGCCACCGCGCAGAACGGCAACAGCCAGGAGATCTGCCCGGCCATGACGTCGTTGAACAGCCGCCCGGCCCCGGCCTGCCCGCCGAAGTTCGCGCCGCCGGGCCCGCCGCCGGCCCGGTCCTGACCGAAGATCCGGCCGAGCCCGTTGTAGCCGATCACCAGGTCCCGGACCGTGTTGTCGGTCGAGCCGCCGACGTAGGGCCGCGAGGCGGCGGGCCAGAGGTCGACGACCACCATCCACCAGGCGCTGGACACCACCAGCACGCCCCCGGCGGCCAGCAGGTGCCCCGCCCGCCTGGCCAGGCCGTGGCGGGCGCACACCAGGTACGCCACCCCGAACGCCGGCACCACCAGGTACGCCTGCAACATCTTGGCGTTGAACCCCAGCCCCACGAACAGCGCGGCGAGGAGCAGCGGCCGCAGCCGGGCGGTGCGCAGCGACTCCAGGCAGAACCAGGCCGCCAGCACCAGCAGCAGCACGAGCACGGTGTCGGGGTTGTTGTCCCGGTTGATGGCGACCGTGATCGGCGTGAGCGTCATGACCACGGCCGCGACCAGCGCCGCGACGTGCCCCTGACGGGTGCGCCCGAAGGACCGGCGGACCGCCGAGTACACCGCCCCGACGGCCGCCACACCGGCGAGGACCTGCGGCATCAGCATGCTGTACGTGCCGTAGCCGAAGATCCGCGCCGACAGCCCCATGACCCACAGCGCGAGCGGCGGCTTGTCCACCGTAATGAAGGACCCGGCGTCGATCGCGCCGAAGAAGAACGCCTTCCAGCTCCGCGTGCCGGACAGGACGGCGGCGGCGTAGTACTCGTTGGCGTCCCCGCTGAGCGCCCAGGCGTACAGGACGAAGGCGGCGGCCAGCACCGTCCACATCGCGGGCCGCGACCAGCGCGGGTCGCCCGCGGCGCCGGTCAGCGCGCGCGCCCGGGCGGGCGCGGCGACGGCGGTCACCGTCCGCTCCTGCGCCGGGGGTTGAACACCCACACGCGCAGCAGCAGGAACCGGACGAGAGTGGCCGCCGCGTTGGCCGCGATGACCGCCACCAGCTCCACCCCGTGCGAGACCCCGCCGGGCAGCAGCGCGAGGCTCCCCGACGTCAGCGCCAGCCCCACCAGGAACGCGATCAGGCCCTCGAACTGGTCGCGCAGCGCCCCGCCCGAGCCCTTGACCCCGAAGGTGAAACGGCGGTTGGCCGCCGTGTTGGCCACGGCCGTGACCAGCAGCGCGACCGCGTTGGCCGGCTGCGCGGGGACGACCTGCCGCGACATCGAGAACAGCGCCAGGTAGGCCAGCGTGCTCACCACGCCCACGATCGCGAACCTGGGCAGCTGCCTGGCCATCCCCCTCGGCAGCTCGGCCCGCCGCACCCGGGCGGGCATCGGCAGGCGCGCCGCACCGGACAGCGTCCTGCGGGCCACCCTGGCCAGCCCGCGCAGGTCGTCCAGGGCGGTCCGCAGGAGGTCCACGCGGCTGTCGGGGTCGTCCACCCAGTCGACGGGGACCTCGTGGATGCGCAGGCCGTGCCGCTCGGCCAGCAGCAGCAGCTCGGTGTCGAAGAACCACTCCTCGTCCTCGACGGCGGGCAGCAGCGCCTGCGCGATCTCCGTGCGCACGGCCTTGAACCCGCACTGGGCGTCGGAGAACCCGGCGCCCATCACCGAGCGCAGCAGCAGGTTGTACGAGCGGGAGATGAACTCCCTCTTGGGCCCGCGCTCCACCCGCGAGGCCCTGGACAGGCGGGTGCCGATGGCCAGGTCGCTGTGGCCCGACAGCAGGGGGGCGACCAGCGGGAGGAAGGCGTCCAGGTCGGTGGACAGGTCGACGTCCATGTAGCTGACGACATCGGCCTCGCTCGTGGACCAGACCTGGCGCAGGGCCCGGCCGCGGCCCTTCTCGTCGAGGTGCACGGCCCGTACCTGCGGCAGCTCACGGGCCAGCTCGGTGGCCAGCCGCCAGGTGTCGTCGGTGCTGGCGTTGTCGGCGATGGTGATGCGGAAGCCGTACGGGAACGTGGTGGCGAGGTAGGCGTGCAGCCGGGCGACGCTCTCCCGCAGCGCCCGCTGCTCGTTGTGGACCGGGACGACCACCTCTACCAGGCGCGTCCTTACCGCTGTTGTCTCCATGCAGCCAGCTCACGATTCGGGTCTTTAAGAGGACTTATCCGATTGTGAGTGACGAGTGAGAGTTCCGGGAAGATCGATGGTCGCGATCGCGCCGCCGCCGGGCGCGTTGGACAGCCGTACCTTGCCGCCGGTCTCGGACACGGCCTGCGCCACGATCGCCAGGCCCAGCCCCGAGCCGGGCAGGCCGCGGGCCGAGGGCGAGCGCCAGAAGCGCTCGAAGACGTGCGGCAGCTCCTCCTCGGGGATGCCGGGGCCGTGGTCGCGGACCGTCAGCCGGCCGTCCTTGAGCGAGACCTCGACCTGGCCCTCGGGGCTGAACTTGCGGGCGTTGTCGATGAGGTTGAGCACGGCGCGTTCGAGCGAGGCGGGGCTGCCGACGACGTACCAGGGGCTCAGGTCGGTGCGCACGTCGGCGCCGCGCAGCCGGGCGCGTTCGGCGGCGGCCGTGACGACGTCGTGCAGGGCCAGCTCGACGTGCGGCTCGTGGTCGGTGTCGCCCCTGGCGAGCTGGAGCAGGTCGCCGACCAGCGTGGACAGCTCGGCGAACTGCGCCTTGACGTTGACCAGCAGGCGTTCCTTGGCGCCCGGGTCGAGCTGCCTGCCGGTCTGTTCGCTGCGCAGCAGCAGGTCGATGTTGGTGCGCAGGGTGGTGAGCGGGGTGCGCAGCTCGTGACCGGCGTCGGCGACGAGTTGCTGCTGGCGTTCGCGGGAACCGGCCAGGGCGGCGGTCATGGCGTTGAAGGAGGAGCTGAGCCGGGCGATCTCGTCGTTGCCCTGGACGGGGATGCGCGTGTTGAGGTCCTCGGTCTCGGCGATGTGCTCGGCCGCCTTGGTCAGCCGGCCCACGGGCCGCAGGGCGGTACGGGAGATGGCCCGTCCCGCGAGTGCGGCGCCGATCACGCCGACGGCCGCGATGGCGGCGAGCGCGAGCGCGGTGTTCCGCAGGGTGATCTTGATGTGATAGAGCGGCCTGGCCTCCAGGACGGCCACGCCGGGCGCGAAGTTGACGGCCACGACCCGGACCTCGCTGCCGTCCCGCGTCACGCCGTTGCGGTAGACCGGCTCGCCCGGTCCGGGTATCGCCTTCTTGTCGTCCTCCACCGGCACGATCGGCGAGCCGAGCGAGCAGGTCCTGCCGTCGGCGAACAGCAGCGTGGCCATGTCGTGGTAGTCGGAGGAGCCCTCCGGTGTGCAGTTCTTCTGGAGGAACCGCTTGTCCCCCTCGCCCTCCGGCTCCAGGATGGTCTGGTCGAGCTGCCTGATGACCTGGTTCTGCACGATGAACCAGGACAGCCCGGCGCACACCGCGATCGCGATCGCGACGGCGGCCGTGACCAGCAGCGTCAGCCGCGTGCGCAGGCTGTTGCGGATCACGGTGTCGCCCGGAGGACGTACCCCACCCCGCGGACCGTGTGGATCACCCGGGGCTCTCCCCCGGCCTCGGTCTTGCGGCGCAGGTACATGACGTACACGTCGAGGGAGTTGGAGGTGGGCTCGAAGTCGAAGCCCCACACCTCGTTGAGGATCTGGTCGCGGGTCAGGACCTGGCGGGGGTGGGCCAGGAACAGCTCCATCAGCAGGTATTCGGTCCTGGTCAGGTCGAGCGCGCGGGCGCCGCGGGTGACCTCCCGGGTGGCCGGGTCCATGCGCAGGTCGCCGTAGGACAGCGTGCCGCCGTCGGCGGCGCCCGTGCCGAGCGCGCCGCGGCGCAGCAGCGCGCGCACCCGGGCCAGCAGCTCGTCCAGCTCGAACGGCTTGACCAGGTAGTCGTCGGCCCCCGCGTCGAGCCCGGACACGCGGTCGCCGACGGCGTCGCGGGCGGTGAGCATGAGCACGGGGATGTGGTTGCCCTGGGCCCGCAGCCGCCGGCAGGCGGTGAGCCCGTCGAGCCGCGGCATCATCACGTCGAGCAGCACCGCGTCGTACGGCTCGGCCGCCAGCGCCGCCAGCGCCGCCTGGCCGTCGTTGGCGGTGCCGACCCGGTAGCCCTCGAACTCCAGGCTCGACTGCAGCGCCTCGCGCAACGCGGGCTCGTCGTCCACCACCAGCAACCGTGCGGGCTCACTCATGTGTCACAAGATATGAGCCCACTATGAGAGCACGATGAACGGGTTCACGAGGTGTCCTGAGAAATACGGGGAAACGGGCGTCTCCGGCGCGGTTCAGGGCCGCAGCAGCGCCATGGCCGCGTTGTGGCCGCCGATCCCGCTCACGCCGCCGCCCCTGCGGGCCGCGGCGCCGCACAGCAGGATGCGTTCGTGCCCGGTCTCGACGCCCCAGCCCTTCTCCTGCGCGTACGGCCAGCTCAGGTCGGCGTGGAAGATGTGGCCGCCCGGCAGCCCCGCGTCCCGCTCCAGGTCGACGGGGGTCTTCACTTCGACGCACGGGGTGCCGTCGGGGGCGCGCAGCAGGCAGTCCTCGATGGGCTCGGCAAGCACCGCGTTCATGGAGGCGAACGTGGCCCGCAACGCATTCTCACGCGCTTTTTCTGGATTTTCCCGGAAAAGTCGGGCTGGCATGTGGAGGCCGAACAAGGTCATCGTCTCGGCCTTCCCCCGCAGTTCCGGCCCCAGAATGGACGGGTCCGTCAAGGAATGGCAGTAGACCTCCGCGGGCGGCGAATCCGGGATCTCCCCTCGCGCCGCCTGCTCGTACGCCTTCGCCAGCTGGTCGCGCCCCTCGTTGATGTGGAACGTGCCGCTGAAGGCGGCCCGGGGATCGGCCGAGGGGTCCTTGAGCCGGGGCAGCCGGGCGAGCACCATGTTGACCTTGAGCTGCGCCCCCTCCGGCACGGCCGCGGGCTCGCCGAGCACCCGGCCCAGCACCGCCGGGGGCAGGTTGACCAGCACGTGGCGGCCGTCCACGGTGTGCTCGCCGTCCTCGGCGACGTACGTCACCTCGCCCGACGGCGAGATGCCGACGATCTCCGCGCCGGTCCTGATCTCGGCCCCCGCCCGCCTGGCCGCCCGCTCCAGCGCGCCGGAGACCGCGCCCATGCCGCCCACCGGGACGTTCCACTCGCCGGTGCCGTCGCCGATCACGTGGTAGAGGAAGCACTTGTTGGCCAGCAGGTCGGCGGACGGGTCGGCGAACGTGCCGATCAGCGCGTCGGTGAGCACGACGCCGCGCACGGTGTCGTCGGCGAACCGCTCGTCCACGGTCTGGCCGACGGGCCGGGCGAACAGGTCGCGCCAGGCCTCCGGGCCGACCAGGCGCTCGATCTCGGCGGGGGTGCGCAGGGGTTCGAGCAGCGTGGGGGCCAGGGTCCTGGCCACGTCCGCCGTCATGGCGTAGAAGTCGCGCCAGGCGCGGTGGTCGTGCTCGCCGCCGGTGACGGTGCGGAAGGAGGCGGCGGTGCGGGCCTCGTCCTCGTTGTCGACGAGCAGGCCGGTGTCGCCCTTGGGGGTGTAGGAGGCGTACCGGCGGCGGCGCAGGTCGAGGTCGAGGCCCAGGTCGCGGACGATCTGGGTGGGCAGCAGGCTCACCAGGTAGGAGTAGCGGGACAGACGGACGTCCACGCCGGGGAAGGCGCGCGTGGAGATCGCCAGGCCGCCGACGTGCCCGAGGCGCTCCAGCACCAGGACCCGGCGGCCGGCTCCGGCGAGGTAGGCGGCCGCGACCAGCCCGTTGTGCCCGCCACCTGCCACGACGACGTCATACGCACCCATCCCCGCACCTTATGACCCGACCTGTGCCCTTAGTCAACGGTTTGCGAGGAGATGGTGCGGTCGCTCGCGGGTGGACCCGGCCGGGGTCCCCTCCCGGCCGGGCCCGGATCCGTCAGCCCGTCCTGTTGACCCAGACGCGCTTGACCGGCCACGGCGTGAGCCGTACCGAGGACACCCCGCCGACGGCCGTCCAGCCGCCGGTGAGGACGATGGGCCCGGCGTACGGGTGCGACTGCTCCACCCCGACGGCGTGCTGGCCGGTGCCGGAGGCGCAGCTGCTGTAGGCGTAGCCGCCGCTGACCCAGGCGGTGCAGTCGGTGGGCGCGGCCAGGGCGGGCGACGGCGCGAGGCCAGCCGCCGCCAGGCACATCACCGCCGATCCGGCCAGGGCGACGAGGGGACGACGAAGGCTCATACGGAGTCTCCTGAGGTTCGGGGGGTGAACACGCTCTTACTTTTAGGAAACTTTCCAAAGCGAAAGCTAGATCGTGCTTCGGGCGGCGTCAACGGCCCCTTTCCGGACGTCCTCAGGGACGGCTGGCGATGGCCAGCAGCGTGGCGGCCGGCGCGGTGAGCGAACGCCCGCGCCGCCACACCGCGCGCAGGTTGCGGACCAGGTTGAGCCCGGCGAGGGGCACCTCGACCAGGCGGCCGGTCGCGATGTCGGCCTCGACCGCGTAACCGCTGAGCACCGCGGGCGCGGCCCCCGCCTGCGCCGCCCCCTTGACCGCCGAGTTCGACCCCAGCTCCAGGCGGGGGCTGGCCCGGTGGAGGCTCTTGAACGCCACGTCTAGGGTCTCGCGGGTACCCGAGCCCGGCTCGCGTACCACGAGCGGCGTGGCGGCCAGCTCGGCCCCGCGCAGGGCCGTACGGCGGCGCGCCCAGGGGTGGCCGGGGGCCACCACGACGACCAGCCGGTCGGTGCCCACCACCCGGCTGTCCAGCCCCTCGGGCACGGTCGGCCCCTCGACGAACCCGAGCTCCACCTCCTCGCCCAGCACCCTGGCCGCGACGTCCGTGGAGTTGACCACGTCCAGCCCCACCTGGACCTCGGGCTCGCGGTTCTGCAGCTCGCCGAGCCAGCGCGGCACCAGGTACTCGGCCACCGTCATGCTGGAGGCCACCCGCAGGTGGGCCGCCTCGCTGTGCCGCACGGCCTCCACGGCCCGCATCAGCTCCTCGGCCGCGGCCAGCACCTGGGCCGCCCACCCGGCCACCATGCGGCCCTCGGCGGTGAGCGTGGACCCGCGCGGCGTGCGCTCCAGCAGCGGGACGCCGAGGCGGCGCTCCAGCATGGCCACCCGCTTGCTGGCCGACGGCTGGGCCATGCCCGCCGCCTTGGCCGCCTGGCCCAGGCTGCCCAGCTCGCCCACGTCGACCAGGAGCTTCAGCGAGTCGAGATCCGGCAGCGCACTCATAGCCACAGGCTATGGCCTCCCAGTCAACGCGTGTCTACCGGCCGGTACGCGGGCCCCGAAGACTGGGATCATGCCTCTCCCCGACCAGCGGATCTCCCCGCTCACCGCGCCCCGGCCGGCCCTCGACCCCCGAGGCGGCGCGGCGCCGGCCGTCCCCGCGGCGTCGGTGTGGCCGGGCATCGGGCTGGCGGTCGTCGCCGTGGTGGTGGCCGTGGTGGCGAACCGGTTCGCCCCGGCGTTCAGCCCGGCGGTGATCGCGGTGCTGTCCGGGGCGGTCCTGGCCAACCTCGCGGCCTGGGCGGCGACGTCCGCGCGGTGGGCGGGGGCGGGGGCCGTCTGGGAGCGGTTCAGGCCGGGGCTGGCGTTCGTGGCCCGGCGGGTGCTGCGGGTGGCGATCGCGCTGCTCGGGCTCCAGATCGCGCTGCCGCAGGTGCTCGCGCTCGGCTGGCAGACGCTGGTGATCGTGGTCACGGCGACCGGCGTGACGTTCACCGTGACGCCGCTGATCGGCCGCCGCCTGGGCCTGTCGTCCGGCACGTCGCTGCTGGTGGCGACCGGGGTGTCGATCTGCGGGGCGGCGGCGGTCGCGGCCATGCGCGAGAGCGCGGACGACGCCGACGACGACGACGCGGCCGCCGCGCTGAGCGTGGTCGTGCTCTACGGCAGCGCGGCCATCGTGGCCGTCCCGGCGCTGGCGGCGCTGCTCGGGCTGTCGCCGGCCCAGCTCGGCGTCTGGACCGGCGCGGCCGTGCACGAGGTGGCGCAGGTGGCCGCGATCGGCGCGGCGTCGGGCGTCCTGGCCGCCGCGGTGACGGTCAAGCTGGCCCGCGTCGTCCTGCTGGCCCCGATCGTCGCCCTGACGTCCTTCCGGGCCCGCCGCTCTGCGACCGGTGCGCCCGCGGCGAGCCGGCGGGAGGGGCGCCGCACGCCCGTCATGCCGCTGTTCGTGGCGGCCTTCCTCGTCATGGTGGCGGTCCGCAGCACCGGCTGGGTGCCGGACGTGGTCACGCGGGCGGTCCCGCAGGTCACCAACGTGCTCATGGCCGCCGCCCTGTTCGGCCTGGGCACCGGGATCGACGTGCGCAAACTCGTCAAGGGCGGGCGGGCCGTGCTGCTCGGCGCCATCGCCACCGGGCTCATCGCCGCCGTCTCGCTCACCGGGGTCGCCGTGCTGCTGTGAGGCCGCCCGAGTGGACGTCCTGGCCAGGCCACCGTACGCTGCTCTGTTCGGAACAAATTCCGTCAGGCACGCCGTTCTCCCTGAACCGGCCAGGACCACTCAAGGAGCTTGAAACCCGTCATGCGCAGCGCCACCGATCCCCTTCTCCAGCCGTCCGACGAGGTCGCCGAGGCCCTGGCGGGCGGCGCGCCCGTCGTGGCCCTGGAGTCCACGATCATCTCCCACGGCCTGCCGCAGCCGCGCAACCTGGAGGTGGCCCGCGAGCTGGAGGGAGTGGTCCGCGCGGCGGGCGCGGTCCCGGCGACGATCGCCGTCCTCGACGGCGTGGCCAGGATCGGCCTGAACGAGCTGGAGCTGGAGCGCATCGCCACCGAGTCCGGGCTGCGCAAGCTGGGCCAGCGCGACCTGCCGCTGGCCGCCGCGCTGAAGGCGAGCGGGGCGACCACCGTGTCGGCCACGTCGTTCCTGGCCGCCCGCGCCGGCGTGCGGATCTTCGCGACCGGCGGTCTGGGCGGCGTGCACCGCGGCTGGACCGAGGACCAGGACGAGTCCGCCGACCTCGACACCCTGGCCCGCACCCGCATCACGGTCGTCTGCGCGGGCGTGAAGTCGATCCTCGACGTGCCGGCCACGCTGCAGCGGCTGGAGACGCGCGGCGTGACCGTGGCGGGCTACCGCACCGACACCTTCCCCGGCTTCTACCTCAACTCCTCCGGCCAGCCGATCGAGTGGCGGATCGAGTCGCCCGAGGACGCCGCCGCCGTCATGCGCGGCCAGGACGCGCTGGCCGGCCCGGAGACCGCGTTCATCGTCGCCAACCCGGTGCCTGAGGACCGGCAGCTCGACCCGGCGCTGCACGACCGCGTGCTGGCCGAGGCGCTGGCCGCCGCCGAGCGCGAGGGCGTCAAGGGGCAGGCGATCACGCCGTTCCTGCTCAGCTACCTCGTCAACGGCACCGGCGGCGCGTCGCTGGAGGCCAACCTGGCCGCCGTGCGCGGGAACACCGCCCTGGCCGCCGAGATCGCCGTGGCCTGGTCGCGGGCGTGAGCGACACCGGGCTCCTGGTGATCGGTGACGTCGTCACCGACGTGGTGGCGCTGCACGGCTCCCCGGTCATGGCGGGCACCGACACCGCCGCGGAGATCGTGCTGCGCCCCGGCGGCTCCGGTGCGAACACCGCCGCCTGGGCCGCCCACCTGGGGGCCGACTCGCGGCTGCTGGCCAAGCTCGGCTACGACAGCAGCGAGTGGCACACGACCGAGCTGGTCAGGACCGGGGTCCGGCCCCACGTGGTGGTGGACCGGGAGCATCCCACGGCGGTCGTCATCGCCATGGTGGACAAGACCGGCGAACGGTCCATGCTCACCAACCGCGGCGCGGGCGGGCTGATCTCCGACGCCGACTGGGACCCGTCCCTGCTCGACGGGGTCGGCCGGCTGCACCTGTCGGGTTACACGCTGTTCGCGGCGCCCGGCCTCCGCCTGGCCAGGGCCGCCGTCCGGGACGCCGTGGCCGCCGGGGTGCCGGTCAGCATCGACCCGGCCTCGACGGGCCCGCTGCGGGACTTCGGCGTCGAACGTTTCATGCGGGAGACGTCCGCGGCCGATTTGATCATCCCGAACCTGGACGAGGCGCTGGTCCTGACCGGCGTCACCTCGCCGGAACGGGCCGCCGTGCTGCTGAGCGAGACGTACGGCACGGCGGTCGTGAAGCTGGGCGCCGAGGGCGCGCTGGTGGCGGTGGACGGCAAGGTCACGGCGACGTGCGCGGGCGTGTCCGCCGAGGTCGTGGACTCCACGGGCGCCGGTGACGCCTTCGCGGCCGGGTATCTCGCCGCCACCCTTCAGGGGGCGGGCGCCGCGCTCGCGCTGGAGGCGGGTTGCCGTGCCGGTGCGCAATGTGTGGCCCAGGTGGGCGGCCGTCCACGGTACGGTTTGGATCTGAACCGTCTTTACCCTATTCACACTGATTGATAGCTTGCCGCGTAGGCTGCACCATTAGCCACATGCGTACCGGGTTGCCCACGCGGCCCACTGGGGAGGTTAAGGTCCGCCGATGGAAGTCGAGTCATCGATCTGCCTGAGCGACCTCGTCCCTGCTCTGCGCTGGAGCCGCCCTCAGCAGGTGGCCGAGGTGCTGGGTGATCCGCGGCTGCCGGCGGGGTGGTGGTCCTCGCTCGCGGTGTCCAGGGCGCTCGGCACGGCGGGTCTCGACTGGGTCTGCGAACGGCTCGCCCGGCTGATCTCCTCCCGCTGGGACCATCTGCCGCTGGTGGACCTGCTTCCCGCGCTCGCCGTCCATCAGGTCGATCCGGCGCTGCCCGGCTGGCCGGAGGCCACCCGTACGGCGATCGCCGGCCTCGGCGGCTGGCAGCGGCTGCGCCGCCTGTCGCCCGGCGATCTGGGCACCCCGTCGGCCACGCCCGAGGTGGTGGTCGGCTCGGTCCTGCGCGAGGTGCTCGGGCGCATCCCGGCGCAGCGGGAGGCCGTACCCGCCCAGCAGTCCGGCTCGCCGGACGTCACCCGCCCGCTCGCGCGCGGCGCGACGGGCTCCTTCCCGGCCGTCCCCGTGGCCGAACCCGGTGCGTACGCCGTCCAGCCCGGCAGCGGCCCCCAGCGTCCGCCCGCCTTCACCCCGCACAGCGACGCCTTCCCGGCCCAGCCCCAGAGCGCCCCGCAGCAGGCCCCGGCCGGTGAGGGCGGCCTGCCGCAGCGTCCGGCCGCGGCCCAGCAGCCCGGCTCGTTCGCCCCGCCGCCGGAGAACGCCCAGGGACACCAGACCGGCTCCTTCACCGCCCAGCCCGACGCCACCCGCCAGACCGGCTCGTTCCCGGCGCAGCCCGAAGGCGGCCGCCAGACCGGCTCGTTCCCGGCGCAGCCCGACGCCACCCGCCAGACCGGGTCGTTCCCCGCCCAGCCCGCCGGCGGCCCGCAGACCGGGTCGTTCCCGGCGCAGGGTGGTGCGCGGCTGCCGCAGCGGCCCACCGCCGGGCGTCCGGACGGCGGCCCGCAGGCCGGCGCCGACGGCCCCCCGTACGCCGCCCCCGTCCCCGGCGGGACGGCCGCTCCCGGCCCGGCGCCCGCCGACCCCGACCACGCGATGGTCCGCGTCGTGGACGGCCTGTTCCGCGGCCTGGACAAGCTGGAGCTGGCCGTCGCCGTGCACCGGCTGTTCGCCGAGGACCCGGTCAGCCTGCGCACCCTGGCCCACAAGCTGCTGGTGGACCGCGACGTGCTCTCCCAGGCCCAGCGCACCGCCGAGGAACGCGTCCTGCACTGGCTGCGCTCGTCGGAGTCCGCGCCGGTCACCGGGCACATGTTCCGGCTCACCGAATGGCTCGGCGCGGCGGCCACCGAGGAACAGCTCATCGGCGCCGACCCGGCCCACCCGGCGATGGTCCCGTCGCTGCGCACGCCCCTGTGGCGGGTGCTGGTGACGCTCATGCCGGACCGCCGCCTCCAGGACGGCTGGCTGGTCGTCGGCGACATCCACGGCCTCCAGGCCCGTACGCGGCAGCTCCTGGCCGCCGCCCCGCCGGACACCGACGTCGTCGAGCTGCTGGCCGAGCTGGGCATCCGCGCCCACTCCGCCAAGGCGTGGCTCGACGCCCTGCCCTCGGAGTCGGCCCCCGGCCCGGCGGACGCCTCCCCGCAGCCCGCCCAGCCCCTCCCCCGCCGTACGCCGGGCGCCAACGGCCACCACCACCGGGGCGGCCAGCCCATCCCGACGGCGGGCGCGAACTCGATCGACCCCTCGGCGGCCCTGGCCACGTTGTCGGCGCTGTCCGGCGGCCGGTCGGGCATGCTGCCCGGCAGCCTGGCCGGAACGCCGTCCACGCCGCCTCCGCCGCTGCCCAGCCCGTCGTCCGACCCGCGTCGCTGGCAGCGCATCGAGGTCACCCCGGAACACCTCAGGGGCGGCCCGGTGCCGGTGCCGGAGGGTTACGCGGCCCAGCTCGGCATGCGTCCGGGCACCCTGCTGTCGGTGACCGGCCCCGGCGACAACGCGATCGTCCTGGTCTGGCAGGGCCACCAGCCGGTCTTCGACTCGTTGCAGCCGGTGCTCATGCGCCTGAACGCCCGCCCCGGCGACCAGGTCTACGTCACGGTGGACGGCTACCGCCTGGAGGCCCAGCTCACCGGCTGACGCTCCTGCGCGGTCACCCGAACAGGCCGAGCCGGTGGGCCGTGGCCGCCGCCTCGCCGCGGGTGGCGACGCCCAGCTTGGCCAGGATGTTGGAGACGTGCACGCTGACCGTCTTCACCGAGATGAACAGCGCCTCGGCGATCTCCCGGTTGCTGCGCCCGTTGCTCACCTCGCGCAACACCTCCAGCTCGCGCGCGGTCAGCCCCAGCGGCGGCCCTTCGGGTTCGTCGGGGCCGCCGACGCGGGCCCGCCGTCCGAACACGTCGAGCTGTTCGAGCAGCGGCGTGGCGCCCAGCTGCGCGGCCAGCTCCCGCGCCCGCGTCACCATCGCGGCCGCGGCGCGCCGGTCGCCCTGGGCCAGCGCCGCCTGGGCGGCCCCCACCAGGCACTGCGCCTCCGCGTACGGCTGCCGCAACCCCGCCCAGGCCGCCACCGCCGACTCCCACGCCTTGAGCTGGGCTGCCCCGCCGAGCCCCTCCTCCGGCCCGGTCAGCGCCGCGAACGTCAGCCGCTGCGCCTCCTGCAGGTCGCCGTCGACGGCCAACTCCCGCGCCACCTCCCGCAGCCGCGCCACGAGGGCCGCCGCGACCCCCGCGTACGGCGCGCCGCCCTCGCCGAGAGCGGGCCGGGCGAGCTGCGCGAACGTCACCAGCAGCGGCCAGGCGTACCGCGGCGAGGGCAGCAGGTCCTGGTTCTCCAGCCCCCGCGACGCGGCCTCCAGCGCCTCGCCGAGCCGCCCCTGGGCCCGCAGCAGCAGAACCTGCCTGCGCAGCTGCGGCAGCACGGTCTGGTCCCGGTAGGTGCCGCGCGCGAACACGCTGGCGGAGGACGACAGCAGCTTGTCGGCCCGGTCGATCTCCCCCCGCGCTAGCGCGATGTCCGCCAGGAACCCCTGGAGACTGGCCCGGTAGGGGGCCGGCGGCGCGAGGTCGAGCGCCTGCTCGACCACCTGCAGCGCCTCGTCCCAGCGGCCCAGCGACAGCAGCGGCTCGGTCAGGTTGATCGCCAGGAACGTGCCGGACGTGCGCGCCAGGCCGTAGTGCCCGGCCTCCTGCACGCCCTCGCGGGCGACCTGGGCGGCCCGCTCGTGCCGTCCGGCGCCCTCCAGCGCGTCGGACTCGGAGATCGCGCAGCGCATCAGCGCGTTGTAGGCGCCCTGGGCGCGGGCGACCCGGCGGGCCTCGGCGAACTGCCCGAGCTGCGCCTCGATGTCGGAGAAGCGCGACCGCGCCCAGGCGAGGCTGATGAGCGCGTGGGCCTCGACGTTCGCGTCGCCCATCTGGTGGCCGATCTCCATGGCGAGCTGCGCCGTCGCCAGCTTCTCCGGCCAGTCCTCCGGACGGTGCAGCATGCGCGCCAGCGTCTCCAGGACCTGGCCGCGCAGCTTGCTCGGCGGCTCGGCGGGCACCAGCTCGGCCGCCTGGCGCAGGTCGTCGAGATATCCGGCGCGGCCCAGGTCGTAGCGGGTCAGGCCGCGCTGGCGCAGCAGGGTGGCCGCGGTGATCGGGTCGGCGTCGAGGTCGACCTCGGCGAGTGCGGCCCCGGCCAGGGCCAGGCTGCGCTCGTACTCGCCGGCGAGGTGGGCGACCGTGGAGGTCTGCCTGAGCACGTCGAGGCGGCCGCAGCCGATGCGCTCGGCGGCGTCGGGCACCTGGTCCCACAGCTCCAGCACCCGCGAGAGCATCCTGAGCTGCTCGTCGTAGGCGGTGGACTTGCGGGCCGCGGCGGCCGCGCGCCAGGCGCTGACCAGCGCCCAGGTGGAGTCGTGGGCGGAGTGCCAGTGGTGGGCCAGCTCGATCGCGCCGCGCGGGGCGGGCAGGATCGACAGGTCGCGTTCGAGCGCCTGCGCGTAGCGGGTGTGCAGCCGGGTGTGCTCGCCGGGCAGCAGGTCGTCGTGGAGCGCCTCGCGGATGAGCGCGTGCCGGAAGCCGTAGCCCTCGCCGTCGACCACCAGCACGTTGCCCGCCACGGCCGGGCGCAGCGCCCGCGACAGGGCGGTGTCGTCGAGCCCGGCCACGGCGCTCAGCAGGTCGTGCTCGATGCGCTGGCCGCCCGCGCTGGCCACGCGCAGCAGTTCCTGGGTCTCGTCGGGCAGCCGCTCGACGCTGGCCAGCAGCAGGTCGCGCAGCGACTCGGGCAGCATGTCGCCGCCGTCGGCCTCGCTCAGCAGCGCCTCGACGAACAGCGGGTTGCCCTCGCTGCGGGCGTAGATGAGGTCCATCGCGGCGGCCGACGGCTCGCGCCGCAGGATGCTGGCCGCCTGCGCGACGGCCTCCCTGCGGGTGAGGCGGCGCAGCTCTATCCGGCTCACCCACTCGATGCGGCCCAGCTCGGCCAGCATCGGCCGGAGCGGATGGGTGCGGTGCAGCTCGTCGGTGCGGTAGGTGACCACGATCATCAGCCGGGCCGCCGTGCGCTGGTAGCGGACCAGGAACGACAGCAGGTCACGGGTGGAACGGTCGGCCCAGTGGGCGTCCTCGACCACCAGCAGCACCGGACGCTCCTCGGCCAGCCGCTCCAGCAGCCCGAGCACCTGCTCGAACAGCCGGGCCCGCGCCTCGGCGCCGTCCTTGTCCGGCTCGCCGAACTCGGGCAGCAGCCGGGCCAGCCCGCGCGTCGTGCCCCCGGGCACCAGCGCCGCCACGCCGTCGCGCCCGAGCTCGCGCACGAGCCCGCGCAGCACGGCCGTGAACGGCGCGAACGGCAGGCCCTCGGTGCCCAGCTCCAGGCAGCCGCCGACGAGCACCCGCGCATCGCCCGCCCGGTCGATGAACTCGCTGATCAGGCGGGTCTTGCCGACCCCCGCCTCGCCGCCGACGAGCACGGTGGACGACGCGCCCGCACGTGCTCTGGCCAGGGCGTCGCCCAGAGCGTGCAGCTCGCGGGCGCGCCCGACGAACAAGGGGCTGACGGTGTGAATGCTCACGCCCCAAGGATGCCATCAAACACCGACAAAACGGACCGAAACTCCGGGCCGTCGTCTGTCAGCGCAAAACCTTGCGGAAGAAGGTCGCCGACGCCTCGTAGCCCAGGGCGTGGTAGAACTCCGGCGCCCGCCGGGTGGCCATCGCCACGTACCCGGCCTGACGGGTACGGGCCCACGCCTCGAACTCCTCCAGCAGCCGGCGGCCGATGCCCTGCCGGCGCGAGCCCGACTGGACCATCGCCTCCTCGACCCAGGCGACCGGCCCGTTGGCGAACAGCGTCAGGTGCACGAACCCCAGCAGGTACCCGTGGACGCGCCCGCCCACCACGGCCGTGAGCAGCAGGGCGTCCTCGTTGCGCAGGAGCTGCGGGAGCGCGGCGTCGAAGGCCGCCCGCTCCGGCCTGAAGGTCAGCCCGAACTCGCGCGCCAACGCGAACACCTCGTCCGCGTCCGCCTTCTCCGCCCTCCTGATGAGAAGATCGTCCGCCGTCATGAGGTACGACACTAGAACCTCTGTGCCCTTTCGTCCATCGTGCCACGGGAGTGTGCCGTGACGTCCGGTACGGCGTGCGACACGGCCTCCGGTCAGAGGTCGCCGAGGCCGAGCTGGCGGGCGATGAGCATGCGCTGCACCTCGCTGGTGCCCTCGCCGATCTCCAGGATCTTGGCGTCGCGGTAGAAGCGGCCGACCGGGAACTCGTTCATGAAGCCGTACCCGCCGAACACCTGGGTGGCGTCGCGGGAGTTGTCCATGGCCGCGTTCGAGGACACCAGCTTGGCGATCGCCGCCTCCTTCTTGAACGGCGCCCCGGCCAGCATCTTCTCGGCCGCGTGGTAGTAGGCCAGCCGGGCGGTGTGGGCGCGCACCTCCATGTCGGCGATCTTGAACTGGATGGCCTGGTAGTGGCCGATCGGGTGGCCGAACGCCTTGCGGTCCCTGACGTACTTGAGGCATTCGTCCACGCAGCCCTGGGCCAGGCCCACGCTGAGGGCGGCGATGGCGATGCGGCCCTCGTCGAGGGTCTGCAGGAACTGCGCGTAGCCGCGGCCGCGCTCGCCGAGCAGGTTGGCGGCGGGCACCCGGCAGTCGGAGAAGGACAGCTCGCGGGTGTCGGAGGCGTTCCAGCCGACCTTGGAGTACTTCTTGGAGACGGTGAACCCCGGCGTGCCGCTCGGCACCAGGATCGTGGAGATCTCCCGCTCGCCGGTGAGCGCGGCCACGCCGATCACGCCGGTGATGTCGGTGCCGGAGTTGGTGATGAACGCCTTCGTCCCGTTGATCACCCATTCGCCGCCGTCGAGCACGGCGGTCGTCCGCATGCCGCCCGGCACGTCGGAGCCGCCGCCGGGCTCGGTCAGCCCGAACGCGCCCAGCATCTCGCCGGAGGCCAGCCGGGGCAGCCACTCCTGGCGCTGCTCGTCGGTGCCGAACCGGTAGATCGGCATCGCACCCAGCGAGACCGCGGCCTCCAGGGTGATCGCCACGCTGGAGTCGGCGCGGGCCAGCTCCTCAAGGGCCAGGCACAGCGCGAAGTAGTCGCCGCCCATGCCGCCGTACTCCTCCGGGAACGGCAGGCCGAACAGCCCCATGTCGGCCATCTTGCGCACGATGTCGTAGGGGAACTCCTCGCGCTCGTAGTAGTCGCCGATCACGGGCGCCACCACGTCACGGGCGAACGCCTCGACGGTCTTGCGCAACTCTTGGTATTCGTCGTTCAGCATGATCAGCCTTTCGCGAGGGCCTGGACGACGCGCGAGGGGCTGGGCCGGCCCAGCCGCTCGGCCAGCCAGGTGCTGGTGGACACGAGTTTGTCCAGGTCGAGCCCGGTCTCGATGCCGAGCCCCGACAACATCCACACGAGGTCCTCGGTGGCCAGGTTGCCGGTGGCGGACTCGGCGTACGGGCAGCCGCCGATGCCGCCGGTGGAGGCGTCGACGGTGGTCACGCCCGCCTGCAGGGCGGCCAGCGTGTTGCCGAGCGCCTGCCCGTAGGTGTCGTGGAAGTGCACGGCCAGCCGCTCGGGGCCGCCGAACGCGCCGATCAGCTCGGTGACGTGGCCCGGCGTGCCGACGCCGATCGTGTCGCCGAGCGACAGCTCGTAGCAGCCGAGCCCGAGCAGCCGCTCGCCGACCGCGACGACCTGCGCGACCGGCGTGGGCCCCTCCCAGGGGTCGCCGAAGCACATCGACACGTACGCGCGCACCCGCAGCCCGTGCTCCAGCGCTCTGGCCACGACCGGCTCGAACATGTCGAACTGGCTCTCCAGCGTGCGGTTGAGGTTCTTGGCGGCGAAGGTCTCGGTGGCGCTGGCGAAGATCGCGATCTCGGTGACGCCCAGCTCCAGCGCGCGGTCGAGCCCGCGCTCGTTGGGCACCAGCACCGGGTAGCGCACGCCGGGCCTGCGGTCGAGGCGGCCGAGCAGCTCACCGGCGTCGGCCAGCTGCGGCACCCACTTGGGGTGCACGAAGCTGGTCGCCTCGATCACCTGGTGGCCGGCGTCGGCCAGCCGGTCGATGAACTCGGCCTTCACCTCGACCGGCACGATCGCCGACTCGTTCTGCAGGCCGTCGCGCGGGCCCACCTCGTAGACCGTGACCCGCTCGGGAAGCCCTCGCATGCGGTACGGCATCACGCCTCCTCACCGGTGACCACGGCCAGCACGGCGTCCATGTCGACCGGCCTGCCCGGCTGGACGGGCAGCTCGGCGACCACGCCGTCACAGGGGGCGGTGACCGTGTGCTCCATCTTCATGGCCTCGACGACGACCAGCGGCTGCCCCTTGCTCACCCGGTCGCCCGGCTGCGCCTTGACCAGCAGGACCGTGCCGGGCATGGGGCTCCTGACCACGCCGTCGCCCGTCCCCGCGGCGCCGGGCCGGTCGCCCGGGTCGCCGATGAGGTGGCGGGTGAACGCCCACGACTCGCCGTCCTTGCCGAGCCAGAGCGTGTCGCCATGGCGGGCGGTCAGGTAGCGGGCGGTCCGGCCGCCGAGCGTGACGGCCGCCTCGCCGCCGCCAGTCGTGATCCGGGCGGGCACCGCCTCTCCGTCGAGCAGCACCTCGGCCGACCGGCCGGGCAGGCCGCGGACGGGCACCGCGTGCACGCCGTCGCGCGACTCCAGCCGCCAGGTCGTCCAGGCGGGCGCGCCGACCCGCCAGCCGTCGGTGACCTGCCAGGGGTCGGGGCCCTGCGGCAGCGTGTGGAAGATCAGCGCCGCCGCCGCGGCCACGTCGCGCGGCACGCCGGACTCCGGCAGCAGCTCGGGCAGCACCCGTTCGACCAGGCCGGTGTCCAGCTCGCCCGCCACGACCTCGGGGTGGCGGACGAGGGCGCGCAGGAACGGCACGTTGGTGACCACGCCCAGCACCGCGGTGCGGGCCAGCGCCCGGTCGAGCGACCTGAGCGCCGCCTCCCGGTCCGGCGCCCAGGCGATCACCTTGGACAACATGGGGTCGTAGTCGCTGCCGACGACCCCGCCCTCGGCCAGGCCGGAGTCGACCCGCACCCGGCCCGGCCCGTCGCCGCCGGGCTCGCGCAGGGCCAGCACGCGCCCGCCGCTGGGCAGGAAGCCGCGCGCCGGGTCCTCGGCGTAGACGCGCGCCTCGACGGCGTGGCCGTCGAGCCGCACCTGCTCCTGGCCGAACGGCAGCGGTTCGCCGGCCGCGACACGTAGTTGCAGCTCCACCAGGTCCAGGCCGGTGACCAGCTCGGTGACCGGGTGCTCGACCTGGAGCCGGGTGTTCATCTCCATGAAGTGGTAG
Source organism: Nonomuraea sp. NPDC049624 (assembly GCF_040675255.1). Lineage (NCBI taxonomy): Bacteria > Bacillati > Actinomycetota > Actinomycetes > Streptosporangiales > Streptosporangiaceae > Nonomuraea > Nonomuraea sp. NPDC049624. Next base: position 603,219 of record NZ_JBFAOR010000004.1, on the reverse strand, counting down.
GAGCCGGTGGTGCCGTCGACGATGAACTCGACCGTGCCCGCGCCGACGTACCCGACCGAGCGGGCGGCCTCGACGGCCGCGGCGCCCATGTCGGCGCGCATGCCGGGGGTCACGAAGGGCGACGGCGCCTCCTCGATGATCTTCTGGTGCCGGCGTTGCAGGCTGCACTCGCGCTCGCCCAGGTGCACGACGTTGCCGTGGGCGTCGGCCATGACCTGGATCTCGATGTGCCGGGGGTTCTCGACGTAGCGCTCGATGAGCAGGGTGCCGTCGCCGAACGCCGCCCGCGCCGTACGGCGGGCCGACTCCAGCGCGTCGGGCAGCTCGGCGGCCGAGCGCACCAGCACCATGCCCTTGCCGCCGCCGCCCGCGGACGGCTTGATCAGCGCCGGGAAGTCGGCCCACCGCGCCAGGTCGTCGCCCGGCTCGGCCCCGCCGGGGACGACCGGCACCCCGGCCGCCGACACGGTGGCCTTGGCCCGGATCTTGTCGCCCATGGCGTCGATGGCCTCGGGGGACGGGCCGACGAAGACCAGCCCGGCCTCGGCGCAGCGCCGCGCGAAGGCGGCGTTCTCGGCCAGGAAGCCGTAGCCGGGATGCACGGCCTGCGCGCCGGAGGCGAGCGCCGCCTCAACGATCGCCTCGATGTCCAGATATTTCGAGACTTCGAGGGCGATGTCTGCTTCGCGGGCGTGCCTGGCGCCCGCGTCGGGCGGCGTGAACACCGCCACCGACTCGATGCCGAGCGCGCGCAGCGTCCGGACGACCCGGACGGCGATCTCGCCCCGGTTGGCGATGAGAACACGGTCGAAGAACATGATCACATCCGGAAGACGCCGTAGCCGGCGGGTTCGAGCGGCGCGTTGGCCGCCGCGGACAGGGCCAGGCCGAGGACGGTGCGGGTGTCGAGCGGGTCGATCACGCCGTCGTCCCAGAGCCGGGCGGTGGAGTAGTAGGGGTTGCCCTGGTGCTCGTACTGGGCGCGGATGGCGTCGGGGTCGGCGTTGCCGACCGTGGTCAGCACGTTCGCCGCCTGCTCGCCGCCCATGACGGAGATGCGGGCGTTGGGCCACATCCACAGGAACCTGGGCGAGTACGCCCGTCCGGCCATGGCGTAGTTGCCCGCCCCGAACGAGCCGCCGATCACCACCGTGAACTTGGGCACCCGCGCGCACGACACGGCCGTCACCATCTTGGCGCCGTGCTTGGCGATGCCGCCCGCCTCGTACGCCTTGCCGACCATGAACCCGCTGATGTTCTGCAGGAACACCAGCGGGATGCGGCGCTGGTCGCACAGCTCGATGAAGTGCGCGCCCTTCATCGCCGACTCGCTGAACAGGATGCCGTTGTTGGCCACGATGCCCACCGGGTGGCCGTGCAGGTGTGCGAAGCCGGTGACGAGGGTTGAGCCGTACTCGGCCTTGAACTCCAGGAAGCGCGAGCCGTCCACCAGGCGGGCGATGACCTCGCGCACGTCGTAGGGCTGGCGGGTGTCGGCCGGGACGAGGCCGTAGAGGTCGCGCGGGTCGTGCCGCGGCTCCTCGGGCGCGACCGTGTCCCAGGGACGGGGGGCCCGGGGGGCCAGCGTCGAGACGATGTCGCGGACGATGGCCAGGGCGTGGGCGTCGTCCTCGGCCAGGTGGTCGGTGACGCCGCTGACCCGGGAGTGCAGGTCGCCGCCGCCCAGCTCCTCGGCCGTGACCTCCTCGCCGGTGGCCGCCTTCACCAGGGGCGGACCGCCCAGGAAGATCGTGCCCTGGCCGCGGACGATGACCGCCTCGTCGCTCATGGCCGGCACGTACGCGCCGCCGGCGGTGCACGAGCCGAGCACCGCGGCGATCTGCGGGATGCCGCGGGCCGACATCGTGGCCTGGTTGTAGAAGATGCGCCCGAAGTGCTCCCGGTCGGGGAAGACCTCGTCCTGTCTGGGGAGGAACGCGCCGCCGGAGTCGACCAGGTAGATGCAGGGCAGGTGGTTGTGCAGGGCCACCTCCTGCGCGCGCAGGTGCTTCTTGACGGTCATCGGGTAGTACGTGCCGCCCTTGACGGTCGCGTCGTTGGCCACGACCACGCACTCGCGCCCGGCCACCCTGCCGACGCCGGTGATGATCCCGGCGGCGGGCGCCTGGTCGTCGTAGAGGCCGCCGGCCGCCAGCGGCGACAGCTCCAGGAAGCGGGAACCCGGGTCGAGCAGCCCGTCGACGCGGTCGCGCGGCAGCAGCTTGCCCCGCTCGACGTGGCGCTGCCGCGACCGCTCGGGACCGCCGAGCGCCGCCGCGGACAGCCGTTCGAGCAGCTCGGCGGCCAGCCTCTCGTTGAGCTCGGCGTTGCGCTTGTACGCCTCGCTCCCGGGCTCCACGGCCGACTTCAGCACCGGCCAGTCGCTCATGAGTCCCCTCTCGTCATGGCCGAGATGTTAGTCATCATTAACGTAATCGTCTAGCATGTGAGACGTGACCACTGCCTCCACACCTACCCGCGAGCGCGGCAGAAGGCGCATGGAGATCCTCGCGGCGGCCGCCCGGCTGTTCGCCGCCCGCGGTTTCCACGGGGTCTCCATCGAGGACATCGGGGGCGCGGTCGGCGTCTCGGGTCCCGCGCTCTACCGGCACTTCAGCGGCAAGGAGGCGCTGCTCGCCGAGATGCTGCTCGACGTCAGCTCCCGGCTGCGGGAGTCGGCGGTGGCGGTGGCGACCTCCTCCGGCGGCCCGGCCGAGACGCTCGACGCGCTGCTCAACGTGCAGATCACGTTCGCCCTCGACCAGCCGGCGCTGATCACCGTGCACGACCGCGAGCTGGGCAACGTGCCCGAGCCGGAGCGGCGCAGGATCAGGCGGCTGCAGCGGCTCTACGTCGAGGAGTGGGTGACCGTGCTGGCCGAGCTGCACCCGGCGTGCCCGCCGGCCCGGCTGCGCGCGGCGACGCACGCGGTGTTCGGCCTGCTCAACTCGACGCCGCACAGCGCGGGCGAGCTGCCCCCGCACGACATGCGCCCCCTGCTGCACACGATGGCCCGCGCCGCGATCGAAGCCAGCGTTAACCATCACTAACTGACCGTCGGCCATTCCCGCCGTACGAAAACCCCCGATACGCCGTAAACCTCTGCAAACGGTCATGGATCAGGGTTAAACGGACCGGACCACAATCTGTCATGCACTCCGGCAGACGGCGGCGGCGATGACGGACATAATCAGGGTGTGGCGCGCGACACTGTTGAGACACATTTCATCCAATCCGTTGAGGCGCTGAAGTCAGGCCCCGCCCGAGATCCCGGCGGCCCGGTGCGCGAGGGCACGTCGCTCACCGGCGACCGGTGCCGGACCCTGTTCCAGCGCCAGCTCGACAGCCGCCTGCTCGACATCGCCGCCCGCTGGCTCCGCGAGCAGAACGAGGGCTTCTACACGATCGGGTCGGCCGGCCACGAGGGCAACGCGGCGGTCGCCGCCGCGGCCCGGGCGAGCGACCCGGCGCTGCTGCACTACCGGTCCGGCGCCTTCTACCTGACCAGGTCCGAGCAGGCCGGCCGGCTGCCCGAGCAGGGCCTGCGCGACGTGCTGATGGGCCTGACCGCGGCCGCCGACGAGCCGATCGCGGGCGGCCGGCACAAGGTGTTCGGCCACCCCCACCTGGCCGTCATCCCGCAGACCTCGACGATCGCCAGCCACCTGCCACGCGCCGTGGGCGTGGCCTTCGCCATCGAACGGGCCGCCGCGCTCGGCGACCGGTCGGCCTGGCCGCCCGACGCCATCGCCGTGTGCAGCTTCGGCGACGCCTCGATCAACCACGCCAGCGCCCTGACCGGGCTCAACACCGCCTCCTACGCCACCTTCCAGGGGCAGCCGCTGCCCATCCTGTTCGTGTGCGAGGACAACGGCATCGGCATCAGCGTCCGCACCCCCAAGGGCTGGGTGGAGGCGGCGGCGCGGCGGCCGGGCATCGCCTACTTCGCCGCCGACGGCTGCGACCTGGCCGACGCCTACGACGCCGCCACGCTCGCCGTCCAGCACGTCCGCGCCAACCGCTCCCCCGCGTTCCTGCACCTGTCCACCGTGCGGCTGATGGGGCACGCCGGGTCCGACGTCGAGTCGGCCTACCGCACCCAGCGGGAGCTGCGGGCCGACCTGGAGCGCGACCCGCTCGTCCGCACCGCGCGGCTGCTGGTGGAGGCCGGTCTGGAGACGCCGGAGGAGCTGCTCAAGACGTACGAGTCGGCGCGCGAGCACATCCTGCGCATCGCCCTGGAGACCACCCGCGCCCCGCGGCTCGGCTCGGCCGCGGAGGTCATGGAGCCGATCGCGCCGCGCCGCCCCGAGCTGATCGCCAACATCAGCCCGACCGCGGCCGAGGGCCCGATCAGGGAGAAGGCCTTCGCCGGCACGCTGCCCGAGACGGAGAAGCCGCTCACGTTGTCGCAGACCATCAACCGCACGCTCGCCGACGCGCTGGTGGTCTACCCCGAGATGACGGTCTTCGGCGAGGACGTCGCCAAAAAGGGCGGCGTCTACGGCGTCACCCGGGGGCTGCAGAAGCGGTTCGGCGGCTCGCGGGTGTTCGACACGCTCCTCGACGAGCAGGCCATCCTCGGCCTCGCGCTCGGCTCGGCGGTGTCCAACCAGCTCCCGGTGCCGGAGATCCAGTACCTGGCCTACCTGCACAACGCGCTCGACCAGATCCGCGGCGAGGGCGCCACCCTGTCGTTCTTCTCGCGCGGCGCCTACACCAACGGCATGGTCGTCCGCGTCGCCGGCTACGCCTACCAGAAGGGCTTCGGCGGCCACTTCCACAACGACAACGCGGTGGCCGCGCTGCGCGACATCCCGGGCCTGGTCCTGGCCTCGCCCGCGCGTCCCGACGACGCCGCCGCCATGTTGCGCACCTGCCTGGCCGCCGCCCGTACGGCCGGGTCGGTCTGCGTGTTCCTGGAGCCGATCGCGCTCTACCACACGCGTGACCTGTTCGAGGAGGGCGACGGCGGCTGGCTGGCGCCGTACACGCCGCCGGGGCGCTGGCGCGAGACGCACGTCCCCGTCGGCCGGGCCCGCTCGTACGGCGAGGGCCGTGACCTGACGATCGTGACGTTCGGCAACGGGCTGCGGATGAGCCTGCGCGCCGCGGTCCGGCTCACCCAGGAGGGCTACGGCTGCCGCGTCCTCGACCTGCGCTGGCTGGCCCCGCTGCCGGTGGACGACCTGCTGCGGGCGGCCGAGCTGACCGGCAAGGTGCTGATCGCCGACGAGACCCGCCACTCCGGGGGCGTGTCCGAGGGCGTGACGACCGAGCTGATCGACGCCGGGTTCACCGGGCAGGTGGCCCGGGTGACCTCGGCCGACAGCTTCATCCCGCTGGGCGACGCGGCCAACCACGTGCTGCTGTCGGAGGAGGAGATCGAGCAGGCGGCGCGCAAGCTACTGGGCTGAGCGCGCCCCTCTGACGCAGGCCGGCTTCGACCAGGCGACCGTGGTGGCCGCCGAGATGCGCAGCGGCACGCCCACCAGGAAGCAGTAGCCGGTGTCCGGGTCGAGCCCGGCGACGCGGCCGCTGGTGGCGCCCGTGCCGAGGGCGACGACGGTCACGTCGCCCCCGCCCGCCCGCGAACGTTGCAGGACGACCGGGTAGCGGCGGGCGTCGGCCGGGAGCGCCCAGCTCAGCTCCACCAGGGCGCCGCGGTCGGCGGTGACCTTGAGCCTGCGGGGGGCGAGCGCGGCGACGTCCCGCTTGCTGATCGGCGGAGGGGTGGTGGCGGCGGTCGCCGCGGGGGTCGCGGCCTCGGGGCGGCGGTCGGTGGGGCCCGAACCGGCGGGCGGCTGCAGCGACAGGTAGACGGCCAGGCCGGTGCCGCCGATCGCCACGGCCGCGACCGAGCCCCCGATCAGCAGGCGCCTCCCGAGGCTCCCGGCCCCGGCAGGCGGCGCCGTGACCGCCTCCCGCCTCGCCCCGCCCACGTCTCCGGTCGTGGTGGCTCCGCGCCGAGCGCCGCCCACGTTCCCCGTCGTGGGGGCCTCCCGCCTTCCCCCACCCACGTTCCCCGTCGTGGGGGCCTCCCGCCTTCCCCCGCCCACGCTCCCCACGCGGCCGGGCAGAGGCGGGGCGGGGGCGTGGGGGAGGCGGCTGCCGGTGGCGGGGAGGGAGGAGTCGCCGGGGTGCGGCGGGGCCTGCGGGCCGCCGCGCGGGCGGCGCGGGACGGTGGACGTCGCCGGCCCCGGCCCCGGATCCTGGCCCACCAGGTCGGTCACCGGCAACCCCAGCTCGGCCTGCACCTCCTGCAACCGCCACGCCAGCTCCCTGGCCGAGCCCGGCCGCAGCCCGGGCTGCTTGGACATCGCGTGCAGGATCGTGCCGAACACCGCCGGCGGCACGTCCGGCCGGTTGATCGGCGGCGGGTCGAGGCTCAGCACCCGGTACATCAGCGGCGCGATCGACGGGTCGGCCGGGTTGTGGAAGGCGGGCTGCCCGGCCAGCAGGTGGTAGAGCGTCGAGCCCAGGGAGTAGATGTCGCCGGAGACCGAGTGCGGCTGCCCGGTGAGCACCTCCGGGGCGGCGTGCAGCGGGGTGAACGCCTGGGAGGTGGCCGAGATCTCCGCGTTGTCCACCACCCTGGCCACGCCGAAGTCGGCGATGGCGGGCTCGCCGTAGCGGGAGACGAGGATGTTCTGCGGCTTGATGTCGCCGTGCAGCACCCCGGCCTCGTGCACGGCGGCCAGCGCGCCGGCCAGCTTGACGCCCGCGCGCAGCACGTCGGGCACGCCGAGCGGCCCCTCCTTGCGGACCCTGTCGCGCAGCGAGCCGTTCTCGAAGAAGTCCATCGCGATGTACGGCTTGCCCGAGCGCGTCACGCCGGTGTCGAAGACGGTCACGACGTTGGGATGGCCGGTCAGGCGGCCGGTGAGCCGGAGCTCGCGCTGGAAGCGGCGCATGGTGCGCTGGTCGACCCGGTCGACCGACAGGACCTTCAGCGCCACGACCCGGTCGAGGCGCTCCTGGTAGGCGCGGTAGACGACGGCGAAACCGCCCTGGCCCGCCTGGTCGAGCACCCGGTAGCCGGGCGCGTCCTCGGCTGGCAACACGGCACTCCCCCCTGTTGCCGGTGAGTTTAATGTGAAATTTCGGCTTTCAAGGGGTCAACGGGTTCATCAGGTACGCCCCGAACACCACCGACACGGCGGCCACGACCAGGAAGAAGAAGACGTAGAAGCCGCCGGGCAGGAACGTCAGCCGGGCGAGCTGATCGGCGTCGGAGTCTCTGGCCTGCCGCCGGCGCCGCTTGCGCTGCAGCTCGACGATCGGCCGGACGCCGCCGAACAGCAGGAACCACGTCGCGACCATGGCCACGATCTGCTGGACCTCGGCGGGCGCGTACATGGACAGGGCGAACACCGCGCCCCCGGTGACCAGCAGGATCAGCGCGCCGTAGAGGTTGCGGATCAGCAGCAGCATGCACACCAGGAAGAGCAGCACGCTCCAGATCAGCAGCGTGATGCGGCCCTGCTCGGTCAGCCAGGCGGCGGCCAGCCCCAGCAGCGAGGGGGCCAGGTAGCCGGCGAGCGCGGTCAGCACCATGCCGGGGCCGTTGGGGCGGCCCCTGGTCAGCGTGACGCCGGAGGTGTCGGAGTGGAGCCGGATGCCTTCGAGCTTGCGCCGGGTGAGCAGCGCCATGACCGCGTGGCCGCCCTCGTGGGCGATCGTGATCAGGCCCCTGGACACCTGCCAGGGTGTGCGGAACGCGACGACCGCCAGCGCGGCCAGCGCCGAGACCAGCACGACCCAGGGGTCGGGGTCAGGCTGAACCTTGATCAGGTGGGTCCAGAGCATGTCCATCGAGGAGAAACACTAGCCGGGTAAAGTCCCGGCTGTGGCCGCAGAACTACATTCTGACGCGGACGTTCCGGCGTGGTGGCGCGACCTCGGGCTGCCGGGCGTGATCGACCTGCATGTGCACTTCCTGCCCGAACGAATGGAACGCCGGGTCTGGCATCACTTCAACCACGGCGGCCCGCTGATGGGCGCCGGCTGGAAGATCGAGTACGAACAGCCGGTCGAGGAGCGGCTGACGAGGCTGCGCGAGATGGGCGTACGGCGTTTCCCCGCCCTGGCGTACGCGCACCGGCCGGACATGGCCCGCGACCTCAACGCCTGGACGCTCGACTTCGCCCGCCGCAACCCCGACTGCCTGCCGTCGGCGACGTTCTACCCCGAGCCGGGCGTCGCCGGCTATGTGCGCGCGGCGCTGGCGGACGGCGTCCAGATCTTCAAGGTGCACCTCCAGGTCGGCGGCTTCGACCCGGCCGCGCCCGAGCTGACCGAGGTCTGGGGGCTGCTGGCGGAGTCGGGCGTGCCCGTGGTCGTGCACGCCAGCTCGGTGCCCGTGCCCGGCGGCCACGTGGGGCCGGGGCCGATCGGCGCGGTGCTGGCCGCCCATCCGCGGCTGCGGGCGGTGATCGCGCATCTGGGCATGCCCGAGTACGAGCCGTTCTTCGAGCTGGCCGTCCGCCATGAGCGGGTCGCCCTGGACACCACCATGGCCTTCACCGACTTCTCCGAGCGCGGCATGCCGTTTCCCCACCGATTGCGCCCGGTTCTGCGTGATCTCGGGCTTTCGGGGAAGGTGGTGCTCGGCAGCGATTTCCCGACGATCCCGTACCCCTACGCGCACCAGCTCGACGCACTCGCCCGCCTGGATCTCGGCGAGCAGTGGCTGCGGGCGGTGTGCTGGGACAATGGTGCGGCCATGATTCGATAGCAAGGTGAACGATCGGCACGTGGCGCTCATCAGCGCCTTCTACGACGCTCTGGGCCGCGCGGACTTCGCGGCCATGGAACGCTGCTACCACCCCGAGATCAGTTTCGGCGACCCCATCTTCCAGGAGGTCGAGGGCCGCGACCGGGTGATGGCGATGTGGCGGTTGCAGCTCGGCGTGCGCGACGGACTGAGATCCGCCTACCGCGACGTCCAGGCCGACGAGTTCAGCGGCTCGGCCCACTGGACGGCCAGCTACACCTTCTCCTCCACCGGCCGCACGGTCGTCAACGAGATCGACGCGCTGTTCAGGTTCGAGGACGACCTCATCGTCCGCCACCACGACGATTTCGACTTCAGGCGCTGGTCCAGAATGGCTCTCGGCAGGCCGCAGGGGCTGCTGTTCGGCTGGACGCCGATGTGGCGCAAGACCATCAGGGACCGGGCGACCCAGGAGCTCGACAGCCTGGTGTCCCCACAGTAAGTAGTCGACACGGCAACCGGAACGGAGGGTGCATGGCCAGGGTGAAGGGGTTCAGGCGCAGCGGTGACAACCGCGAGGAGGCGCCGGAGCACTCGATGGACCCGCGCGCCGCCGAGGAGCACCCCTACCGGCCCACCGTGATCGACAACGCCGTCTACCAGAACGGCGAGCGGGTCGACAACCCCGGCTCGCTCGCCGACGCCTTCGAACGACTCAAGCAGATGCCGGACAGCATGGCCTGGATCGGCCTCTACCGTCCGAAGGAGTGGGAGCTGGTCAAGCTCGCCGAGGAGTTCGAGCTGCACGAGCTGGCGCTGGAGGACGCGATCGTCGGCTCCCAGCGGGCCAAGGCCGACCGCTACGGCGACACGCTGTTCGTGGTGCTGCGCGCCGCCCGCTACCTCGACGACGTGGAGGAGGTGGCCTTCGGCGAGCTGCACGTCTTCGTCGGCCCCAACTTCGTGATCACCGTGCGCCACGCCGAGGCCCCCGACCTGCAGGGCGTGCGCAAGCGCATGGAGTCCGACCCCGACCTGCTGCGCCAGGGCCCGCAGGCCGTCCTGTACGCGATCCTCGACGCCGTGGTCGACGGTTACGCGCCGGTGGTGGCCGGGCTGCAGAAGGACATCGAGGAGATCGAGGTCGAGGTCTTCAGCGGCGACCCCTCGGTGTCGCGGCGCGTCTACGAGCTGTCCGGCGAGGTGATCGAGTTCCAGCGGGCCACCGCGCCGCTGGTGGGCATGATCCACGGCTTCATCGCCGGCGCCGCCAAGTACGGCGTCAACGACGAGCTGCAGAGCTACCTGCGCGACGTCGCCGACCACGCGATCACCGTGACCGAGCGCATCTCGGCCTTCCGCCAGATGTTGCAGAACATCCTGGTGGTCAACTCCACGCTGGTGACCCAGGCCCAGAACGCGGAGATGGCCCGCATGACCGAGGCCAGCATCCAGCAGGGCGAGGAGGTCAAGAAGATCTCCGCGTGGGCGGCCATCCTGTTCGCCCCGACGCTGGTCGGCACCATCTACGGGATGAACTTCGACTTCATGCCCGAGACCCACTGGGTGTTCGGCTACCCGTTCGCGATCCTGCTGATGGCGGCGGTGTGCATGGTGCTCTACATGGTCTTCAAACGCCGCGACTGGCTCTAGGGCCCGCCGCGGTCGGCCGTGGTCCGCTGCGGTACGCCGTGGTCCGCCGTGGTCCGCCGCGGGCGTTGGTCCGCGAAACTAACCACGTGGTAGGTTCTTGGGCGAGCCGGTGGAGGGCCGATCCCGCGGTCCCCCGGCCCGCATTCGCAGCCCGCGTGCCCCCAGACCCAGAAAGGCCGGCCGGTGACCGAACCGACGCCACGGCGAGGGAGCAAGGGCGAGCGCACGCGCGCCCGCATCCTCGACTCCGCCACGGAGCTGTTCTCCCGCTCGGGTTTCCACGCGGTGTCGCTGCGCGACATCGCCGCGCACGCGGGCCTGACCCACGCAGGGCTGCTGCACCACTTCCCCGGCAAGGAGAGCCTGCTCATCCAGGTGCTCAGCCGCCGCGACGAGGTCGACGGCGAGCTGATGGGCGGCCCCGACGACGGGCTCTCGCCGCAGGAGCTGCTCGACCGCGCGGTCGAGCAGGTCGCCAGGAACATGGGCACGCCCGGCCTGGTCGGGCTGTACGTGAAGATCTCCGGCGAGGCCGCCGATCCCGGCCATCCCGCCCACGACTACTTCGTCCAGCGCTACCGCAGGCTGCGCCGGCAGGCCGCGTGGCTGCTCGGCGCCCTGTTCGAACGCGCCACGCCGCCGCTCGACCACGATCCCGACGCCGTCGCCCAGCAGCTCATCGCGCTCGTCGACGGCCTGCAGACGCAGTGGCTGCTCGACCCGGACCAGGTGGACATGCGTGCCGCCGTCATCACCTTCCTCAAGCAACTAGGACTGCAGCCCAGATAACGAGGTGTTCCATGGCTCTTCCCCCCGACCTCACCACGGCAGAGAAGGCGTCGCTCACGTCCGGGAGCGACACCTGGCACACCACGGCGGTCCGCGACGCGGTGCCCGCGCTCACGCTGTCGGACGGGCCGCACGGCATCCGCCGCCAGCGCGAGGACGCCGGCGACGCGCTCGGCCTGACCCGCAGCGAGCCCGCCACGTGCTTCCCGCCCGCCGTGGCTCTCGGCTCCTCGTGGGACCCGGCGCTGGCCCGCCGGGTGGGCGCGGCGCTGGCCAAGGAGGCCGCCGCGCTGGGGGTGGACGTCGTGCTCGGCCCGGGGGTGAACATCAAGCGGTCGCCGCTGTGCGGGCGCAACTTCGAGTACTTCTCCGAGGATCCGTACCTCACCGGGGTGATGGGGGCGGCGCTGGTCACCGGCGTCCAGTCGCGCGGCGTCGGGGCCTGCGTGAAGCACTTCGCGGTCAACAACCAGGAGACCGACCGCATGCGGATCAGCGCGGACGTCGACGAGCGCACGCTGCGCGAGATCTACCTGCCCGCCTTCGAGCACATCGTCCGCGAGGCCCGCCCGTACGCGATCATGAGCTCCTACAACCGCGTCAACGGCGTGTACGCCTCCCAGCACCGCTGGCTGCTGACCACCCTGCTGCGCGAGGAGTGGGGCTTCGACGGCCTGGTGATGTCGGACTGGGGCGCGGTCAACGACCGGGTGGCGGCCCTCGAAGCCGGCCTGGACCTGGAGATGCCGCCCACCGGCACCGACGGCCTGATCGAGGACGCGGTGCGCTCGGGCCGCCTGCCCGAGTCCGTGCTCGACCTGGCGGCGGGCCGCGTGGCCGGGCTCGCCGAACGCGTCGCCGGCCGCGAGCGGCACGACGGCTGGGACGTCGACGAGCACCACGAGCTGGCCCGCGAGGCCGCCCGCGCCTCCGCAGTGCTGCTGAAGAACGACGGCGTGCTGCCGCTCGCCCCCGGCCTGCGCGTGGCCGTGCTGGGCGAGCTCGCCCGCACCCCGCGCTACCAGGGCCACGGCAGCTCGCACGTGGTGCCCACCCGCCTGGACACCGCGCTCGACGCGCTCGGCCGGGCCGTCGAGGGGCTGACGTTCGCCGCCGGCTACCGGCTCGACGGCCAGGCCGACGCCGACCTGGCCCGGGAGGCCGTGGAGAGCGCGGCGGCGGCGGAGGTGGCCGTGGTGTTCCTCGGCCTGCCCGAGGCCGCCGAGTCCGAAGGCTTCGACCGCACCTCGATCGACCTGCCCGGCGTCCAGGTCGAGCTGCTGCACCAGGTGGCCGAGGTGTGCCCGCGGGTGGTCGTCGTGCTGTCCAACGGCGGGGTCGTGTCGGTGGCCGGGTGGCGGCACCTCGCCTCGGCCGTCCTGGAGGGCTGGCTGCTCGGCCAGGCGGGCGGCGCGGCGCTGGCCGACCTGCTGCTCGGCACGCACAGCCCGTCCGGACGGCTCACCGAGACGATCCCGCTGCGCCTCGCCGACGTGCCGTCCCACCTGCACTTCCCCGGCTCCGACGGCCACGTCGTGTACGGCGAGGGCCGCTACGTCGGCTACCGGCACCACGACACGCTGGGCACCGAGGTCGCCTACCCCTTCGGCCACGGGCTGACCTACACCCGGTTCGAGTACTCCGACCTGGACGTGCACGAGACCGGCCCGCACACCTGGGACGTCGCCTTCACCGTCACCAACACCGGCGACCGCCACGGCCAGGAGGTGGCCCAGCTCTACGTCGCCTTCGAGGCCGAACATCCCTCGCGGCCCCGCCACGGGCTGCGCGCCTTCGCCAAGGTCGGCCTGGCCCCCGGGGCGAGCGAACGCGTACGGCTCACCCTCGGGCCGCGCGACCTGGCGCGGTGGTCGGTGACGCGCGGCGGCTGGCGGATCGACCCCGGCGCGTTCACCGTCGAGGTGGGCGCGTCGTCACGGGACATCCGGCTGCGCGCGGAGATGAGCACGCCCGGCGACGGATATGTGGGCGAACTGAGTGAGATGTCCACGCTGGGCGAGTGGCTGGCGCACCCGGTGGGCGGCCGGGTGCTGAAGGAACGGCTCCGGCAGGCCCCGGGGCTGCCCGACCTCGACCGGACCGATTCGCCGTTGGTGGGGCTGGCGCTCGGCATCCCGTTGATCAAGTTCCGCACGTTCGGCATCGGCCTGACGGCCGAGGTCGTCGCCGACCTCGTCACCGCCACCCGGAACGCCGTCCCAGGGGATGACCGTTAGGCCGTCCATCCATCCGTCCTCTTGGGCAAACCCCATGACCGTCCCCCCAAGAGGACGCACCCTCATCTCCCCCAGCAGCACCGCGCCCTCCACACTCAGCCTCGCCACCAGCGCTCGTCTCCCTTCACCTGACACCCACCCCAACACTTCCTCCTCGCCTCTATCCAACAAATAATGCGTTTAGTCTATTTATCATTACAAACTCCCCACCTCTAATTCATCAGCCCAGAGCCGAATTACGCGAGGGCCCCTTTTTCATTTCACCGACGCCGACGCGGCGGGCTAATATGCCATCGACCACCCCTCCCCCGCCCCCAAAGCGCAACGAAATCGGGTGATGATGGCGACGCAGCACGAAATAACCGCCGCCCGGCGTCACATCGAACGGCTGCGCGACGAACACGCCAACGACCTGACGGCCCTGATCCGTCTGGTGGACGGCGGCGCGCTCAAGGGCCCCGCCGGCGACAGCCTCGCCGCCGACCTGCGCACCTGGGACCACGGCTTCAAGGACCTCTTCACCCGGGCACTGAGGCTGCTCGACACACTGCACCCGTCCGAGCCCGCCTCATGACCCCTCCCGTGGGCATCGACCCCGCCCTGATGACCCAGCTCATCAACGGCATGAACCGAGCAGGCCGCACGCTCCCCGACATCGGCCTCCAAGTCGAACGAGCCCTCACCACCCTGGGCCTGTCCCTGTGGGGGCCGGCCCAGCTGTCGACCATCGGCCGCCAGTTGCACGACCGGATCCCCACACTCCAGGGCCGTCTCGACCTCATCCTCGCCACCCCGGACCGGCGCCCCGGCGAAGACGGCGTCCTGTGGGCCGACGAATCCCCATGGCTGTCGAAATCCCCCTCCGAAGGCACGGCCGCGGCCACCGCACTGGCCGCGCGACTCCGTGCAAAAATCGCATCCCATTCACTCGACGCAGAATCCGTCGCCGAACTCGAACGTCACAAGAACGACCCGTTCTTCGCCGTGGCCTTCCTCACCCTGATGCCGCCACGTGAACTCAAATCGCTCATAGCCCGCGCCTACTCCTCCGACCTCCCGCCCGGCGACCGTCCCCTCCTCTACGACACGGCCACCCAGGACAGGTTCCTCACCATGCTCAGCACCCTGCTGGGCACCGCCTCCCACGGCGTCGGCCGGATGCGCCTGGCCGCCGACTACGCCGACCGCCTGATCGAGGACATCGACCACCCCCAGGACGCGTTCGCCGTGAAAAGACTCCTCCAGGACGGCGACTTCGACCACACCTTCCTGCTCACCCTGGTCCGCAAGCTGCACGACCAGGACCTGGCCCATCCCCCCGACCTGTCCCTCCCCCGAGACCCCTGGACGCTCCCCGGCCCCAGAGACGTCTCCCCCGGCGACCTCAGCCCCATGGGCACCGCCCTGATCGCCCTGGCCCACCACCCCGCCGTGGCCCAGGACTTCTTCACCGACCCCGCTCGCAAACCCCTCGCGTACCTGATGCGCACCCACCCCTGGCTCGGCGACGCCGACGCCGACCTCGGCTGGGCCATCCAGGCCGCCACCACGGAGTTCCGCGACCACGACCTGCCACCGGGCGGATCACGCGGCTACAAGTCCGCCCTGATCGCCTCATGGGCGGTCCGCTTCTGGAGCGACCCCAAGGTCCAGACCAACCTCCCCTCCACCCGCCCCCACCTCGGCATCGTCCTCACCCAGTACATCGGCGACGTACACCGCGACGCCCAGTCGTTCACCGACAAGCGGCCCGGAGTGGAGGCAAGCGCCAATGCGGACAAGAACCTCCTCGGCGGCGACCCCTACGGCGCCAAGTTCAACGCCAAGGACATGAAGCAGGCCATGGCCTGGGCGTTCGAGGACGACGACGCCTTCCGGAAGGTGACCGCCGCGCACGGCCTGTACGCCGCCCGGATGCTGGACGAACTGGCAACCAAGATCGAATCGGAGGTCGAGGCGGATCTCACGGCGTGGCGCCGGGCGCATCCCGGCGCCACTCGGCGGCAACTGGACGCCGCACGGCAGGACATCCTCGAGGAGCGGATGAGCCGGAGTGGAGGCGCGGAGTTCGCCCGAGCGGCACGCGGCCTCAGCGTCACGACGTGGATGATCACCGATGCGGCCAACATCTCCGGCATCGAGAAGGCGAAGGCCGAAGACGCCCGCTTCTCCGCGTTCAAGGAGATGACGGAAGCGGTCGCCGGGCTTGCCCCTGGCCCTCCCGGCAAGTTCATCGGACTGCTGGTCGACACGGCCAAGGGAGAGCTCTTCGGCAAGATCAAGCCCAACCGGGAGGAACAGGCTCGCATGAACGCCGACGATGCGCTGGGGGCCGCCAAACACATGTTCTCGGACCTGACCGCCGCCACCATGATGCGCCACGGCTTGTTCGGGGACGGTTCCGTACCGGCCAGAACGCATCCGTACCGTCACAAGGACTTCTCGCCGGGGGCTGCCGGGCATTTCCTGGTCAATGGAGAGATCAAGCCTTGGGACGAAATGAACTCGGACCAGCGGGAGTCCTACGACGAGTGGCTGCATCTCAACGAGACCGGCCGCGTGTTCGACCGCCCGGACGCGGCCATCGTGCTCGGTTTCAAGGAGTCCGAGGCCAACTATCAGGAGCGAGATTCATGAGAATCTGGTCCTTGGTGACCTTCCTCAGCGCTCTCACGATGTCAGCATGTTCGGCCCCCTCTACTCTGCCGCCGGACAACCGGCCGCTGGGTGACGTGACCGCAACGCCCCAGGAATGCGACATGATCTCGGCGGACGCTATCAAGATCGCCACAGGTTTCAAGAACTACAGTGCCGTCGGCACGAAAATGGACAAGGGCCGTTTCGCGTCATGCTCCGTGGCCACGGATCTGACCGCAGAAGGCAAGCTGGGGCTCGTGATCGAAGTGTTCGATCCGTCGCCGGATGATGCGGAAGATCTGGAGAACACAAGACGATCCACCAATGGGACCGATCTTCCTTATGGTCTCGGGCCCGGTTTCGCCGCTCGACGGAAGAATGGTCAGGGTCAGAACATTGCGTTTGTCTACGGGTGGACGTCTGACTACAGGCGGCTGCTTACCGTGAACATCATCGAGGGGGCGCCGGGGAGGGATTCTCTGGCGGATGCGGTGGAGTTTTTTCGGCAGCTCAAGCCGTTGCTGCTCACCTCCCCTCGATAGTCGGTTGTCTTGTGGTGATCGGCGGCTGTCGGGGGCTTCTGGCGGGTCAGGTGGGGAAGTCGGTGAGGTGGGGTTCGGCTTCGGTTATGGATTGGCGGAGGTCGGTCAGGAGGGACGGGAGGCGTTCGGGGGTGTAGCGGGCCGAGGGGATCGAGATGGACAGGGCTCCTACGGGGGTGCCGCGGCCGTTGCGTAGCGCCGCTCCGATCGCCGAGACGCCCTGTTCCGTGCCGTCGAGGTTGAGGGCGTAGCCGCGGGGGCGGATCTCGTCGAGTTCGCGGAGCAGGGACGCGCGTTCCTGGTCGGGCAGGTCCTGGTAGAGGGCGGCGAGCTGGTCGCGGGGCAGCGAGGACAGCAGGACCTTGCCGCCGGAGGCGCGGTGGGCGGGCAGGATCGTGCCACGGCGGTCGCCGACGTACAGGATCTGCGGGGATTCGATGCTGTCCAGGAAGCGTACTTCGGTGCCCATCCTGACCATGAGGTTCACGGTCTCCCGGACGCGGGCGCACAGGGCCTCCATGGCCGGCCGGACGTGCGCGCGCAGCTCGCGCAGGGACGAGCCGCCGCCGTCGCCCGCCGCCGGGCCGAGGAAGGGGCCCGGCAGGTAGGCGTGGTGCTCGTCCTGGACGGCGAAGTCGCGATAGACCAGCATCGCCAGCAGGCGGTGCGCGGTCGAACGGGCGATGCCGAGCTCCTTGGCGACGTCGGTGACCTTGAGACGTCCTTGGTCACGCAGCATGTGGAGCAGGAGCAGCGCGTTGTCGACCGAGCCCAGGGGGTACGCGGGCTTGTTCTTCACAGCAGAACGCTAGTGCAGTACGCGGAATTACTCCCTAGCGTTGGGCAGCATGAATCCCGAGGAGGGGGGTACATGCGGGCCTCACCGCCGGGCATCCGTCCTGTTCTGGGATTAGGTCGGCGGCTTGATGCGTGTTCGTCCTGGGTCGGGGCGCGGGTGCGTGGGGGTGAGTGGAAGACGCTGCATCCGACGGTCCAGCGGGCGGGCGAGGTGGGGTGGGTGGGTGGGTGGCGAGCGTGGGGCTGTCGTGCCGGCCCACTCCGGTCCGGACGGTCCGCCGGGTGTCACCCCGGCCTTCGGGCGGGCATCCAGTGCCTGGGGCTGCTGTCGCCTGGGCATCGCCGCATCCGGGACGCGGTGGTTTCAGGCGCGGACCCGGTTCGAGTTGTTCTGTTTCTCCGACACGCCCGTCTGAGGGCCTGCACCAGTATCGAGAGGAGCTCGAGTGAAGCTCGCGACGCTGCGACTGCCGCGCCGTACGGCCGCCGTCCGGATCGACGGGGAGCACGCCGTTGAGGTCGGGGCGCCCGACGTCGGGATGTTGCTGGCCGATCCGCGCTGGCGGGAGGTGGCCGCCGCGGCGGACGGGGCGCGGCATCCGCTGTCCACGGCGGACCTGGCGCCCGTGGTGCCGGTGCCGGGGAAGATCATCTGTGTCGGGCTCAACTACCGCGATCACATCCTGGAGATGGGACGGGAGTTGCCGCGGTATCCGACGGTGTTCGCGAAGTTCGCCGAGGCGCTGATCGGGCCGTACGACGACATCGAGTTGCCCGCGGTGTCGGACTCCATGGACTGGGAGGGTGAGCTGGCCGTGATCGTCGGGGCGGAGGTGCGCGGCGCCTCGCGCGAGGAGGCCGAGGCGGCCATCGCCGGGTACTCGGTGCTCAACGACGTGACGGCCAGGGACTACCAGAACCGTACGGCGCAGTGGCTGCAGGGCAAGACGTTCGAGGGGACGACGCCGTTCGGGCCCTTCCTCGTCACGCCGGACGAGATCAGCGGGGCGATGACCCTGGAGTGCGAGGTGGACGGGGAGGTCGTGCAGCAGGCGGACACGGCCGGCCTGGTGTTCCCGCCGGCCGAGCTGATCGCGTACCTGTCACAGATCCTCACGTTGCGGCCGGGCGACGTCATCGCGACCGGCACGCCCGGAGGGGTGGGGCATGCCCGGAGGCCGCCGCGGTACCTGATGGACGGGAGCAAGGTCGTCACCCGGATCGCGGGGGTCGGCGAGCTGGTGAACACGGCTCGCCGCTTGACCTGACCCGGCCTCGCCGGACGCCGGGCCGACGTATTTCCCGGACCGCCCCGGGCCGGACCTGGTCTTTCTGGGTGCCGCGACGACGTTTCCTTCCCTGATCGCCTGTGCGCAGCCGACCTCGACCGTCGCCCGGTGCTGCCGGCGCCGTCGTGGGTGGCTGCCGAACTGCACGAGGGTTCGGCGGCGGGCGCAGGAGACGTGGTGCAGGGGCGGTCCCAGCGGACGGATGCCGGCGGTAGGGAGGGCGCGGTGCTCGCTGCAGGACGGTGTGCTCGGTGTGCGGGTCAGGGTGAAGGGTTCCATGGCGGGGGTAGGTGGGGGGCGGCTGGGGTGGCGGTGCCTGGGAGGATCACGGTCAGGACCTCGGCTGCGCTTCCTGACGTGATCGTCACCGCCTCCTCCGTGCGCAGGTAGCCGGTGGAGACGGTGGTGGTCCCCACCTCCATGCCCGTCGCGGGCCGCTGGAGCAGCGTGACCCGCCAGCCGCCGTCGCCGAGCACCACGGCGTCCGGCCGCCGCTCGACCAGCCGTAGCGCGGGGTCGAAGTGCCACAGGCTGCGCAGCGTCCCCGACGGCACCGAGTCGCGGACGGCCATCACGTCCTCGCCGTGCCCGACCAGGACGCGGCGGGTCCTGGTCACCCCGTAGGCGTCGTCGGCGAGCTCGAACTCCTGGCGTCCGGGGCCGAGGTCGGCGTGCACCAGGCGGGTGGCCGTGCCGGGACGGAAGTCCCCGTCCGGGACAGGCACGTTGTGGGCCTGCGGGGTACGGGTCCAGGCCGCGTACTCGGTGCGTTCGTAGGAGTGGAACCCGGCCTCGACCAGGATGCGGCGGCCCTGGGCGCTGTAGGTGACGCCGAGGTGGTCCTCGTGGCCGTGCAGGCGGCGGCCGGGGCCGAACCTGATCGAGTAGTGGGCCGAGCGGGGGTCGTCCCAGGCGGTCCTGCCGAAGACGTATCCGGCGTCGAAGACGCGTACGAGGGGGCCGTCGTGGGGGAAACCGGGGGCGCGGGTGTCGGCCGGGCTGTCGCCGATGGGGGTCAGGCAGCCGTCGGGCTGGGTGGCGTGCGCGATGTAGCCCTCCAGCGCGGTCCGGCGGCCGGCGAGGCGGGCTGGGGGCTCGGCGCCGCTCTCGCTGATCGCGCGCAGGGCCACGCCGAGACGGCGGTGCACGTACAGGCCGTAGCGGGGGGCCTGTTCGTGCAGCACGCCCTGGGCGTCGACGGCCAGTTCGGCCGATCCGGTCATCCTGCGTACGGCCAGGTCACGCCACTTGGCGCGGCCGAGGCGGCAGCCGATGAGCAGCAGCCCGATGTCCTGGTCCAGCCCGTGGTTGTGGCCCGCGCGGTAGAGCGCGGGGTCGGCCAGGACCTCGCCGTGCTCGGCCAGGCTCGCCCACAGCTGCGGGGTGCGCACGTGCTCGCTCAGGCAGACCAGCACGGGCGCGCGCAGGGCGACGGCGTGCTCGGCCCACGCCCACGGGCTCAGGTCGTGCCCGCCGCGCGGGTTCCGGCTGATCCACTGCGCGGTCACGTCGGCGGCGCGTTCCAGGCAGGCCCGCTCGCCCGTGCGCTCGTACGCGGCGACCAGCCGGCCCGCCCAGCGCAGCGTGTGCAGGTTCAGCGCCCAGGAGCGGTTGCCGTACGGGTCGGCGGTCCAGTCGATCTCCGTGCCGAGGTCGGCGGGTGGCAGGCCGGCGAATCGGACTCGTCCGTCCATCACCTCCGCGACGTCGGCGGCGGGGAACTGGTCGCTCAGGCAGATGGCCCTGCCGGTGGTCGTGCGGGCACGCCAGAACACGTCGCGGCTCCTGTTTCGGGGCGCGCTGAACTCGCCGCGCGGCGGTCACGCGCCTGCCGGGATGGGGTCAGTGCAGGTCGGGGGTCAGTGCAGGTCGGGGGCCTGGTCGGTCCAGCCTGCCGTGAGGACGATCTGCGAGCTGCCGGTCCCGCCCGCGTCGGCGCCGGCCAGGACCTGGGAGGTGGCCGGGTCGATGATCAACGTACGCCGGACGCCGGTGGGGAGCGGATAGCTGAACGCCTCCCCCGGACGGCCCAGCGGGTCGGCGCGACCGCCCAGGTAGCGGACGTCGGGCAGGTCGGCCAGCGCCCGGTAGGCGGCGGCGCGTACGGCGGGGGGTGACGGCTTGCTCCACAGCAGGCCGCTGAGCGCGTCGGCGAGCAGGCCCGCCGAACCGGCAGGCAACATGGCGGCCACCCGCTCCCTGAGCGCCGCGGGGTCGGCGGGCAGCTCCTGGATCTGGCGGAACGTCAGGTCGCGGCCCGCCATGGTGAACGGCGCCCGGCCCGTCACCGGGACGACCCGCCCACGCCCCGCACAGCTCTCCTCGGAGGCCGGCCCCGAGGGGGGCGCTGGGGTGGTGGCGCGGCCCGGGTCCGACGCGGAGGCGGCAGGGGGCGAGCTGGGGGCCAGGGTGGAGGTGATCGTAACGGTGGAGTCGGGAACCGGGGTGAAGGTGCAGGTCCAGGCTCGGCCGTCGCGGGTGGCCCAGAGCTCGGTGAGGCGGTCGCCGTCGTGCACCCGGCTGATGTGCCAGTAGGCCGCCTGCTGTCCGGAGGCCGCCGTACTGGCCGCCGCTAGCAGGATCGAGCGGCCCGGCACGGCGGGCGGCGTCCCTCTGACCAGCATGAGCGCCACGGCGAGCGCGGCGGCCGTGGCCGTGGCAAGGGAGAGCGCCGACAGCCGCGTCAGGCGCCGGCGGCGGCGTCCGGCCGCCACCCGCCGCCATACCCTGGCCTGGGCGTAGGGCGCGGGCGCCGGATGCCCGTACAGGTCACGCAGGGCTCGCAGGTCGTCACCGCCAGGAAACGAGCGCGGGTCGGGAGCGGGGCCGGACTGCTCGGGGACCGAGGACGGGCGCGGGTCGGGAGCGGGGCCGGACTGCTCGGGGACCGAGGACGGGCGCGGGTCAGGAGCGGGCCCGGACTGCTCGGGGACGGAGGAGGAGCGCGGCCCCGGGGCGTCGGAGGCGGGCGGGCGGGGGTCAGGCATGGGTGGCCTCCAGGACGTGCGTGCCGAGCAGGACGCGCAGCTTCCTGCGGGCCCGGCTGAGCCGCGACCCGACGGTCCCGTACGGGATGCCGAGGACGGTGGCGATCTCGTCGTGGCTCAGCCCGGCGAGCGCGACGAGCAGCAGCACGTCGCGGTCGCGCCGGTCGAGCTCGGCCAGGGCGGCGGCCAGGTCGGGACGCAGGCTCTGGGCGCTGACCCGCAGGGCGACGGCCTCCTCGTGGCCGGGCGCGTCGCCGTCGGGGCCGCAGCGGCCGAGCGCCCGCAGCGTGCGGGCCTCCAGCCGGCGCTGCTTGCCGATGAGGTTCGTGGCGATGCCGTAGAGCCAGGCGCGCACGCCCGCCCGCGACGGGTCGTAGTGCGCGCGCTTGCGGAAGGCGGTCAGGAAGGTCTCGGCGACGATGTCCTCGGCGTGGTCGGGGCCGAGCCGCTGCGCGACGTAGGCGTGGATCTCGCCGAAGTACCGGTCGAACACCTCCTCGAAGCGTTCGTCGAGCGTGCGCTCGCCGGGCGCGCGGGCGGCCCACGGCACCGCCGTCGCGATGGTCTCCCCCGTCATGTCCAGCCTCCGTGCGTCAAGTGGTTCTTCTCTTATCACCCGATGCGCCGGATCGCTTTCACGACAATTCACTCTCAACGGTCACATGCCTTTCTTCCGGGTAGGCGGATGGCATGGGGGAGCTGGTCATC
This sequence comes from Nonomuraea sp. NPDC049624, assembly GCF_040675255.1. NCBI lineage: Bacteria > Bacillati > Actinomycetota > Actinomycetes > Streptosporangiales > Streptosporangiaceae > Nonomuraea > Nonomuraea sp. NPDC049624. Next base: position 580,863 of record NZ_JBFAOR010000004.1, on the reverse strand, counting down.
GCCCTGGTCGGGGTGGGACCGCGGGGGTTGTCGGTGCTGGAACGGCTGCTGGTCCGGCCGGCCCGCGTGGTTCGGGGCGAACCCGACGGCGGGCGAGAGCACGGTGCGCTCGCCCGACGGTCTCCTGCCCGAGGAGCGGTTCGGGTCGCCGGCCGTCTGGGGCGGCCTCGACCCGGCGGAGTGCCCGCCGCGCCGGCTCTACGGGCAGTACCTGGCCGACGCGTTCGCGGCGTTGTGCGCGTCGGCGCCGCCGCGGGTGGGGGTGCGTCCGGTGGTGGCCGAGGTGACGCGGATCGTGCGGACGGCGGACGGGCTGCGGGTCAGCGCGGGCGGGACGGCGTACCGGGTGGACGAGGCGGTGCTGACGACCGGGCACGCGGACGTGGAGGTCACGCGGGAGCAGCTCACGCCGGGCCGGCACGCCGAGCGGTGGAGCGGGGCCGTCTACGTCCCGCCGGGGCCGGCCGTGGAGATGCCGCTCGATGTCCTGCCGCCGGGGGCTCGGCCAGGGGGAGCGCGGCGGAGACGCGGTCAGCGACCGCTGAGGAAGCGGCGGACGTCCTCGACCTCCGCCTGGACCAGCTCCTCGGGCAGCTCGCCGAACGGCTGCACGCTCACCTGCGCGCCCTTCCTGGACCACACGCCCGCGACCGTCCCCGCCGACAGCACGACCGGGCGCAGGACGCCGCCGCCGGGGAACACCTCGGCGGCGTGCTCGGCGGCCAGGACGCCGTCCCGGCCGCGCCAGCCCATCAGGTACTCGTCGAAGGCGGGCGCGAGGCGCAGCACGGGCTCGCCGGGCTCGGGCGGCTCCTGGTCGGTGCTCGCCCGCCAGGCGGCGCGGGCCTCGCCGAGCGGCAGGCCGGACCAGGCGGCCAGGTCCTCGGGGGTGGCCGGGTGATGGGCGCGGCTGTAGCGCACCGCCAGTTCCTTCAGCGCCTTCCCGCGGTCGGGCTCGGGCACGACGGGCGCGCCGAGCCAGTCGCCCGCGTGCACGTACGTCGGCTTGCCCGCCCTGGACGGGCCGAGCACCGCCAGGCCGTGATGGGCGGCCAGCGCCATCAGGTGCACGACGCCCTGGCCGCGGGCCCGTCCGGCGAGGCGTTCCGTCAGCTCGGCCTTGGTCAGCGGGCCCTGGCCGGCGAGCGCGTTCACGGCGAGCGGGAGCAGGTCGTCGCCTGTGACGCCCTCCTGCCGCAGGCGGCGCAGGGCCGCGGTGTCGCTGCTGGTGAGGGCGTGGATCCAGGGGAGGTCGTCGGCGTGCACGAAGTGCAGCGTGCCGCGCGGGCCCCACGTCCTGACGATCTCGCGGGCCTGCCAGGCGGCCTCGATAGCGGACGGTGTGAGGGTGGCCGAGCGGGCGCGGAAGGCGAGCAGGGCGGAGGGCACGTCCTGGGCCTGGATCGCGGTCAGGTGCCGGACGACGTCGGCCGCGGTGAGGCCGGGCGGGCGGTGCAGGAGCTGGGCCTCGACGCTTCTCATGGCCTGGATCATCGCAGGAGGAGGCGGTCGCGCAGGCGGGTGGGGAGGGGGGTGCGCGAGCGCGCGGCGCGGCGGACGGCGTCGCTGCCGTCCCATGCGCGGGCGGCGTCGGCGTCGGTGACGTCGTCGGGGGCGTACCGGACGAAGTTCGAAATTTCGGCCAACGGCCTGAGATGGGTGGTGATGTCGGGGGGCTGGCCGGTCAGGACGTCCTCGGCGGTCAGCGTCCGCCTGCCGCCCAGCCGCAGGTCGTGGCAGGTCTGCCGCCAGGCGGCGAGTACGCGGTCGCCGGGCGTCCCGCGGCGTCTTCTGGACCGCCTGCGCCACCAGGGCAGCACGGCGGCCGTCACCGCGTACGCGACCAGCAGGCCCCCGCCCGCGGCGGCGGCCGGCAGCCAGGGCGACGGCCCGCCGCCGGGCGGCGCGCCCTGTTCCCCGGCCTTCGGGCGGGCCGTGCCGGACCGGTCGCCGCCCCCGCGCGCGAACTCGCCCTCCAGCCGCTCGCTCTCCTCGATCGCCGAGGAGACGACGTCGTGGTCGTCCTTGGCGCCGCTGCGGCCGGGCGTGGGGTAGAACGGCCGCCAGCCCAGCCGCTCGAACTTGATCTCCGCCCACGCCATGACGTGCCCCGACCTGACGTGGTAGACGCCTCCGGACGCCTGTCCCGGCCGGAAGCCCACCACCACCCGCGAGGGCAGCCCGAGCGTCCTGGCCATGAGCGCGAACGTCGCCGCGAACTGCTCCGACGTGCCCCGGTGCGTGGTCCGCAGGAAGAACTCCAGGCCCTTGAGCGAGTGGCCGGGCGGCGCGGTGACGTCGTAGGAGGCGCTGGTGCGCAGGTAGCTCTGCAGCCGGTACGCCTGCTTGATCGGCGCGTCCGCGCCCTTGGTCGCCTGCTGCGCGAGCTCGCGGAACAGCTTCTCCTGCGGCCCGGGCGGGAACGCGGTCAGCGCGGCGTCGTCGTGCGCGGGGGTGGCCGCCAGCAGGTCCTCCTTCGACGGCTCCGGCACCCTGGACGTCACCGCGTAGGCGAAGCCCCTGCCAGGACGCCTGCCGGCGCCCGCGGCGGGGTCGGCCAGCAGGGCGCCGCTCTGCGGGTCGGCGGCCAGCCCGGGCACGCCGTCGACCTCGACCGGCCGTTCGGCGGCGGGCAGCCACGTCCCCGGCAGCCCGGTGAAGGTCACCCGCTGCCGGACGACCCGGGCGGCTCCCGTCCACTCCCCCTCGGGGACCCGGCCGCCCGTGGGACGGAAGCGGGCCCCGGACGTCCAGCGCACGCCGTCGTAGCGGTCGAGCACGGCCAGCCGCCAGTTGAGCGGCTTGTCCGCCTTGACGGTGAACAGCTCCCTGTCGGGGATCTGCAGCCAGCCCGACACGCGGTCGAGCGGGCTCACGCTGTCCACCCGCCGGGGCGGCGGCGGTTCGGCGTCCTGCCTCGGGTCGTACGGGTGCGCCGCCACGGGCAGCAGCGGCCCCACCGCCAGCGCCAGGGCGGCCAGGACGGCGGCGGCGGGCAGGCCGCCGAGCAGCCAGAGCGGCGAGCGGTCGTCGCGGACCAGGGCGAGGGCGGCGACGAGCACGAACAGGGCGGCGGCGACCGGCAGGTTCGAGCCCTCGCCGTCCACGCCGAGCAGCAGCGCGGCGGCGAACACGGCCAGGGCCGGGACGGCGGCGGCGATCCTGGTGCGGGTGCGGGTGAGGGTCTCGGCGCCGATCACGGCCGCGGCCCAGACGAGCGTGTGCACGAGGACGAGCAGGCGCGGCTCGGGCTGGGCCGGGAGCAGCGTGGTGAGCAGCGCGTGCCAGGCGTCGGCCACGTCGGCGAGCACGCCGGGGGCCAGGCCGTGGTAGAGCGGGATCGTCCCGGCGAGCCAGGCGACGAGGTCGAGCGCGAGCGCCAGCCACAGGGGCCGCCGCGCGGTGAGCGCCGCCACCAGGACGGGGGCGACGGCGGCGGGCACGATCGCGAGCAGGAGCTCCGCGCCGGGGAAGACCCGGTGGAACCCCCACCCGGCGACCCCGGCCACGGCGGCCACCACCACCAGCCCGACCCCTCCCCGCCACCCCACCCCGAACGCAGGCGGAGGAACGACAGGGGCGGACGCGGAAGGGGCAAGGGCGGGCGCGGGAACGACAGGCGCGGGCGCGGGGGGTTCTGGGGGGGTCATCGCGGGGTCCAGGCGAAGGGGAGGGCGGCCAGGTCGGTGAGGGGGACGACCGTGACGCCGGGCACGCTCACCGGCCCCGGCCCGGTGTGCACGCAGATCACCCGGTCGAAGCGCCGCCGGACCCCCGCCGCCCGTCCCGCCTCGGCCGCGTCGCCGGTGACCAGCACCAGCGACCCGCCGCCGCGCGCCACCCGCATGATCTCCCCCACGCCCGCCGGGCCCGGCCGCGCCAGGGCGAGCCGGTCGAGGATCGCGTCGGGGTCGGCCTCGGCCCTGGCGCCGGCCGCCGCCCGCTCGCCGGTCAGCACCCGCACCGGGAACCCCGCGCGGGCGGCCGCCACCGCCACGGACGCCGCCGCGTCGACCGCCAGTTCCGTCAGCTCCCGCGTGTCCAGGACGACGGTCGTGGTGGGCAGGCTCGCGTCGATGAGCTGGCGCACCATCAGCGTGCCGGTCCTGGCGCTGGAGCGCCAGTGGACGTGCCGCAGGTCGTCGCCCACGACGTACTCGCGCAGGGTGTGGAAGGTGACGGTGCCGCTGGGGGCGTTGTCGCTGGTGGGGCCCTCCAGGTGGTGGGCCCGGCCGGACGGCGGCACGGACAGCGTGACGGTGCGCGGGCGGACCAGGAGGGTGACGGCGTCGCCGTACCGCCGCACCCGGCGCGTGAGGCCGAACGGGTCGGCCCGGACCAGCAGCAGCGGCCCGACCGGGATCTCGCCGCGCACGCCGGTGGGCAGCGGGTAGGAGACGGTGCGCGCGGCGTTGCCGGGCAGCCGGGGCAGGCCGATCAGGTGCTCCGACGCCCCGACGCGGTCCTGGACGCGCAGCCCCGACAGGCTGCGCCGGCCCCGGTTGACCACGTTCAGCACCGCGACCGCCGCCTCGCCCCTCGGCACCTTGAGCGGCGTCACCTCGCGCCGCACCTCCAGGTCGGGCGCGGGGGCCGTCCAGGCGAGGGCGGCGGCCAGGGCGAGCACGCCGCCGGTGGCCAGCACGACCGGCTCGGGGTAGCCGAGCGCGAACCCCGCCGCGTAGAGCGCCGCCGAGCCCGCGAGCGTGACCCACCCGAGCGGGGTGAACAGGGCCGTGAGCCGCATCTACGCCGCCTGCGGCACCGGCGTCCCGGCGATGATCTCGCCGAGCGCGGACGCCGCGCCGATCTCGCGCAGCTCGGCCTCCGGCGTGACGATCAGCCGGTGCGCCAGCACCGGGACGGCCAGCGCCTTGACGTCCTCAGGCACCACGTAGTGCCGCCCGGCGGCAGCCGCCCTGACGCGGGCGGCGCGCAGCAGCGCGAGGCTCCCCCGGGGGCTCGCGCCCAGCCGCAGGTGCGGGCTGGTACGGGTGGCCGCGCACAGCCCGACGATGTAGTCGTAGACCGGGTCGGCCACGTGGATCCGGGAGGCGAAGTCGATCATCCCGGCCACGTCCGTCGCCCGCGCCACCACCGGCAGCCGCTCGACCTGCGGCCCGGTCGGCCCGCCCTTGAGCACCTCGACCTCCGAGACGTGGTCGGGGTAGCCGACGGAGATCTTCATCAGGAACCGGTCGAGCTGGGCCTCGGGCAGCGGGTACGTGCCGTCCATGTCCACCGGGTTCTGCGTGGCCACCACCAGGAACGGCCGCGGCACCGGGTGCGGCTCGGCGTCCACCGTGACCCGGCGCTCCTCCATGACCTCCAGCAGGGCCGATTGGGTCTTGGGCGAGGCCCGGTTGATCTCGTCGGCGAGCACGATGTTGGCGAACACCGGGCCCTGGTGGAACTCGAACCTCTGGTGCGCCTGGTTGAAGATCGACACGCCGGTGATGTCGCTCGGCAGCAGGTCGGGGGTGAACTGGATGCGCCGCCACTCGGCGTCCACGCTGGCCGCGACCGAGCGGGCGAGGGTGGTCTTGCCGGTGCCCGGGACGTCCTCGATGAGCAGGTGGCCCTCGGCGAACAGGCAGATCAGGGCCAGTTCGACGGCCTCGTGCTTGCCGCGGACGACGCGTTCGATGTTGCCGGCCAGGAGCTGGAACCGCTGCGCGAACTGGCCGGCCAGGGCGGCAGGCGGCTGGGCCTGGACCATCTGGTCCGGGTAGTTGTACTGGGTCAAGCGGTCCCCCTCCTCAGTCGGTGCACTCGAAGAGCGGCGGCGCCGGGAACGAGCCGCGGGGCGTGGTCATGAGCGTCTCGCTCAGGTAGGCCACGCCGCCGTTCCACTCGATCCTGTTCCAGACGTCGCTGGTCTCCTTGCTCTCGTCCTCCGTGACGCTCTGGCCCTTGACCTGGCAGATGACGGTGAGCGAGAGGTACTGCCCCTTGGGGATGCGGCCCGCCTCGCCGGTCTTCGTCGCGGCGGGGCGCACCAGCGTGTCCACCACGTTGTTGTTGGCGTTCTTGTACTGCTGCCTCGGGTAGGTCAGGTCCGCCTCGGCGGTGGCGACGTCCGGGCTCTCCCCCGCCGCGTTCGTGGCCTTGAGCTTGAAGGCGTACTTCGCGTTGTTCTTCAGGCCGTCCACGGTGAACGACGTCCCCTTGATCGCGTCGTTCGCGGCCGCGCCGCTGAGCTGGTAGGTCACGCCCGGGTCGCCGTTCTCGGGGGCGCTCCAGGTCAGCTCGGCGCCCCGGTTCCTGGGCTTGGCGGCGAAGTTCGACGGCGCGCCGGGCGCCACGCAGGGCCTGGCCCCCGCGCTGCGCTGCGACTCCACCTCGCCGCCCGGCCAGTGGGCGACGACGACGAAGGTGTACTCCCGGGCGCAGTCGCCGCCGGTGAACTCGAACTGGAAGGGCCCGTCGGCGTCCACCGACTGCGGTTCCGGCCGCCCCTCGCCGGACGCCTTGAGCGTGTAGCGCTCGACCTTGCCGCCGGTGGACGGGCTGAAGGTGACGGTCACCCGGCCGGGGCCCGACCGCGCGGTCACCGCGCCGGGCGCGCCGGGGGCGGCGGTGGGCGTCGGGGTCGGGGTCGGGCTGGTCGTGGGGGTCGGCGTGGCCGTCCTGGCCGGGCGGCGGGGGCGCTCGGCCTCCTTCGTCCCGGTCGGGTCGGGTTCGCTGGTCTGCGGCGGATCGTCCGGCGGCGGGTCGGTGATCGTGGGGTCGGGGCGCGGGGTCTGCTTGGGCTTGGGGGTGCTGGTCGGCCCCGGCACGTCGGAGTCGTCCTTGTCCACGTCGTGCTTGCGGCCCTCGGGGTCGATGACCAGGGCCTTGTCGCCGTTCTCGTCGTTGGCCCAGAGCAGGCCGTCCTTGACGAACACGTCCACCGGGCCCGGCCCGTCGGCGACCTGCAGCGTGGTGGGCCGGCCGCCGGCGGCGCTGTCCCAGACGATCAGCGCGCCCCGGCTCTTGTCCGGTACGTACACCTTCGACCCGAGCACCTGGGGCACTCCGAGCCCGGCGGGGTCGTCGATCGCGAACCTGGTGCTGAGCACGGCGTTGGAGGAGGTGTCGAGCACGACGAGCAGCCCCGAGCCGCCCGGCGTCAGCACCGGGACGAGCGGGCCCTCGGTCGTGGCCGGGGTGAGCACGCCGCCCTTGGCCGCCCGCGCGACCTCCTTGGGCAGGGCGATCTCGCCGACGCCGCCGTCCGCGCCCACGGTGACGGCGGTGGCGGCCCGCGTGTTGACCACGACGGGCAGGCCGCCGGCGATGGTCACGGCCAGTTCCTCGCCCGGTTCGCCCACCTTGACGGGGGTCGCGGCGACACCGCCGGACACCGGCACGACCTCGCCCCTGGCGGTCACCGGCACCCACAGCCTGCCGCCGCCGTCGATCCTGGCCGCGCCGAGCGGGCCGGGCAGGGTGACCGGCGCGCCCACGGCGTTCAGCGTGACCGGGTCGATGCGCTGGACGCGGCCCGCCGCCGGATCGACGGCGTAGGCCGTGCCGCCTGAGACGGCGAGCTGCGTCCCGGCCGCGCCGAGGTCGCGGGTCTGGGTGACGGTGAGCTGGCTGGGCTCGACCCGGCTGACGAAGCCGGTGCGGTCGTCGACGAGCAGCACGTTCGTGCCGTCCTGGACGACGCGCAGCTGCTTGCCGGCCTTGTCGTCGAGGTAGCCGTCCACCTCGCCCGACAGGCCGTTCACGTGCACGATCTTGCCCTTGGCCCTGGTCCACAACCACGCGCCGACGTCGGCCAGCTCCGGATTGGCGCTGGAGACGCCCACGCCGAACCACGCCGCCGCGGCCACCAGGATCACGGCCGCCCCACCGGCCATCAGGGCCGTCGCCCGGTCCCCGCCGAGCACACGGATGGACAACCGTCACTCACCCCGTATGTGCGATCACAAAGAGTTTGCCCCGCTTTAACCGGGATCACCCTAGCGGCCAGGAGTCCCATCCGCGTCCGTACCGGCTGGTAGCCCGCGCCGGGTTCCGTGTCTGTCGGTGTGAAGCCGTACCTTAGTGCGCGTGTCCGAACAGCCCCTGACCCTCGACGCCGCCCTCTCCGAGGAGGCGGTGTTGTCGACCTACCGCCGCATGTTCGCCGCGCTGGCCCGCGACAGCGGCGCGGTGGTCGACGACCCCGCCCTGGTCGACATCGCCGAGACGCTGTTCGCGGCGTTCGCCGAGGCGGGCGAGGAGTGGCTGACGCACGAGCAGATGCGCTTCGCCTGCCGGGCCTACCCCGGCGACCAGTTCGACAACCGGCTGCGGGTGCTCAAGGGGCTCGGCGCGATCCGCGAGGTGTTCCCCAAGCCCAACCAGCTCCGCTACCGCGCCTCGTTCACCAGCGTCGTCGGCCTGATGTTCATCCGCCGCATGATGGACGACGGCGGCCAGTCCGAGATGCACCGCCTGCTCGCCCTGGAGGACCTCAACGTCGCCGATCCCCGCACCACGATGGAGGAGGCCCGGCAGAGCGCGGTCAACCTGGCCCGCGCGTTCCGGCTCTGGGCCCTGGAGCTGATCACGCTGACCACGGGCACCATCGAGGAGCTGCGCGAGCAGGCCCCCAAGCTGTGGGGCACCGAGGAGATCGCCCGGCGCGCCCAGGGCCTGCACGGCACGATCCTGACCCGCTGGCCCGAGCTCGACCGGGTCTGCACCGATCTGCGCGCGTCCATCTACTCCTACAGCGACGCCTCCCGCCGCGCCGCCGGCCGGCTGGCCGACTCGGCGGGCACGACCCGCAACCTGACGCTGCTGCCCACCGAGACGTGGCGCACGTTCGCCCAGACCGCCTCCAAGGAGCGGCTGGCCTCGGTGCTCGACGGGTTCGTCTTCGACGCGCCCGCGCCGTGGCACGATCCGGCCGCCGTCGCGCGGGCGGTCGACGAGGCGCCGCGGCCGGCTCCCGTCCAGCCCACTCCCCCGCGTTCGGCGCTGCCCGACCCCGGGCCGGAGGGCTCGCTCGACTCCTCGCCGGGGGCCGCCGTCGAGCGGCTCACGCAGGTGGCCGAGTCGCTGCTCGGCGCCGCCTCGCGCGTCGCGCTGGCCGACGTGATCGGCTCCGACTGGCCCGCGGCCCGCCGGCTGCTCGCCGACCTGACCACCGCCGACCTGCGCCCCGAGCTCCCCTACCGGCTCACCTGGTCCGACGGCCTGACCGTCGATCCCGACGGCGAGCCCGCCTGGCTGTCCCACGGCTATCTGGAGCGCACCTCATGACGTCCACCGGTTCTCCGGCCTCCGAGCGCGGCCGGTCCGCCGGTCAGGCGCTCGCCCACGCGCGGGCGCGCTCCGGCGGGCCGCTGCCGCTGGGGGCGGGGGTGCCCGCGCCCGCCGGGATGACCCGCCTGACCCGGCCCGACTCCACCGGGCACGCGCTGCCGGTCTGGCCCGACGGGGTGACGCCGTCGCTGCTGGAGGAGTACCAGGTCGCCGCCGTCCCGGTGGAGCGGGCCGGCGAGACGCGGCGGGTGCTGGCGGCCACGCTCAAGTGCTGCTGGAACGATCTGTCGGTCGATCCGTGGCCCGGCGACCCGGCGCCGGTCGAGCTGGTGCTCGACACCTACCGGGCGCTGATCGGGCGTACCGACGACCTGATGCGCAACTGGGCTCGGGGGGCGCTGCGGCGGCTGCACGACTCGGCGTGGATCGTCCTCGACGACGGGGTGGTGCGGCTGGGGCCGCGCTGCGCGCTGTGGCCGGCCGAGTCGCACGCCCAGTTGCAGGAGCTGGTCCGCCGCCTGCCCGAGCCCGAGCGGCCGGAGCTCACGGTGGTGGGCGACGCCGACATCGTGGCCGCGGCGGTCCTGCCCGTGCCCGGCGCGGGCGGGCGGGCCGAGCTCGGCGTGGCGGAGTTCGACGACCTGCTGGGCGCCTACGACGAGCGGCGGCGGGCCGAGCTGGTGGCCGCGTTCATGGTGGTCGAGCACTCCGCCGAGCCGGTCGCCGAGGGCCGCTTCGCCGCACTGCGCGATCCGGCGCTGCGCCACACGCTGGGCGAGATGCTGGCCCGCCGCGGCCGCGTCCTCGTCCAGCTGCGCGAACGCTGGACGTCGGGCTACGACGACACCCACACGGCCGCCCTGGCCCAGCCCCCGTCCCCCGCCCCCGAGCCGGCGGCCGAGGCTTCGGCCGCCGCTCCCGACGGGGAGACGGCGGGCGTGGGCGCGGCGGCTCGCCCGGCGGCGGCCGCGGGGCTCGGCGTGAGCGAGCGGGCGGTGCTGACGCTGGTGCTGGTGCACTCGGTCGCGATCCCCAGGGCCGAGGGCCTGCTGCCGGAGGACTCCTGGCTGTCGCCGCACCCCACCCCGGTCGAGGAGCTGCGCCGCCACACCCAGGTCCCGATCGGCGAGCTGGAGTCGGCGCTGCGCACGCTGCGGCACGCCGGCCTGCTGGCCCAGGTGAAGGCCGGCGAGGAGGCGGGCGGCTACGTCCCGGGCCCGCAGTTCCACCGGCTCACGCCGGCGGCCCGGCGGCGGCTGCAGGAGGAGCTGATCCTCGCCGCCGGCCCGCACACGCCGCTCGCGGCGGCCGTACGCGCCCGCAGGTCGGCGCAGTGAACGTCATGACAGATGGAAGGGTTACGGGGGTTCGGGTGTCGCAGATGGAGAACGTCGTCGGAGACCGGGTGCTGATCGCCGTGCAGGCGGTCAACATCTCACGGCTCTCGACCCATCCGGTGCCCACGGTCCCCGGCACGCTCATCGTGGTCGCGGGCGCGGGCCCCAAGGACTCCAACGGCGCGGGCAAGTCGTCGTTCATCGCCTCGATCACGGCGCTGCTCGGCGACGAGCAGTGGCGCTTCGCCTCGGGCGCCAAGGCGGTCTCCGAGCTGCTCTTCAACGCCGAGCTGGCCAGCGGCGCGGGCGCCCGCCAGTGGGCGAGCGCCGACCACGGCTACATCGTGGGCGTCTTCGGCCCGCCCGGCCTCGACTCCTTCGCCCCGCCGCCGGCCCCGCCCGAGCCGGTCGCCTCACCCGACCTCACCCTGACCGATGACGGAAGGGAGGGCGAGGAGGGCGAGCAGGACAGCGGGGAGTTGTTCGAGGTGCCCGACACCTCGGGCGGCGCGATCACCGTGTGGCTCAGGGTCAACCAGGAGGCTCCGCACCTGGAGATCCGCTGGCGGGAGGGCGTCCATCTGGCCGCCTCGCCGTCCGAGGCCGAGCGGGTGGCGCGGGCCGACGAGATCTGGGCGTCGCTGCCGAGGTCGGCGGGCAAGCGCGACGTCGTGGCCCGCGACCTGACCAAGGTGCTCTACGGCGACCGGGTCAGGTGCGTGTCGTTCCTGTCCACGTCCGTGCGCAGCAAGGTCGCCACCAACCTGCTCTCCCAGCCGCTCAACGAGATCTCCCCCGAGCGCGTCTTCGAGGCCATCGCGGCGCTCACCGGCCTCGACGCCGAGCTGGAGCAGGAGCGCGAGGCCCGGCGCGACGAGCACGCCAAGCGGGTGCGGGCGGCGCAGGCGGCCGACCGGCTGGCCGAGTTCGAGGTGGAGTCCAAGGCGCTGCTCGGCACGTTCGACCGCCGCGACCAGGCCCGGGTGCGCCTGGCCGAGGCGTTGCGCTGCTGGCGCGGCAGGCAGGCGCGCAAGCTCGCCGACGCCGCCGCGAAAGACGAGCTGCTGGCCGCCGACCTCGGCCGCCACCGCGCCGCGGGTGAGTCGGCGGCCGAGGAGATCGCGCTGGTCAAGGCCGAGATCGCCACGCTGCGCGAGGACACGCTCGACCGCCAGGTGTCCCAGGCGCGCAAGGAGCTGGCCGCCCTGCAGGCCCGTACCACCAAGCTCGACGCCGACCGCGCGGTGGCCGAGAACTCCGCCGACGAGCTGCGCGCCGCGATCCCGGCGCTGGAGGAGACGCGCAGGTTCGCCGACGGTCGTGACGTGCCCGCCGCCGAGGCCGAGCTGCGGCAGGCCGGGCTCCGGCTCAACGAGGCACTCAAGGCACTCGGCGTGGCCGACCAGGAGGTGTCCTCGGCGCGGGCGGCGCTCGACGACGCGGAGGGCGGCCCGGCCGCGGCCCAGCTCGACGCGCTGTCGGCGGCCGGTGTCGGGGCGACCGGCCTGCTCGACGCCCTCGACGTGGCCGAGCAGGCCCGCGACGCCGCCCTGCCCGGCGCCGGCCTGCGCGGCTGGCCGCACGAGCACGCCGTCATCGTCGACGCCGCGCGGCTCGGCGAGGCGGCGCGGGCCCTGGCCGGGCTGCCCGGGTCCGTGCTGGTCAGCGCGGCCGGGGTGAGCGTGGTGGGGGCCTTCGACGGGGTGGCGACCGGGCGCGAGGCCCGCATCAAGGCCGCCGGTCAGCGGCTCAACCGCGCCGAAGACGCCCAGGAGAGCGCCGCGGAGGTGGTGCGCGCGGCCGAGGAGGCCGTCGCCGAGGCGCAGCGGCGGCTGGAGGGCGCGCGGGCCGGGGTGCGGCTGGCCGAGCTGGAGGCCAGGCTGGCCGAGCGCCGCGACCGGCTCGTCGGGCTCAACGCGGCGATCGAGGAGCTGGCGCCGAAGGTCGCCGAGGCCGAGCGGCAGGCGGGCGCGCTCGACTTCCGGGCCCGTACCCGCGACATGGAGATCGAGCGGCTCGACGGGCGGCGGCAGCGGCACGAGAGCGAGCGGGCGCAGGCCCGCGAGCAGGAGGCCAAGGTCACCGCCGAGCGCGAGGCGCTGCGGCTCGACGCGCTGGCCGCCGACTGGGGCGGCACGGTGGAGACCGCCCGCGAGTGGATCGCGGCGCTGCCGGAGGAGGAGCGCCCGCGCGCGGCCGAGGAGTGGTGGCGCGTCGCCGAACGCCACTTCGACCAGGCGTTGCGCGACACCTTCCCCGAGGAGGACGCCGAGATCCCGGAGGAGCTGGCGTTCCTGCTGTCGGAGCGGGGCGGCAGCACGGCGCGCGAGCAGGCGACGTTCGCGGCGGTGTGCGGGGCGCTGGCCTCCTACCTGCGCGGCCAGGAGGAGTACGAGAAGCACCAGCGGCGGCAGATCGAGGCGCAGGTCGTCTCCCGGCAGCGCGACCTGGCGGCGGCGGCCCGGGGCGCGGAGGAGGCGGCGCAGTCCACGGCCGTCCACCGGGCGGCGCTGACGGCGGCGATCAAGGCCAGGCTGACGCGGGTGGCCGAGGAGTTCGAGAAGCTCGACACCTCCTACGGCGGCTACGGCGCGACGCTGGAGTTCCCGGTGCCGCCCGCGCCCGCCGACCCCGAGCAGCGCTGGCAGTGGCGGGTGACGCCGAAGTGGCGGCGGGGCGAGGGGCAGGGGTTCGTGCCGTACAACCGGCGGGCCAACACCGCGCTCATGGACGAGAAGGCCGTCAAGCTGGTGTGCGCGGCGGCCATCGCCTCCTCCGGCGGCGGCCATCTGTGCCTGGTGCTCGACGAGCTCGGCCGCAACCTGGGCAAGGAGCACCGCAGGGAGGCGGTCGCGCTGTTCCGGCGGATCGGCGAGACGTACGGCATCACGGTGATCGGGGCGCTCCAGGACGACATGGAGCCGTACGCGATCGACGCCTGCGGCCAGTACGTCAAGCTGCGGCGCTCGTCGGACGCCATGCCGTACAACGAGCCGCCGGTGATCGTCGGCCACGACCAGCACGCCGAGCGGGTGCGCGCGCTGGCCGCGTACGTCGACCGCAGCCAGCCGGTCGGTCAGCCGGTCGAGCAGCCGGTGTAGCGGGCGCGGGGCGGGCGGCTCAGGCGGCGCGGCCGAGGTCGCCGGCCGTCAGGGCCCGGCGGAAGTCCTCCCCGGCGTGCTCGACGGCCGTGAGCTGCACGGCTTCTCGCCGGAACACCATCGACAGCCCCCAGTCCGCCAGCACCCGCGCCTTGTGGTTGAACGTCGGCACCCACGCCAGGTGGTACGCCCGGTGCGCCAGCCACCCCAGGAACCCGGTCAGCCGGATCGCGTGCACCTGCGCCACGCCCTGGTGGTGGCCGAGCCCGGCCACCGACCCCAGGTACGCGTGCCGGTACGCCTTCAGCCGGCCGCCCCTGACATGGGCCGCCAGGTTGCGGGCGAGCAGCTTGGCCTGGCGCACCGCGTGCTGCGCGTTGGGCGCGGTGAACCGGCCCGGACGGGTCAGGTCGGGCACGGCCGCGCCGTCGCCGGCCGTGAAGGCGTCCTCCAGGCCGGCCACCGTCAGGTATTCGGTGGCCCGCAGCCGTCCGGCCTCGTCCACGGGCAGCCCGCTGTCGGCGGCCAGCGGGCTGGGCCGGCCGCCGGCCGCCCACACCAGGGTCCCCGCTTCCAGCGACGTGCCGTCCGACAGCCGGGCCACGCCGCCCTCGGCCGAGTTCAGCCGGGTCTCCAGCCACACGTCCACGCCGCGGGCGCGCAGCGCGTCCACGGTCCAGCGGCCGAGGTCGGGGTGGAGTTCGGGCAGGATGCCGCCGGTCGCCTCGACCAGGGTCCAGCTCAGGTCGGCGGGCTCGATCCCGTCGTGGTAGCGCAGGGCCTCGTCGGCCAGCCCCTGCATCTCGGCCAGCGCCTCGACGCCCGAGAACCCGCCGCCGACCACCACGAACGTCAGCGCCCTGCGCCGCACCAGCGGGTCGTCGGTCGAGGCGGCCGCGGCGAGCTGGGCCAGGACGTGGTTGCGCAGGTGCACGGCCTCGCCGAGGCTCTTGAACCCGACCGCGTGCTCGGCCAGCCCCGGGATGGGCAGCGCGCGGGTGATCGACCCGGCCGCCATCACGAGGATGTCGTACGTGAGCGTCCTGGCCGGCCCCTGGACCGGCTGGAAGCGCGCGGTGCGGGCCTCGTGGTCGACGCGGGTGACGTGGCCGGTGAGCACGCGCGCGCCCTTGAGCACCCGGTTGAGCGGGGCGACGACGTGGCGGGGCTCGATCGTCCCGCCGACCGCCTCGGCCAGGAACGGCTGGTACGTCATGTACCCCCGCGGGTCGACCACGGTGACCGTCACCTCGCCCGACCGGATCAGCCGCCGCAGCCCGCGGGCCGTGTACATCCCGACATATCCACCGCCGACGATCAGAATGTGCTTGCTCATCGTCCGCTCCTCCTCATCAGGTTCTTCACCAGGAGGACGGGACAGCCCCGGCGGATGTGACAGGAAAACCCGGCCTATCGGAGCGAGATGTCACCGGTCTCCGGCAGGGCGAGCAGGCAGAGCAGGCTCAGCAGGGCCATCGCCGAGACGTAGAGGCCGACGCCCATGACGCCGAGGCCGCTCGTCTGCAGGCTGGTGGCGACCAGCGGCGGCACCGCCCCGCCCAGCACGCCGCCGAGGCTGTAGGCGACCGAGGCGCCGCTGTAGCGGAACTCCGTCCTGAACAACTCGGGCAGGTACGCCCCCATCGGCCCGAAGATCAGCCCCATCAGCCCGAGCGCGCCGGCCAGCGCCACCCCGGCCAGGACGACCGACCCGGTCTCCATCAGCGGGAACATCACCAGCCCCCACGCGACGGCGACGGCCGTGCCGGTGAGGAGGGTGCGGCGGCGGCCCAGCCGGTCGCTGACCACCGCCGAGACGACCGTGCCCGCCGCCATGAACAGCACGCCGATCATGGTCAGGGTCAGCATGGTGGTCTTCGGGATGCCGAGGGTGGCGGTGCCGTAGGACAGGCAGTAGGTGGTGGCGGTGTAGAAGAGCGTGTAGGCGACGGTCATCGCCCCGGCGGCGAGCAGCACCCGCCGCCACTGGTGGCGCATCAGCCCGGCGAACGGCACCTTGGCGATGCGGCGCTGGTCGAGTGCGGCCCGGAAGACCGGCGTCTCGGAGATCCGCAGCCGCACGTACAGGCCGACGACCACGAGGAGCAGGCTGGCCACGAACGGCAGCCGCCAGCCCCAGCCGCCGAACTGCTCGTCGGTCAGCGTCTCGCCGAGGATCAGGAACAGCCCGTTGGCCACGATGAACCCGGCCGCGGGGCCGAGCTGGGGGAACATCGCGTACAGACCGCGCCTGCCGGGCGGGGCGTGCTCGGTGGCCAGCAGCGCCGCGCCGCCCCACTCGCCGCCGAGGCCGATGCCCTGGGTGAAGCGCAGCAGCACCAGCAGCACGGGCGCGGCCACGCCGATGGCCGCGTACCCCGGCAGCAGGCCGATCGCCACCGTGGACAGACCCATCACCAGCAGCGAGACGACCAGCATCGACTTGCGCCCGACGCGGTCGCCCCAGTGGCCGAACACCGCCGACCCGAGCGGACGCGAGACGAACGCCACCGCGAACGTCGAGAACGCGGCCAGCCGGCCGGCCACGGGGTCCATGCCGGGGAAGAACGCGGTGTTGAGCACCAGCGCGGCGGCGGTCCCGTAGATGTAGAAGTCGTAGAACTCGATCGCGGTGCCCATGAGGCTGGCCATGGCGATCCTGGTCGTGCTGGGCGCGGAGGCCCGGGGGGAAGTCTTCACTTCGCGGCTCACTGTCCGGACTGACACCTTGTCAAGCGGTACAACGACGCTACCACCTGCGCAATGTCACACAGCCGCCCGATAGATTCGACGGCGAATGTCACCTTTCGGGAGGAACGCACCTTGGCCGTGGAACTGGTCATCTTCGACTGTGACGGGGTGCTCGTCGACAGCGAGCGCATCTCGGTACGCGTGGGCACCGCCGCCCTGCGCCGCCTGGGCTGGACGATCGACGAGACCGAGTACGCCGAGCGCTTCGTCGGCTGCAGCAACGAGTACTGGGACGAGCAGGTCGGCGAGACGCCCCCGGGCTGGCACGACCAGATCACCCAGGAGTACCTGGCCGCGATGGAGGCCGAGCTGCGTGCCATCGAGGGCATCGAGGCCGCCCTCGACCGCCTGGACATCCCCTACTGCGTGGCCTCCAACGGCCGGCACGCCAACGTCCGCAACAGCCTGGAGCTGACCGGTCTGGCCCGGCGTTTCGACGGCCGCGTCTTCAGCGCCGAGGACGTCGCCCGCGGCAAGCCCGCCCCCGACCTGTTCCTGCACGCCGCGGCGACGATGGGGGCCGCGCCGGAGGGGTGCGTGGTGGTCGAGGACAGCCCGTTCGGGGTGCAGGCGGCGATGAGCGCGGGGATGCGCTGCCTGGCGTTCGCGGGCGGCCTGACGCCTCCCGCCCGCCTGTCCGGCCTCGGCGCCACCCTCTTCCACGACCCCACCACCATCCCCGACCTGATCGCCGCCCTCTGACCCCCGCCGCGGAAGCGGCCGCTCACCTCACCCGCGCCACCCTGGCCGCGCCACCCTGGCCGCGCCACCCTGGCCGCGCCACCCTGGCCGCGCCACCCTGGCCGCGCCACCCTGGCCGCGCCACCCTGCCCGCGACCGCCCTGCCCGCGACCGCCCTGACAACCGTCCTCCCGACGGCCCCGGACGGACCCACCGCCCCGGTCACGCCTCGCCGTACCGGGCAGACGGGCAGGCGGGGTCGAGGCGGTCGGCGGCGCGGCGCAGCGAGTGTGCGAGCCGCGCCCGTACGGCGGCCCGCTCCGGATCCCGCCTGCGCGGCGCCCCCGGCAGGGCCGCGTCGAGCGAGCCGCGGAACCCCATCGCCGTCCGGTGCGCGAGAACCTGCATGGCATCCATGTCTCTCCTCCTTAATCAATTAAGACCTTAATCAATTAAGAACGCACCGGCAAGGCGTTCGATACGGTTGGACGATGGCAAGGGTCACCCTGCAGACGATCGCCGACAGGCTCGGCGTGTCCCGCGCCACCGTGTCGTACGCCTTCTCCCGGCCCGACCAGCTCAGCGACGGGCTGCGGCGGCGCATCCTGGAGGTGGCCGACGAGCTCGGCTACGCGGGCCCCAACCCGACGGCGCGCTCGCTCCGGCTCGGCCGCGCCGGCGCGCTCGGCCTGCTGTTCAGCGAGACGCTGGCCTACGCCTTCGCCGACCCGTACGCGCTCGGGTTCTTCCAGGGGCTGGCCACGGCGGCCGAGGAGGCGGGCGTGGGCCTGCTCATCCTGCCGCTGCCGCACGGCGACCGGCGCAGCGACACCGTGCGCGACGCGGTGGTCGACGCGTTCTGCGTGGTCTCGCTGCCCGACGGCCATCCGGCGCTGGCCGAGGTGCTGGCCAGGAAGCTGCCCGTCGTGGTGGTGGACGAGCCGTACGTGCCCGGCCACCCCTTCGTCGGCATCGACGAGCCGGCCGCCGGGGCCGCCGCCGCCGCGCACGTGCTCGGCCTCGGGCACCGGCGCGTCGCGGTGGCGATGGTCGGCCTGCACGACGACGGCCACACCGGCTGGGCCGACCGCGCCCGCCAGGAGGGCGCGGTGTTCGCGGCGATGCGCGCCCGGCGCGGCGGCTACCAGACGGCCTGCGAGCAGGCCGGCCTCGACTGGGACGACGTGCCCTTCTACGAGGTCGCCAGGAACTCGCGGGAGGCGGGCAGGAAGGCCGGCCACGCGCTGCTGCGGCTGGACCCCCGGCCCACCGCGATCCTGACCAACACCGACGTGCTGGCCCTCGGCGTCCTCGACGCGGCCGCCGACCTGGGCCTCGACGTGCCGGGCGAGCTGTCGGTCGTCGGGTTCTCCGACAGCGCGGCGCAGGAGGCGGGGCTCACCACGATCCGGCAGGCCAAGCAGGAGATCGGGGAGGCGGCCGGGCGGCTGCTGCTGTCGGGGGCCGCGGCCCGGCCGGAGCGGCGGCTGTTCCCGTACGAGCTGGTCGTGCGGGCCTCGACCGCGCCGCCGCCTAGCTGACCAGGGTCGAGCCCCTGCGGGTCTTGCCCACCTTGAGCTGCACGGGGATCCGGGTGCGCAGCTCGCCGACGTGGCTGACGATGCCGACCGCGCGGCCGCCGTCGCGCAGCCCGTCGAGGATGTCCAGCACGTCGTCGAGGGTGTCCTCGTCGAGGGTGCCGAAGCCCTCGTCCACGAACAGCGTGCCGACCTCCGCGCCGCCCGCCTCCGCCGTGACCACGTCGGCCAGGCCGAGCGCGAGCGCGAGCGAGGTGATGAAGCTCTCGCCGCCCGACAGGGTCGCCGGGTCGCGGTCGACCCCGGTCCAGGCGTCGGCCACCTTCAGGCCCAGGCCGCCGCCGGAGCGCGCCCGGGATCCGGCGGTCTTGCGCAGGTCGTGCCGGAGCAGGTAGCGGCCGGACGACATGTGGTCGAGGCGCTCGTTGGCGGCGTCGACCACCTGCCGGAGCCGCTCGCCCAGCACGAACGACGTCAGGCTCATGTTCCACTGGTTGTCGCCGGACGTGCCCGAGGCCAGCGCCGCCATGCGTTCGGCCAGCCGGTGCCGCTCAGCCGCGGGACGCCACCGCTCGATGCGTGCGGCCAGCTCATCGCGCAGCTCGGCGAGGCGGGCGGCCCTGGCCGCCGCCCGGTCGCGCTCGCTCGCCAGCCGCGTGTGCGCCTCCTCCGCGGCGTCTCTGCCGGCCTCGGCGGCCGCCAGGTCGGGCGCGGGCTCGGCGGCCGCGGCGATCAGCTCGGGGTCGGCGAGCAGGGCGGTGACGGCGGCGTGCTGGTCGTCGAGCCGCCGCAGCAGCTCCGCCTTGCCCTCCCGCTCGGCCGGGCTCCGGTAGGCCTCCTCGGCCTCCCGCACGTCGGCGAAGCCCGCCTCGGCCGCCGCCCGCCCGGCCGCCCCGGCCGCGGCGTCGAGCTCGGCGGCCGCCGCGACCGCCGCCCTGGTGGCCTCCAGCGCCTCGCGCAGCAGCTCGGCCTCGTCGTTGAGCCTGGACAGGCGGGCCGTCAGGGTCGGGTCGCCGCCCCTGGCCGCGTCGAGCCGCGCGCCCAATCGCCCGGCGTCCGCGCTCAGCTCCTCATGTCTGGTACGGCCGGCCGCCACCCGCGCCGCGATGCGGCGTCCGCGCTCCTCAAGCTCGGCGCGTTCGCGGCCGAGCGCGGCCACCTCGGCCGCCAGCCCCGCCTCCCTGGCCGCCACCGCCGCCAGCCGCCGCACCTCCTCCTCGGCCGCGGCCAGCACCCGCCTCCCGTCGAGCTCCCCCAGGGTCTCAGGGCTGGCATCCGCCGCGAGCGGGCGCTCCGCGTGCACGGTCTCGGGGTGCAGGGTCTCGGGGTGCAGGGTCTGGGTGAGACGGGTGTGCAGGCGGGTGCGTTCGGCGGTGAGCCGGGTGCGGTGGGCGTGGTGGGCGGCGAGCGCCTCGGCGATCTCCCTGGCCCGGTCGCGGACGTGGTCGCGCTCGCCTTCGAGGCGGTCGAGCGCGTCGGCGAGGGCGGGCTCCCGGTCGGCGACCGACCGCAGCCGGGCCAGCTCCTCCTCGGCCGCGAGCACGCGCCCGGCCGCGGTGTCGGCGGACAGCCCCTCGGTGGCCGCCGAGGCGTCGGCGAGCCGGGACTCGATCGAGGCCAGGGCGCGTTCGGCGGCCTCCCGGTCGGCGGCGGCCGCCTCGTGGGCGGTCTCGGCGGCGTGCTCGTCGTCGGGCGAGGGCGCGCTGGGGGCCGGGGCGGCGGGCACGGGATGGTGCTCGGAGCCGCACACCGCGCACGGACGCCCGTCGGTCAGGTCGCGGGCCAGCTCGGCCGCCATGCCGTCGATCCTGGCCTGACGCAGGTCGAGCCAGCGTTCGCGGGTCTCCTGGGCGCGGTCGACCAGGACCTGGTGGGCGGCGGCGGCCGACTCCAGCTCGGCGGCGAGGGCGTCGCGGCGATGCGCGGCCTCCAGGACGGAACGGGCGGCGTCGAGCCGGGCGGCGGCGGCGGGCACGGCCGCCGCCTCGGCGCGCACCTCGGCCAGGGCGGCGCCCGCCGCGGCCAGCCGGGCGGGCAGCTCGGCCTCGGCCGCCGCCACCTCGGCCTCGCGCTGGGCCAGCGCTTCCAGCTCACCGGCCAGCGCGCCGAGCTCCCGGTCGACGTCGATCAGGTCGGCGGCGGCGTCGCGGATGGCCTGGGCCGCCGGGATGCGCGCCGCGGCCACCCGCGCGTCGGCCAGCCTGCCCTCGGCGTCCGCGATCAGGCCGGGCAGGACGGCCAGCCGCGCGGCGACGGTCTCATCGGCGCTGACCAGCTCGGCCAGCTCCTGCTGCACCCGCGACAGGTCACGCCGGACGACCGACAGCCGGGCCTCCTCGGTGAGCAGCTCCGACAGGCGGGCCAGCTCGGCCCGGCGCTCCCGCTCCAGGCCCTCCAGCTCCTCCACCGACGGCTCCGCGCCACCCGCCGGCCCCTCGACGCTCTGCGCGGGGCGGCGGGTGAGCAGGGGCCGGGCACGGGCCAGGGCGTCGGCGACCATGGCGCGGGCCTTGGCGGCGGCCTCGGCGCGCTGCCGGGCGGCCGTGATGAGCGGGAGCACGCGATCGGCGCGGGCGGCGTCGTCGATGACGGCCTGGAGGTCGGCGCGTTCGTCGGCGCGCTCGTCGAGGGTGCGGCGCAGGGTCAGGGCCTCGGCGTGTCGGCGGCGGCGTTCGGCGAGGGCGGCGGCCTGCTCGAACCGCGACCGCGCCGCGCGTACGGCGTCGCCGGCGGCGGCGTGCCGCTCCTCGCACCCCTGGACGACGGCCCGCGCCGCGTCCAGCAACGCGCCGGCCCACCCGAGCGGATCGTCCGCCGCCGACGGCAGCCCCCCGTCCCCGCCACCGCCGTCCGACGCGGAGGCCAGGAGGGGGCCGGCGGCTTCCTCCAGGCGTTCGACGGCGAAGGCGACCTCGCGCCCCAGCTCCTGCTCCTCCCGCCCGGTGGCCCGCCGCCGCTCGGCCAGCCACGCCTCGGCCTCGGTGAACACCTTGACGGTGAACAGCCGCTCCAGCAGCCGGGCGCGGTCGTCGCCGTCGGCGCGCAGGAACTTGGCGAAGTCGCCCTGCGGCAACATCACCACCTGGCAGAACTGCTCGGCGTTCATCCCGAGCAGCCCGCCCACCAGGTCGCCCGCCTCGTCGAGCCGGGTCGTGAGCCCCTGCCAGGCGGCCCCGCGGCGCTCCTCGACGACGACCTTGGCCTTCTCCTCGGTGAACCCGGTGCCGCGCAGCTTGGGACGCTGCCACGCCGGCGACCGCCGGATGCGCAGCGAACGCCCGCGGATCGTGACCTCCAGCGTCACCGAAGGGCCGGTGCCGGCGGGCGCGTGGTCGCAGCGCAGGCTGCGGGCGCTGTTGCGCTGGCCGGGCACGACGCCGTAGAGGGCGAAGCAGAGCGCGTCGAGGATCGTGGTCTTGCCCGCCCCGGTGGGCCCGTGGATGAGGAACAGGCCCGCCTCGGTGAGGGCGTCGAAGTCGACCGTCTCGGTGCCGGGGAAGGAGCCGAAGGCCGTGAGGGAGAGCCGGTGGGGCCGCATCTACGCCGTCGTCTCCTTCATCCGCGACGCCTCGACCGCCTGTCTGAGCAGGTCTTCCTCCTCGGGCGCGGCGGGCTCGCCGCGCACCTCGCGGACGAAGTCGAGGGCGACCTCTGCCTCGGGCCGCCCGCTGACCTTCACCGGCCCGGCGGCGGGCGCCGCGCCCACCGGCTCGAACGACAGGGCGAGGGCGTGCGGGAACCGGGCCCGCAGCCGGTCCATGGCCTGTTTGGGACGGACGGCGTCGGTCAGGGTGATCTGCAGCCAGTGGTCTTCGTAGGCGGCGAAGGCGGGCAGGGTGAGCAGGTCGTCGAGGTCACCGCGGAGCCGCCCGACCGGCCGGGGCACGGGCGCGGGCACGAACTCGGCGCCCGAGCCGAGCGTGACCAGCCAGCAGCCCTTGACGTGGCCGGCCTCGGAGAAGGAGTAGGCCAGCGGGGAGCCGGAGTAGCGCACGGTCTCGGACATGCGCTGCCGCCCGTGCAGGTGGCCGAGGGCGACGTAGTCGACGCCGTCGAAGGCCGACAGGGGCACGTGGGACACGCCGCCCACGCTGATGTCGCGCTCGCTGTCGCTGGCCTGCCCGCCGGTCACGAAGCAGTGGGCCAGCACGACGGCGGCCCGATGGCGGACGGCGTCGGCGCGCACGCGGCTCATCGTGTGGGAGATCGCGGCGGTGTGGCCGCGATCGGGCAGCTGCCAGGGGGTGCGCACCAGCTCGGGCTCCAGGTAGGGGATGCCGTAGAAGGCGACGTCGCCGACCAGCACCGGCTCCCACGACTGCGCGGGCTCGGTGCGGACGTGCACGCCCGAGGACTCGAACAGCGCCGACCCGAACCCCAGCCGCAGCGCCGAGTCGTGGTTGCCGCTGATCAGCACCACCCGCGCCCCGGCGGCGCGCAGGCGGGCCAGCGCGTCGGAGAGCAGGGCCACCGCGTCGACCGGCGGCAGGGCGCGGTCGTAGACGTCGCCGGAGACGGCCACGACGTCGACCCGCTCGGCGCGCACCGTCTCGACCAGGTGGTCGACGAACGCGGCCTGCGCCCCGAGCAGGCTCTCCCGATGGAAGGAGCGCCCGAGGTGCCAGTCGGAGGTGTGCAGGATCCGCATGTCGCAGGAAGCTAACATCTCTCACCGACAAATGCGGCCCCTCCTGTCACAGAAGCCGGGAGTAGGCTGGATGATCGGCGGGCAAACCAACGCACATGGGGAGGCCGATGCGCACTGGCCGTGGCACCTTGAGCGTCGCCGCCGGCCTGGTGCTGGTGGCTCTCGCGTCGGTCGGCTACGTGTTGCCGCCCGCGTTCGACCCGCCGCCGCTGAAGGCGGATCCGGCGTTCGCCGCGATTCCCCCGCAACCGGCGGAGGAGCTGCGCCCGGTGGTGGCGGCCACCCCGGTGCGGCGGGAGGAGATCTCGCTGCCGGCCGAGGGCCAGCGCCTGGAGGGCACCTTACGCGTGCCGCTCTCGCCCGGCCCGCACCCGGCGATGGTGTTCGTGTCGGGGTCGGGCAACGGGTCGCGGACGGAGTTCACGCCGCAGGCGGAGTTCCTGGCCAGGGCGGGCGTGGCGACGATCGCGTTCGACAAGCGGACGGTCGGCTACGACTTCCGCGACCGCGACTTCGGGCTGCTGGCCGACGACGCGCTGCGCATGGTGGAGTACCTGCGCACCCGGCCGGAGGTGGACGCCTCGCGGGTCGGGTTGTGGGGGGTCAGCGAGGGCGGCTGGGTCGTGCCGATCGCGGCGGCCAAGAGCGCGGCGGTGGGCTTCGCGGTGCTGGTCTCCTCGCCGAACGTCTCGCCGCTGCGGCAGGTCGCCTGGGCCCTGAACGAGCAGTTGCTGCGGCTGCACGCCCCCATCGGCGCCCGCGACCTGCTGACCAGGGCGATGGGCGGCGTCGGCTTCACCTTCCTGCGTTACGACGCGATGCCGGCCTTACGCCAGGTCAGGCAGCCGGTCCTGGCGTTCTACGGCACGACCGACCCCTCGATCCCCTTCGTGGAGTCCACCAAGGCGCTGGTCACGGCGCTCGGCGAGGCGGGAAACGACCGGTACACGATCCGCTTCATGGACAAGGGCGACCACGCGATGCGGGTCAACGGCGGCCCGTTCACCAAGGGTTACCTGGAGACGCTGGCCAACTGGATCACCGGCCTGCCGGGCACCGCCAGGCCGTCGGTGCACATGGCGGGCAGCACGCCGGTCCAGCGCTTCGAGGCCAGCGACGTGCCCGCGGCCCCCTGGTACGCGGGCGGCACGATGCTCGGGCTGACCGTCTGCCTGGCCGCCGTCGGGTACGTGGCGGGCCCGGTGGCGGCGATGGTCGTCCGGCTGCGCGGGCACGGCAGGCAGCCGGTCGAGACCAACGCCCGGCTGTGGCCGCCGATCAGGCGCAGGCTGCGCAGGATGGCGTGGACGGGCCTCGGCCTGCTGGCCTCGGTCGTGGCGTTCATCATGCTGCTGGTGCTGTTCTCGGTGAACCAGGCGGGCGCCTGGCCGGCCGTGCTGGCGGGCTGGCTGGTGGTCCGCGTGCTGGCCGCGCTCATGCTGATCCAGGAGGTCACGGCGGTGGCCGCGTACGTGTCGGCGCTGCGCGAGGGCATGCAGCCCACCCGGTGGCAGTACGTGGCGATCGGCGGCGTGCTCGGCGGCACCGGGCTGCTCCTGGTGGCGGCGGCCTACTACGGCCTGTTCTCGTTCCCCTGGTAGGCGGTCATCCAGCGGTCGAGCTCGGCGAAGACCTGCTTGCGCGCGGGCTCGGCCGACAGCACCAGGTCGTGCACGCCGTCCTGGATGCGCACGCAGGTGACGTGGGGGCCGATCGAGGTGGCCCAGCGGGCCATGTGCTCCGGGTCGAGCACGATGTCGGCCGAGCGCGCCTCGGGCACGAAGTCGCGTACCCGCAGGCCCGTGGAGGAGGCCAGGACGAGCACCGGCACGTCCACCGCCAGCCCGCGGTGCAGCCGCCGCTGGGCCCGCCGGATGGCGGCCAGCCACATGGCGTGCACGGAGAACCCGACCAGCGGCTTGAGCTCCAGGTCGTAGTCCCATTCGCCCTGTTCGGTGCGGTGCAGGCTCTGGCCGTAGGCGGTGCTGATGCCGAGGGGCAGCGGCCGCCGGACGTAGGACATCGGGGTCTTGAGCAGGTCGGCGGCCAGCCGGAGCGGGGCCGGCACGTTGAGGTCGAGGAACGGGCTGTTGAGCACGAGCCCCTGCACCAGGCCCCGACCGCGGACCCGGTCGGCCCACAGCGCGGCGATCAGGCCGCCGGTGGAGTGGGCGTTGACGGTCAGCTCGTCGTGGTCGCGGCGGATGAGGCGGACTGCCTCGTCGATCTCGGGGAAGTGGTCGGTGACGCTCCTGATCAGCCCCCTGGTCTGGTGCGGGAGCAGTGAGCGGCCGTACTTGCGCAGGTCGAGGGCGTAGAAGTCGATGCCGCGCTGGACGTAGTGGTCGGCCAGATGGTCCTGGAAGAAGTAGTCGGTGAACCCGTGGACGTAGAGCACCGCCCTGCGCGAACCGGTCTTCCTGGAGATCAGGGTCGCGACGACCTCGCCCTCGAAGTCGGGCTGCATGGGGAGAACGGTGATCTCGTACATATCAGACAGAATATGGATTGTCCGGCCATGTGGGGACGCCGGGCGGAAGGTCGGTGCTCACCTTCATCGGGAAGTCGGCCGGACGCTTCTCCAGGAACGCCGTCACCCCCTCCACCGTGTCGGCCGCGCCCCCGAGTTCGGCCATGAGCCGGGAGTCGGCGGCGTGCGCCTCCCACGGCGAGGCGGCCGACAGGCCCGACCACATCAGCCTGCGCACGGCGGCGACGGAGACGGCCGAGGTGTTGTCGGCGATCTC
This sequence comes from Nonomuraea sp. NPDC049624, assembly GCF_040675255.1. Taxonomy (NCBI): domain Bacteria; kingdom Bacillati; phylum Actinomycetota; class Actinomycetes; order Streptosporangiales; family Streptosporangiaceae; genus Nonomuraea; species Nonomuraea sp. NPDC049624. The sequence continues at coordinate 554,817 of NZ_JBFAOR010000004.1, read as the reverse complement.
GCGGCCCAGCGCGTACGCGGCGGGCAGCAGCTCCTCGTCCGGCAGCACCCGCGACACCAGGCGGCCCTCCAGCGCCTCGGCGGCGGGGAAGACCCGGCCGGTCACCGCCCACTCCATGGCCCTGGAGATGCCGACCACCCGCGGCAGGAACCAGCTCGACGCCGCCTCCGTGACGATGCCGCGCCGGGCGAACACGAACCCGAACCTGGCGCTCTCGGCGGCCAGCCGGACGTCCATGGGCAGCGTCATCGTGACGCCCACGCCCACCGCCGGGCCGTTGATCGCGGCGATGACCGGCTTGAGCGAGGCGGCGATCCGCAGCGCGACCGTGCCGCCGCCGTCGCGCGGCGCGCCCTCGACCAGCTCGGCCGGCTCGGCCTGCGCCCGGTGGCCGAACGTGCCACCGCCGCCGCCCAAGTCGGCCCCCGCGCAGAAGGCCCGCCCGGCCCCCGTGACGACCACCGCGCGCACGTCGTCGTCGGCGTCGGCGAGGTCGAACGCGCTGATCAGCTCGGCGCGCATGGTCAGGGTGAAGGCGTTGAGCCGCTCGGGGCGAGACAGGGTGATGGTGGCGACGCGATCGGCCACGTGGTACTCGATCTCGGAGAAGGCCATGACCCGAATCTTATTCGGTTTCCGATGTTCATCCTCCGATAAAGACATATTTCGCATCCAATGCGTAGGCTGCCCGCGCTGTCCGTGCCTGCGGGTTACGGTGGAGTTCGGGAAACGGGGATGGCGTGCAGGGTAAGGAACCGGTGAGCGCGGGAGCGGTCCTCGGCTGGCTGGCGCTCTCGGCGCTGGCGCCAGGGGCCGCGCATCTGCGCGCCGGCCGGCGCACGGCCGGCCTGATCCTGCTGTCGTGCTACTTCGCCGGCCTGCTGGCGCTGCTGGCGCTGGCGCTGACGACCGACAACCTGCTGGGCGCGCTGACCCAGGACTCGTGGCTGACCGCGATCGTCGTCGGAGCCGCGGCGCTGGGCGTCGCCTGGTTCGCGGTGATCGTGCACTCCTTCGTGGTGCTGCGTCCCGGGCGGCTGCCGCAGAACGGCCAGATCCTGGCCGGCACCCTCGCGGGGCTGCTCGCCGTCGCCGTGGTGGTGCCGTTCGGGCTGGTCGCGCAGAACGTGTGGACGTACCAGAAGACCCTCGGCGACATCTTCACCGGCCCCGAGCCGGCCGAGCCCGCCGTCCCGGCCGGGCAGGAGCCGCCGCAGGACCCGTGGGCCGGGCGGGACCGGGTCAACATCCTGCTCCTCGGCGGCGACGCCGACGACAACCGCACCGGCGTGCGCACCGACAGCATGAACGTCGCCAGCATCGACGTGAAGTCCGGCAACACCGTGCTGGTCAGCCTGCCGCGGAACCTGGAGAACGTGCGCTTCCGCCCCGGCACGCCCATGGCCCAGCGGTTCCCGGACGGCTTCCGGCTGCCGCCCGACCCCGGCGGCGGCCGCAGCGACCTGCTCAACAGCGTCTGGGAGTACGCCGACGCGCACCCGGAGATCTTCGGCGGCCGCCGGCAGCAGGGCCCGCAGGTGCTCATGGACACCATCGGCTACACCCTCGACCTGAAGATCGACTGGTACGCCCTGGTCAACATGTGGGGCTTCGCCCGACTCATCGACGCCATCGGCGGCATCACGCTCACCGTCGAGCAGGACGTGGTGTTCGGCAAGTACAACGAGGGCCTGGTCAAGGCCGGCACCAGGAAGCTCAAGGGCGCCGACGCGATGTGGTACGCCCGCTCCCGCACCTTCAGCGACGACTACACCAGGATGCGGCGGCAGCGCTGCGTGCTCGGCGCGCTGCTGGACCAGGCCGACCCGGCGACCGTGCTGGCCCGGTTCAACCGGATCGCGCTGGCCACCAAGGAGCTGATCAGGACCGACATCCCGCGCTCGATGCTGACGAACCTGGTGCCGCTCGCGCTCAAGGTCAAGAACGCGAAGGTGACGAGCCTGCAGTTCGTGCCGCCGCTGATCCGCACCGGCTACCCCGACTGGGACAAGATCCGCCGGCTGACCGCCAAGGCCGTGCGCGACTCGGCCGCGGCGACATCCGCCGTCGCGGCCTCGGCGAGCCCGTCGGCCACGGCGTCGGCCACCGAGGGTTCCTCTCCCCGGAAGTCCGGCAAGCCATCCGCGCCGCCGACCAAGGGGCTCACCGAGGGATGTGGAGCGGGTTGAGCCGGACGCCCTGACGACCCGGTCACGGATGGCATGCTGGGGGGCACCGGCAAATCTGGAGGAGATTCGCGATGTCCCACCCCCTCGGCAGCTCACCCGCCGTCCGGCGCACCCCTCTCGACGCCGAGGAGAGAGTGCGGGCCGAGGCCGGTTTCGTCCCCCTCGTGGCCCAGCAGCTCACCGAGAACGGGCGGTTCAGGGTGAGCGCCGACAGCGCCGAGCTGGTGGAGGTGTTCCAGGGGGTCGCCCGCAAGGTGGGCGAGCTGCTCGGCCGCCCGGTGGTCAGCTACTCCAACGGCCGCTACATGGTGATCACCTTCGCCCAGGACTCACCGGTGGGCTGAGGCGGGGCTGCGGTCCAGCAGGGCGCGCAGGATCCGGTGGGGGTGCGTCCACAGCAGCGCGCCCCCGGCGCCGGGCACGACGTGCCGCACCGCTCCCGGGATGCGGGCGGTCAGGCCCTCCCCCAGGTCGGGCGAGTGGGTGGCGTCGAGCTCGCCGTACCAGACGTCGACCGGCGCCGTGATCGACGACAGGTCGATGCCCCAGCGGCCCATCGCCAGGACGGTGTCGCGGGCGTAACCGGCCGGCCCCTGCGCGAACGCCTCCCCCAGCGCCTCGCGGTATCCGGCGGCGAACTCGGGCCGCTGGTAGACGGCCAGGTCGCAGGCCGGGCTGCCGCCCATCACCAGGTCCCACATCGCCTGCGGGGTGAAGCCCGCGAAGATCTGCTCGGCGGCCTGCGGGTCGTGCGTGGACAGGTCCGACAACTGCCGCAGCTCGGCGGGCAGCGCGCCGGCGAAGCGCGGGTCGGCCACCTCGTCGGCGGCCGAGACCAGGGCCAGCGCGCCGGTCACGCCGGCGGCGGCGCAGGCGAGCGCGAACGGCGCGCCCTGCGAGTTGCCGACCATGGCCGGACGCCCGAGGCCGCGCAGCCCGGCGAAGACCCCGACGTCGGCGGCGAAGTGGGCGAACGTGCGGCCCGGCGCCGGGGTGGAGACGCCCAGACCGGGCCGGTCCAGGGAGATCAGGCGCACGCCGAGGTCGTCGGGGGCCGCCGCGCCCATGCCGAGCCGGCGGCTGGTGGCCGCGCCAGGGGAGAGCAGGACGGGCCTCCCGTCCGGCGGCCCCCACTCGGCCCAGCCCAGGAGGCGGCCGTCGGGCAGCCGTTCGGCGCCCGTGCGGGAAGGAGGTGCGACCACGATGTCCATGCGCCCATCATCCCGTGCGCACCTGTAGGCGCTTCCACCGGTTTTCCGTGGCACGCCGGGTCACCCGACAGGTGAATCCGCAGGTCATCCTGCACACTGGGCTTGTGCTCATCGATCTCGTTCCGCCCTTCGAAGGGCGTCACTGTGAGACGACCACCGCCGGCACGCTGCTGCGGCACGCGGGCGTGGAGCTGTCGGAGGCGATGCTGTTCGGGCTGGGCGAAGGGCTGAGCTTCATCTACTGGGACAGCGGCTCGCTGGACGTCCCGCTGATCGGTGGGCGGGTCAAGCCGCACGCGCTCACCGAGAAGCTGGCCGCCGCGCTCGGGTTCACGCTGGACACGCAGGAGACCTCCTCCCCCATCACGGCCTGGTCGAACGTCCGCCGCCATCTCGACGAGGGCGCCCCCGTCGGGATCCGGCTCGACTGCTACCACCTCGACTACGTCCGGACGCCCTACCACTTCGGCGGCCACTACGTGGCGATGATCGGCTACGACGAGGGCCACGCCCACCTCGTGGACACCGCCCAGCACGGCACCCGCAACCGCGTCCCGCTCGACTCGCTCGAACGGGCCCGCGCGGCGACCGGGCCGATGACGGCGCACAACCTGTCGTACACGCTGGGGCCGTGCGCCGAGCCCGACCTGCCGCAGGCCGTCAGGACGGCCGTGCGGTCCACCGCCGCCGCCTTCCTCAACCCGGCGATGAGGAACGTCGGCTACCGGGGCATCGAGCAGGCCGCCGCGCTCATCCCCACCTGGCTGGAGCGCGGGCCGACCGCGCAGCTCACGCGTACAGCCAACCTCATGGAGCGAGGCGGCACGGGCGGCGCGTTCTTCCGCAACCTCTACACCGAGTTCCTGGCCGAGGCCCAGATGATCGCGCCCGGCAAGGCCCTGGAGACGGCCTGCCAGGCGTACATGGCGCTGGCGCCCAAGTGGAGCGAGGTGGCCGACCTGCTGGCCCAGGCCGGGGAGACCGGCCGGCAGCAGCCGCTCGACCAGGCGGGGGCGCTGCTGTACGACCTGGCCGTGCGCGAACGGCTGGCCATGGAGACGTTGTACGAGGCCGCGTAGCCGGACTGAGGGTCAGCGGTGGCGATCAGGCGGGCCGGTCAGGCGTGGAAGGACTCCTTGGCCAGGCGGACGAGGCGGGTCTCGTCGATCGTGTGGCCCAGCCCGGGCTGGGTGAGCGGGACGGCGATGACGCCGGCGTTCGCGCCCACCAGCGGCGTGACGATCTGGTTCTGCTTCGGCGGCTGGGTGACGTCGCACGGCAGCGTGCAGCCGGGCAGGCTGGCGACCGCCACCGTGGCCGCCCTGGCCAGGCCGGCTCCCTGGCCGCCCGCGCACTGGATGTCCCAGCCGGCGGCGGCGGCCCGGTCGTGCGCCCGCCGGGCCTCCGACAACGACGGGAAGGCGGTGGGGCGCAGCAGGAGCACCCTGGCGGCGCGCAGGGTCAGGTAGTCGTCCAGCTCGGCGGTCGAGCGCACCTCGACGGCGACCGAGGCGGCCACGTCGTCCTGGAGCGCGGCGTGCGCGTGCACGTCGCCGAGCGGGAAGGGCCGCTCGATGACCTCCAGGCCGTAGGAGTCGAGGGCGACGAGCTGGCCGAGGTCGGTGTAGGCGTTGCCGCCGTCGACGGCCAGGGTAAGTGCGGGGTAGGCCCGCCGCACCGCGCGTACCGGCTCGACGTCCCAGCCGGGCCTGATGTCGAGGGTGACGTGCCCGTAACCGGCGCAGACCTGCTGGTTGACGCGGGCGACGAGGCTCTCGACGGACGGGTCGGGCGCCAGGCGCACGGTGGCCATCACCGAGGTACGGGTGCCGCCGATCGCGTGCGCGAGCGGCACGCCGCGCATCCTGGTCCACAGGTCCCAGCAGGCCATGTCGACGGCCGGATCGCCGCTCGGCACGGCGTCGGGGTGTTCCCAGTCGACGCCGATCAGCAGCGCGGCCAGCGATTCCTCCAGCCGCGACCAGGCCTTGGGCTCCGGCGAGACGGCCTCGCCCCAGCCGGTCATGCCGCCGTGGTCGGTGAGCTTGACGAGCAGGCTCTCCGACCTCGCGCCGTACGGCAGGACCAGCCGGAAGACCTCCAGCTCCCGCACTCGCGGCATGAACCCCCCTTAAGCCATGACGAGAGAGTCGTCGCGCCTGGTGAAGGCCATCCACGCCGATGCGTTTGGCAGCGTTCTCAGCACTATGACGTTCTCATCACTATGACGCGGTCCCTTCCATAGTGCCTGCCTTGGCGGACTGCACAAAACGGGGGGCCAGCACGAAGGCCAGGACGGCGAGCACGACGGTGAATCCGAGCCCCACGGCGTAGTTCTCGCCCGTGGCGGTGAACAGGGCGCCGCTGACGGCGACGGCCACGACGGTGAACACCGACTCGCCGACGCCCACGGCCGCGCTGTTCTGCCCTTCCTCGCCCTCCTTGGACATCTCCAGCACCAGCACGGACACCGTGGGGTGCAGCGCGCCGATGCCCAGGCCGGAGATGGCCATGGCGACGTAGGCGATCGCGATGGGCAGGGAGTCGACGAGCACGAGCGACACCAGCGCGATGCCGACGGCGATCATCGCGGCGCCGCCGCGGATGGCGGTCATGTGGCTGATCGTGCCGCGGCCCTTGATCCACGAGCCGGTGGACCAGCCGAGCGCCCCCACCGTGAGGACGACGCCCGCGCCGGTGGCGGTCAGGCCGCGCTCCTTCATCAGCATGAGCGGGATGAGCACCTCGGCGGCCATGAGCGAGCCGTAGGCCAGCCCGCGCAGCACGGGGGCGGACGGCAGGCCGCGGGCGGCGCGCAGCGAGCCGGGCAGCAGCAGCTTGGGCAGGGCCACGGCCAGCAGGACGACGCCGGCCACGAGCAGCGGCAGGCCGTCCAGCTTCGCGGCGCTGCCGTACTGGATGAGAGCGGCGGCGACGGCGGTCAGCGTGGCCCAGACGAGCTTGCGGCCGATGCCGGGAGCGGGTTCGGCGGAGCCGCGCTCGGCCGAGCGGCCCGCGGTGCCGCGCCACAGCAGCAGCGCCGCCGGGATGACCAGCGCGGAGACGCCGAGGAAGATCCACCGCCAGCTCACGTTCTCCACGACGAACCCGGCGATGGCCGGTCCGATCATGGAGGGCACCACCCAGGCGGCCGAGAACAACGCGAACACCTTGGGATGCATGGCCCCCGGGAAGACCCGGGCGACCAGCACGTACAGGGAGACCTGGATCAACCCGGCGCCGAGCCCCTGGATGAACCGCCCGGCGACCAGCACCTCCATCGTCGGCGCGAACCCGGCGACCAGCAGCCCGGCGACGAAGGCGACCACGCCGACGGCGATCGGCTGCACCGGCCCCCGCACGTCGCTCCACCTGCCGCCGAGCACGGTCGCGATCACGCTGGCCGCGAGGGTGGCGCTGAAGGCCAGGTTGTACAGGGGCATGCCGTCAAGATCGCGGGCCACGATCGGCATCGCGGTCGCCACCGCCATCGCCTCGAAGGCCACCAGCATGACGAGCGCGACCAGGCCGACGCTGAGCGCCCGGTACCGCGCGGACAACACCCCGGCCGGGGCCGGGGCGACGTCCTCGATCGGATCAACAGTCGTAGTCATGACCGTAAAGCTACGAGGAGGCCCGGTTCGGCACATCGGGCGCGGGGCCTAGGCAATTGGGCCTAAGGCATGCGCGACTCGATGCCGTCGAGCATCAGTTCCAGGCCGTAGCGGAAACGTTCCTCGCCGCCGGCGGCGACCAGGTCGTCGATGTGCTCGACCAGGTAGGGGAAGCGGTCGCGGGGCAGGGCGCGGTAGTAGTCGGCGACCTGGCCGACGAAGGAGGCGAAGTACTCCTCCTGCGAGGACATGCCGGCGGCGCGCATCCGGCTGATGTGCACCGAGCCCTCGTAGGCGTCGCCGATGAGGTAGAGGGACAGGCGGTCGAGGCACAGGGCGGCCTCGCGCGGCGGCATGCCGGCCTCCACCAGCAGCCCGTAGACGAACTCGCCGGTGCGCAGGGAGTTGCCGCCCGAGGGGATGTTCGCCAGGGCCGCCCTGGCGACGTCGGCGTGCCTGTTCAGCACCCGGTAGACCTCCAGCGCGTACGACCTGAGCTGGTCCTTCCACCGGGCCGGGTCGCGCTCGGGCAGCCGGATCTCGCCGAGCACCCGGTCGTAGACCAGTTCGAGCAGCTCCTCCTTGTTGGCCACGTGCGCGTACAGCGAGGCGGGGCCGGTGTCGAGCTCCTGGGCGACGCGTCTCATGCTGAGCGCGTCGAGCCCTTCGGCGTCGAGCACGCGCAGCCCGGTCTCGACGATGAGCTCCTGGCTGAGCTGCCGCCTGATCTGCGGTTGCTTGCGGGACTTGCGCCACGGCGGCACCGGCACGACTTCTTCCTTGCTCCCCATGGCGAACACTGTACTTGACACGAACGCTGTTCGCCACTAAAACAGTGTTCGTAAACGAACAGTGTTCGTACTTAAGAACGGCGTTCTGAAGGAGTTCTTGTGACAGTGACCAATGCGGGGCAGGCCACGGAGGCCGTCGCGCCCTACCGGTGGCGCTGGGCCGCCCTTTTCGTGATCCTGGCCGCCGAGGTGATGGACCTGCTCGACGCGCTGATCACCACGATCGCCGCCCCCACCATCCGCGCCGACCTGGGCGGCAGCGACAGCCTCGTGCAGTGGCTCGGCGCCGGCTACACGCTGGCCATGGCCGTCGGCCTGGTCACCGGCGGGCGGCTCGGCGACCTGTTCGGCCGCAAGCGCATGTTCCTCATCGGCGCGTTCGGCTTCACCGCCGCCTCGCTGCTGTGCGGAGTGGCGGGCAGCCCCGAGATGCTCATCGCCAGCCGGGTGCTGCAGGGCCTGTTCGGCGCCGTGATGTTGCCGCAGGGGCTGGGGCTGATCAAGGAGATGTTCCCGCCGCAGGAGATCGGCAAGGCGTTCGGCATGTTCGGGCCCGTCATGACGATCTCGTCGGTCGGCGGCCCGGTGCTGGCCGGCTGGCTGGTCGACGCCGACTTCTTCGGCACCGGCTGGCGCATGATCTTCCTGATCAACCTGCCCATCGGCCTGGCCGCCGCCGTCGCCGGCATCCGCTTCCTGCCCGAGTTCCGCCTCTCGAACGCCACCAGGCTCGACCTGGTCGGCGTCGGCCTGGTCTCGGTCGCCGGGTTCCTGCTGATCTACCCGCTGATCCAGGGCCGCGAGCTCGACTGGCCCGCCTGGACGTTCGTCTCGATGGCCGCCTCGCTGGTTGTCTTCGCCCTGTTCGGCAGGTACGAGTCGCGCCGCGCCGCGTCCGGCAAGGACCCGCTGGTCACCCCCAGCCTGTTCCGCAAGCGGGCCTTCTCCGGCGGCCTGGTGGCCGGTCTGGCGTTCTTCTCCGGCATGATCGGCCTCAGCCTGGTCTTCAGCATCTACATGCAGGCCGGCCTGCACTTCAGCCCGCTCAAGGCGGGCCTGGCCAGCCTCCCCCAGGCGGTCGGCGGCGTGCTCGGCTTCGGCCTGGCCATGTCGGGGCTGCAGGAGAAGCTGGGCCGCGGGCTGCTGCAGATCGGCGTGGCCGTCATGGCCGCCGGCGCGGCCGTGCTCGGGGTGACCATCCAGCTGGCCGGCACCGACGTCGGCGTCTGGCAGCTCGCCCCCGGGCTGGCGCTGGTCGGCATCGGCATGGGCCTGACCATGGCGCCGTTCTTCGACATCGTGCTGGCCGGCGTCGAGCCGCACGAGTCGGGGTCGGCCTCGGGCACGATGACCGCCGTCCAGCAGCTCGGCGGCGCGCTCGGCACCGCCGTGCTCGGCACGCTCTTCTTCAACCTGCTCAAGCACGAGTGGAGCTTCGGCTCGGCGATGCAGGTGACCGTCTGGGTGGAGGTCGGGCTGCTGGCCGTGACGTTCGCCCTGTCGTTCCTCATGCCGCGCAGGGCCCGTCCCGAACAGGCCGGCCACTGAGCGCTGCCCCGGCCGCGGCTCCCCTGCGGGGGTGGAGCCGCGGCCGTTCGCGTGCCCGGGTCACGGGCTGACGCGGCGTTCGGAGCCGCCGTCTTCTGCGTGCACCGCTCAGGTGCTGACGTGGCGTTCGGCCCAGCGCGCGATGTCGCGGCGTTCGATGGCGGCGGCCATCAGGTCGGGGAAGGCGTCGGGGGTGCAGGCGAACGCGGGCACGCCCATCGCGGCCAGCGCGGCGGCGTTGTCGTGGTCGTAGAAGGGCGCGCCCTCGTCGGAGAGCGCGAGCAGCACGATCACCTGCACGCCGGCCTGGGTCATCGCCGCCACCCGGCGCAGCATCTCCTCCCGCACGCCGCCCTCGTACAGGTCGCTCACCAGGACGAAGACGGAGTCGGCCGGGCGGGTGACGAGCCCCTGGCAGTAGGCGATCGCCCGGTTGATGTCGGTGCCGCCGCCGAGCTGGGTGCCGAACAGCAGCTCGACCGGGTCGTGCAACTGCTCGGTCAGGTCGACCACCGCCGTGTCGAACACCACCAGCGACGTCTTCAGCGACCGCATCGAGGCCAGGACCGCCCCGAACACGCTCGAATACACCACCGAGGCCGCCATCGAACCGCTCTGGTCGATGCAGAGCACCACCTCGCGCTGCACCGACCGCTGCCGGCGCGCGTAGCCGACGAGCCGCGACGGGACGACCGTGTTCCGGTCGGGCAGGTAGTTCTTGAGGTTGGCCCGGATCGTCCGGTCCCAGTCGATGTCGGCCACCCGCCTGGGCCGGTGGGTGCGCGCCGAACGGTCGAGCGCGCCCGTCACCGCCGCCCTTGTGCGGTCGGCCAGCCGGCGTTCGAGCTCGTCGACGACCTTGCGCACCACCGCCCTGGCCGACTCGCGGGCCTGCGCGGGCATCACCCGGTTGAGCGCGAGCAGCGTGCCGACCAGGTGCACGTCGGGCTCCACGGCCTCCAGCATCTCCGGTTCGAGCAGCAGCCTGGTGAGGTTGAGCCGCTCGATCGCGTCCTTCTGCATGACCTGGACGACCGTGGACGGGAAGTACGTGCGGATGTCGCCCAGCCAGCGGGCCACCCGCGGCGCGGACGCCCCGAGGCCGCCCTCGCGCCGGCTCTGCCCCTCGCGGCCGTCGTGGTCGTAGACGGCGGCCAGGGCCGCGTCCATCTGGGCGTCGGCACCCTGCAGGGCGCAGCCGGTGCCGTCGGCGTCGCCGCCCCCGAGCACCAGCCGCCACCTGCGCATGCGCTCATCCACGGTCTCTCCCGATGATCGCCAGCACGGTCGCCGCGGCTCCCGCCGCGCGCCGCTCGTCGATGTGCGGCTCGTTCGCGCCGCCGGCGCCGACTGTGCCGCCGGCGCCGCCTGCGCGGCCCGCCGCGCTCACCCGCTCGCCGACGGCCCGCCGCTCCGGCACGGCGAAGCCGCCGAACGTGCGGCGCAGCAGCGGCAGCACGTCGGTGAACTGGTCGGCGGGCAACGCGGTCAGCCAGGTGTCGACCAGGCCCAGCAGGCGCGGATCGTGCACCAGGAGCAGGCCGCCGCCGGACAGGAAGCCCTCGACCCAGGCCGCCGCCCTGACCGGGGTCTGCCCCCGGGACATGGCTCTGGACATGCGGTCGCCCGCGTCGGCGAGCTCACCGCAGTCGAGCAGGACGCGGGTGAGCCGGCCCTCGATGAGCCCGTGCAGGTCCTGCCGGTCGGCGATGCCCCGCAACGTGCCCAGCCACCGGGCCCGCGGCGAACCGCCCGCCCCGCCCTCGTCGGCCCCCTCCGCCGCGTCGCCCAGGCCCTCAGCGTCGCCGTCGGCGTCGGCCGCCGTGGAGGACGCCGTGGGCGGCGGCGGGCCGGCGGGGGGTTCGGCGAGCAGGGCGACGGCGGCGTGCACCGCGTCGACGTGTCTGAGCAGCTCGGCCGCCGCGTCGTCGTCGAGCGCGGTGACCGCGACCGGCAGCCCGACGCAGATCCGGTCGAGCATCGAGCGCACGATCACCGCCAGCCCCTCGGCCGAGGTGCCGCGCACGTCGCCGTACCGGTGGGCGCGGACCATCGCGGGCAGCGCCGCCATCAGCTGGGTGACGTCGGTGTCCAGCGCCGCCTTGGCCGACAGCGCGGCGAGCACGCCGGGCAGCGCCTGCGGCAGGTCGGCCAGCAGGCACTGCTCCACCAGCGCGGTCAGGTCGGCGAGCGTCGCCGACGCGGCCCCGGCCAGGTCGCGGGCGCGCCGCGCGGCCGCGGCCTCGACGGTGGTGCCGAGGGCGGCGTGCTCGATGAGCGCGAGGTCGTGCTCGGGCCGCCACTGCAACGTCCAGGACTCGCGGAACGTGCCCTTGCCGCGCGCCTGCCCCGGTGTGCCCCAGCCCACCTCCAGCAGCCGCAGCCGGTGCAGCAGATGGCTGCGCTCCAGGTCGAGCGGCTTGCGCAGGTCGAGGTCGAGCTCCCGGTCGAGGGCCTCGGGCCGCAGCTTCAGCCGCCGCCGCTGCTCGCGCAGGTCGCGCTGGAGCGGGACCATCGGGGTGCCGTCGGTGACGTGGCCCAGCCGGTCGCCGACGACCATCCGCCGCTGGATCAGCTCGACGGCCAGGTCGTCGCCCTCGCACAGCACCGCCCTGGCCGCCTCGGTCACCTCGCCCAGCCCGGCCAGCGGCCTGCCGCGCAGCCCGGCCAGGGCGGCGGCCAGGCGGACGGACTCGATGACGTGCGCCGAGGAGACCGGCAGCCCCTCCTCGCGCAGCACGGCGGCGGCCTCGGTGAGCCAGCGCTCGACCGGCCGGTCGGGGGCGGTGAACAGGTGGTGGTACCAGCCCGGCGAGGTGATGCCCGCGCCGTAGCCGCTCCAGGAGGCCAGCCGCCCGTACGTCCAGGGCACCCACGTCAGCTCGGCCTTCACCTTCGGCAGGCCGCGCAGCAGCGCGTTGTCGGCCGCGGCCGGGGGCAGCGGCCCGGTGAGCGCGGGCACGTGCCAGGCGCCGCAGACCACCGCGATCGTGCCGAACCCCTCCTTGATCGCGGCCCGCAGCGCCTTGCGCATGTACGCCTCGCGCCTGGCCTCCCGGCCGGCCGGCACGTGGCCCTCGCGCACGGCGGCCATGGCCTCGGCGATCACCTCGAAGGGGGTGTCGCCGCGGTGCTCGACGACGTCCTCCCACCAGCGTTCGGGATCGTCGTGCCCGGCCGCGGCGGCCAGCGCGCCGATCGGGTCGGCCCGCAGCCCGTCGCCGGTCTGGTCGGCTTCCTCGTCGTCGGCCAGGGAATGGGCGGCGGGCAGGTCGCAGAAGCGCACCGGGACGCCGGCGGCGGCGCCGTACAGGATCGCCTGCCATTCGGGCGAGAACTGCGCGAACGGCCAGAACGCGGCCCTGGCCGGCGCGCCGGGCACGTGCGCGAGCAGCGCGACCGGCGGCTCCAGGTCGGGGGCGAGCGCCACGAGCGCGTCGGCCTCCGGCGGCCCCTCGACGAGGATCGCGTCGGGCCGCAGGCGTTCGAGCTCGCGCCGCAGCGCGCGGGCCGAGCCTGGGCCGTGGTGGCGCACGCCCAGCACGGAGACGGCGCTCATGACACCTCGCGGCAGGCGCGGTAGAAGTCGCGCCAGTCGGGACGCTCGCGCACCACGGTCTCCAGGTACTCGCGCCACACCACCCGGTCGGAGACCGGCTCCTGCACCACCGCGCCCACGATCCCGGCCGCGACGTCGGAGGGCCGCAGCACGCCGTCGCCGAAGTGGGCGGCCAGCGCGATGCCGCTGGTGAGCACCGAGATCGCCTCGGCCGTGGACAGGGTGCCGCTCGGCGACTTGACCTTGGTGCGGCCGTCCTCGGTGACGCCGGCGCGCAGCTCGCGGAAGACGGTCACCACGCGCCTGATCTCGGCCAGGCCGGTGGAGGTCTCCGGCAGCTCCAGCGAGCGGCCGAGCTGGGTGACGCGACGGGCGACGATGTGCACCTCCTCCTCGGCGCTGGCGGGCACGGGCAGCACGACGGTGTTGAACCGGCGGCGCAGGGCGCTGGACAGCTCGTTGACGCCCCGGTCGCGGTCGTTGGCGGTGGCGATGACGTTGAAGCCGCGCTCGGCCTGGACCTCGCGGTTGAGCTCGGGGATCGGCAGCGTCTTCTCCGACAGGACGGTGATCAGCGCGTCCTGGACGTCGGAGGGCATGCGGGTCAGCTCCTCGACGCGGGCGACCCGCCCCTCGGCCATGGCCCGCATCACCGGCGAGGGGGTCAGCGCCTCGAACGAGGGGCCCTCGGCCAGCAGCCTGGCGTAGTTCCAGCCGTACCGGACGGCCTCCTCGGCGGTGCCCGCGGTGCCCTGGACAAGCAGCGTCGAGTCGCCGCTGACGGCCGCGGCCAGATGCTCCGACAACCACGTCTTGGCCGTGCCGGGCACGCCGAGCAGCAGCAGCGCGCGGTCGGTCGCGAGCGTGGCCACGGCGACCTCGACGATGCGGCGGGCGCCGACGTATTTGGGGGTGACGCGGTCGTCGTCGCCCAGGATGTAGCGGGTCACCGCCCACGGCGACAACTTCCAGCCGGGGGGCCGGGGGCGGTCGTCGTCCTTGGCCAGGTAGGCCAGTTCCTCGGCGTACTGGTCTTCGGCGTGGGGACGCAGGACGGTCATGCGAGCTCCTTGTACATGTCGGCACGGAAACGCAGGAGGGCGGCGACCTGCTGGATCGGCGCCACCGGCGAGTAGCTCTCGGCCAGCGGGAACAGCGCGGGGTCGATGTGCTCGCCCGCCAGCTTGACCAGCTCGCCGAGGTTCCACGGCTGGACGGCCGCCACCTTGACGATCTTGTGCAGGACGGCCGTGGCCAGGCCCTCCCGCCAATGGGACGAGACGCCGCCGAGCACCATGATCAATTGGCTGTCGAGGTCGTGCTGCTGGACGAAGCCCGCGGCGAGCTCCTGCTGCTCGGCGGGCGGGAGCGCTTCGAGCAGGTCGGCGATCGGGTCCCAGCCGAACATCGCGCGCGCCCACTCCGGGTCCTTCTGCAGCACCGCGGCCCGGACCCAGGCGGCCTTCACCTCGGCGTCCCAGTCGGGGATGCGCATCTTCAGCAGCGCGGACGGCGGCCGGCCCCAGAAGCCCAGCGGCGCGCGGGCCAGGATCTGCTGCAGCCACCAGGCCCGCTCGCCGATGCCGCGCGGCGGCTTGGGACGCACGCCGTCGCGTTCCATCGCCCGGTCGCACTCCAGGGGCGCCTCGACGGCGATGGCCGAGCCGGAGATCGACACGCAGGCCCGCGCCCGCTCGGCCATGCGCCTGGACAGGCGGGAGCCGGGCAGCCGGGTCAGCAGGTTGGCGGCGGCCTGGCGGACCTCCCGGCGGCGGTCGTCGAGCGCGGCCTCCAGGAACGGCTCGTCGCCCATGGACAGCCCGTCGGCCAGCAGCTCGACGAACTCGGCCCGGTCGTCGGGCGTCTCCCGCTCCCAGGTGCTCTCCAGCAGCTCCCTGGCCGCGTCGGGGTCGGCGGCGCGCAGGGCGCGCAGGTGGGCGCGGCGGTCGGCGGGGCCGCCCAGCTCCCAGGTCTCGCCGGTGGGCTCCTCCAGCAGGTAGCCCCACGCCGGGTTGAGACCGGCCAGCCAGCGGCCGCGCCGCCCGGCCAGGACGCCGAGATGGGCGCGGATCGAGCGGTCGCGCCGGCCTCTCTCGAGCAGGTCGGGCAGCACGTCGCAGGGCACCCTGCGGCCGGTCGCGGCGGCCGCGGCCAGCCATTCGGGCAGCAGGCGGTCGTAGTCGCCGCCCATGATCCGGACCAGCCGCCCGGCCGCGCGCCTGCCCACGGCGGGCAGGTCCTCGGCGGGGGCGGGGGCCGGCGGCGCGGCCTCGACCGGGCCGCGGCCCGCGCGCCGGCGGGCCGTCTCGACGGCGGCGGCCGCCAGCAGGTCTCCCCGGTACGGCCTGCGGTCGGTGCCCACCAGGGCCGTGGAGGCCAGGTCGTCCCAGGTCACAGAAGCACCGCCGTTCCCTCGTCGTCGTAGGTGGTGAGCGGGCGCAGGCCCTGCGGGGTCCATTCGGCGGCCAGTGTGACGGGACGGCCGCCCGAGACGGCGATCAGCCGCCAGGGGTCGCGGGCCCGGGGGTGCAGCGGCAGCCCGCCGACCGCGGTGCGGCCGGGGACGACGCCGGCCAGCACGAGCGGCCACGACTCGGTCCAGGGATCGTCGGCCAGCACCCGCGCCACCTCCTCCAGCGCCTCGCCGACCGGCACCCCGGCCGGTGGAGCGCCCTCGCCGGGAAGGGGATCGGTGTCGTGGCGGGCGGCGACGAGGGCGCGGAGGGGCGCGGCGCCCGGGTAGAAGGCGAGGTCGGCGTCGATCGTGGTGCCCGTGACCAGCGAGGCGTCGAGGGCCTGGCCGGGCGGGGCGAAGGAGAGGATCAGGGCAACCCGGCCGGTGGCGCGGCCCTTGAGCCAGACGCGGCGGGCGGTCAGCCGGTCGTGCTCGTCGTCGCGGCGGCCGAGGACGTGCCAGTGGTCGCGCACCGCCGGCCCGGCCAGCACCTCCTCCCGGGTGACCGGGAAACCGGTGCGGATGCGGACGGTCTCCGCCAGGGGGGCGGGCAGCTCGGCGCGGCGGCGGTAGGCGACGGCGAGCAGGTTGATCAGCGCGTACTCCTCCAGGAGCCGGCCGGGCCAGTCGTCCTCCGCGCGCACCTGGGTCAGCCGGGACACCAGGCCCGCGACGCCGGGGGCCTGGGCGTCGATGAGGCGCTTGGCCAGGCCGTCCCAGTCGTGCTCGGCGGAGGAGGCGAGGCCCTGGCGGATCTGGTCGGCCAGCCAGCGCTCCAGCTCCGCCAGCCCGGCCCCCACCCGCGCCTGCCGCACCGTCTCCGCCTTCCCCGCCCCGGCCGCCCCAGCGCCGGCGCCCGCCCCGGCGCCCGCCCCGGTGCCGGCTCCGGCCGCCGTCCCAGCCCCCGGCCCGGTCGCGGGCGCGGGCGCGGCGGCGGCGTCGCGGGAGGTCTCGGCGCGGGCCGCGGACCTGGCGGCGCGCTCGGCGCGGCCGTCGAGCCACTCGGTGACCCACTGCGGCGCGGCCTCCTCGGCGGGCACGTCGTCGGCCGACCACAGCAGCAGCAGGCCCAGCGCGTGTTTGCAGGGGAACTTGCGGCTGGGGCAGCTGCACCGGTAGGCGGGCTCGGTCAGGTCGACGCACGCCAGGTAGGGCTTGGACCCGCTGCCCGCGCACTCGCCGTAGAGGACGCTGCCCGTCGTGCCGCGCGAGGACCACTTGCCCGCCGCGGCCACCCCCTGAGCCGCCTTCCTGGACGGCGCGTCGGGGGCGAGGGCGAGCACCTGATCACGGCTCCACCGTTCGATCACCTGCCGCAGACTAGCCAGGCCGACCGACAGTTCGCGCGGCGGGCGGCCTGCCCGCCGGACGCGGTCCGCGCGCGTCCCGGGGCCTCGTAAGATCGGCCATGTGGAGCTGAGGATCTATCCCGACGGCGCGCCCACCGAGGTCGCCGACGAGGCCGCCGCCCTGGCGCTGGCCGCCGCGCTCGACGGCCAGGCCGTCCTCGACGGCACCCGTTTCCTGCGGCGCGACGTCACCGGCGCGCCCGTCGCCTTCGTCGAGCGCCCGCCCGTGGCCGCCGCGCTCGACCTGCTCCCCCATCCGGAGGGCGGCTGGTACCGCGAGACCTGGCGCTCGCCCGTCACCGTCCGGCCCGACGGCTACCCGGGGCCGCGCGCGAGCGCCACCGGCATCTACTTCCTGCTCCAGCCGGGTGAGGAGTCCGTCCCGCACGTCGTCAGGTCGGACGAGGTGTGGTTGTGGCACCGGGGCGGCCCGCTGAGCCTGACCGTGGGAGACCGCGACGTCGTCCTCGGGCCGCTGGTCGAGCGAGGGCAGGTGCCGCAGGCGGTCGTGCCCGGCGGCGTGTGGCAGTCCGCGCGCCCGGCCGGGGACGAGGCGGTGCTGGTGAGCTGCGTCGTGTCGCCGGGGTTCGACTTCGCCGATTTCACCGCGTGATCGTAAAGATCGTCTTATATAGAAGGCATGCCGGGCATCGAGGCGGCCCTGACCGCCGCTGGGAAGAGCGTCGCGGAGCGCGCCATGCGCGAATGGCTGGCCGTCCGGGCCGCGCGCAAGGACCGGACGAGTGAGCTGAAGGACCTGGTCCAGAGCGGCTTTCGCGACCGGCTGGCGCACCGGAAGATCGACAACCAGCTCCAGGGCATCGCGCTGGCCGTCGAGGGCCGGCTGTCACGGCTCATCGAGCAGGAGTTCCGCGGGCTGGACGAGTCCGCGCGGGCCGCCGTCCTGCTGGAGACCGTGGCCGCGCTGCGCGCCGCCGACCTGTCGGACGAGGCGCTGTTCGAGTCCGACGCCGACCCGGCCAAGCTCGCCGAGCGCATCCTGGCCGCCCTCCCGGAACCGCGTCTCGGGGAGGCCGAGGACCGCCTGTACGCCGTCCTGCTCGCCGAGTCCGTCGACTGCCTGGTCGGCCTGATGCGGCAGCTCCCCCAGTACGTGCCGCGCGCCGCCACCGAGACGCTGGGCAGGCTGAGCGGCCTGGCCGAGGGCGTGGAACGGCTGCTCGCCAGGATGCCGCAGCGCACCCTGGAGGCCCCGGAGGGCACCCAGGACGACGCCGCGTTCGAACGCCTCTACCTCGGTTTCGCCAGCCGCACCCTCGACGAGGTCGAGCTGTTCGGCGTCCGGGTGGAGACCTACCGCCCGCGCACGTCGCTGAGCATGGCCTACATCAGCCTCAACGTCTCCTCCGGCGAGCGCGGGCCGCGCGCGCCGGAGCGGCTGTCGATCGCCGCGCTCACCGGCGGGCATCCCGCCGAGCGCGGCGCCGAGCGCATCGAGTCGGCGCTCGGCCGCGCCCGGCTCACGCTGCTGCGCGGCGACGCCGGTTCGGGCAAGAGCACGTTGCTGCGCTGGCTCGCGGTGACCGCCGCGCGCGGCGGCTTCTCGGGCGACCTGGCCGCCTGGAACGGCTGCGTGCCGCTGATGATCAAGCTGAGGAGCCATTCGTCGGGACGGCTGCCCGCGCCCGCCGCCTTTCTCGACGACGTCGCGCGGGAGGTCGCCGGGCGCATGCCGCGCGGCTGGGTGGAGCGCGTGCTGGACTCCGGCCGCGGCCTGCTGCTGGTCGACGGGGTGGACGAGCTGCTCGTCCGGCACCGGCCGGCCGTGCGGGAGTGGTTGTCGCGGCTGCTGGCGGCCTATCCGGGGCTGCGGGTCGTGGTGACCTCGCGTCCGACCGCCGCCGACGCCCGCTGGCTGGCCGACGAGGGGTTCGCGGCGTCGACGCTGGAGCCGATGACGCCCGACGACCAGCGGGAGCTGATCCGCCAGTGGCACGTCGCGATGCGCGACTGCCCGAGCCTGCCGTGCGAGCCGGGCGAGCTGGAGGGCTACGAGGTCGCCCTGCTGGCCCGCATGGAGTCCAATCCGCACCTGGGCGTGGTCGCCTCGACCCCGCTGCTGGCCGCCATGTTGTGCGCGCTCAACCTCGACCGCCGCACGCAGCTCCCGCGCAGCCGGATGGGCTTCTACGACGCCGTGCTGAGCCTGCTGCTGGAACGCCGCGACGCCGAGCGGCGGATCGACGACGACGTGTCCCTCGACCCCGACCAGAAGGTGTGGATCCTGCGCGACCTGGCCTGGCGGCTGGTGTCGATGGGCCGTTCCGAGCTGTCGAAGGCGACCGCGCTGCGCCGGGTCGAGCAGAAGCTCGCCTCGATGACCCGCGTCTCGCACACCGCCTCCGACGTGCTGGAACACCTGCTGCGCAGGAGCGGCGTGCTGCGCGAGCCGGTGCCCGGCCGGATCGACTTCGCGCACCGGACCGTGCAGGAGTACCTGGCCGCCGGGCAGCTCGTGGAGGACGAGGACGTCGAAGCCGCGGTCGAGCGGGCCCACCTGGACCAGTGGCGCGAGGTCGTGGTGATGGCCGCCGGGCACGCGAACGGCCGGCTGCGCGGTGAGCTGCTGGGCGGCCTGATGGACCGGGCCGACCAAGGCGGCAAGCACGCCCGCCGGCTGCGGCTGCTGGTGGCCGCGTGCCTGGAGACCGTCCAGGAGATCCCGGCGGGGCTGCGCGACCGGGTGGAGGCGTGCCTGGCGGAGGTGATCCCGCCGCGTACGGAGGAGGAGGCGACCCTGCTGGCGGCGGCGGGCGAGGAGATCCTGCGCCGCCTGCCCCGCGACCTGACGGCCCTGCCGGTGCAGCGCGCGGCGTGGACGGTCCGCACGACGTTCCTGATCAACGGCCCCGAGGCCCTGGACCGCCTGGCCGGATACGCCGCCGACCCGCGGTGGCAGGTACGGGAGCAGCTTCGCCAGGGCTGGGAGTACTTCGACGCCGACGTCTACGCCCGGCGCGTCCTGGCCGACATGGAGGACGTCACCTTCTCCAGCGCCCGCCATCTGCGCAGCGCCTGCCTGCTGAAGGCGGCAGACGTGCGTGTCACCGTGCCCACTCCCCTCCCCGACCTGCGGTTCCTCCGCGACCTGCCACAGACGGAGTCGCTGAGCCTGCAGGACGCCCAGATCCGGTCCCTGGACGGGGTGGAGTCGCTGCCCCGGCTGACCCATCTCGGCCTGTTCTTCTACGACGAGCCGCGCGCCGTGGACGTGGCCCGCCTGGACGAGTCGCGACAGCTGCGCACCCTGCGGCTGTGGGGGGTCCGGCTCGACGATCCGTCCTTCCTCGACCGGCTGCCCCGCCTGAACGATCTCCTCATCGACCTGCTCGACGACGGCCGGGACTCCTGGCACGCGCCGCTCGCCCGCCAGGACGAGCTGGAGTCGCTGCACGTGAGGCGCGAGGGCCTGCCGCTGCCCGGCACGGTCCTTTCCGGGATGCGGCGGCTGCGGCAGTTGTGGCTGGACGGCGTCGCGGAGGCCGGCGCCTGCCTCGACGCCGCCGCCCGGACCTGCCCGGCCGTCACGGAGGTGTCCCTCGACGGGGTCGGCGGGCTCGACCTCGCGCCGCTCGGCGGGTTCTCCCTGACCCGCCTGCGCCTGCGCCACTGCCCCGCCCTGACGGATCTCGGCCCGCTGCGCGGCCAGACGCGGCTCTCCTCCCTCACCCTGGCGCTGTGCCCCGGCGTGACTGACCTCTCGCCGCTCGCCGCGCTCCCTCAGCTCCGCAGCCTGAGCCTGTTCCTCATGCCCCACGACCTCGACGTGAGCCCGCTGGCTGGGATGCCGGGGCTCACCGTCCGGCTCGGGCACACGCAGCGGGTCGTCAACGGGGACGGCGTGCGGATCAGGAGGGTGTGACGTCCCGGCAGGGGTGGGCGGCGCCTTTTACTACCCGGCATTTCGTGCTAAACGTGGCAATATCCCGTTCGGAGTTCCCATCAACCGGCCATGGCCGGCCTGGCGCCCTGCCCTGATCACCGTCCAGGCCGTCGTCACAGAACTTGCACGGCGTGTACACGTTCACCCCCCGGGACGCCCGGCGTCCGCCCGTGCGCGGGCGCCGCGTCCCGCTGGACGAGAAGGGGAACCACCATGACCCTGCCCCTCGCCGCGACCCCCGCCGTCGACTCCGCCCCCGCCCGCCGCCGCGGACTCGTGCTGCTGCTCAGCGCCCTGGCGGGATTCCTGCTGACCGTGGTGTGGTCGGCCGAGTTCGTGGACCAGACGATCGGCTCGACGGTCGCCGACACGATGCTCGGCCGCGACGCCGACGCCACCCCCATCGCCGGGACGCTCTCCGGCATCGTGTTCGCCTTCGCCTCCGGCCTGGCGGGCTCGTTCACCGCCTGCAACATCGCCGCGCTCGGCGCGGTCGCGCCCCTGGTCGGGGCCAGGCCGTCGGTCGGCGCCCGGATCCGCGGCACGCTGCGCCCGCTCGGCTGGCTGGCGGCCGGCGCGCTGGCCGTGTCCGGCGCGTACGGCGTCGTGGTGGGGATCGTGGGCACCGCCATGCCGCAGTTCGCCACGGCCAGGCCCGCGCCGGGCACCCTGTCCCCCGGCCTGGTCCAGGCGATGGTCACGTTCGGGCTGATCGGGCTGGCCTTCCTCTACCTGGGCCTGGCCGCGCTCGGCTACCTGCCCGACCCGCTGGCCCGCCACCCGAGGGCCCGCATGGCCGTCATGGGCGCGCTGATCGGCGGCTTCCTGATCGGCCGCCCGTTCCCGCTGTTCCGCCAGCTCTTCCGGGACGCCGCCGAGAGCCACAACCCCCTGTACGGCGCGCTGGCGTTCATGCTGCAGTCGGCCGGCAACCTCGTCGTCATGTCGGTCCTGTTCGTGCTGCTCGCCCTGGCCACCGGGGGCCGCGCGCACCGCTGGCTGACCGCCACCCCGGCCCGCCTGGCCCTCATCACCGGCGCGGCGCTCGTCGTGGCCGGCGTCTTCACCCTTCTGTACTGGGACGTCCGGATCCTGGCCCGCCGCGACCTCATCTGGTACCCGACGGCGCCCTGGAGCTGACCGGCACGGCGGCTGCCCGCGGGCGGGCTACCGGCCGTTTCTGCGGGAAGGAGGAAAGGTGACCGTGGGAGGTGCGCGATGAGGGCCGTCATGAACGCCGCGCTGTTGCGGATCCGCAGGCACCGGCCGGACCGCAACCCGTTGCGCCGCCGCTCCGACCGGGTGGAGAGCGCCGTGCTGGCGGTGGCGGTGCTGCTCGTCCTGCTGAGCGTCTGGCCGGCCGTGCTGGCCGGCCGGGTCACCTACGAGGGCGGCCTGCGCGAGGCCCGCGTGGGCCCCGGCTTCCGGCAGCAGGTGACCGTGACGGCGCTGCGGGAGCCGCGGCCCGTGCGGCCGTCGTTCGGCGAGGCGGCGACCACCATGGTCCCGGCGAGCTGGACCACCCCGGCGGGGGTGGCCAGGACCGGGCAGGTCCAGGTGCCGGCCGGCACGCGGGCGGGCCAGACCGTCCCCCTGTGGATCGACCGCGCGGGCGACCCCACCACGCCGCCGCCGAGCCGCACCGACGTGGTCCTGCGTGGCGTGGGCATGGCGGCGTTCGTCCAGGTGCTGGCCTTCCTGCTGGTGCTGGGGGCCGTCGCGGCGCTGCGCCGGCTGCTGGACCGGCGCAGGTACGCCGACTGGGACGCCGCCTGGATCCGCGCCAACGACCGGTGGCGCCGCCCGCGCCGCCCGTAGCCGCGCCGTCCGGTTTACCGCCGTGTGTCCGGGCAGCCGTACGCGGGAGGAGGCGAGCCATGCAAGCCAAGGAGTGGACGGTCCGGATCAGTCTCGCCGAGGACGGCGACGACACCTCGGCGCGGGCGGTCCTGACCGTCCCGGACGGCACGCGGGTCGAGGGCTCGGGCCACGCCCGCCGCAACCCCGCCGACCCGTCCATGCCCGAGGTCGGGGACGAGCTGGCCGTCGCGCGGGCGCTGGCCGACCTGGCCGGACGGCTGTCCAGCGACGCCCGGCACGAGCTCGGCGACGGCGGCCCGGTGCCGACCAGGTCCTGGTGAGGGCGGCGAAAACGACTTGACGCGCCCGCCCCCGGTCCGCTGACATGGCCCCCGCGGATCGTACGGACCGAGGGGGACGCGCATGGGCGGCAGGATGCACGCGGACGAGGCCGACATCGACGAGGCCCTCGTCCGGCGGCTGCTGGCCGCGCAGTTCCCGCGGTGGGCCGGTCTCCCGCTGCGCCGTTTTCCCTCCTCCGGCACCGTCAACGCGGTCTTCCGGCTCGGTGACGACCTGGCCGTCCGCCTGCCGCGCGTCAGGCAGGGCGTCGGCGACGTCGCCCGGGAGGGGCGGTGGTTGCCGCTGCTGGCCCCCGCGCTGCCCGTCCCGATCCCGTCGGTGCTCGGCCAGGGCCTGCCGGGTGAGGGTTTTCCCTGGCCGTGGTCGGTGTGCCGGTGGCTGGATGGCGACAATCCGGAGGCCGGGGCGCTCTCCGGCGGCGGGGAGGCGCTGGCCGCCGACCTGGCGTCGTTCGTCGCCGCGCTGCGCGAGGTCGAGCCCGCCGGCGCGCCCGGCGCCTACCGGGGCGGCCCGCTGTCCCGCCTGGACGAGGCCACCCGGGCCGCGATCGGCGAGCTCGACGGCATGATCGACACCGCCGTCGCCACGGCCGCCTGGAAGGAGGCGCTGAGCGCGCCCGAATGGCAGGGCGGGCCCGTCTGGGTGCACGCCGACCTGATGCCGGGCAACCTGCTGGTCCGCGACGGACGGCTGAGCGGGGTCATCGACTGGGGCACGGCCGGCGCGGGCGACCCGGCCTGCGACCTGATCCCGGCCTGGAACCTGCTGCCGCCCGCCGGTCGCGAGGTCTTCCGGGCCGCGCTCGGCGCCGACGACGCCACCTGGGCGCGCGGCCGCGGCCGGGCCCTGTCCATGGCGCTGATCCAGCTCCCCTACTACAAGGACACCAACCCGGCCATGGCGGCCAACGCCCGCCACGTGATCCGCGAGGTCCTCGGCAGCCCGCGCTGAACCGCGCACCGAACCGCACGCTGAATCGCACGCTGACGGGTTTCTTGGGTTTTTTCCGGCGAGATGATTGTCTGTCCGGAGGAACTACGAGGAGGCCACCGGTGAGCCGTCAGATCGTGTCAATCGTGGGTGGGAAGGACACCACCGGCGAGAGCGTGTACGAGTCGACCAACCCCGCCCGCCCCGGCGAGGTCGTGGCCCGGGTCGGCCTGGCCGACGCCGCCGCGTTCGCCGCCGCCTGCCGCACCGCCAAGGAGGCCCAGCGCGAGTGGGCCAAGGTGCCGGCGCCGGTGCGCGGCCGGGTGATCGCCTCCATCGGGCGGCTGGTCGAGGCCAACGCCGAGAGCCTGGCCCGCCTGGTCACCCGGGAGATCGGCAAGCCGTACGCCGAGGCGCTGGGCGAGGTGCGGGAGATCGTCGACACCTGCGACTTCTTCCTGGGCGAGGGCCGCCGGCTCTACGGGCAGACCGTTCCGTCGGAGATGCCGGACAAGAACCTGTTCACCTTCCGCAACCCGGTCGGGGTCGCCGCGGTGATCACGGCGGGCAACTTCCCCGTGGCCGTGCCGTCCTGGTACCTCGTGCCCGCGCTGCTGTGCGGCAACGCCGTGGTGTGGAAGCCCGCCGAGTACGCCGCCGCCTCCGCCGAGGCCATGTACCGGCTGTTCGCCGCCTCGGGGCTGCCCGACGGGGTGCTCAACGTGGTCTTCGCCGACGGCGCGCAGACCTTCGCGGGGCTGGAGCTGGCCCTGGAGGAGGGCAGCGTGCACAAGGTCGGCTTCACCGGGTCGAGCGAGGTCGGCCGGAAGGTCGGCGAGCTGGCCGGGCGCCACCTGCAGTCGGCGTGCCTGGAGCTCGGCGGCAAGAACCCGATGGTGATCATGCCGGACGCCGACCTCGACCTGGCCGTCGAGGGCGCGCTGTTCTCCGGCTTCGGCACCGCCGGCCAGCGTTGCACGAGCCTGGGCACGGTCATCGTGCACGAGAGCGTGCACGACGAGTTCGTCGAGCGGTTCGCGCGGGCGACCGGCGCGGCCAGGATCGGCGACCCCGAGCAGGACGTGCTGGCCGGCCCGCTGCTCGACCAGAAGTTCGCCGACCGGTACGAGGAGTACCTGACCTGGATCCAGCCCCACCACCAGGTCGTCTCGGGCAGCACCGGCAGGATCACCAAGGACAACCCGCGCGGCGACTTCGACGGCGACGGCGGCCTCTACTACCACCCGGTCATCGTCGACGGCGTGCAGCCCGGCGACCGGCTGTTCCTGGAGGAGACGTTCGGCCCGATCGTCGGCGTCACCACCTTCACCACCCTGGACGAGGCCGTCGAGCTGGCCAACCGCCCCGGTTACGGCCTGTCGAGCTCGATCTACACGACCAGCCCCACGCACGCCTTCCGCTTCCGCGAGGGCATCTCGGCCGGCATGGTCAGCGTCAACAACTCCACCTCCGGCGCCGAGGCCCACCTGCCCTTCGGCGGCAACGGCAAGTCGGGCAACGGCAGCCGCCAGTCGGGCATGTGGGTGCTCGACCAGTTCACCCGCTGGCAGGCGATGAACTGGGACTTCTCGGGCCGGCTGCAGAAGGCCCAGATGGACGTGGCGGAGATCGTCCCGGATCTGGAGTTCCGGATCTGACACGGAAGAAGCCGCCCCCCGGCCGGGGGCGGCTTCTTGCGTGTGCGGGCGGATCAGACCTGGCCGGCCTTCTCCAGGGCCTCGCAGCAGGTGTTCACCAGCAGGCGGGTGACCACGTACGGGTCGACGTTGGCGTTCGGGCGGCGGTCCTCGATGTAGCCCTTCTTGTCCACCTCGACCTGCCACGGGATGCGCACGGACGCGCCGCGGTTGGACACGCCGTAGGTGTACTTGTTCCACGGGGCGGTCTCGTGGTGGCCGGTCAGGCGCAGCTCGATGTCGGCGCCGTACTGGGAGACGTGCTCCATGGGCTTGTCGCCCTCGCCGAGCGCCTCGCAGGCGGTGATGATGGCGTCGTAGCTCTCGCGCATCGCCTTGGTGGAGAAGTTGGTGTGCGCGCCGGCGCCGTTCCAGTCGCCGCGGGCGGGCTTGGCGTCGAGGGTGGCCTCGACGCCGAACTCCTCGGCCGTCCGGTAGAGCAGGTAGCGGGCGACCCACATGTGGTCGGAGACCTCGAGGGGGCCGGCCGGGCCGATCTGGAACTCCCACTGGCCGGGCATGACCTCGGCGTTGATGCCGGAGACGGCCAGGCCGGCCGCCAGGCAGCGGTCGAGGTGCAGCTCGACGATCTCGCGGCCGAACACGGCCTCGGCGCCCACGCCGCAGTAGTAGTGGCCCTGCGGGGCGGGGAAGCCGCCCTCGGGGAAGCCGAGCGGGCGGCTGCCCTTGAAGAAGGTGTACTCCTGCTCGATGCCGAACCAGGACTCCTGGTCGGCGTACCGCTCGGCGATCGGGCGCAGCAGGGCGCGGGTGTTGCTGGAGTGGGGCGTCCCGTCGATCTCCTCGACCTCGCACAGGACGAGCACGTTGTCGCCGCCGCGGATCGGGTCGGGGCAGGTGAACACCGGGCGCAGCACGCGGTCGGAGGCGTGGCCCTTGGCCTGGTTGGTGCTGGAGCCGTCGAAGCCCCAGACCGGAGGCTCGGCACCGTCAGCCAGGATCTTCGTCTTCGAGCGCAGCAGAGCCGTGGGCTCGGTGCCGTCGATCCAGATGTACTCAGCCTTGTAGCTCACGGTGGTCCTTTCGGGATTTCTCTCAGCCACGCCGAGTCTTATGGACGGCCATTTCCCGGTTTTTGCCCGAATGTGAACGCCATGTTAATCGTGCCGCCACCCGTGCCGCTATTAGGGGGTAAATCCAATAAAGCCGGTTAGCTGGGGCAGGTCGGCCGTCCGGGGGACGGCGGCCGTACGACGATCGAGCCCGGGGGATGATGATCATGGACGATGTCTGGTTCGGCGCGCTGCTCGCGCCCGAGGCGGCCGACGGCGAGCGGGTCCTGCGGCACGCCGAGCTCGCCGACCGGCTCGGCCTGGACCTGGTCGGCGTCCAGGACCACCCCTACCAGGCGGGATTCCTGGACTCCTGGACCCTGCTGGCCGCCATCGCGCAGCGCACCGAGCGCGTCCGGCTGGTGCCCGACGTGGCCAACCTGCCGCTGCGCCCGCCCGCCGTGCTGGCCAGGGCCGCCGCCTCGCTGGACATCCTCAGCGGCGGCCGGGTGGAGCTGGGGGTCGGCGCGGGCGCGCTGTGGGACGCCATCGCCGCCATGGGCGGCCCCCGGCTCTCCCCCGGCGAGTCGATCGAGGCGCTGGCCGAGGCGATCACCGTCATCCGGGCGCTGTGGACCCCGGGCGACCCGGTGACCTTCTCCGGCGGCCATCACCGGCTGGCGGGCGCGCGGCCCGGCCCGTTCCCGCCGCACCCGATCGGGATCTGGATCGGCGCGACCAGGCGGCGCATGCTGGAGCTGACCGGCCGGACGGGCGACGGCTGGCTGACCTCGTCCTTCCACAGCCCGCCCGAGGCCGTGACCGCGCAGGCCAGGATCCTCGACGCGGCCGCCGCCGACGCCGGGCGCGACCCGGCGGCGATCCGCAAGGTCTACAACCTCGGCGGCAGCCTGTCGCCGCTGCCCGGCGCGGGCTTCCTCGACGGGCCCGCCGCCCTGTGGGCCGAGCAGCTCACGGAGCTGGTGTTCCAGGCCGGCATGAGCGGGTTCGTGCTGGCCCCGGGGGTGGAGGCCGAGCGGGACCTGCGGGTGTTCGCCGAGGAGATCGCGCCCGCCGTACGGGCGGCCGTGGCCAGGGAGCGCGGCCGGCCCGCGCCCGAGCCGGTCCGCCCGCAGGTGACGATCCCCGACCTGGACGAGGCCGGCCGGCCCAGGACGGCGAGCGGCGACCCCGCGTCCCTGACCCCCGGCCAGGCCCGGCTGGGCCGCCGCCTGGTGGACGTGCACGACGGCTACCGCGCCCAGCTCCGCCAGGTCAGGGACGCGGTCGAGCAGGTCGCCGCCGAGACCGCGGCCCCGCACCAGGACGGCGACCGGCTCGCGCTGCGCCAGAACCACTGGACGCTCGGCGTGTTCTGCGCGACCTTCCGCCGCCTGCTGACCGTGCACCACGACGTCGAGCACGACAGCACCTTCCCCGCCCTCACCGAGCGCGACCCCGCCCTGGAGCCGGTGGTCAAGAAGCTGGAGCAGGAGCACGAGGTCATCGCCGAGCTGCTGGACCGCCTGGACCGGGCGTGCGCGGAGATGATCGCCGACCCGGCCAGGATCGACCGGGTCCGGGCCGGCGTCGAACGGCTCTCGCAGGCCTTGACCTCGCACTTCGCCTACGAGGAGGAGGAACTGGCCGAGCCGGTCGGCCGCCTGGAGATCGGCCTCTAGCCCGAGGAGCGTTCGTGGACGTGTCCGCGCCCGTGTGGTGGCTGACGATCCTGGGGATCGTCGGCCTGCTGCTGTTCGACTTCTTCTTCCACGTGCGGCAGGCGCACGTCCCCGCGCTGCGCGAGGCGGCCGTCTGGTCGGCCCTGTACGTCGGGATCGCCCTGCTGTTCGGCGTGGGCGTGTGGGTGTTCGGCGGCGCCGAGCCGGGCGCGGAGTACTTCGCCGGGTACGTGACCGAGAAGGCGCTGTCGGTCGACAACCTGTTCGTCTTCCTCGTCATCATGGCGAGCTTCCGGGTGCCGCGCGCCGACCAGCAGAAGGCCCTGCTGTTCGGCATCGTCTTCTCGCTGGTGGCCAGGACCGGGTTCATCCTCCTCGGCGCCGCGATGATCGAGACGTTCGCCTGGGTGTTCTACGTCTTCAGCCTGATCCTGCTGCTCACGGCGGGCAACCTGCTGCGGCCCGAGACCGGCGAGGGTCACACCGACAACATCATGGTCCGCCTGGCCCGCCGGCTGTTCCGCGCCACCGAGACCTACGACGGCGACCGGCTGTTCACGGTGGTGGACGGCCGCCGGGTGATGACGCCGATGTTGCTGGTCATGATCGCCCTGGCCGGCACCGACGTGCTGTTCGCGCTCGACTCCATCCCGGCGATCTTCGGCCTCACCCAGAACGTCTACCTCGTCTTCACCGCCACCGCCTTCTCCCTGCTGGGGCTGCGGCAGCTCTACTTCCTCATCGACGGCCTGCTCGACCGGCTCATCTACCTCGCCTACGGGCTGGCGGTCATCCTGGCCTTCATCGGCGTCAAGCTCGGGCTGCACGCCTTGCACGAGAACAACGTGCCGTTCGTCAACGACGGCGAGCCGGTGAACGTCACCGAGATCAGCACCGGGCTGTCCCTGTCGGTGATCGTCGGCGTGCTGCTGGTCACCGTGGCCGCCTCGCTGGCCAGCCCCCGCGGCCGGGCGCAGAACGTGGTGTCGGCCGTCCGCCGGCACGCCCAGGACTACCTGGAGGTGGAGAAGGACGCAGGGCGGCGCGAGGAGGTCTACCGCGACCTGCTCGCGTCCGAGGCGCAACTGGCCGGGCTGCCGGAACGGCAGCGCGCCGGCGTCGCCCGGGACGAGCGGCTGGCGGCCCTGGTGGCGCGGGCGCACGCCGAGCACCAGGACGGGCACCAGGACGGGCACCAGGGCGGGCACGGCCCGGCTAGGTAGAGGTGGCCTGGCGGGAGGTCAGCGGGGCCGCGATGTGCTCCAGCGGTGTGCGCTCGGCCTTCACCCCGAAGACGATCTCCACCAGCCCGGCCGCCACCATCATCCCCGCGCCGAAGCAGTAGCCCCAGAACAGCCTGGTGGGGTCGGGGTTGCGCTGGTCGCCGATGAGCGAGGCGAAGACCGTCGGCCCGAACGCCCCCGCGACCTGCCCGAGCGCGAAGAAGATCGCGATGGCCTGGGCCCGCAGCTCGATCGGGAAGATCTCGCTCACGGTCAGGTACGCCGAGCTGGCCGCCGCCGAGGCGATGAAGAAGATCACCGACCAGAGCACGGTCTGCGTGACCGCCGTCAGCAGCCCCTCCTTGAACAGCCAGCCGGTCACCGCCAGCAGCAGCCCCGAGGTGATGTAGGTGGCCGAGATCATCTGCCTGCGCCCGACCGTGTCGAACAGCCTGCCCAGCAGCAGCGGCCCGAGCAGGTTCCCGGCCGCGAAGGCGAACATGTACTGCGGCACCGAGCCCGCCGGGACGCCGTAGAAGTGCGTCAGCACCAGCGAGTAGGTGAAGAACACGGCGTTGTAGAGGAACGACTGGCAGATCATCAGCGTCGCCCCCAGCACCGAGCGCTCGGGGTAGGTCCGGAACAACGTCTTGGCGACCTGCGACAGCGGCGCGTGGTGCTCGGGGACGATCTCCAGCGCCTGCTCCTGCGGCACCGGCTCCAGCCTGACCCGGTCCTCCCGCTCGACCTCCCGCTCGATGCGGGCGACGACTTGCTCGGCCTCCTCCTCGCGGCCGTGCGTCATCAGCCAGCGCGGACTCTCCGGCAGGTGCCGGCGCAGCCCCCAGATGGCCAGGCCGATCACCGGCCCGACCGCGAACCCGAGCCGCCAGGCCAGGTCGGGGTCCAGCGGCCCGCCCGGGTGCAGCAGCAGGAACGTGGCCGAGGTGGCCAGCAGCGACCCCAGCCAGTAGGTGCCGTTGATGGCCAGGTCGACGTGGCCCCGGTAGTGGGAGGGGATCATCTCGTCGATGGCGGAGTTGACGGCCGCGTACTCGCCGCCGATGCCCGCCCCGGCCACCAGACGCAGCACCAGGAAGCTCCACAGGTCCCACGACAGGGCGGTCAGGCCGCTTGCGACCAGGTAGATGCCGAGCGTGAGGATGAACAGCTTGCGGCGGCCGAGCCGGTCGGACAGCCAGCCGAAGTAGAGCGCGCCGGCCACCTGGCCAATCAGGTAGACGGTGGCCGACAGGCCCACCTCGGCGGAGGTGAAGCCGAGCGTGTCGGGGCGCTGCAGGAACGCCCCGACGTTGCTGGCGATGGTGATCTCCAGCCCGTCGAGCACCCAGGCCACGCCGAGCGCGATCACCAGCCGGGTGTGGAACGGCGCCCACGGCAGGCGGTCCATGCGGGCGGGGACCAGGCTGCGCACGACGCCGTCCTTGTTCATGCGTCCTTACTCTAAGTGACCATGTGATCACCCATCGGCCCGGGTCCCGTTGCCGTTGCCGTTGCCGTCGTAGCCGAGCAGCCGCATGGCCGTGTCCGGGTCCATGGCCGCGGCCAGCAGCTGGGCCCGCCGGTGGGCCTCGTCGCGCTCGCGTTCCGCCTTGGCCTGCGCCGCCCGTACGCCCCTGGCCGCCACGAACGCGAGCCCGGCGCCCACGACCACCCCGACGACCACCACGAACAGCAGGAGCAGCAGCGCCGGCGAGGCGAGCACGGGAGCCGCCGCGACGTCGGCGCCCGCGCCGGGCACCGCGCCGGTCACCGCCAGCGCCGTGATCAGGGCCAGCGCGATCAGCCCGAGCAGGCTGGCCACGACCAGCCAGGCCCGCCCGGCGCGCCGGCGCGGCCGGACCTCGGCGACCGCCCCGGCAACCGGCCCGAAGCCCGCGTGCGGGACGCCGGCCGGAATCCCCGCCGGAACCGCCTGGACCGCCTGGACCACCGACGGGACCACCGACGGGGCCGCTGACGGGCCCGGGACCGCCCGCGGGCCTGGCGCCCACGGCACGAACTCGGGCCGGTCACCGCCCTGTTCGACGCCCCCGACACCCTGCCCGACGCCCTGCCCGCCGCCCTGGTCGATCCGGGTGACCTCGGCCGTGATCACCTGGGCCGTGGCCGTGCCGGCGGCCGGGGCGGCGAAGGCGCCCGCCCGCGGCTCGGCCTCCTCCGCCGCCGGGCCGGGCAGCTCGCGCTCGATGCGGCTGTGCTCCTTGTGCGCCCTGGCCGCGTCGTGGTGGTAGTCCTCCAGCTGCTCGTAGAGCTCGTCGGAGGCGTAGATCGTGCCGTCCACGAGCGGTCCGCGCTCGCCGCGGATGACGGCCACCACGTCGTCGCCGTTGAGCGTCTTGTGCGTCTCCAGGGCGTGCGCCAGGCACAACACCTGCCGGCGGTGCTCCTCCAGCAGCCGCTCGGTCTTCTCCAGCAGCCGCACCAGGTTGAACTCGATGCGCTCGCCCAGCACGTCGGGGGTCAGGTCGGGCGCGGCGCGCACCGGCTCGCGCTCGGTGATGCCGATGCCGCCTCCCCCGCCGCCCCGGCCGCGCATGGCCTTGCCGCCGTGGATCTCCAGCTCCTGCAGCGCGGGCAGCGACGTGACGCCGGAGCCCATCCCCCAGTACGACTCCATGAGCGCGGTGAGGAACGTGGCCGCGTGCAGGTCGCCGGAGACGCCGGAGGAGTTGTCCTCGCCGAAGAACATGCGCTCGCCGGCCAGCGAGGCCAGGGAGACCATGATGTCGGCCTCGTACTCGGACTTCCAGCGGGTGAACTGGTCCTCGGGCTTGATCGAGGCGACCATGCCCAGGTAGTCGGCGCCCTTCTCGATGGTGGCGATGTCGATCTCCAGATGGAACCGGGTCACGTACGCCACCACCGCGTGACACGCCTCGTGCACGGCCACGGCGTGCCGCTCGCGCTCGATGTACTCGACGTCCTCGGGCGGGCCGAGCTGCTTGAGCCGCTTGGCGCGCAGCACGTCCGACCAGGTGATGACCTCCCGCCCAGCACGGATGGCGGTGATCAGCGACTCGTTGACCAGGTCCTTGATCGTGGCCCCGGTCGCGTACGGCGTGATCGTGGCCAGCTTGTCGATCTGCTCCCCGGTGAGCTCGTGCTCGACCTTGTCGAAATAGCCCTGGTACGTCCGCACCCGCCCGGCCTTGGACGGATAGCCGACCTTGTAGATGCGGTCGATGCGGCCCGGCCGCAGCAGCGCCTCGTCCAGCGCGTCGGGCCGGTTGGTGGCCATCATGACGAGGATGCGGTATTTGGGCGGCGGCTTGGGCCGCATCCCGAGCAGCCGCCTGACCAGCCGGTTGAAGAAGCCGCGCGGCTTCTTGAGCCCGGACAGCTCGGTGAGCAGCGCCTGGAGGGTGCCCGGGTCGCCGCTGTTCATCATGCCGCCGCCGGCGAAGAAGCGCTCGCGCCAGGTGCCCGGCGGGTCGGCGGCCTCGCGCCGGCCCTTGAAGGCCAGCACCGAGCGGCTCTCCTCCGACAGGTACGTCATCCCGTGGCAGCCGGAGTACGCCGAGAAGCCGGAGTGCGCCGAGAAGCCGGTGTGCGCCGACCAGCCGGTGTGGGCCGAGAAGCCGCCCTGCCCCGGCGGCCCCTGCTGGGCCAGCTTGCCGCGCTTGCCGAGCGAGTCGGCCTCGTCGAAGAAGACGATCACGCCGCCGTACCGCAGCGCCAGCTTGCGCAGCTTCCTGAACAGCCCCTTGACCTTCAGGATGCCGACGCCCATGAACATGTTCGTGAAGGCTCCCGGATCCACGAACACGTACGGCTTGCCGGTCTCGCCCGCCACGGCCTCGGCCATCAGGGTCTTGCCGGTGCCCGGCGGGCCCCACAGCAGCAGGCCGCTGGGCACGTACCCGCCGCGCCGCTCGATCTCGTCGGGACGCTCCAGGAAGACGATGTTCTCCTGGACCCGCTCGACCACGTGGTCCTGGCCCCAGACGTCGGCGAAGCGGGTCTTGATGTCGTCGGGGAAGTACGTCTCCACGCCGCCCCTGGACAGGAACCAGAACAGGCCGACGAACTGGATGATGACGAAGAAGAACAGGAAGACGATCTGCAGCAGGAACGGCAGCGCCTGCCAGATCAGCGTCGGCGCCTGCAACAGGGCGACGAACGGGCTGACGTCCAGCACCGCCCCGGCCACGAGCGCGGTCAGCGTGACGAAGAAGGCGATCTTCAGGGCCCTGGAGATGCGGTACCTGGTCCAGTCGTCGAAGCGCCGGTGCGTCCACCGCTCGAAGCCGCCGAAGACCTTCTGGCTCCAGAACCGGTGGTAGCCCGACCAGTGCTCGCTGACGAGGAAGTGCAGTTGCCGCAGGACCTCGGCGCCGAGCAGCCAGAAGATCCACTGGTACTCGTAGCCGATCTTCCAGGCCGCCTCGGGGAAGGTCACGACGCCCGTCCAGTCGGCCATCACCTTCCAGGTGAGGATCAGGTAGGCCAGGACCAGCGAGATGAGGAACTTGCTCCGGTCCCAGAACTGCATCTTCTTCCTGGTCACGGAGTCCGGGTCGGAGGGCCCGCTGCCGGGGGCGCGCAGCCCTTCGTGCTGAACGGTGGTGGTCACTGACGTCCCCTCATCCGGGCAGCCGGAGCAGCTTGAACGAACCCGCGATCTTGTCGAATTCGGCGCCGCGCTCGCGGTAGCAGGCCGCCCGGCAGCCGATGAGCATGACCGAGACCGTCGCGCCCTTCTCGTCGAGGATGGCGGTCTGGTCGAACGTCTGGACGTCGGCGCCGATCTGGTAGTTGAAGCGCACCCGTACGCCTCTGGCGCCGTTCTCCAGGGCGAGGACGTCGTCACTGAGGAGCTCGAACTTGGCGAACATGGGCGGCCGGCCGGTGCTCATGGCCTGCTGCTCGTACAGCTCGCGCATCGGGTCGGTCACGGGCAGCACGAAGTCGCGCAGGCGGTTGAGCGAGATCGCGTCGCGCTGCTGCTCGGTGAGCTTGTGCACGGTGGCGTACACGAACGGGTCGGACGAGCTCAGCAGATGGTTGACCGACGGCTCGGCCGACTGGTCGAAGGCCGTGGACCAGACCCGCTGCGCGCGGGTCGCCGCCGCCAGCGAACCGGGCCGGTCACCCGTCAGATACAGTTCGATCGGATAGGCGTTGAGCTGCGTGAACGAGGCGGGCACCTTGAAATAGGTGGTGCCTTCCCTGTCCCGTACGTAGGTGAACTCCGGCTGCCCGCACGCCGGCAGCACGGAAATCGCGACCATGAGCGCGATCCAAGCCCGTGTCCTTTTCACCAGGGCTTACCTCCGCTTTACGGACCAACGCAGTTGTTGTGCCCGCTTTCATGCGGAATGAGGCCGGGTGCACGATGAGAAATCTTGACCAAATCTTGGCCATTGATTGGCTTTACTTGTTACAGATCACCAAATGATGGTATGCGCCAGGTCGCCACACTCTACGGTCGCCCGGGATACAACGTTCGTGCAACCCCCATTGGTAGACCACAGGAAGTAGCAAAGGATATGAGGACGCCCATCCCGAGCCCCGGAGCGCACCATGAAAGAACCCGCGATGGAGACCGTCGACTCCTTCGGCATGACGGCTGAGCGGCAGTTCGCCGACCTGTGGTCGAGGACCGCCCTGTCGGTCAAGGAGCGCCGGCTGCTGCTGCTCGGGCTGCTCGTCGGACAGGGGCTCGACGAGCTGACCGCCGTACAGCTCGACGTCGCGCTGCGGGCGGGCGACCTGAGCGAGAGCGAGCTGCGCGAAGTGGTGGTCTTCCTGACCCACTACGCCGGCTGGACCCGCGGATCACGGCTCAACGACCAGGTCGAGGAGCTGATCGAGCGGGTCAGGCAGGCTCGATCCGGTAGAGCGGACCCCGCAGGCTGAGCGCGTAGAGCTCGCCGTCGAGCCCCTCCCCGAAGGAGGAGAGCTGCTCGACCCGGCCGATCTCGGCCGCCTTCGACGGCTCCGCCACGGGCGCGGCCCTGACCCAGCCGGCGCAGAAGTCCCCGTACAGGAAGCTGCCGCGCAGCCAGGGCAGCGCGGCGCCGCGGTAGACGTACCCGGCGATCACCGAGCAGGCGCCGTCCTTGTGCAGGGGGTAGGTGATGACCGGCTCGGTCAGGCCGCGGCCCGTGCCGCCGCGGAAGGGCCGCTCGCCCTCGCGCAGGTTCCAGCCGTAGTTCTCGCCGCCCCTGGACGCCGCCGGCTGGCGGTCGACCTCCTCCACCTCGTCCTGGCCGACGTCGCCGATCCACAGGTCGCCGCTGTGCCGGTCGAAGCCGAACCGCCAGGGGTTGCGCAGGCCGTAGGCCCAGATCTCGGGCCGCGCGCCGTCCTTCCCGGCGAACGGGTTGTCCCGCGGCACCTTGTACGGCCTGCCGCGCGGGTCGATGCGCAGGATCTTGCCCAGCAGCGTGCCGAGGTCCTGGCCGTTGCCCTGCGGGTCGCCCGCGCTGCCGCCGTCGCCGAGCCCGACGTAGAGGTGGCCGTCGGGGCCGAAGGCGAGCTGGCCGCCGTTGTGGTTGGCGTACGGCTGGTCCTGGGTGAGCACGTCGCGCCGGCCGGTGGCGCGCCGGCCGTCGAAGGCCCATTCGGTGACGTGGGTGGCGCCGCGCGCGTCGGTCCAGTCGAGGTAGAGCCAGCGGCCGGAGGGATGGAAGGCCACGCCGAGCAGGCCCTGCTCGTTGCCGCCGCTCACCTCGCCCGACAGGTCGACCAGGACGTCGCCGTCCGTGGCGCGCAACCGGCCGCCCTGCTCGGCGA
This sequence comes from Nonomuraea sp. NPDC049624, assembly GCF_040675255.1. Lineage (NCBI taxonomy): Bacteria > Bacillati > Actinomycetota > Actinomycetes > Streptosporangiales > Streptosporangiaceae > Nonomuraea > Nonomuraea sp. NPDC049624. The sequence continues at coordinate 518,727 of NZ_JBFAOR010000004.1, read as the reverse complement.
CGTAGAGCCGGGCGTCGCCCTTGCGCACGGCGAGGGCGACCGGCCGTTCGAACCGGCCGAGCTCGCGGAAACGCACCTGCCGGGAAGCGCTCCTCGGCTCGGGGCTCGCGGGCGTGGCAGCCCGGGTGGAGGCCGGCGGGGCGGAGGTCGCAGGGGCCGGGCCGGGCGGGGGCGAGGCGGCCGAGCAGGCGGTGAGGGCCAGGAGGAGCACGGCCGCGAGGGGGCGCACGCCGTCCATACTCGCACGCCCGACCGGGGACGTTAAGGTTCAGGACATGCCTACCGCATTGATCACGGGCGCCACCGCCGGCATCGGCGCCGCGTTCGCCCGCCGCCTGGCCGCCGACGCCTGCTCGCTCGTCCTGGTCGCGCGCGACGAGCAGCGGCTCGTCCAGGCCGCCGACCAGCTCAGGCTCAGGTACGGCGTCGACGTCGAGGTGCTGCCCGCCGACCTGGCCACCGAGGAGGGCCTGGCCAGGGTCGAGTCGAGACTCCGCGACGGCGTCGACCTGCTGGTGAACAACGCCGGCTTCGGCCACCCCGGCGACTTCCTGAAGGTGCCGGTCGAGGACGAGCTGCGCATGCTGAAGGTCCACTGCGAGGCCGTGCTGCGGCTCACCCTGGCGGCGCTGCCGGCGATGCGCAAGCGCGACCGGGGCGCGGTGATCAACGTGGCGTCGGTCGCGGCGTTCTTCTCCCGCGGCACCTACAGCGCCTCGAAGGCGTGGGTGGTCAACTTCAGCGAGTCCGCGGCCAACGACGTGCGCAACCCGCGGATCAAGATCATGGCGCTGTGCCCGGGCTTCGTGCGCACCGAGTTCCACCAGCGGGCGTCCATGGACACCTCGGGCATCCCCGGGTTCCTGTGGCTGAAGGCCGACAACGTGGTCAGGGACGCCCTGCGCGACCTCGCGCTCGGCAAGCGGGTCTCGGTGCCCGACCTGCGCTACAAGGTCATCGTGGCGATCGGCAAGCTGGTGCCGCACAACCTGGCCGGGCGCGTCTCGGCCAGGCTCGGCCGCCGCTGACGTCGGGGCGGCCACAGACGTCGGGGCGGCCACAACAGAGTGGGCCCCCGCCGCGGGAGGGGGTCGCGGTGGGGGCCCGGGACGGCCGTGAGGAACTCACGGCCGGGAACCGGCAGATCCGGCTGGACCTGCTAGCGGTTGGCCTCGTGGCCGATGGCCAGGCCGCTCGTCGGGTCGAAGAAGTGCATGTTGTGCGTGTCCAGCACCAGGTCGATGCGCTGGCCGGGACGCACGTGGCTGCGGGCGTTGACGCGGGCGGTCCACAGGGACTTGTCGCCCACCAGCGGCAGCGCCGCCTCCTCGTCGTCGCCCGTGTCGGCGGCGGCGACGGTGTCCTTGTGCTCGACCGGCGGGGCGTCGATCAGGAACAGCACGTTGATCTCGGAGCCCAGCTCCTCGGTGACCTCCGCCTTGACGGGCAGGGTGGCCCAGCCGTTGGCGTGGTTGCCGGCCGAGTTGGCGTCCTCGAAGTCCGACGGGCGGATGCCGAGGATGACCTTCTTGCCGATGTACTGGTCGAGGCCCGGCTTGTCGGCGAACGCCGAGTCGGGGATCGGCAGGCTGATGTCGGCGAAGCGCACGGCCGCGCCGTTGTCGCGGACCAGCTCGGCGGTGACGAAGTTCATCGAGGGCGAGCCCATGAAGCCGGCGACGAACAGGTTGACCGGCTTGTCGAACAGGTTCTGCGGGGTGTCGACCTGCTGGAGCAGGCCGTCGCGCAGGACGCAGACGCGGTCGCCGAGGGTCATGGCCTCGACCTGGTCGTGGGTGACGTACACGGTGGTGACGCCGAGGCGCTCGTGCAGGGTGTTGAGCGAGGCGCGCATGGAGACGCGGAGCTTGGCGTCGAGGTTCGACAGCGGCTCGTCCATGAGGAAGGCCTGCGGCTCGCGGACGATGGCGCGGCCCATGGCGACACGCTGGCGCTGACCACCGGACAGAGCGGCCGGCTTGCGCTTGAGGTAGGTCTCCAGGCCGAGCATCTTGGCGGCCTCGTTGACCCGCTTCTGGATCTCCGGCTTGGGCATCTTGCGGAGCTTGAGGCCGAAGGCGAGGTTCTCCTCGACCGTCATGTGCGGGTAGAGCGCGTAGTTCTGGAAGACCATCGCGATGTCGCGGTCCTTGGGCGGAAGGTGGTTGACCACCTTGTCGCCGATGGCGATCTCGCCGCCGCTGATGTCCTCGAGGCCGGCGATCATCCGGAGCGCGGTCGACTTACCGCAACCCGATGGGCCCACCAGAACCATGAACTCGCCGTCCTTGATCTCAAGGTTCAGCCCGTTCACGGCCTTCACGCCACCGGCGTAGATCTTGTCGACGTTCGTCAGAACGATGGATGCCATGACATTCCTTCGCGCTCCAGGGCGATCGGCCCGGACGTTGGTTCTCGGTTCCCGTGGATACGTTTTCACGTATCTCACCCGAAACGGACATCGGTGTCAAGGGGTACCGCGTGACCAGCCTTTGTAGGCGCGGTGCCCTTCCGGTGCCGCGGAATCCATGATGGAATCGTTTCCATGGAGAAGCGGGCGACGATCAAGGATGTGGCCGAGGCGGCGGGCGTCGGCGTCGCGACCGTGTCCCGGGTGTTGTCGGGCGGCTCGGCCAGCCCCAGCACCAGGGAACGGGTCCTGGCCGTCGCCGCCCAGCTCGACTACCGGCCCAGCGCGCTCGGCCGCAACCTGCGCCAGCGCCGCACCGGCGGCCTGGGCCTGCTGGTGCCCGACCTCACCGACACCTTCTACGGGCAGCTCTGCGAGGGCGTGCTCGCCTGCGCCCGGTCGGCGGGCGAGCCGGTGGTGCTGGGCTCGACGGGCGGCGACCCCGAGCAGGAGGCCGAGCTGATCGGCATGCTGCTCGAACAGAGCGTCGACCGGGTCATCGCGGTGCCCTCCGGCGACGCCGAGACCTGGGCCCCCGCGCTCAGGGCGGGCATGACGGTGGTCTTCGCCGACCGCCTGCCGCCCGAGGCCGGGCGCGACGGCGACCGCGACCCCGCCGAGAGCGCCCTCGACGATCTCATGCTCCTCGACGGCGTGACCCCCCGCGGACGCGTCCCCGAGGGCGCCGCGCGTCCGCTCGACGTGCCCGCCGTGCTGGCCGACGACCGCGCCGGCATCCGTACGGCCGTGCGCTACCTGCGGGGCCTCGGCCACCGGCGCATCGCCTTCCTCGGCGGCCCCGGCCACGACCGGCGGGCCGACGCCTTCCGCGCGGCCGTGGGCGCCCCGGTGGACGAGGAGCTCGTGGTGTTCGGCACCGGCAGCCGCGACTCGGCCTACGCCGCCGCCTCCGGCCTGTTCCAGAGCCGTCCCGACCTGTCGGCCGTCGTCGCGGGCGGGAACGTCCTGGGCGAGGCGGCCGTGCTGGCCGCCCGCGAGCTCGACCTGCGGGTGCCGAAGGACGTGTCGCTGGTGATGTACGACGACGTGCCCTGGGCCGAGCTGTGCGCCCCGCCGCTGACCGTGATCGCCCAGCCGGGCCGGGACATGGGGTACCGGGCGTGCGAGCTGGTGCTGCGCGAGGGCACCCGGCGGGCGCGCACGGTGGTGCTGCCCACCGAGCTGATCATCCGCGGGAGCTGCGGCCCCCGCAGGTGACCGCGAGGGGCACGTTCAGCCTCCGCCGAGGATGTCCCGCGCGTGCGCCTCGATCACCTGGGCCACCTCCCGGGGCGCCCGCAGGTGCGCGCCGTGCCCCTGCCCGTGCAGCGTGACGCGCCGGGCGCCGGGGATCACCTCCCGCAGGGCGTCGAGCCGCGTGCCGAGATGGGCGGGGCTGCGGTCGCCGCCGAGCAGCACCACCGGCGTGCGGATCGCCGCGTACGCCGCCCGCCGGTCGCCCAGGGCGTCGATCGCCAGCAGGTCGTCGATCTGGCGGGGCGCGCGCAGCCGCGTCGGCCGATGGCAGGCCACCGCCACGGAGGCCAGCCAGGAGACCGCCGGCGACAGGCCCACCACGTCCCTGAAGAAGATCCGCATCGCCCGGCCCGGCTGGCCCGCCGCCACCGCGGCCTCGGCCGCCTGGCTCGCCGCGCCGCCGAGCGAGGGTCCGAGGGCGACGGGCGGCTCGTACAGGACCGCGCCCGCGAAGGCGTCCGGCGCGAGGAGCAGGGACTCCAGCGCGGCCACCGCGCCGGACGAATGCCCCACGAGCAGGACGGGCCCGCCGAGCGCGGCCGCCACCGCCACCGCGTCGGCGGCCTCCTGCGCCATGGTGGCCGGCCCGGCCAGGTCCGGCCGGTACTGGCGGCGCCGGACGCGCACCACGCGGAACCGCGGCGCGAGCAGCCCCGCGACCTTGCCCCACTGGGTGCCGTCGTCGAGCCCCGCGTGCAGGACGAGGACGGCCGGGCCCCGCCCCTCCTCGACCACCCGGACGTCGGTCCCGTCCGCGGATGTCACCATGAGCATGGCGCCTCCTCAGTGCGGCCACTGTACGCCTCCTCAGCCCCGTAGTACCTCAGAGCTACGCGAAAGGTGCATCCCCCAGCGGGAAGCCGACTACAAGGCGTGATCCCTACCTTCGGTGCCGGAAGGAAGAACCGGCACGGAAGGGGACCATCCGCCATGGCATCGCTGAGGAACCGCCTGCTCGCCGCGCTCGTCACCGCTTCGGTGGCGGTGCCCGTGTCCGGCGCCGGCGGGTCCGCGGGGGTGCCCGCGCCCGTTCCCGCCGCCGTGGCGCCGCTGCGCGCCGCGACCCCTGCCGCGTTGTCCGCCGGGCTCGCCGGGCGGTACGCCGCCGGGCGCGCGGCCGTCCTGGCCGCCGAGCGCACCGCCGCCGCGCGGGGGCACCGCCGGCGGGCGGCGGCGCTGCGGGCCATGGCCGGCCCGTCGCGCACGTTCCTGTCCTTCGACGGGCGCGACGGCGGCCGGACCGTGGAGGTCTTCGGCGACCTGGCGACGGCCCGGCGGATCGCCGTCCTGGTGCCCGGCTCCGACACGAACCTCGACCGGTACGGCCGCCTGCACGCCGGCGCGACGCGGCTGCGGGAGGCGCTCGGCGACGGCTCGGCGGTCATCGCCTGGGCCGGCTACCGCGCGCCCGGCACGCTCAGCCTGGACGTGCTGACGCCCGCGCGGGCCGACGAGGCCGTGCCCGGGCTGCGCGCGTTCGTCCGGGAGCTGCGCGCGGTCAAGCCCGGCGCCCGGCTGTCGCTCGTGTGCCACTCCTACGGCTCGGTGGTGTGCGGACGGGCCGCGCCCGGCCTGGACGTGGCCGACATCGTCCTGATCGGCAGCCCCGGCGCGGGCGTCCGCGACGTCGCCGCCATGCGCACCCGCGCGGTCGTGTGGGCCGGGCGGGGCGCCGCCGACTGGATCTCCGGCGTGCCGCACGCGCTGGTCGAGCTGCCGTTCGTCACGGTCGGGCTGGGGGCCGACCCGGTCTCGCCCGGGTTCGGCGCCCGCGTCTTCGCGGCGGGCGACGGCGGCCACAGCGACTACCTGCGGCCCGGCTCCCCCGCCCTGACGGCCGTCGCCCGCATCATCTCCGGAGAGGCCGCCCGTGATGTCTGACTCCTCCCTCCGCATCGTCTCCGGAGAGGCCGCCCGCGATGTCTGACTCCTCCCTCCGCACCCGCTCCGGCCCGCGTGGGCTCGCCGCGCGCGTCGAGGCCGGCACGCCGCCGGAGCGCGACCGGGCCCTGGACGCCCTGCGGGCCCTGGCCATCCTCGGCGTGGTGGCCGGGCACTGGCTGGTGACCGCCGTGGTCAGCGACAGCGGCAGCCTGCGCGTCACCAGCCCGCTCAAGTACCTGCCGCAGCTGGCCCCGATGTCGTGGGCGTTCCAGATGCTGGCGATCTTCTTCCTGGTGGGCGGCCTGGTCGGGGCGAAGGGCCACCGGTCGGCGCGGGCCGCCGGCATCGGCTACGTCCCGTGGCTGCGCGGCCGGTTGGGGCGGTTGTTCCGCCCGGTGGCGGTCGTCGCGGCGGTGTGGGCCGTGGCGGCGGTCGCGATGCTCGCCTCCGGGGTGCCGCTGGAGGACGTGTGGCTGCTGGTCAGGGTGGCGTCGGCGCCGATGTGGTTCCTGCTGGTGTTCGCCGCGCTGACGGCGGCCACGCCGCTGGCCGCGCGGCTGCACCCGGCCTGGCCGCTCGCGGCGGTGGCGGCCTGCGACGCGGTGCGGTTCGGGCCCGGCGGGCCGGAGTGGTTGTGGTGGGTGAACCTGGCGGCCGGGTGGCTGGTGCCGTACTGCCTGGGCGCGGCCTGGGCCCGCGGGCGGCTGCGCAGCCGGGCCACCGGCTGGACGCTGCTGGCCGGCGGCGCGGCCGCGGCCCTGGCGCTGGTGGTGTGGGGCGGCTACCCGGCCACCATGGTCGGCGTGCCGGGCGCCCCGGTCTCCAACCTGGACCCGCCCTCGCTCGCGGCCGTCGCCTTCGGGCTCGCCCAGTGCGGCGCGGCGCTGCTGCTGCTCGGCCCGCTGCGCCGGCTGCTGCGTCGCCCCGCCGTCTGGGCGCCCGTGGCCGTGGCGAACCTGGCCGCGATGACGATCTTCCTGTGGCACCAGACCGCGCTGATCGCGGTGACCGAGCTCGGCCTGCTGGCCGGCCCGCCGGGCGGCGCCGCGCTGCCCGGCCTGCACACCCCGCCCGAGGAGCTCGGCTGGGTGGCGGCCCGGCTGGCCTGGCTGCCGGCGTTCGCTGTGGCGCTGCTGGTGTGCTGCGCCGCCTTCCACGCCTACGAGCGCCGGCGGCCCCGCTAGAGCAGCTTCTCGATGGCCGCGACGACGGCCGGGTCGTCGGGGGCGGTGCGGGGGCGGAAGCGGGCCACGACGTTGCCCTCGCGGTCGAGCAGGAACTTCTCGAAGTTCCACTGGACGTCGCCCGCCGCGCCCTCCTCGTCGGGGGCCTCGGTGAGCTCCGCGTAGAGCGGGTGGCGGCCGGGGCCGTTCACGTCGGCCTTGGCCAGCAGCGGGAAGTCGACGCCGTAGGTCGCCGAGCAGAACTCCTGGATCTCCTCCGCCGTGCCGGGCTCCTGGCCGGCGAACTGGTTGCAGGGCATGCCGACCACGCTGAAGCCGCGCGGGCCGAAGTCCTGCTGGAGCTTGACCAGGCCGGCGTACTGCGGGGTCAGGCCGCAGCGGGAGGCCACGTTGACCAGGAGCACGGCCTTGTCGCCGGCGAGGTCGCCGAGCGTGGTGGGGGCGTCGGCGAGGGTGCGGAGCGGGATGTCGCGAAGGCTCATGATCTGAAGCTTACAGAACGACGCCCGCCGCAGATTGTGACCTATTCCTCATTTTTCCCGCGAAACCCCTGAATATCAATATGTCGCGATCTTGGAATTACGCCTGATTTTTCATGGTCAATTAGGAAATGTGGGCGTTTGTCAGGCAGGGTGACGCGGTCCCCGTCCCCTTCGAAAGGGAATCCGCATGCCCATGCTCCGCCGTACCGGTGTCCTGGTCCTCGCCGCAACGCTCGCGACGGTGACCGGCACCACGGCCGCACAGGCGCAGAGCTCCCAGAGCAGTGGCAGGAACAAAGCCATCGCCAAGTCCCTGGTCGCCCAGCGCGGCTGGGGCGCCGCGAGCTACGGCTGCCTGGTCAGGCTCTGGGCCAGAGAGAGCGGCTGGAACCACAGGGCCGGCAACCGGTCGGGCGCCTACGGCATCCCGCAGGCGCTTCCGGGCCACAAGATGGCCTCCTCGGGCGCCGACTGGCGCACGAACCCGCGCACCCAGATCCGGTGGGGTCTGGGTTACATCAAGCAGCGGTACGGCTCGCCGTGTCGCGCGTGGGCGCACTTCCAATCCCACAGTTGGTACTGAGCCAAACCCCAGGTACGTCCGCGTTTTTACTCAAGGACATGCCATATGGGCGACGGGCCGGGCAATCCTGGCCCAGCGAGATCGCCCTTTATCCGAATTGAGCGCGCAAACACCTGTCCTTCGCGTGTCGAGATCGCGGCCCGCGGTCACGGCCCGTAATAGGAATCGTGCTTGAGGACACGTCGTGGCGCCTTCCGGGCCGTCCAGCACGATCGGGCGGTACAGGATCCCGGGAGGCCGCGCGGACCCTCCGCGTCCGAGCCACGGACGCCGGACCGGCAGGGCGCCCCGAGAGGGCACCCGTCCGCACGCGACCCGAAAGCAAGGATCGCCTTGGACAGCAAACGCGTGCTCAGCGGCACTCTTCTCACTATCAGCGCGTTCGGCGTCAGCACCGGCCCGGCCTGGGCGGAGTCCCGGCCTCCGGTGATCAAGATGCGGACCTGGACAACGTCAGCGCAACCGAAGATCGCGGCCGTACGGCCCGCCGGAAGAAACAAGAAGATCGCCCTGGGACAGGTCGTCCAGCGCGCGTGGAACTACCGGGAGTTCCGCTGCCTGGACAACCTGTGGACCAGGGAAAGCAATTGGAACCACCACGCGCTCAACCGGTCGTCGGGCGCCTACGGCATCCCGCAGGCGCTGCCCGCGGGCAAGATGAGCGGCGCGGGCAAGGACTGGCGGTCCAACCCCGAGACGCAGATCCGCTGGGGCCTGGCCTACATCAAGGGAAGGTACGGCAGGCCCTGCGGCGCCTGGGGGCACTGGCAGTCGCACAACTGGTACTGATCTCGCGTGCCGGAGGGCACCCGGGCCGGCCCGGGTGCCCTCCTACTGACCCGCGTGCACCGCGATGGCCTGGATGAGCAGCTCGACCCCGAACTCGAACTCCGCCTCGTGGTCGCACTCGGTCAGCAACGGCGCCAGCGCGCTCACCTCGGGGAACAACGCCGGATCGACGACGGCGGCCTCGACCGTGCGGCTGTGGACGGGCGCGAACGTGGGCGTCACGCCGACCTCGCGCAGCAGCGAGCCCACGATGAAGGCGATGAACATGCGCAACATCCGGACGGCGTCGGGCCCGTCGAAGCCCGCGCCGCGCAGCGTGGCCAGCGCCCGCTCGACCGGCAGCAGCCCGGCATGGGAGTGGAGCTGGCGGCTGACCACCACCATGGTCGAGCGCGGATGGTGATGGGCGATCTGCCGGAAGGCCCGCGCCTGCGCCCGGACCCGGTCGGTCCAGTGGGCGTCGGGGTCGTCGGTGAACTCGATGCCGCTCAGCACGCTCTCGGCCACGCCGTTGAGCAGGGCGTCCTTGTTCGGCACGTGGTTGTAGAGGGACATCACGCCGACGCCGAGCTCGGCCGCGATGCGGCGCATGGAGACCGCGTCGGCGCCCTCGCGCTCGATGAGGTCGATGGCCGCGGCCACGATGCGGGGCCTGGACAGGGGCTCGGTGGTCATAGCTCATTCTATTGACGTACGTACACCGTACGTGCAAGGGTCGAGCCGTGGACGTACACCGTACGTAATCCCCCTCGCGGAGGTCCCCCATGTCGACGCACGATCTCTACACCCTCCCCGCCGAGCTCTCCACCTGGGACGTCGGCATGGCCGGCGCCAGCCGGTTCACCTGGGAGTACGACGAGGGCCGCGACCGCATGCTGGCCTTGTACCAGAAGGGCAAGGACAAGCAGTGGGACTCGGTCAAGCGCATCGACTGGGACCTGGAGGTCGACCCGTACAACGTGCTCGGGATCCCCGACACCACGATCGCCATCTACGACACCCCGCTGTGGCGCCGGCTCGGCCCCCAGCAGCGCCAGGACGTGCGGCTGCACGGCGCGGCCTGGCAGTTCTCCCAGTTCCTGCACGGCGAGCAGGGCGCGATGATCTGCTCGGCCCGGATCGTGGAGTCGGTGCCCGACCTGGACTCCAAGTTCTACGCCGCCACCCAGACCATGGACGAGGCCCGCCACGCCGAGACCTACGCCCGCTTCCTGCAGGAGAAGGTGGGCCTGGCGTACCCGATCAACGAGCACCTCAAGGCGCTGCTGGAGAGCACGCTCAGCGACTCCCGCTGGGACATGCCCTACCTCGGCATGCAGGTGCTCATCGAGGGCCTGGCCCTGGCCGCGTTCGGCGTCATGCGCGACATCACCACCAAGCCGCTGCCCAAGCAGATCCTCGCGTACGTGATGCAGGACGAGGCCCGGCACGTCGCCTTCGGCCGGATGGCGCTGCGCGACTACTACCAGAACCTGTCGGAGTCGGAGCTGCGCGAGCGCGAGGACTTCGTCATCGAGGGCTGCTACCTGATGCGCGACCGGCTGCGCGGCGCGGAGTCCTGGGAGCACCTGGGCCTGTCCAGGGCCGAGACCGACGAGGTCATGCGGGCCACTGACCAGTCGGAGTACCTGCGGCTGTTCCGCTCGCTGCTGTTCAGCAGGATCGTGCCGTGCGTCAAGGACATCGGGCTGTGGAGCCCGCGGCTGCAGCAGGCGTACGCCGACATGGGCGTGCTGGAGATGGCCGGCCAGTCGCTCGACGCCCTCATGAAGCAGGACGAGGACATCGCCGACAAGCTGGATCAGGACCGGTTCGCCGCCGAGGAGGCCGAGCGGCACGCCGAGGTCGCCGACACGATCGCCCTCGGCTCGTCCGCCCCCTGACCGGCTCGTCCGCCCGCTGCGCCGGGCGGCGTCCTCAGCGTCCTCAGCGTCCTCAGCGTCCTCAGCGTCCGCGGTGGAAGCGCCGGTGCAGGTCGTGCACCTGCCCGGCCAGCTCCGGGACGGGCCCGTCCACCTCGACGCCCGGCGCGACGGCGTTGACCGGCAGCGTGCTCACCGGCGGCGCCGGCACGCCCAGCTCCGTCAGCCAGCCGGCGAGCTGCGCCGACGACGCCACGTACACGATGCGCCCGAGGCCCACCCAGGCGTGGGCCGCCGCGCACATCGGGCAGTGCTCGCCGGAGGTGTAGACGGTGGCCGCCGCCCGCTCGCTCGGGGTCAGGTTGGCCGCCGCCCACCGGGCCAGCTCGAACTCCGGATGCCGGGTGCGGTCGCCCCCGGCCACCCGGTTGTGGTCCTCGGCCAGCACCGCGCCGTCCGCGGCGACCAGCACCGACCCGAAGGGCTCGTCGCCCGACTCCAGCGCCTCGGTGGCCAGCTCGACACAGCGCCGCAGGTACGGCAGTTCACTCTCGTGGATCATTCGCGACTTCCTGTCCGGTGAGAAAGCTGAGCGGAAAGGACAGCTCCGCCTTAGCCCGGGCCGCGCCCGCGCCGCAGGTGGACGTGTGCCCGGCCGTCCGGACGACGGCGAGCGCGGGGTCGCCGGACGTGCCGTGAGGGTCTGGTTTCTGCCCGTAACCTGCAGAAACCCCCACATATACCGCAAAAAATGGGTTGATCCCACGTATTAATCTGGATGGGATGCCTCCCGATACTGACACACCTCGCCGTCCCCTGCTGTCCTCCAACTCCCTGTGGCGGATGAAGTCCTACCTCCGCCCGTACGCCGCCAGACTGGTGCTCATCTGGCTGGCCGCGATCCTCAGCATCGCCGCGAGCATCGCGCTCCCCCTGATCAGTGAGAAGGTCATCGACGGTCCCGTGACGCGGGGCGACTCCGACGGGCTGCTCCCGCTCGGTCTCATCGCCCTGGGCGTGGGCGTCGTGGAGGCCGGGCTGATCTTCCTGCGGCGCTGGACCCAGGTCAAACCCGTCCTCGGGCTGGAGACCGCGATCCGCGACGACCTCTACGAGCACCTGCAGCGCCTGCCGATGGGCTTCCACGGCGACTGGCAGTCGGGCCAGTTGTTGTCGCGGGCCACGACGGACCTGTCCACGATCCGCCGCTTCCTCGGCTTCGGCATGCTCTTCCTGGTGATGAACGTCCTGCAGCTCATCACGGTGACCGTGCTCCTGCTGAACAAGTACTGGCCGCTCGGGCTGCTGGTGCTGGCCTCGGCCGTGCCGATCGTGTGGACGTCCCTGCGGTTCGAGAAGCGGTACATCAAGATCTCCCGCCAGGTCCAGGACGAGCAGGGCGACCTCGCCACGCTCGTCGAGGAGTCGGCCATCGGCATCCGGACGATCAAGGCGTTCGGCCGCCGCCACCACGTCTACGACCGCTACGACGAGGCGGCCCGCAAGGTGTACGGCAGCTCGGTCGACAAGGCCACCCTGTCGGCCCGGTTCTTCGCCTTCCTCGAAGTCATCCCCAACGTCACCCTCGCCCTGGTGCTGCTGCTCGGCGCCCTCGCGGTGGGCTCCGGCTCGATGACGCTCGGCACGCTGGTCGCCTTCACGACCCTGATGCTCCAGCTCGTCTGGCCGATCGCCAGCCTCGGCTACATCCTGGCCATGGCCCAGGAGGCGATGACCTCCGCCGACCGGGTCATGGAGGTCATGGACACCGTCCCGGCGATCGAGAGCGGCACCCGCACGATCGAGCTGCCCCGGGGCCACCTGCGGTTCGAGGGCGTCGGGTTCGCCTTCCCCGGCGCCGACCAGCCGGTGCTGCGCGACGTCTGGCTGGACGTGCGCCCCGGCGAGACGGTCGCGATCGTCGGCGCGACCGGCGCGGGCAAGACCACGCTGACCGCGCTGGTGCCCCGGCTGCTCGACGCCACCACGGGCCGCGTCACCATCGACGGCGAGGACGTGCGCGACCTCGACCTGACCACGCTGCGCTCGCTGGTGGCCACCGCGTTCGAGGAGCCGACGCTGTTCTCCATGAGCGTGCGCGAGAACCTCATGCTCGGCCGGCTCGACGCCACCGAGGAGGAGCTGGCCGCCGCGATCGCCACCGCCCAGGCCGGCTTCGTGTACGACCTGCCCTGGGGCCTGGACACCCGCATCGGCGAGCAGGGCCTGTCGCTGTCCGGCGGGCAGCGGCAGCGGCTCGCCCTGGCGCGGGCGGTGCTGAGCAGGCCGCGGGTGCTCGTCCTCGACGACACCCTGTCCGCGCTCGACGTGGAGACCGAGGCGCTGGTGGAGGAGGCGCTGCGGCACGTCCTGCGCGAGGCGACCGGCATCGTGGTCGCCCACCGCGCCTCGACCGTGCTGCTGGCCGACAAGGTGGCGCTGCTGCGCGACGGCACCATCACCCACGTCGGCCGCCACCACGAGCTGCTGGCCGACGTGCCCGAGTACCGCGAGCTGCTGGCCCAGGACGCCGACTTCGACCCCTCGGAAGGAGCGCTGCGATGACCACCGCCCCCGTCTCCTCCTGGCGCGGCGTGGCCTCCGAGGAGCAGGACGAACTGCCGGAGAAGGTGTCGGTGCTGCTGCGGGAGCGCTCCCGCAGGCTGCTCGGCGACCTGCTGCGTCCGTACCGCAAGGCCATCGCGCTGCTCACCGCGATCATCGTCGTCTCGAACGCCGCCGCGCTGGCGATCCCGTACCTGGTCAAGGTGGGGATCGACGACGGCATCCCGCCGATGACCCGCGGGTCGGGGCCGGAGATCCTGCTGGTCGTGGTCGGCGTGATCCTGGCCGCGGCCGTCACGCAGGCGCTCACCCGGCAGGCGTTCCTGCGCCTGTCGGGGAAGATCGGCCAGAGCGTGCTGCTGGAGCTGCGCAGGCGGGTGTTCGACCACTTCCAGCGGCTGTCGCTGAGCTTCCACGAGAAGTACACCTCGGGCCGGGTCATCTCCCGGCTGACCTCCGACATCGAGGCCATCTCCGAGCTGCTCCAGTCGGGCTTCGACGGGCTGGTCAAGGCGGTGCTGACGATGTTCGGCACCGCCGGCCTGCTGCTCATCCTCGACGTGCACCTCGGCCTGGTGGCGCTGGTCCCGCTGCCGCTGCTGCTGCTGTTCACGCGGTGGTTCCGGCGGCAGTCGGTGATCGTCTACCGGCGGACGCGGGAGACGGTCGCCCTGGTGATCGTGCACTTCGTGGAGTCGATGACCGGCATCCGCGCGGTGCAGGCGTTCCGCAGGGAGCCGCGCAACCAGGAGATCTTCGCCCAGCTCAACGACGACTACCGGGACGCCAACGCGCGCAGCATGGTCCTGGGCGCGGAGTTCATGTTCGGCATCAAGCTGATCGGCAACCTGACCGTGGGCGGGGTGCTGCTCTACGGCGGCTACCTGGCGATCCAGGGCGAGGTCACGGTCGGCGTGCTGGCCGCGTTCCTGCTGTACCTGCGGCAGTTCTACGAGCCGATGCAGGAGCTCAGCCAGTTCTACAACACGCTGCAGTCGGCGGGCGCGGCCCTGGAGAAGCTGTCGGGCGTGCTGGAGGAGGAGCCGGGCGTGCCGGAGCCGCGCCGGCCCGAGCCGCTGCCCCAGCAGGCCCGCGGCATGGTCCGCTTCGAGGACGTGCGCTTCGCCTACGTCGAGGAGATGCCGATCCTGCCCGGCCTCGACCTGACGATCCCCGGCGGGCAGAGCGTGGCGCTGGTCGGCGCGACCGGCGCGGGCAAGACGACGCTGGCCAAGCTGATCTCCCGCTTCTACGACCCGACTGCGGGCCGCGTGCTGCTCGACGGGGTCGATCTGCGCGACCTGGACGAGACGACGCTGCGCCAGGCCGTCGTCATGGTGACGCAGGAGAACTTCCTGTTCAGCGGCACGGTCGCGGACAACATCAGGTTCGGCCGGCCGGACGCCACCGACCGGCAGGTCCGCGAGGCGGCCAAGGCGATCGGCGCGCACGAGTTCGTCGCCGGGCTGCCCGACGGCTACGACACCGAGGTCGGCAAGCGCGGCGGGCGCATGTCGGCGGGCCAGCGGCAGCTCATCGCGTTCGCCAGGGCGTTCCTCGCCGACCCCGCGGTGCTCATCCTCGACGAGGCCACCTCCAGCCTCGACGTGCCGAGCGAGCGGCTGGTGCAGCGGGCGCTGCGCACGATCCTCGCCGACCGCACCGCGCTGATCATCGCCCACCGGCTCTCGACCGTGGAGATCGCCGACCGGGTGCTGGTCATGGAGGCCGGCCAGGTCGTCGAGGACGGGCCGCCCGACCGGCTCATCGCCGCCTCGGGCCGCTTCGCCGGGCTGCACCGGGCCTGGCTGGAGAGCCTGAGCCAGTGACCGTGACGCCGCCGGCCCACCGGGCCGGCGGCGCGCGGGCGCGTCAGTGGTGGACGGGCGCGACGGCCACGAGGCCGCGGTACAGCTCGTACCCGACGAACAGGGCGACGGGCACCCCGATCGCGACGAGCAGCCGACCGGCCAGAGGCGTCCCCGCCAGGGGCGCCTTCGGCTCCTCCAGCGCCGGACCCGACGCGGCGCCGAGCTCGGGCACGAGTTCGGGCCGCACCTCCGGTGCCGGCCGCAGCTCAGGGTGCCTGGCCAGGTAACCGCTGGGGAACGACGTCACGTGGTAGGCGCCGCATCCCGGGCAGCACGTGCCCGATGAGGGAGGTTGCACGGCAACGCCGGAGCTGAGCCAGATCTCGACCTGATTGCCGTGGTCGTCGGCGAAATGCCGGACGACGAATTCCTCCTCCCAGACACGCAGACAGCGCAGGCACTCGAAGGGCCAGGTCTCGCGGGTCTCGAACCCGTCGCGCACGAGGATCACCCCCGGCTGGGGATTCAGTGGTCTAGACCTGAGTCTCCGCCTGACCCCGCGCCTGCGCAAGGCGCACCTTATGACACTTCAAGCTACGAAACGCTTACCAAGTGTCATGGTTTAGCGCCGTTTTTCGGCACTTGCCCGCCCGCCGTCGCGTCTCCCGTCAGTACGGACGCCGCGGCGGAACCGGGCTGAGCAGCGGCGTGGCGTCGGGCACGACGGGCTCGTCCGACCGGAACAGCTCCGGATGACGGGCGAGATACCCGGCCGGGAACGTGGTGGTCTGCTGACAGCCGCACTGCGGGCAGATCACCCCGTACGACGGCGGCGGCACCACGAGCCCGTCCCTGAGCCAGATCTCGGCGGCGTTCCCGTGCTCGTCGTCGACGTGCCGGACGAGGTAGTCCTCTTCCCAGACGTGCCAGCAGCCGCGGCACTCGAAGGGCAGGGTCCTGCGTTCTTCCTCCACTGAGGTCACCCCCTCTCTACGAGTGTCCGCCTCACCTGCGGAACATCGCAAGCCGGGGTCACCGGACCGTGAGCACGAAGGTGGCCGCGCCGAGCACGACGCTGAGGGTGCCGAGCCAGGCGAACAGCGCGTCGAGGCCCGCGTCGATGGGCCGTCCGCCGTGCAGGGCCTCCTGGACCCGGCGGAAGCGCACCCCCGTCCTGATCAGCAGGACCGCGCCGCACAGCGCGGCCAGCGCGAACCCCGCGACGGCCACAGCGGGCAGGCCGTGGCGCACCGCGAGCCCGGCGGCGCCGAGCCCGCCCGTGGCCAGCGCCACGGCGGTGCGGACCCAGGCGAGCCGGGTGCGCTCGCTCTGCAGGCCCTCGTCCCAGATCTCCTGTGACATCTACACCGACAGGATGATGAGCACGAGGGCGACGATCGCCACGGTGGCCACGCCGTACCCGAAGACCGCCGCGAGGGCGGGCGGCGGGAGCGGCGCCTGGTTGCGCAGGGCGCGCTGGATGTTGCGCCAGCGCGGATAGGCCATGCCCGCGGCCAGCGCGGACAACGACACCAGCATGACCGCCAGCACCGTGCGCACCCACGGGACGAACACCTCGGAGGGCACCGCCGCCATGGCCACCCCGCCCGCGCTGAGCGCCAGCGCCGTGCTCAGCCACGTGAGGAAGGTGCGCTCGTTGGCCAAGGTGAAACGCGGGTCGGGCTCCATGCCTTATATGGTAATTCGTCCCCTTTTCCCCTAGAGAAGCCGGGATTTCAGCTGCACGCCTTGGCGACCTGCTGGGCGTAGTCGACCGCCTCGCTGCCCACCTTCTGGGCCGCGTCGACGGCGTCGTTGACGTTCTGGACGTCGATCCCGCCCAAAGTCTTGGCAAGGTCTTCGCTGGCCTGCTTGAGCGTGGTGTTGGCGGCCTTGTCGGCCACGTCGTTGAGCTTGCCCGCGGCGTCGTCGAGCGCCTTCTCCATGGCCTTGGGGTCGTCGGTGAGGTCCTTGACCTTGGCGGCCAGGTCGGTGACGATCTTCGGCGCCTCCAGGCACGCCTGGGCCTTGTCGATCGTGTCGTTGACCTCGCCGCACCCGGCGGCCAGGACGCATACGGCGAACAGCGCCAGGGGCACGAACCGGCTCTTGATGAGTCGCATACCTCGACCTTACCCAGCGCCCCGCGCCCGCGGCGGCGCGCGCGATCAGTGAACAAGCCCCGTTCGACGGCCGGCGGCGGCGAAGGCGGCCGCGATCCGGTCGAGCTGGGCGTCGGTGTGGGTGGCGGTGAGGCTGACCCGGATGAGCGCCTGCTCCGGCGGCACCCCCGGCGAGATCATGGCTGTGGTGAACACCCCTTCGTCGAACAGCTCCCGCCACAACCGGAAACACAGCAGGTCCTCCCCCACCGGCACGGCGATGACCGGACGGTCCGACGGCACGACGGCGTACCCCAGCCCGGCCAGCTCGCCGCTCAGCCGCCCGGCCGCCGCCCGCAACCGGGCCCGCCGCTCGGGCTCGGCGACGACGATCTCCAGGGCGGCCAGCGCGGCGGCGGCGCAGGCCGGGGACAGCGCGGCGGTGAACACCATGGACCGCGCGTGGTGGCGCAGGTAGAGGATGATCTCCTCGGGCCCGGCGACCGCGCCGCCGATCGTGCCGAACGACTTGGAGAAGGTGACGGTCTGCACGTCCACGGCCTCCTCCAGGCCGTGCGCCTCGGCGGCGCCGCGACCGGCGTCCCCGAGCAGGCCGGCGTCGTGGGCGCTGTCCATCACGACGCGGGCTCCGTACGCGCGGGCGAGCTTGGCGATGCCCGGCAGGTCGCATACGTCGCCCGAGGTGGAGAACATGCCCTCGGTCACGATCATCCGGCCGGCGTCCGGGTCGGCCGCGGCCAGCAGCCGTTCCAGGTGGTCCATGTCGTTGTGCCGGTAGCGGCGTAACCGGGCTCCGCCCAGGCGTACGGCGTCGATGAGGCACGCGTGCACCAGCCGGTCGCCGAGCACCACGTCGCCGGGCCCCAGCAGCGCGCCCAGCGCGAGGTTGGCCAGGTAGCCGGCGCTGGTCACCATGGCCGCCGGACGCCCGAGGAACTCCGCGAGCCGCGCCTCCAGCTCCTCGTGCAGCGCGAGAGAGCCGTTCGTCAGCCGCGAACCGCCGCTGCCCGCCCCGAGCCGGCGGATCGCCGCGACGGCGGCCTCCTTGACGCGCGGGTCCCCCGAGAGCCCGAGGTAGTCGTTGGACCCGGCCTGCACCAGCACCCGCCCGCCGACCACCACCTCCCCGTCGCCCGGCCGCTCCTGGATCGCGTGGTAGTACGGATAGACGCCCAGCTCCTTGACCGGCTGGTACCCGGGCAGACGACACTTCGCGAACACATCGGCCATGCCTTCTCACTCCCCTGAGCGCGGACCCCCTGGGAAGAGTCTGGTCGACCGCCCCGTGAACCGCGCGGACCTCGTTCGCCGAAGGCCCGGAACGCACGGCGTTCTCGCAGGCCAGGGCCCGGACAGGAGGTCTGGGCGGAAGGCGTCGGCGGCCGGGTCCTAGGATCTGATCCATGGCAATGTGCGAGCATCTTTCCCAGGCCGACGACCCGGCGGCGAAGACCCCAGAGGGCTGCGAGGAGTGCCTGGCCAGCGGCAGCCGATGGGTGCATCTGCGGCGCTGCCTGGAGTGCGGCCACATCGGCTGCTGCGACTCCTCGCCCAACAAGCACGCGACCAAGCACTTCCACGCGACCGCGCACCCGGTGATCCAGTCGTTCGAACCGGGCGAGGGCTGGCGCTGGTGCTTCGTGGACAACCAGATGGGCTGACCCGGCCGGCGCCCTCGCGGGGACCGGCGGGGTCAGCGTTCGAGGATGGCCTCCTCGAAGTCGAGCTGGGCCATCACCTCGCGCAGCACCTCGTCGTCGAGGCGGCGCTCGTCGCGCAGGCGGACGAACACCTCGCGCTCGGCCGTGAGCATGTCACGGCGCAGCCGCCGGTAGATGCTGCTGGGGGTCTCGGCGCCGCCCTGCGCGGTGCCGCCGCCCAGGCGTTCCCACGCGGTCAGCGACCGCCGCCACGACTTCTCCCTGAGCTGGTCGATGACCTGCTTCTTGATCTCGTCGGGCTCGCCCTCCTGCTCGACCAGCCGTTCGAGCTCGGCCAGGCCCGCCTCCAGCGCGGCCTGCTGGGCGGCCGCCTCGGCCAGCGTGTCCTCGTAGCGCTCCTGCTCGCTCGACACGCGCAGCTTCCTGATCAGCGCGGGGAACGTCATGCCCTGGATCAGCAGGGTGCCGATCACCGTGGTGAACGTCAGGAACAGCAGCATGGCCCGGTCGCGGGCCGGGATCTCGGGCGGGATGGAGAACGCCGCCGCGAGCGAGACCACGCCCCGCATGCCGGCCCAACCCAGGATCACCGTCTGCTGCGGGCTGGGCGCCGGGCCCCGCCGGACGAGCTTGACCAGCGGGGTGAAGGCGAACACCCACACGAACCTGGACACGATCGTGACCGCGAGCACCGCCAGCGCGTAGCCGGCGACCTGCCAGGGGCCGTAGCCGGTGATGCCCTTGACCACGGTCACGAGCTGCAGCCCGATGAGCGCGAAGACGATCGACTCCAGGAAGAAGTCGGTGACCTTCCACACCGCGTCGGACACCAGCCGGGTGCCGAACCCCCGCTGGTGCATGCGGTTGCCCAGGTAGAGGCCGACGACCACGACGGAGATCACGCCCGAGGCGTGCACCGGCTCGGGCCCGAGCCCGGAGACGTGCACGGACTCGGCCGCGAGATAGGCCGCAAACGGGATCAGCAACATCAGCGTGTTCTCGACCAGCGAGTCGCGGGTGTGCTGGAACACCCAGGCGAACACGAACGCCAGCGCCAGCCCGATCGCCACGCCGCCGAGCGCCGCGAACAGGAACTGCGCCACCCCCTGGAGCAGGTCGATGCTGCCGCCCACGGCCGCCCCGATGGCCACCCGGTAGGCCGTCAGCGCCGTGGCGTCGTTGAACAGGCTCTCGCCGATGAGGATCGTCAGCGACCTGCGCGGCAGCCCGAGCCGCCGGCCCACGGCGACGGCCGCGACGGCGTCGGGCGGCGCGATGATCGCGCCGAGCGCGAAGGCGGCGGCCAGCGGGAGCTGCGGCAGCAGCAGGTGGACGACCAGCCCCACCACAGCCGTGGTGAACAGCACCAGACCGATGGACAGCAGCGCCACGGCCCGCTTGACGTCACGCAGCCGCAGGTAGGAGCTGTCGAGCGCGGCCGAGTAGAGCAGCGGCGGCAGGAACACGAACAGCACCAGCTCCGGCTGCAACGGCACGGCCGGCACGAGCGGCGAGACCAGCAGGCCGGCCGCGACCAGCAACAGCGGGGCCGGCCAGCCCCGCCGCCGGGCCACCGCCGCGACCGCGACCGCGCCACCGGCCATCAGCAGCAGTTGCAGGCCCATGGTCGGGTTCAACGACGTTCCTCCAGCTCGCCCGGGTGGATGCCGAGAGCGTACCCGGCGGGCGGGAGGAGGGTGTCACCACTCCCGGCGGTCGTGCCCGTCGCCGTAGTCCTGCTGCTGGTCGGGGCGCAGACGTTCGCCGGTCGAGAACAGGGGGTCCGTCACGTAGGGACGGCCCATGTTCGGGTCGGACGACTGCGGCGGGTACTCCTGGCGGCCGAGCGCCAGCAGCGGGTCGACCGGGTTGGGCTGCGCGGGCTGCTGGTAGCCCTGGTAGGTGTCGGCCGCGCGGTAGGAGTCCGGGGCGGGCGCGGGGTTGCGCCTGCGGCCGGCGCCGGGGATGCCGTGCATGGGAGTGCCGAGCCCCGCCGTGCTCTGCGGCTGCGCCTGAGACGGGGGCTGGGACGGGGGCTGAGGCTGGGACGGGGGCTGCTGGTAGGAGCCGTAGGAGTCGGAGGAGTACTGCTGGGCCGGCGGGAAGGGGTCGGCTGCCTGCGAGGGGAACCCGAGCGGGTCGGTGCTCAGCGGCGCCGGGCGGCGCTGGCCGGCGGGCAGCTGGTAGACGGGCTCGCCGCTGTCGACGTACTGGGGGCCGGTGAAGGGGTCGCCCGTGTACTGCGGGCCGCTCAGCGGGTCGCCGGTGTACTGCGGGCCGCTGAAGGCGTCGCCCGTGTACTGCGGGCCGCTCAGCGGATCGCCCGTGTACTGCGGGCCGCTGAACGGGTCGCCGGTGTAGTGGGGGCCGCTGTGCGGGTCGCCTGGGTACTGGGCGGCGGGCTGCTCGACGTACTGGGGGCCGGTGAAGGGGGTGCGCTCGCCGTACGACGGCGTCTCCCGGGGGCCGGTGGTCTCGCTGTAGGAGGCCACCAGTTTGTCCTGCGGCGCCGGGCCGCGCGCGACCAGCACGTCGTTGGGCGACAGCGACGCGGTGGGCCGCTCGTCGAGCGCGGGCGGCGGAGGCTGCTGGGCGTGCTGGGGCGGCCGATGGTACGTCCCGGTGCCCGGCATGACCTCGGTGCCCGGGTCGGCCGCGGGCACCGCGGGCTGCTCGCCCGTGGCCTCGGCGTAGCCGTCGTCGAGCGTGTCGAGCAGCCTGCCGACGTCCTCCATCGGCATGCGGAAGCTCGCTGTGCACATCTCCCCTCGCCACAGGCTGAGGACGAGTGTGCCCTCATGCCACGTGACCCGGAGGCACCGCTCCTGACCTCGTGCATCGAAGAAGACTTCGCCGAACGACGGCAACGGGACAACTTCCGACATGGCAGACATACTGCTTTAACCAGCCTTTATTCGTCCACTCAACCCCGGAAAACCCTACCTAACCGCTCTCACCATCGAGACCGTGAACCCCATCGATCACACCTGCAAGCTCTTCCTGACCAGTTGAAGTTCCGCTCGACAGTGTGCCATGCGAGTCCCGCGCGGAGCCCGCGAACGCCGGGATGCGCATGACCGGACACAGGGCGTCCCGGCGCGTCGGCCCGGGATTGCGGGTACCGTTGACGACCGTGCCGGACTCCCATCTCCCGTCAGTGGACGAACTGCTCAGCATCGCGGTCGGCGCTCTCGGAGGGAGCGAACGGCAGGGCCAGATCACCATGGTCAAGGCCGTCCAGAAGGCCATCGACGACGAGGAGCACCTGGCCGTCCAGGCGGGCACGGGCACCGGCAAGTCGCTGGCGTACCTGGTGCCCTCGATCCGGCACGCCATGGACAGCGATACCCCCGTCGTGATCTCCACGGCCACCATCGCGCTGCAGCGCCAGCTCGTCGACCGCGACCTGCCCCGGCTGGCCGAGGCGCTGGGCAAGGAGCTGCCGCACGAGCCGACGTTCGCCATACTCAAGGGCCGGCGCAACTACCTGTGCCGCTACAAGGCGACGGCGGGCTGGCCCGAGGAGGACGAGCAGGACCAGCTCTTCGACCCGCGCGAGGTGAGCGCGACCGGCCGCATGGTCCAGCGCATCCAGGAGTGGGCCGACGAGACCGAGACGGGCGACCGCGACGAGCTGGTGCCCGGCGTCAGCGAGCAGGCCTGGCGGCAGTTCTCGGTGAGCGCGCAGGAGTGCCTGGGCGCCACCCGCTGCCCGAGCGGCGCCGAGTGCTTCGCCGAGCTGGCCAGGGCGCGCGCGGGCGAGGTCGACGTCGTGGTGACCAACCACGCGCTGCTGGCCATCGACGCCATGGGCGACCTGCCGGTGCTGCCCGAGCACGAGGTCGTGGTCGTCGACGAGGCCCACGAGCTGGTCGACCGGGTCACCTCGGTGGTCACCGCCGAGTTGTCGGAGGCGTCGGTGATGCTGGCCGTGCGCCGCGTCGGCCGGCTGATCGAACAGCCGCTCGCCGACCAGCTCATGGAGGCGGGCGAAGACCTCAAGGCGCTGCTGGCCGCCGCGCCGCCCGGCCGCATCGACGAGCTGCCGCAGGTGCTCGGCCTCACGTTGCAGCTCATCCGCGACACGGCCTGGCGCTGCATCACCGCCATGGGCCCGCGCAACGCCGACAAGGACGACCCCGACAAGGCCGGCCAGCGCAAGGCCGCCTTCACCGCGCTCGACGAGGTGCACGACACCGCCGTCCGCATGCTCGACGCCTACGGCCACGCCTCCGAGGCCGACCGCGCCGAGGTGGTCTGGCTCGACGGCGCCACCGACCGACGTCCGCCCATGTTGCGGGTCGCGCCGCTGAGCGTGAGCGGCATGCTGCGCGACCGGCTGTTCGGCGAGCGCACGGTGGTGCTCACCTCCGCCACGCTCGCGCTCGGCGGCACGTTCGACGGGCTGGCCGCGCAGTGGGGGCTGGGCGACAGCAAGCGCTGGCAGGGCATCGACGTCGGCTCGCCGTTCGACCACCCGCGCGCCGGCATCCTCTACGTCGCCAAACACCTCCCCCAGCCGGGCCGCGACGGGCTGCCGCAGCAGTATCTCGACGAGATCACCGAGCTCATCGAGGCGGCCGGCGGCCGCACGCTGGGCCTGTTCTCCTCGATGCGCGCCGCCAAGGCCGCCACGGAGGCGCTGCGCGAGCGGCTCGACGTGCCGCTGCTGTGCCAGGGCGACGACTCGACCATGCTGCTGGTCAAGCAGTTCGCCGAGGACGAGCCGACCTGCCTGTTCGGCACGTTGTCGCTGTGGCAGGGGGTCGACGTCCCCGGGCCGTCGCTGCGGCTGGTCATCATCGACCGGGTGCCGTTCCCGCGTCCCGACGATCCGCTCACCTCGGCCCGGCAGCGGCACGTCGCGGCGCGCGGCGGCAACGGGTTCATGGCGGTGGCGGCCAACCACGCCGCCCTGCTGCTGGCCCAGGGCGCCGGCCGGTTGCTGCGCGCCCAGGACGACAAGGGCGTCATCGCGGTCCTCGACCCGCGCCTGGCCACCGCCCGGTACAGCGGTTTCCTGATGGGGTCGTTGCCGCCGTTCTGGCGTACCACGGACCCGGCCGTCCCCCGCGCCGCGCTCAAGCGCCTGTCCGCCGAGTCCTGACCGTCGCGGGCCCGCGAGGCCACGGAGTCGGGCAGGGCGGGCTCGCGTGACGGCGGCCCGCCGGTGCAGGGTCAGCGGGCGTCTTCTGGAAGGCCACCGGCCCCGTACGGCGGGCGGCCTGACCGGTCCTGCGAGGGCGGCTAGAACGGGGTGAGGTCGGGGCGCTTCGGGGTGAGGCCGTCGCCGGAGGAGGTGCCGCGCAGGCGGCGGGACATCCACGGCACCAGGTGCTCGCGGATCCACTGGGCGTCCTCGCGGCGCCGCGCCCGCGGGTCGACCAGCCGCTCCGGCCACTCCTTGCGCCAGTCGTCGAACGGCACCCCGAGCACGTCGAGCACGCGGGCCGCCACCAGCCGGTGGCCGTCCTCGTTCATGTGCAGGCGGTCGGCGCTCCAGGCCCGCCAGTCGCGCAGCCCCTGCATCGACCACTGGTCGACCAGCCGGCAGCCGTAGAGGTCGGCGATGGAGCGGATGTGCAGGTAGAAGATGGCGAAACGACCGCGCAGCCGCCGCATGAGCGGTGTGTCGCGCGGATCGACGCCGGTGAACAGCAGCACGTCCGCACCGCCGGCCCGCAGGTCGCGCACCGCGCGGGCCAGGCGCTTGGCCATCACGTCGGGGTCGCTGCCCGGCCGCAGCAGGTCGTTGCCGCCCGCGCAGAAGCTGACCAGGTCGGGGCCCATCTCGATGGCCCGCGGCACCTGCTCGGTGATGATCTGGTCGAGCAGCTTGCCGCGGACGGCCAGGTTGGCGTAGCGGAACGCCGGGTCGTCGGCGGCGAGCCGTTCGGCGACCCGGTCGGCCCAGCCGCGGTAGTGCCCGTCGGGGCCTGGATCGTTCAGTCCTTCGGTGAAACTGTCCCCGAGTGCGACGAAGGACTTGTATTGCCTCATGAGCTGCTGTTCATCTCCGCGATAGCGTGTAGCGCCAGGACGTAGGACTGTAGTCCGAATCCGGCGATCGTGCCCGTCGCCACCCCGGCGACGACCGAGGTGTGGCGAAACTCTTCCCTCGCCGCGGGGTTGCTGATGTGCACCTCGACGAGCGGGGCGGTGCGCTGGGCGATGGCGTCGCGCACGGCGTAGGAGTAGTGGGTGAAGGCGGCCGGGTTGAGCACAACCGGGATGCGGCCGTCGGCGGCCTCGTGCAGCCAGCCGATCAGCTCGGCCTCGTCGTCGGTCTGGCGCACCTCGACCTGCTCGCCGAGCTTGCGGCCGGTCTCGCGGCACAGCTCGGCGAGGTCCTCCAGCGTCTCGGCCCCGTAGACGTCGGGCTCTCGGGTGCCGAGCCGGCCCAGGTTGGGGCCGTTGAGCACGAGGATCATCGTGCGATCTCCTTGTAGGCGGCTTCCAGCAGCTCTTCGGCGGGGTCTTCGAGGCGCCCGGGCCTGGCCAGGTCGTCGAGGACGACGAAGCGCTGCTTGGCCCCCCGGTTCTTCTTGTCCAGCCGCATGTGGTCGCGCAGCCGCGGCCAGGCGCCGGCGTGGTAGGAGACCGGCAGGCCCACGGAGGTGAGGATCGCGCGGGTGCGGGCGGTCAGGTCGGCGCGGCCGGACAACCGGGACAGCTCGGCGGCGTAGACCATGCCGATGGCGACCGCCTCGCCGTGGCGGATCGTGTAGTGCTCGTCGCGCTCGATGGCGTGGGCGAGCGTGTGGCCGTAGTTGAGGATCTCGCGCAGGCCCTGTTCGCGCAGGTCGGCGCCCACGACGCCGGCCTTGACGCGGATCTTGCGCTCGATCAGCTCGCGGGTGTGGGGGCCGTCGGGCCTGGTGGCCCCCTCGGGGTCGGACTCGACCAGCGTGAGGATCTGCGGGTCGGCGATGAAGCCGCCCTTGATGATCTCGGCGAGCCCCGCCACGTAGTCGGCCTTCGGCATGCCGGGCAGCACCGCCAGGTCGCAGAGCACCCCGGCGGGCGGCAGGAACGTGCCCACCAGGTTCTTGCCCTCGGGCGTGTCGATGCCGTTCTTGCCGCCGACGGCGGCGTCGACCATGGCCAGCAGCGTCGTCGGCACGAGCACGACCTGCACGCCGCGCAGCCAGGTGCCGGCCACGAACCCGGCCAGGTCGGTCGTCGCGCCGCCGCCCACGCCCACGACGGCGTCGGAGCGGGTCAGGCCGTGGCGGCCGAGCGCGGACCACAGGCCGGCGGCCACCTCGGGCGTCTTGCACGCCTCGCCGTCGGGGACGGGCAGGTCGGCCACCTCGTAGCCGGCCTCGGCCAGCGCCGCGAGGACCGGGCGGGACAGCTCGGGCAGGCCCTGCGGGCGGACGACGGCGACCGTGCGCACGCCCGGCCGCAGCAGGCCCGGCAGCTCGGCCTGCACGCCGCTGCCCACCACGACGTCGTAGGGGCTGTCGCCGGATACGGGGATCCGCGTCGCGGTCATGCCGGCAGGCCCTCCAGGATCTCGTCGGCGAGCTCGCCGGGGTCGCGCTTGTCGGTGGCGAGCGTGACCACGGCCAGGCGCTCGTAGACCGGCCGCCGCTCCTCCATCAGCTTCTTGAGCTGGCTGCGCGGGTTGAGCACGAGCAGCGGCCTGGCCGAGCCGAGCCCGACCCGCTGGACCGCGTCGGCCAGGCCCACCTGCAGGTAGACGACGTGGTGACCGGCGAGCAGGGCCTGGGTCTCCTCGTTGAGCACGGCGCCGCCGCCGAGCGACAGGACGCCGTCGTGCTCGGCCAGGGCACGGCGCACGGCCTGGTGCTCCAGCTCGCGGAAGCGGGCCTCGCCGTCCTCGACGAAGATGTCGGAGACCGGCTTGCCGGCCACCTCCTCGACGTCGGCGTCGGTGTCGCGGAAGGCGACGCCGAGCCGCTCGGCCAGCAGCCGCCCGATCGTGGTCTTGCCCGATCCGGGCGGGCCGATGAGCACGGCTCTGGTCACTGGTCGCTCACCCCTTCTCGTTCGCTCCGCGCGGCCGTCACTTGATCACCATCGAGGAGAGGTAGCCGGACAGGTTGCGGGCGACCTCCTCCACCGAGTCGCCGCCGAACTTCTCCAGGGCCGCGTCGGCCAGCACCAGCGCGACCATGGCCTCGGCCACGATGCCCGCGGCCGGGACCGCGCACACGTCGGAGCGCTCGTGGTGGGCCTTGGCCGCCTCGCCGGTCTTGACGTCGATCGTGGCCAGGGCCCTCGGCACGGTGGAGATGGGCTTCATGGCGGCGCTGACCCGCAGGACCTCGCCGTTGGTCATGCCGCCCTCGACGCCGCCCGCGCGGTTGGTGACGCGCTTGACGCCGTTCTCGGCGGTGTACTCGATCTCGTCGTGGGCGCGCGAGCCGGGCCGGCGGGCGGTCTCGAAGCCGTCGCCGACCGCGACGCCCTTGATCGCCTGGATGCCCATGAGGGCCGCGGCGAGCCGGGAGTCGAGCCTGCGGTCCCAGTGGGTGTAACTGCCCAGGCCGGGCGGCAGACCGTAGGCGAGCACCTCGACGACGCCGCCGAGCGTGTCGCCCTCCTTATGCGCCTGGTCGATCACGGCGACCATGGCGGCGCTGCCCTCGGGGTCGGAGCAGCGGACCGGGTCTTCGTCGATCCTGGCCAGGTCGCCGGGGCCGGGCAGCACGTCGGTCGGGGTCTGCGCGCCGCCGATGGAGGTGACGTGGCTGACGATGTCGACGCCGAGCGCCTGCTTCAGGAAGCGCCTGGCGACCTCGCCGAGCGCGACGCGGGCCGCGGTCTCGCGGGCGCTGGCCCGGTCGAGCACCTGGCGGGCGTCGTCGAAGCCGTACTTCTGCATGCCGGCCAGGTCGGCGTGGCCGGGGCGGGGACGGGACCGCGGCGCGTTGCGGGCCAGGCCCTCCAGCTCGGCCGGGTCGACCGGGTCGGCCGACATGACCTTCTCCCACTTGGGCCACTCGGTGTTGCCGACGCGGACGGCGACCGGGCTGCCCATGGTGCGGCCGTGGCGCACGCCGCCGACGATCGTCACCTGGTCCTGCTCGAACTTCATCCGCGCGCCGCGGCCGTAGCCGAGCCTGCGGCGGCGCAGGGCCTCGTCGATCGCGGCCGTGGTCACCTCGACCCCGGCGGGCAGTCCTTCGAGGATGGCAACGAGTTCGGGGCCGTGGGACTCTCCGGCCGTCAACCAGCGCAACATGACTCCAAGTCTTCCACGTGCGGCCGGGTGGGATGTCCGTCGTTCACCAGCCGAGACAGAGCGCCACGAAAGCACCGAGCAGCATGAACGGCCCGAAGGGGAACTGGGTGTGCCGGTCGCCCCGCCCCGTGAGCAGCAGGGCGACCGCGTACAGCGCGCCGAGCACCTGCCCGGCGAACGCCGCGGCCACCCACGTCTGCCAGCCCATCGCCGCCGCCGCCATGCCGATGAGCCCGGCCAGCTTGACGTCGCCGAGGCCCATCGCGGCCGGCCTGGCGAACCACAACAGGCCGTAGACGGCCGCCAGGGCCGCCGCGCCGAGCAGCGCGCGCGGCAGCTCCCCGGTGGGGAGCAGGGTCAGTGCGATGATCGGGTACGCGGGCAGCGTGATCGCGTCGGGCAGCAGGGTGGTGCGCCAGTCGATGACCGCCAGCGCCGTGCCGGCCAGCGCGAGACCGGCGTACGGCGGCCCGGCGAGCCAGGCGGTCAGCGCCGTCACGGCGGCGGTCAGCAGTTCCACGCCGGGCGGCCAGGACGGCGGGGACGCGAGGTCGTCGTAGGCGTCGGCCAGCGCCCTGACCCGGGGGCCGGCGACCAGACCGAGCAGCGCCATCAGTGCGACCACGAGCAGACCCTAATGCGGCGGCCCGGCGGCCGTCCCGGGATCGCGGCGGGCGGCCCGGGTATGGCGTGCGCCAAGAGCGAACCCGCGTCCCGGCGGGCCCTCGCGCCCCGGACGGACGCCCGCGACGCACGCCGGCGGTCATGGGTTCGGGGGCGATCCCCCAAGGAACTTTGATCGTCTCGGCCGGGGTGGCACGCGGCTTGCGGGGTGGTCAGGAACCTACTTTCTGTCGTGGCCCCCCGGAAGAGTGACCGAGAGGAAGACCCATGTTCCGTGGCATCCTGGCCGGCGGCCTCGCGCTGAGCGCCGCAAGCCTCATCATGACCGGCCCCGCCGCGTACGCCGACCTGCAGGCCCCTTACGCGCGGGCCGCGGCGATCGTCGACGCGGACGGCGAGCTGAACAACGGCAAGAACATCCTCAAGACGTGGCGGGCCTCGACCGGCCGCTACTGCGTGATGGTCGACAGGCACGTCACCACGTCCACCGCGGTGATCCAGATCACCCCGCGGGCGCCCCGCCGCCTCCCGTTCATCGCCTACCGGAACTCGTCGGCGACCTGCCACGAGTCCAACACCATCACCGTCGGCGTCTACGACACCAGCAGCGGCCGGCTCGCCGACGGCGGCTTCGACCTGACCATCTCCTGACCGCGAACCGAGGGAGTACCCCTATGAACATCATCCGGCGCGCCGCCGGCGTCGCGCTCGTCGCGGCGGCCGTTCTGACGCCCGCGGCGGCGTACGCGGACACTCCGTACGCCCAGGCCTCGGCCACCGTCCGGGCGGACGGCGCGGTGACCGCGAGCAAGAACGTCGAGGAGGTCAGGCGCATGTTCCGCGGGACGTACTGCGTGATCCTCAGCGACGACGTCGACTACGACGGCGACCTGGCGATCCACGTGACGCCGACGGGCCGGTCCACCTACCCGCGCTCGCTGTCGGTGCAGCGCGGGGCGGCGATCTGCGGCGGCCACTACCGGGCGGTCGCGGTCTACA
This sequence comes from Nonomuraea sp. NPDC049624, assembly GCF_040675255.1. NCBI lineage: Bacteria > Bacillati > Actinomycetota > Actinomycetes > Streptosporangiales > Streptosporangiaceae > Nonomuraea > Nonomuraea sp. NPDC049624. Next base: position 489,279 of record NZ_JBFAOR010000004.1, on the reverse strand, counting down.
GCCAGCTCGCCGACGGCGTGGCGGCCGACACCGGGTTCTACCTGACCGTCTCCTGACGACGTCCGCTCTTGGGGACGTCCGTTCTTGGGGACGTCCGCTTCTGAGGACGTCCGGCGAACGCCCCCGGCCGGTGACCGGCACCGGTCGGGGGCGTCGGCGCGTCAGGCTCACGCGAGAGCGTCCGGCTGCGCGAGAAGCGGCGTTCAGCCGCTTCCGCGGGGGGCGGGGGTCCGGCGCGGGAGAAAAGCGGTGTTCAGCCGTTTCCATCGGGAACGCGGTGTTAAGCCGTTCCGCCGGAGACGCGGTGCCCAGCCGGTTCCGCCGGGGACGCGGTGTTCAGCCGTTTCGGCGGGAGAACCAGCGGCGGCGGGGCGGCGGGGCGGGCTCCATCCTGGCGACGGTGACGCCGCCGAGCTGGTCCACGGTGCCGGACTCGACCGCGGCCAGCGCCCTCAGCACCTCGCCCTCGATCACGAACTGCACCGGCCCGGCCACGTCGACCACGACCGCCGCGGCCTCCTCGTGAACGGCCGCCCGGCAGACCTGGAGCGTGCCGGTCTGGATCGGGCGGGCGTCCTTGCGCCATCTGGTCAGCGCGTCGGTGCCGGTGAAGGCAAGCACCGCGTGTCTGCCGTCCTGGCCGACGAGCTTGGGCAGCGCCATCTCGCTCTCCTTCTCCTGGCGCAGCCCGTGCTCACCGACCTCGGACTCGGTCAGCAGGGCGACCACCGGCACCAGCAGCCGCGCGCCGCTCAGCGCGGCCAGCACGTCGGCGGGGCCGCACGCGCCCGCCTCGTAGGCGGCCAGGGCGGCGGCCACGGCGGGGGCGGCGCTGCCGTCGTCGTCGGGGTCGAGTGGCTGTGGGATGGTCGGCACAACGAACGAGACTACCCGCGGGCCTCACCGCCCCCGTCCCTGGAGCCGCACTGGAGGCGTTCCGGCGGTGCTCCCCGGCGTTCCAACGGGCTCGTCGGTGTTCCGGCGGTGCTCGTCAGCGTTCCTGCGGTGGTCGTCGGGGTTCCGGCGGTGTTCTGTCGGGGTGGGCTGCTAGACAGGTGCGGTGCGGATCTCTCGGCTCCCCCTCGACGAGCAGACTGCGGCCGTGCGGGCCGTGCTGGAGACCGACCCGGTGCTGGTGCGGGTGCTCGGCGGAGCTGTCAGGCTCGGCCTGCCCGGCTGGTGGCTGGCGGCGGGCGCGGTCGTCCAGGCGATCTGGAACCACGTGACGGGCCGTCCGCCGGGCTACGGCGTCAAAGACTATGACCTGATCTATCACGATCCGTCCGACCTGTCGTGGGAGGCGGAGGACCGCGCGATCAGGGCCGGACGGGAGCTGTTCGGCGACGTGCCGGTGGAGATCCGCAACGAGGCCCGCGTCCATCTGTGGTACGAGCGCCGCTTCGGCGTGCCGTGCCCGCCCTACGACAGCTCCGAGGCCGCGATCGACTCCTTCCCCAGCACCACGAGCGCGATCGGCGTCCGGCTCACCCCGTCGGGGGCGTGGCGGATCTACGCCCCCTACGGCGTGGCCGACGCCTTCAACCTCGTGCTGCGTCCCAACCCCCGGCAGGCGCCGCGCGAGGTCTACGAGGCCAAGGCGGCGCGCTGCGCCGAAGCCTGGCCCGAGCTGACCGTGCTCCCCTGGTGCAGGCCGGGGCCGGCCGGTTAGCCGTGGGGCCGATCGGTCAGCCGATGCCCGGTCGGTCAGCAACGCCCGGCCGGTCAGCCGAGGTCGGCGATGGCCGCGACCGGGCCGCCGCCCGACGGCCCCTGGTGCACGGCGGCCACCGAGACGAACACCGCGGGGTCGCCGGTGACCGAGGCCGCCACCCCGCCGACGGCCGCCTTGATCTGCCGGTGCCAGTGCACGTCGGAGTCGTCCAGCATGATGTTGCGCCGCCCGCGCACCCGTCCCGACGGGTCGGCCTCGCACTTCATGAACACGTTGACCAGCCGCCCGCCGAGGTCGGAGGGGTGCGGGCGGTCCGGCAGCGGCAGCCCGGCGTCCCTGATGGCCGCCCAGATGCCGTCGGCGTCGAGCGCGTCCTTCATGACGCTGTGCCCGATGCGGTAGCGCCCGCCGACGCCGCGCACGTTCCCCACCAGCACGATCTGCGCCCGGTCCAGCTCCACCCCCGACGAGCACGACGCCACCGAGGAGTACAGCGACAGGTCCTTGTGGATCTGGTCGGCCCGGGGCATGTCGATCTCGCCGAGCGCGACGGCGATGCCGAGCGCGGTGGTGGAGTTGGACAGGTCCATCGACGGACCGGTCTCCTCGATGGCGGTGTCCTGGCCGCGGCTCCTGGCCTCGGTGATCGTGGCCAGCGTGAGCAGCGGCGTCTTGGTCTGGACGTAGTGCACGTCGCGCGGGTCGTCGATGCCGGCGATCTTCATGGCCTCCCGCACCCCGGCGGCCACCTTCTCCACCATCGCCGGACGGCCGATGTCCTCGGGCAGGATCACCTCGCTCATCGCCACGCCCACCGACAGGCGCGGCTCGTCGCTCATCGGCGCGTCCGCCGTGGTGGCGAAGACGGTGGCGTGCGGGCTGAGGACGCCGTCGGTGCCGCCCGACCACACCAGCGGCACGCTCTCGGGGGACGGGTGGCCGTGCTCGGCCAGGACCTCGCGGAAGGCCCGGTCGGCCAGGATGCGCGTGTAGTCGTTGACGCCGCCGTTGCCCTCGGTCTTGCCGATCACCGCGAGCACCCGGCGCGCCTCGATCACCCCGTCCGCGATGAGCCGGGACAGCCCGGAGGCGTCGGTCACGCTCTCGATCGGCACCTTTCGCACTTCAATCGGGTCCGGCATGCGTTGCCCCTTCTCCAGTACCGGCTTCCCCACCGTCGCGACGCTAGCCGAGCGGCCCGGCGGGGTTCATGGGCAATGTCTGCCCATGAACGGCCGCGGCGATGTCAACGTGCGCTGGCCGGTCAAGCTCTCGGCGGAACCTTGAAGCGCACAAAAGGAGCGAAGGTAGTGTTCCCGGATGTGATTCGCGAAGCACACGTCAACGGCATCAAGCTCGTCTACCGCGAGGAGGGCGATCCCGCCGCTCCGCCGCTGGTCCTCGTCCACGGCAGGACCGCGAACCACAACGACTGGAACGGCGTCATCCGGCACTTCGCCGCCCGTCACCACGTTTTCGCCCCCGACCTGCGCGGCCACGGGGCCAGCGACCGTCCGGGCGAGTACGCGGTGGGCACGATGGCCGAGGATGTCGTAGCGCTCCTCGACCACCTGGGGCTCGACCGCGTCCGGCTGGTCGGGCACTCGCTCGGCGGCATGGTCTCCTACCACCTGGCCATGCGCCACCCCGAGCGGGTCGAACGGCTGGTGCTGGAGGACGTCACCGCGCCGTACCCGATCAAGGGACGGCAGCCGCTCGTGGAGGACGATTCCACCGGCTTCGACTGGCGGATGATGCACCAGACCGAGCCGTACATCGTCGATCCCGACCCGGCGCTGGCCGCCGAACTGGGGAAGATCACGGCGCCCACGCTGGTGTTGTCGGGCGGACGGCTGAGCCCGTTCGACGCCCCCGGGCTGGCCCGCCTGATCCCCGGCGCCGAACTGGTCACCATCGAGGCCGGGCACCTCATCCATGTCACCGAACGCGCCGCCTTCCTGGCCGCCGTGGACGCGTTCCTGGACAGGTGAGCTCGGGCAGGTCCGGACCTCTATGCTGGTCATCCCCCCACGATTGACGGAGACCCGCTGTGTCCAGCCCCTCACCGGCCCCCCGTCCCGGCATGACCCCGGAGCGGGTCGGGATGTTCAGCGACGCGGTCTTCGCGATCGCGATCACGCTGCTCGTCCTGGAGATCCCCCGTCCGGCGGACGACGACTTCCGTGACCTCGCGGGCTTCCTGAGCCATCACCAGGGCTCGTTCGCGGCGTTCGTACTGGCCTTCCTGATGTTGTGGTTCAGCTGGCGGGCCCACCACACGCTCTTCGACCAGCTCCACCGGGTCTCCCAGCCGGTCCTGCTGCTGCACGTGCCGCTGCTGCTGTGCTCGGCGTTCCTGCCGTACACGATGAACCTGTGGAGCGAGATGTCGGCGGCCGACGTCGACGTGCAGGCGTCCAAGGGGCTGGCGCTGGCCCTGTTCGCGGGGACGGAGGCGATCCTGATGTTCTGCCAGGGCGCGCTGTTCACGCTCGCCCTGTCGCAGGGGCTGCTCAACACCCACGCGAGCAGGCGGCGGATGGCCACCTCGGCCTGGGTCTACTGGGGCTGCGGCGTGCTCTGGGCGGTCAGCGCCGTCCTGGCCTTCGGCGTCGGCGAGCAGTCCACGTACCTGTGGATGGCCACGCCGGTCGTGGTCGCGGTCATCGTGCTCGTCCGCAGGCGGCTCGCCGCCGGCGCGGTTCAGCCGGATGTCACGGGGCAAACGTGACCTCAATGTCACAAAGATCCGCCAAGGTGAAAAGGTGCGAACGAGGCTCAGCGATCACGTAAGGGAACGACTGGGCACGTTCGGTCTCATGGCGCCCTCGATCGTGCAGTGCGCGGTGGGCGCGGCGCTGGCCTGGATCGTCGCCGTCGACCTGCTCGGGCACGCCCGGCCGTTCTTCGCGCCGATCTCCGTGCTGATCTGCGTCGGCGTGGGGCTCGGCCAGCGGCTGCGGCGCGTCGCCGAGCTGGTGGTCGGCGTGAGCCTCGGCGTCGGCGTGGGCGACCTGCTGGTGTCCTGGATCGGCTCGGGCCCCTGGCAGCTCGCGCTGGTCGTCGGGCTGGCCATGGCCGTCGCGCTGCTGCTCAACGGCGGGGCGCTGTTCGTCGCGCAGGCGGGCTCGTCGGCGGTGCTGGTGGCCACGCTGCTGCCCGGCGAGAACGCCGGCGGCCTCGACCGCATGGCCGACGCCCTCACCGGGGGCGTCATCGGCGTCGCGGCGGTCGCGCTGATGCCCGCCAGCCCGTTCACGATCGCGGCCAAACACCTGTCGGGGGTGCTGGACGCGCTGTCCACCGTCCTGGAGCAGGCGGCGGAGGCGATCGAGAAGCGGGACGTCGACCTGGCCGCCGAGGCGCTGGAGGAGGCGCGGACGACGCAGGCCGCCGTCGAGGAGTTCGCGATGGCGCTGGAGACCAGCAAGGAGATCACCATGATCTCGCCGCTGCACTGGCATCGCCGGGCCGCCCTGGCCCGGTACGAGACCGCCGCCGTCCCCGTCGACCTGGCCCTGCGCAACGCCCGGGTGATGGTCCGTCGCACGCTGGCGGCGCTGGGCGAGGCGAGCCCGCCGCCCACGGCGCTGGCCGAGGCGATGCGGGAGGTCTCGGAGGCGGCGCTGCTGCTGCAGCTGGAGCTGGCCGCCGGACGCGATCCCCTGCTGGCGCGGCAGGCGCTGCTGGCGGTGGCCGGCCGGGAACGGCCCGAGCGGCTGGGCTTCTCGGCGCACGTCATCATCGCGCAGCTGCGGTCGATCGCGGTGGACCTGTTGCAGGCGACGGGCCTGGAGCACGAGCAGGCCAGCCAGGCGCTCACCCCGCTCGACGAGCCCCACAGCAGCTAGGCACCAGAGCCACCGGAGCTACCGCCCGCGCACGTCGAAGGCGGGCGCCCGTACGGGCGCCCGCCTTCGCGGTTCCGCGATTGCGCGGTTCCGCGACTACGTGGTTCCGCGACTACGTGGTCCGCGATTCCGCGGGGAGGTCAGACCGTCTGGAGCGCGGCCTCGGCCTCCAGGGTCGCGGCGGTGGCGTTGATCACGGCGGCCACCCGCAGCGCCTCCTGGACCTGCTCACGCGGCATCCCCGCGCCCCGCAGCACCTGCTCGTGCGACTCCAGGCAGCGGCCGCAGCCGTTGATCGCGGAGACCGCCAGGCACCACAGCTCGAAGTCCGTCTTGTCCACGCCCGGGTTGCCGATCACGGTCATCCGGAGCCTGGCCGGCAGCGTCGCGTACGTCTCGTCGCCGATCAGGTGGGTGGCGCGGTAGTAGACGTTGTTCATCGCCATGATCGACGCGGCCGCCTTGGCGGCGGTGAACGCCTCGGCCGACAGGTGGTCGGCGGCGTCCTGCGAGAGCTCGGCGATGACCCGCGCCGACCTGGTGGCCAGGGCGCACGCCAGGACGGTGCCCCAGAGCTGCTGGTCGGTCAGCGACGAGGTGGTCGTGACCGAGCCCAGGTTGAGCCTGGTGTCCTTGGCGTAGTCGGGCAGGAGCGACTTCAGGGTGTCGACGCTCACTGGGCCAGCAGCTTCTGGGCGTCGAGGCCGGCCTCGCCCTTGTTCCAGTTGCACGGGCACAGCTCGTCGGACTGCAGGGCGTCGAGGACCCGCAGGACCTCCTTGACGTTGCGGCCCACGGAACCGGCGGTCACCATCGAGAACTGGATCTCGTTGTTCTGGTCGACGATGAACGTGGCGCGCTGGGCGACGCCGTCCTGGCCGAGCACGCCGCAGGCCTGCGACAGCTCGCGCTTGATGTCGCTCAGCATCGGGAAGGGCAGGTCGCGCAGGTCCTCGTGGTTCTTGCGCCAGGCGTGGTGCACGAACTCGGAGTCGACCGACACGCCGAGCACCTGGGCGTCGCGGTCGGCGAACTCGCCGTTGAGACGGCCGAACTCGGCGATCTCGGTCGGGCAGACGAACGTGAAGTCCTTCGGCCAGAAGAACACCACGCGCCACTTGCCCTCGTAGGTCTTGTGGTTGATCTCAGCGAACGCCTTGTCGGGGTCGAGGTCGACACAGGCCGTGAGTTCGTACTCGGGGAAGCGGTCACCGACGGTGAGCAAGTTCCTACTCCTTCGGAGGAAGTGCGGGTCAGGGCACCTACGTTGCCGCACCTAATATTGATTCGAGAAATCGAGTAGTTGGACCAATCTGAGAGGTGATTCCTATCAGTGAGCCCATGCCCACCCTCGCTCAGCTGCGTTCTTTCCTGGCCGTGGCCGAGCATCTCCACTTCAGGGAGGCGGCGACGGCACTGAAGATGAGCCAACCTACCCTGTCCGGAAATATCGCCTCATTGGAGGAGATATTGGACACACAGCTGCTCGAGCGGACCACCCGGAAGGTGCTGCTCACCTCCGCCGGCGAGCGCGTGGCCGAGCACGCCTGGCGGGTGCTGGCCGCCGTGGAGGACCTGATGGGCGAGGCCGCCCAGAACCGCGAGCCCTTCAGCGGCCCGGCCCACCTCGGCGTGATCCCCACCGTGGCGCCGTACGTGCTGCCCGCGCTGCTGCCCATGTTCGCCCAGCGCTTCCCGCAGCTCAAGCTGACCGTCCACGAGGCCAAGACGGAGACCATCCTGGAGGAGGTCCGCGAAGGCCGGCTCGACCTGGTCCTGCTCGCCCTGCCGACGGACGTGGGCGGCCTGGTGGAGACGCCGCTCTACGACGAGGACTTCCTGCTGGCCCTCCCCCACGACCACCCCCTGGCCGCCGACCCCGCGCCGCTCGACCGCGACGTGCTCAAGGGCCTGGACATCGTCCTCCTCAACCAGGGCCACTGCCTGCGCGAACAGGCCATCGACGTGTGCCGCGAGGTGGGCGCGCGGGCCACCGCGACCACGTACGCGACCAGCCTGCCGACGCTGGTGCAGCTCGTGGCGGGCGGCCTGGGCGTGACGCTGCTGCCGGAGTCGGCCGTGCCGGTGGAGACCGGCAAGCGGGTACGCCTGGCGCTGCGCCGCTTCGCCGCCCCCGCCCCCGGCCGTACGATCGGCCTGGCCTACCGCGCCTCCTCGGCCCGCGTGGCCGAGTACGACCAGCTCGCCAAGGCCGTCCGCACCGCCATCCGCCAACGCCGCCTCCCGGTCAAGCTCATCTCGTGAGCGGGGTCAGCGGGGGACGAGGTGGAAGAAGGAGGCGTCGGCAGGGGTGTGGGCGGGGTCGGAGAGGTCGTCCAGGCGGGTGACCGCCTCCGGCGGGAGGGTGAGGTCGAAGGCGGCCAGGTTCTCCCGCAGCTGCCGCACCGAGCGCGGCCCGAGCAGCACCGACGTGACGCCGGGACGCCCCGCGACCCACGCCAGCGCGACCGCGGCCGGGTCGGCGCCCAGATCGGCCGCGACCTCGGCCAGCCCCTCCGCGACGGCCAGGTTGCGGTCGTTGAGCAACGACTGCGCCCAGCGAGCCGCGCCGGGCATCCCTGCGCCGAGCAGGCGGCCCATGCGGCTGTCCGGGTCGGGGAGCTCGCCGCGCCGGTAGCGGCCGGTCAGGACGCCGCCGCCGAGCGCCCCGTACACCACCGTCCCGAGGCCGAACCGGGCGCAGGCGGGCAGGATCTCGGCCTCGACGACCCGCTGGAGCAGCGAGTACTGGGGTTGCAGGCTCACGAACGGCGTGCCGCCCACCCGCTGGGCCGCCCACTGCGCCTCGACGATCTGGGCGGCGGTGAAGTTGGAGCAGCCGAGGTAGCGCACCTTGCCCGAACGGACGAAGCCGTCGAGGGTGGCCATCGTCTCCTCGATCGGCGTGCCCGGGTCCCACTGGTGGCACTGGTAGAGGTCGATGTAGTCGGTGCCGAGGCGGCGCAGGCTGGCCTCCAGGGCGCGGGTGAGGTGCCGTCTGGACAGGCCCCGCCCCTCCGGGCCGACCGGCATGGCGCCCTTGGTGGCCAGCACGACCCACTCGCGTCTGCCGCGCAGCGCCCGGCCGACGATCTCCTCGGTCTCGCCCCGGTGGTAGAGGTCGGCGGTGTCGATGAAGTTGCCGCCCACGTCGAGGTAGGCGTCGACGACGCGGCCCGCCTCGGTCGCGTCGCCCGCGGCCAGGCCGTGCTCGGTGCCGAAGTTCATGGTGCCGAGGCAGGCGCGGGAGACGCGCAGCCCGGACCGTCCCATGGTCTGGAAGTCCACGAATACCCCTAGAATCGGAATGACTGTTCCGCTTGGATGCCGGGAACGATACGGAACAACGGTTCCGGATGTCAACGCGAGGATGTCAACGTGAAGATGTCAACGCGAGGATGACAAAGCGAGGAGGGCTCATGCGTGCCGACGCCCGGCGCAACCGCGCCCGCGTGCTGGAGGCGGCCGAGGTCGTGCTGGCCCGCGACGGGCTCGACGCCTCCATGCGCGAGATCGCCGCGCTGGCCGGCGTGGGCGTGGGGACGATCTACCGCCAGTTCCCCACCAAGGAGACCCTGTACGCGGCGATCGTGGCCGACCGGCAGGAGCGGCTGGCCGAGATGGCCGAAGAGCTGGCCGGCGCCGCCGACGCCGGAGCGGCCTTCTTCGAGTTCTTCGACCGCATCGTGGCCTACTCGACGGTCAAGAAGATCCTGGTGGACGCCCTGGCCAGCGCGGGCATCGACGCCAAGGCGGGCGCACCCGACATCAGGGGCGCGATCAGCGCGCTGCTGGAACGGGCGCAGCGGGCCGGGGCGGTGCGCGCGGACGTGGGCATGGCGGAGCTGCTCGCCCTGCTCAGCGCCGCCTGCCTGGCGGCGCAGCACCACAACTGGAGCGACGACCTGCGGGCCAGGGCCCTGGCCGTGCTGTTCGACGGCCTGCGCCGGGCTACCCCTGCGACAGGCGCTTGAGCCGGGTCACCGCCTCGTCGATGACCTCGTCCTTCTTGCAGAACGCGAAGCGGACGAAGTGCCGGCCGCGTTCGGGGTGCTCGTAGAAGACCTGCGTGGGGATGGCCACCACCCCGGCCAGCTCGGGCAGGCGGCGGGTGAGCTCCAGGCCGTCGGTGAAGCCCAGCGGCCGGATGTCGGTCTGCACGAAGTACGTGCCCGCCGGACCGAACACCTCGAAGCCCGCCGCCGCCAGCCCGTCCATCAGCCGGTCGCGCTTGTCCTGGAGCCCGGCGCGCAGCGCGGCCACCCACTCCAGCTCGGTGCGCAGCCCGTACGCCACCGCCAGCTGCCAGGGCGCGCTCGCGGTGAAGGTGAGGAACTGCTTGACCGTCGAGACCGCCCGCACCAGCTCGGGCGGCGCGCACACCCAGCCGGTCTTCCAGCCCGTGACCGAGAACGTCTTGCCCGCCGAGGAGATCATGACCGTGCGCTCGCGCATGCCGGGCAGCGTGGCCAGCGGGACGTGCTCGACGCCGTCGAAGGTGAGGTGCTCGTAGACCTCGTCGGTGATCGCGATCAGGCCATGCTCCTGGCACAGCTCGGCGATGACCGTCAGCTCGTCCCTGGCGAACACGGTCCCCGTCGGGTTGTGCGGTGAGTTGACCAGGATCGCCCGGGTACGCGGCGTGACGGCGGCGCGCAGCTCGTCGGGGTCGAAGGTGAAGCGGCCCTCCACCGGACGCAGCGTCACCGCCGCGAGCCTGGCCTGGGCCAGCGCGATCGAGGCCGCGTAGGAGTCGTAGTACGGCTCGAACGCGATCACCTCGTCGCCCGGCTCGCACAGCGCCAGCACGCTCGCCGCGATGGCCTCGGTGGCGCCCACGGTGACCAGCACCTCGCCCGCCGGGTCGTAGTCGAGCCGGTAGTGGGCCATCCGGTGCTCCGAGACCGCCTGCCGGAGCTCCAGCACCCCGGGCCCCGGCGGGTACTGGTTGGCGCCCGAGGTGATCGCCTGCACGGCGCGGTCGAGCATGGCGGCCGGGCCGTCGGTGTCAGGGAAGCCCTGTCCGAGGTTGATGGACCCGGTCTGCACGGCGAGCGCGCTCATCTCGGCGAAAATCGTCGTGCCGAAGGCGCGCATCCTGGAAACAAGTGGTTCGGTCACGCCCCCACACTATTAGTCTCGTCTCGTGATCATCCGGGTCGTGCTAGCCCTCGTCCTGAGCGTTCCCCTCGTCACGCCTGACCCGCCTCCTCCCGTGGAGGCCGCGCCCTGCCCGGTCGTCGTGCCGGAGCACACCGTCTGCGGATTCCTGCTGGTCCCCGAGCGCCGCGACACGCCGGGCCGGACCATCAAGGTCGGGTACGCCGTGCACACCTCGACGGCCCCCGGCCGCAAACCCGATCCGATCGTCTACATGGGCGGCGGGCCGGCGTCGTCGTCGCTGCAGCTCACCGGGTTCCTCAGCCAGATGTTCCCCGACCGGGACGTGGTGACGATCGAGCAGCGCGGCGGCAAGTACTCCCGCCCGGTGCTGGGCTGCCCCGAGACGGCCGAGGCGCTGCTCGGACGGCTGCGCAGGCCGCCCGCCGACGTGGGCGCGGCGGCCCGGCGCTGCCGCGCCCGCCTCCAGGAGCAGGGCGTCGACCTGCGCGGCTACCACACCAAGGAGATCGCTGCCGACGTGGTCGCCCTGCGCCAGGCGCTCGGTCACCCCTCCTGGAACCTGTTCGGCGTCAGCTACTCCACCCGCGTCATGACCGACGTCGCCGCGGCCGACCCGCAGGGCGTGCGCTCGGTCGTGCTGGACTCCTTCCTGCCCGAGTCCGTGGCCTGGTACGACGACGCCGACCGCAACCTGCGCGACACCGTGGCCGCGCTCGGCGTGGGCGACGCCTTCGACCGGGTGGTGGCCGGGCTCAACCGCTCCCCCGCCCGGGTGCCGACCACCGATCCGCTGCTCGGCCGGCCGTTCACGGCGACGATGTCCGGCGACGACGTGGCCACCGTCCTGGCCGAGGCGCTGCACGAGGCCGACGTGTCGGCCGTGGCGCCCGCGCTGGTCGGCGGGCTGGCCGAGGGGCACGAGGAGCTGCTGCGGCCGCTGGCCGACGCGGTGGGCGAGGGGCTGGTGTCGCACGAGTTCGGGCTGTACCACGCGGTGCAGTGCCAGGACGAGGTGCCGTTCAACACCTTCACCACCAAATCCCGACTTTTCACGGTAAACGCGGACAAAGCGGTGTGTGATGCGTGGCAACTTCCCAAGTCCGCCCCCGTGAACGCCGTCCCCAAGGCCCCCGTCTACGTCGTCGGCGGCGATCACGACCCCACCACCCCCGCGAGGACGGCCGGGCCCGCTGCCAGGGCCATCCCCGGCGCCCGGTTCGAGACGTTCCCCGGCAGCCACGCCGTCTTCCTCACCAGCGCGTGCGCCAGGAAGCACATCGCCGAGTTCGTCGAGGCCCCGGGCGGCGTGCCGCCGAAGCCGTGCGAGCCCGACCCGGGCCGACCGCCGACGCTCCGGCTCGCCGACACGCACGTCACCGGCGCGCCGTACCGGATCTCGCAGGCGCCCTGGCTGGCCGTGCCCTTCGCGCTGTTCGCGCTCGTCTCGCTCGTCCAGCTCGGCGCCGGCGCGCTGCGCGGCCGGTCGGTGACCGCCTTCGCGGGGCTGGCCGGCGTGGCGTTCGCCGGGCTGACCGGCCAGGCCGTCTACGGTATGGCGAGCAGGAACGAGACGGCCCTGGCCGTCGGCGTCCCCGCCTCGGTCGGCGGCCCGTACACGTGGATCGCGGTGGCCTCGGCCGTGCTGAGCGTCGCGGCCCTGTTCCACGCACGGCGGTGGCCGCACATCGTGGCGGCGGTCGCCGGCGCCGGATTCCTCGTATGGTGGTTCACCTGGTTCCTGTGACGCGCATCCGCGAGCTGGACGCCCTCCGCGGCTTCGCGGTGGGCGGCATCATGCTGGTCAACACCTGGCAGCACGCCAGCCACGAGCCCTACACCGGCATCGACCGCACGATCGAGGCCCTGTTCCAGAGCCGCTTCTACCCGATCTTCTCGCTGCTGTTCGGCATCAGCTTCGTGCTGTTCCTCGACCGTTCGGGCAGCCGCTGGGCGCTGGCCCGCCGGCTGGCCTGGCTGGCCTGCTTCGGCCTGCTCCAGCACACCTTCTACGAGGGCGAGGTGCTGACCGACTACGCCCTCTACGGCCTGGCGGTGCTGCTGCCGGCCTCGTTCCTGCCGGGCGGCCTGCCGGTGCTGGCGCTCGGCGTCGTGGCGACCGTCTGGGCCACCTGGCACGGCGCGGGCCCGTCGCTCATCCCCGGGCTGTTCCTGGTCGGCATGGGGCTGATGCGGCTGCGCCCGCCGCGGAGCCTGCTGGCCCCCGTGTTCGCCGCCGCGGCGCTGACCTCCCTGGTGCTGACGGTCACCTGGGCGGGCGTCGCGGACGTGCCGGGGGCGGGCGACTGGACCGTCTACAGCGTGGCCGCGCTGGCGGGGGCGGCGGCGTACGCCGGCGGGCTGCTGCTGGCGCTGCGGCCGTGGTCGTCGGCCCTGCTGGAGCCGCTGGGCCGGATGGCGCTGACGAACTACGTCACCGGCACGGCGGTGATCGCGCTGTGCACGGTCCCGCTGAAGACCGGCGCCACCCGCTGGCCGGTGCTCGCGGTGGCGCTGACGACCGTGGTGGCGCAGACGTTGTTCAGCGGCTGGTGGCTCACCAGATTTAGGTACGGCCCACTTGAGTGGATCTGGCGGTGCCTGACCTGGTTTCGACTGGTGCCCAACCGGTTAGAGTCGGGCCGTGACCACAATCGCCCTCTGCCAGATTCCGGTCTCTCCTGACCCGGCCACCAACCTCAAGAGGGCCAGGGAGGCGCTCGCCCGCGCCGAGGGGGCCGACCTGGCGATCTTCCCCGAGGCCACCCTCACCCGTTACGGCAGGCGCGTCACCGAGCTGGCCGAGCCGCTCGACGGGCCGTTCGTGTCGGGGCTGGCGGAGGCGGCCCGCACCCACGGCCTGGCGGTGATCGCCGGCGTGTTCGAGCCGGGCGAGGGCCCGGCCGGCGCCAAGGTGCACAACACGGCCGTGGCGATCGGCCCCGACGGCGACATCAAGGCCGCCTACCGGAAGATCCACCTGTTCGACTCCTTCGGCTCCAAGGAGTCCGACCTGGTGGCGCCGGGCGCCGAGCCGGCCGTGGTCGAGCTGGCCGGGCTGCGCGTCGGGCTGGTCACCTGCTACGACATCCGCTTCCCCGAGCTGACCAGGGCGCTGGTCGACAAGGGCGCCGACCTGTTCGCGGTGATCGCCGCCTGGGGGTCGGGCCCGCTGAAGGAGGACCATTGGGTCACGCTGGTCCGCGCACGGGCCCTGGAGAACACGATGTGGACGGCCGCCGTCGGCCAGGCGCCCAACCCGGAGGAGTCGAAGGACGGGTTCGGCGTGGGCCGCAGCATGCTGGTCGACCCGCTCGGAGTGGTCCGGGCCGACCTCGGCACCGGTCCAGGGGTCCAGCTCGTCCGCCTGGACACCGAATGGACGGCCACCGCCAGGGCCATGCTCCCGTGCCTGGATCACCGGGTGCTCAAGGGTCAACCGACCGTAAAGTAGAGCCATGAGCGGAACGCAGATGCAGAAGGTCGTGCCGCCGCGTCTGCTCGTGCCGTACCTGTCGGGCAAGCGCACCGTGATCTCCGGCTACGTCTACCGGGTCCAGGACTGCGTCAGGCTGACCACGCCGGCGGCCCTCTACTACGGCCTCGACCTGTCCTTCGACGGCTCGGAGCTGTTCCCCGAGGTGCCCGAGCTGTACCTGATGCGCTGGCACGCCCGCGACGTCGACACCTACGCGGTGCCCTACGGCCCGCACATGGGCGGCGACTGGAGCGACGTGCCGCCGTTCGCCGGCAACGGGTTCACCACCTCGCCCGACCACGTGGTGCCGCAGTTCCACACCGTCCCGATGCCGATCCCGGCGGGGGCGGAGATCGTCCACGTCACCGGCGAGGGCGAGCGGCCCTTCGCCGGCTACGACGGCCTGACCTGGCGGCCCGCCGCATGAGCGAGCAGATCACGCCGGTCGCCTCCGGCTTCGTGGCCCGCTTCGGCGAGCGTACGCTGCCGGCCGCCCTCGGCCCCGACAACGACCAGGTGGTGCTGTTCAGCGAGGTGGAGCTCGACGGCTTCGAGCCCGCCTCGGGCTACTGGCGGCGGGTGGTGGCCAGGTCGCGGCTGGAGTGGCTGGTGCTCGTCCGCACCGTCGGCGCCTTCGGCGGCGAGCCGTGCATCGTCCTCGACGAGGACGACGACGGCCTGCACATCGCCTACACCGGCCACAGCGGCATGAAGGCCGAGGCGCTCGGCTACTGGATGGTCGACCACGGCGCGTACGAGGTGGTCGTGCCGCGCGAGGAGGTCTTCTCCATCCGCGTCGAACGCATCCCCGTGCCGTAGGAGGTCAGCCCAGGGCGCGGTAGCGGGCCAGGCGGGCCGCCAGGCGGTCGGCCGGGGGCACCGCCAGCAGCTTGGCGATCTCGTGCTCCAGCGCCCGCCCCACGCGCTCACAGAACTGCCTGGGCTCGTAGGCGGCGTCGGGCAGCTCGGGGATCACCCGGTCGACGATGCCGTCGCGCCGCAGGTCGGTGGCCCGGATGTGCTGGGCCTGGGCGATCTCGGGGGCGAAGTCGACCGACCGGTAGAGGATGGCCGAGGCGCCCTCCGGCGGCAGCGGCGACAACCAGGCGTGCTGCGCGCACAACACCCGGTCGGCCGGCAGCAGCGCCAGCGCCGCTCCGCCCGCGCCCTCGCCGAGCAGCAGGCACACGGTCGGCGCGTCGAGGGTGACGAGCTCGGCCAGGCAGCGGGCGATCTCGGCGGCCAGCCCGCCCTCCTCGGCCGACTTCGACAGGTCGGCCCCCGCGGTGTCGACCACGGTGACCAGCGGCAGCCCCAGCTCGGCCGCCAGGCGCATGCCGCGCCTGGCCACCCTGAGCCCGGCCGGGCCGAGCGGCGAGCGCCGGCGCTGTCTTCGCCGGTCCTGGCCGAGCACCACGGCGGGCGCCGACCCGAACCTGGCCAGCGCCAGCACGAGCCCCGGCTCGTTCTCGCCGGCGCCGCTGCCGCTGAGCGGCGTCACGTCGGTGGCGGCCAGCTTGAGCAGCGTGCGCACGCCCGGACGGTCGTCGCGGCGCGAGCGGGTGATCGCCTCCCATGCCTCCACCGGCCGCAGGTCCTCCGCGGGCGGCTCGCCCGCCTCGACGCCGGTACGCGCGGCGCACAACACGGAAAGGGCCCTGATCGCGACCCTGCGGGCGTCGTCGGCCGACACGACGGCGTCGACCAGGCCGTGCTCGTAGAAGTTCTCGGCCACCTGGACGCCCTCGGGAAAGGGGTAACCGTGCAGCGCCTCGAACACCCGCGGCCCGAGGAACCCGATCAGCGCCCCCGGCTCGGCCGCCGTGACGTGCCCGAGCGAGCCCCAGGAGGCCAGCACGCCGCCCGTCGTCGGGTGCCGCAGGTAGACGACGTACGGCAGCCCGGCCGCGCGGTGCTCCTGCACCGCGACGGTGATCCGGACCATCTGGACGAACGCCAGCGCGCCCTCCTGCATCCGGGTGCCGCCCGACGCCGGGGCGGCCAGCAGCGGCAGCCGCTCACGCGTGGCGCGCTCGACGGCGGCCGCGATGCGGGTGGCCGCGGCGACCCCGACCGACCCCGCCATGAAGGAGAACTCGCAGACCACGACGGCGACCCTGCGGCCGTCGAGCAGCCCCTCGCCGGTGATCACCGACTCGTCGTAGCCGGACTTCACGCGGGCCGCGGCCAGCTCCTCGGCATAGGAGGAGCCGGGCTCCGCCGGATCGGCGGGCGGCGCGTCCCACGACTTCCACGACCCCCTGTCGAGGACCGCTTCGATCAGTGTGCGCGCGTCCGGACGGCTCACTATCGCTCCTAACGATCAACCGATGATGCCATGGTGACGCACGAGGGTACATGCCGGAGCCGGGAATTGCCGATCATCCCTCCCGCTCTTCGAGCCAGGCGAGCACGGCCTCGCCGTCCTGGCCGAGTGCGGGGGGCGCGGTGTGCTCGGCCGGGGGCAGGCCGTCGAAGCGCAGCGGCGGCCCGGGAAGCTCGATCGGGCCCAGCACGGGGTGGTCCACCTCGACCAGGAGCCCCTGGCTGCGGGTCTGCTCCCAGGCGTAGACCTCGTCGATCGACCTGATCGCGCCCGCGGGCACGCCGGCCTCGCCCAGCCTGGCCAGCCAGTGGGCGCGGTCGTGGTCGGCCAGGGCCTTCTCCATGTCGGCGATCAGCTCGTCCCGGTGTGCGAATCTCTGCCTGTTGGTCGCATATTTCGCCACATCAGGGTCGATGTCGAGTAGCTTGGCGACCTTCTTCCACTGGCCGTCGTTCGCCACGGCGATCTGCAGCATGCCGTCGGCGCAGCGGAAGGCGCCGTAGGGGGCGATGGAGGCGTGGTGGTTGCCGTTGGCGCCGGGGACCTGGCCGCCGACCGTCCAGGCCGTGCCGTGGTAGGAGTGGACGCCGGTGACCGCGGCCAGCAGGGACGTGCGCACCACCCGGCCCCGGCCGGTGCGCTCGCGCTCGTACAGGGCCGCCGCCACGCCGTACGCGCCGTGGATGCCGGCCAGCAGGTCGGCGATCGAGGCGCCCACCCGGTACGGCTCCTCGCGCGAGGGCCCGGTCAGCGACATCAGCCCCGCCTCGCCCTGGGCGATCACGTCGTAGCCCGGCCGGCCGCCCTCGGGCCCGTCGTGGCCGAACCCGGTGATCGACAGGACGACCAGGCGCGGGTTGAGCTCGTGCAGGCGCTCGACGGGGAAGCCGAGCCGGTCGAGCACGCCGGTGCGGAAGTTCTCGATCAGCACGTCGCTCTGCCGGACGAGCCGCTCGACGAGCTGCCTGCCCTCGGCGGACTTGAGGTCGACCGCGATGGACTGCTTGTTGCGGTTGGCCGCCAGGAAGTAGGTCGAGATGTCGTGGTCGGGCCCGACGAAGGGCGGCCCCCATCCGCGCGAGTCGTCACCTCCGTCCGGATGCTCCACCTTGATCACCCGGGCGCCCAGGTCGCCGAGCATCTGCGCGGCGTGCGGCCCCGCCAGGGCCCTGGACAGATCGAGGACGACGACGTCGCCGAGGGGTCCGAGCAAGGTCAACCTCCAGCTTGCGTTGGCCGGAAGAATATTCTCTCAGGCGGCCGTCCACCATCGCCTACCCTGGTCCGGTGAATTCCCTGGCCCGCCGCATCCAGGCCCTGCCGCCCTCCTGCGGGCCCGTGCGCCTGGTCGCCGTCGACGGCCCGGCCGGCTCGGGCAAGACCACCTTCGCCGGCCGGCTCGGCGCGGCGCTCGGCTGCCAGGTGATCCACAGCGACGACTTCCCCGTCCACTGGGACGACGGCCCCGGCGCCTGGTTCCGCCTGCTGGACGAGCAGGTCCTGCAACCGCTGCGGCACGGCCGCCCGGCCGGTTTCCGCCGCTACGACTGGGTGCGCGAGCGCTACGCCGACCATGTCGCCGTGCCGGCCGCGCCCGTGCTGGTCGTCGAGGGCGTCGGCACCGCCCGCCGGTCGGCCGCCCGCCTGCTGGCCTTCACCGTCTGGGTGGAGGCCCCCGAGGCCGTGCGGCTGCGGCGCGTCCTCGACCGCGACGGCCCCGAGCTCGAACCCCGGTGGCGGCAGTGGTTCGCCGCCGAACGGGCCTGGTTCGCCGCCGACCGCACCCGCGAGCGCGCCGATCTCGTCGTCGAGACGTGAACCGGGTCGCCCTCCCGCCCGACTGAGCAGGGTGACGGAAGGACGACATGACAGATGAGCTGCTCGTCGTACGCGCCCAGCTGGGCGAGCGCGCGGCGATCGCCGAACTCGTACGCCGCTGGCACACCCCGGTCTGGACCTACGTCCGGCGCATGCTGGACGCCGAGCGGGCCGACGACGTGGCCCAGGAGATCTGGGCGGCCGTCGTGCGCGGCCTGCCCCGGCTGCGCGCCCGGACGGTTCACGCCCTGGCTGTTCACCATCGCCCGCCGGGCGGTCACCGACCGCCTGCGCGAGGAGTACGCGAGGACGGAGAGCGCGGCCGAGCCGGAACCGGTGACCGAGGACCCCGCCGAGGCCGTCGTCGACCGCGCCGGCCTGCTCGCCGCCCTGTCCGCCCTGCCCCCTGCCGAGCGGGAGATCCTCGTCCTGCACTACCTGGAGGACCTGCCGGTCGAGGTGTGCGCCCAGATCTGCGGCATCCCCGCCGGAACCGTCAAGTCCAGGCTCAGCCGCGCCCGCCGCCTCCTGCGCGACCACCTGAAGGAGATCGACCATGACCGATGAGCCGCGCCTGACCGCCGACGAGATCATCGAGCGCCTCGAACCGTCGCTGTCGCCGTGGCGGCGCGTGCGCGCGCTGACCGCCCTGCTCGCCGGGGCCGCCGGGACGGTCTTCGTCTGCGCCCTGTGGTGGACCGAGCCCGGCCCGCTGCCCGGCCGCACCCACCTGGCCTTCGCCGCTCTCGCCGTGTTCTGCCTGGCCTGGGCCTGCTACGGCGGCTGGCTGAGCACGCGCAGGACGCCGCTGTTCGCCCGCGACCGGGTGATCGCCGGCTGGATCGCCCTGGCGGCCGCCCTGCTCACCACCGCGCTCGTCGCCGCCGTGGCCGCCGGCGCGCTGGCGCTCGGGCTCGCGTTCGTGGCGGTGAGCGCCGTGCTGACCGGGCAGGCCCACGCGCGGCGGGCGCGGCTGCTGCGGCTCAAGCGGGATCTAGGTGGGTGACGTCGTTGAACGCCACCACCTCGAACCCCGCGCCCGCGGCCCGCCAGACCGACACCGACGCGTTGAGCACCGGCGCGAACCGCAGGACGTCGGCCAGGTCGGCGTCGTCCCGCCCGGCCATGACGTGCCGCAGGCCCAGCACCACCGAGTCGTGGGCGACGATCAGCACCCGCCGCCCGTCCGCCGCCGCGCGCAGCCCGTGCAGGAAGTCCTTCAGCCGGACCACCACGTCGGCCAGCGACTCGCCGCCGGGCGGGCGGTAGGCGTAAGGGCCCTCGGCGCGCATCCGCCGCACCTCGCCGGGGAACCGCTCGCCGATGGCGGCCAGGTTGAACCGGGCGAACTCGCCCGACTCCTGGTCTCTGAGCCGCTCGTCCACGGTCACCGGCAGCGCGCCGGCGCCCCAGGTCTCGTGCGCGGTCCTCCAGGTGTCGAGGGCCCGCAGGTAGGGGGAGCACCACACCTCCTCGGGCGCCTCGCCGGCGGGCAGGGCGGCCAGCATCCGGCCGAGCGCCCGCGCCTGGAGCAGGCCGAGGTCGGTCAGCGTCACCTCGTGGTCGCCCCGCTCGTAGACCAGTGGCCGGTCGCCGGCCTGCGCGTGCGCCAGGTTCGCCTGGCTCTCCCCGTGGCGTACGGCGACGATCCGCGAAGGTCCCATGCCCGCCATCCTCGCATCCGGACGCCGCACCTCGCCGAAGCCGCCGGAGCGGGCCGTCGTAGGGTGATCCTCATGACTGAAGTCGCATTGCTCGGGACCGGGCTCATGGGCGCGCCCATGGCCCGCAACCTGCTCAGGGCCGGCCTGCCGGTCAGGGTGTGGAACCGCACGCGGGACAAGGCCGAGCCGCTTGCGGCCGACGGCGCCGTCGTCGCCGGCTCCCCCGCCGAGGCGGTCGAGGGCGCCGACGTGATCGTCACGATGCTCAGCGACGGCGACGCCGTGCACGACGCGATGACCGCCGCCGCGCCCGGACTGCGTCCCGGCCAGGTGTGGGCGCAGATGAGCACGGTCGGCGTGGCGGCGGTCGACCGCCTGGCCGCCCTGGCCGCCGAGCACGGCCTGACCTTCGCCGACGCGCCCGTCCAGGGCACCAGGCAGCCGGCCGAACAGGGCACGCTGCTCATCCTGGCGGCCGCCCCCGAGCCGGCCAGGCAGGCGCTCGCCCCGGTGTTCGACGCCGTCGGCTCGCGCACCCTGTGGCTCGGCGAGGACGGCGCCGAGGGCGCCGGCACCAGGCTCAAGATGGCCGCCGTCAGCTACGCCATCTCGATGACCGGCATCGTGGCCGAGGCCCTGGCCCTGGCCAAGGGGCTCGGTCTCGACCCCGGCCTGGTGCGCGAGGTGATCAGCGGCGGCCCGCTGGACAACGTCTACTTCCAGGCCAAGTCCAAGGCCATCCTGGAGGGCGACCTGGAGCCGTCCTTCACCGTGCACAACGCCGAGAAGGACACCCGGCTGATCACCGAGGCGGGCGGGGCGGCCGGGGTGCGGCTGGACATGGTGGCGGCGGCCGGCGAGCGGCTGCGCCGCGCCGAGGCGCAGGGGCACGGCGACCAGGACATGGTGGCCACCTACTTCGCCAGCTTCGACAAGGAGTAGCCCCTGCCGGTTCCCTACAGTTCGTCCACCTCCGCGTACGTCCTGCCGCCGGACAGCCTCGGGTAACCGGGGCCGCGGTCGAAGAAACGGTCCGCGGGCGGGCGGAGGCGGGCGCGGAGCTCGGCGGTGCCGCGTTCGTCGATGCGGTCGCCGTCCAGGACCACGCCGTAGTCGCCCAGGGCGCCGGCGATCGAGACCTTGCCGTCGCGGACGTCGGCCGCCACCGCCCTCGGGTCGCGGTCGTAGGGGGAGCCCCAGCCGCCGCCGCCCGTGGTGCGGATGCGGATCAGGTCGCCGGCCTGGACGGGGTGGTCGTCCACCAGGCCGTCCATCTCCTTGCCGGCGATCTCCACCCGGAACGGGCGCCCGGCCAGGCCGCCGTTGACGCCCCAGCACGACAGGATCGACCGGTCGGCGATCGACATGTACGACGCGTCCCGGAGCATCCTGATGTGCTTGTCGTAGCCCAGGCCGCCGCGGAACATGCCGGGGCCGCCCGAGTCGCAGGCCAGCCCCAGCCGCTCCACCCGGAACGGCCAGCGCGCCTCGGCGAACTCGACCGGGATGTTGCGCGAGTCGGGGACGATGTGGATGGTGTCCTCGCCGTCGGCGTACCAGCGGCCGCCCGAGCCGCCGCCCAGGACCTCGCGCATCAGGTACGGCGTGCCGTCCGCGTCGCTACCGTAGACGCCGGTGTAGCGGATGGTCTCCTGGTCGGCGGGCATGCGTCCGCCGGTGGCCTTGGCCAGCACGCCGGCCAGCACGCCGAGCAGGCGCAGGATGACGAACGTGCGGGCGTTGGTGGGCGCCGGGAAGACCGGGGTGAGCAGCGTGCCCTTCTCCGGGAAGACCATCCTGATCAGCGGCACGACGCCCTCGTTGACGTCGAGCTCGGCCATGCGCTCGGGCGTGTCGGCGAGGTTGCGCAGCACCGGCGCGAGCCACTTCTTCAGGAAGACGCCGTCGGCGTAGTCGCCCGCGTGGTTGATCGGGCCCTTGGCCTGGGGTGAGGTGCCGGTGAAGTCGATGGTGAGCGGCGCGTCGGCGGCGTGGTCGACGGTGAGCGTGATGCGCTGGGCGTGCAGGCGGGGCTCGTCGACGCCGTCGTGCTCGGCGTAGTCCTCCCAGACGTACGTGCCCTCGGGGATCTTGGCGAGCAGTTCCCTGCGGAAGGTCTCGGTGGTCTTGGAGACGATCGCGTCGAAGCACTCCTCGACGGCCTGCCTGCCGTACCGGTCGAACAGCTCGCCGAGGCGGCGGGCGCCCATGAGGCAGGCCGAGCACTCGGCGTCGAGGTCGCCGGCCAGGGAGTCGGGCATGCGGGAGTTGCGGGTCATGATGCGCAGCGCGGTCTCGTTCGGCACGCCCTGGTCCCACAGCTTGATCGGCGGGATCATCAGGCCCTCCTCGTACACCGAGCGGGCGTGCGAGGGCATCGAGCCGGGCACCGCGCCGCCGATGTCGTCGTGGTGGCCGAACGCCTGCACGAACGCCACCACGCCCCCGTCGTGGAAGACCGGCACGGTGACGCACAGGTCGGGCAGGTGGCCGATGCCGCCCTCGGACAGGTAGACGTCGTTGTGGAAGTAGACGTCGCCGGGCTTCATCGTCTCGATCGGGAAGTCGCGCACGATCGGCTGGACGAGCGCGCTGTAGGAGCGGCCGGTGAGCTTGCGCAGCCGGGCGTCGTGGATGCCGGCGCGGAAGTCGTGCGCGTCGCGGATCATCGGAGAGCGGGCCGTGCGGGCGATGGCCGTCTCGACCTCCCGCTCGACGGAGGCCAGCGTGCCCTCGACGATCTCCACCAGGATCGGATCAATCACGTCGGATCTCCACATTTCCGTATTCGTCCACCTTTGCGGTGAAGCCCGGATGCACGGGGATCGTCGACCCGTACTCCTCGATGACCGCCGGGCCCTGGACGGTGGCGCCCGGCCCGAGGGCGGCCCGCTGGTGGATCGGGGTGTCGCGGGTCTCCTCGAAGTGCACAGGACGGACCGACGTGGCCCCCTCCCCCGCCTTGTCGAGCCGCCGGATCGCCGGACGGGTGATCGGACCGATGCCCGAGACGCGCAGGTTGACCCATTCGACGCCGTGGCGGGGGTCGTCGCGGTAGGCGTAGCCGTACAGCTTCTCGTGGGCGTCGTGGAAGGCGTCGATCACCGTGCGCTTCCAGTCGTCGTCGAGCGGGCCCGCCGGGGCGGTGACGCGCACCTCGAACGCCTGCCCGTAGTAGCGCAGGTCGGCGCTGCGGACGTGGACCGGGTCGTCGAAGCCCTCGCGGTCGAGCGCCTCGGCGGCCTGGCCCTCCAGCTCCTGGAAGATCTGCGCGGCGGTCTTCAGCGCGAGGTCGCGGGTGACGTACGTGCGCACGTAGTCGTTCTTGACGTCGACGGTGAGCAGGCCGAACGCCGAGACGTTGCCCGGGTCGCGCGGCACGACGACGGCGGGCAGGCCCAGGATGTCGATCAGGCGGCAGGCCAGCAGCGGCCCCGACCCGCCGAACGTCACCAGCGGGAAGTCCCGTACGTCGAGGCCGCGCTTGACGGTGAGCTGCCGGATCGCGTTGCTCTGGTTGAACGCGCTGATCTCCAGGATGCCGGTCGCGGTGCGCTCGGGGGTGAGCCCGAGCTTGTCGGCCAGCGCCTCGACGCCGTGGCGGGCGGCGTCGGCGTCGAGCGGGATCTCACCGCCCAGCAGGTGGGGCGGGATGCGGCCGAGGAACACGTGCGCGTCGGTGACCGTGACCTCCGAGCCGCCCCTGCCGTAGCACAGGGGCCCCGGATCGGCGCCGGCGGAGCGGGGGCCGACCTTCAGCGTGCCCTCGGGCGAGATCCAGGCCACCGAGCCGCCGCCCGCGCCGACCGTGACGATGTCGATCATCGGGATCTTGCACGGGTACCGGCCGACCGTGCCCTCGGTGGTCAGGGACGGCTCGCCGTCGATCACCACGGCCACGTCGGTCGAGGTGCCGCCGCCGTCGAGGGTGATCACGGACGGGTGCCCCGCGGTGGAGGCGATGAGCGCCGCGCCGAGCGCGCCCGCCGCCGGGCCCGACAGCACGGTGGTGATCGGCTGGTTGACGACCTCGCGCGCCGACAACACGCCGCCGTTGGACTTCATCACCGAGAACGGCATGCCGAGCCGGTTGGACAGGCCGGCGATGTAGCCGCGCATGGCGGGCTTGACCGCGGCGTCCACCAGGGTGGTGATCGAGCGCTCGTACTCGCGGTACTCGCGCAGCACGTCGCTGGAGAGCGAGATCACCGCCTCCGGGTGCTCGCGCCAGAGGATCTCGCGCATGCGGCGCTCGTGCTCGGGGTTGGCGTAGGAGTGCAGGAAGCACACGCCGACCGCGGTGATGCCCTTCGACCTGAACCAGCGCGCCGCCTCGACGGCCTGCTCCTCGGAGAACGGCCGCACCTCGTTGCCGAGGTGGTCGAGCCGGCCGCCGACCGTCCTGACGAGGTGCACGGGGACGATCCGCGGCGGTTTCACCCAGAAGTAGGAGTTGCCGTAGCCGTCCGGCACACTCTGCCTGGCGATCTCCAGGATGAACTCGAAGCCCTCGGTGGTGATGAACCCGAGGTTGCCGATGCGGTCTTCGAGCAGCTGGTTCGTCGCGACGGTGGTGCCGTGGACGATGGAGGCGACGTCGAGCTCGCCCAGCTTCCCGATGCCCGCGACGAACCCGTCGGCCGGGTTCGCGGGCGTCGAGGGGGTCTTGGTGGTGACGATCTCACCGGTCTGCTCGTCCACCGCCACGACGTCGGTGAACGTGCCCCCGGTGTCCACTCCGATTCGGACGCTACGCATGGCTCCTCAGTTTCGGCGACGGCCGAGAACTTCGTCGATGACCCGGGGCGCGTTCTGGGTGCCGACGTAGGCCGCCAGGCGCACCACCAGCTCTTGGGATTTTGCCAGTTCGGCCTCGACTCTGGCCTTCCCCGACTGGCCCGCCTGCACGCCGAAGTAGGCGCCCATGATCGTGCCCACCACCCCGGCCACGCCCGCGAACAGCGCGGCGAACTCCTTGGTGGCGAACACCGCGGCGCCGAAGGCGATCAGGATCGCGACGATGCCCGCCACGACGACCAGGAAGCCGTACCGCCATCGGGTGGCGTCGGCCTGGGCGGCCGTCACGTCGTCCTGTGTCAGCATCGCGTCGAGCGTCGGTGGATTGTCGGTGACCACAGTTCCTCCTGATAGTCCAGGGGAGAAATGTCCCACGAGGTCATGGAACAAGCCAAGCCGCTAAGCTGGCCTCCTGTGACCGAACTGTCTGCCTTGTCAGCCGTGCCATCCGGAGCCCGGGACGCCGTGCTGAAGTTCTACTTCGGCCCCATGGACTGCGGGAAGTCCACTCTGGCGCTCCAGATGAACTACAACCACGGCCGCCAGGGGCGGCGGGGACTCGTCCTGACCAAGCACGACCGCTCCGGCGGCCCGAAGGTCACCAGCCGGATCGGGCTGGGCCTGGAGGCGATCGAGGTGGAGGACTCCCTCGACCTGGTCGGCCTGGTCACCTCGCACGAGCGCATCGACTACCTGATCTGCGACGAGGCCTGCTTCTACACGGTCGAGCAGATCGAGCAGCTCGCCGACCTGGTGGACGAGCACGGCATCGACGTCTACGCCTTCGGGCTGGCCTCCGACTTCAGATCGGTCATGTTCCCCGGCGCGCAGCGGCTGTTCGAGCTGGCCGACGAGGTGTGCCGGCTGCAGGTCGAGGTGTTGTGCTGGTGCGGACGCCCCGGGCAGCTCAACGCGCGCGTGGTGGGCGGGGTGCTGGCGCGGACGGGCGAGCAGGTCGTGATCGGCGACACCGACGCCTCGCCGGTGCGCTACCAGGTGCTGTGCCGCCGCCACCACCGCTCCGGCCAGCTCGGCGAGGGCGGCGCCCCGGCCTGACCCGCCAGGCTGCGACCTGAGCCGGGTGGCTCACACCAGCCGGTCGAGGGCGTCGTGGAACAGGCGTCGGTCGTGCTCCGGCAGGGCGGACAGGAAGGCGCGCTCGGCCTCCTCCACGGCCGGCACCGCGAGGCGCACGGTCTCGCGGCCGCGCTCGGTCAGCTCGACCGCGTTCTTGCGGCGGTCGCCCGGATGCGGCCGCCGCGCCACCAGCTGCTTGCCCTCCAGCGCGTCGACCATGGCGACCATCGTCGTGCGGTCGATGCCGAGCCGCTGGGCCGCCTCCTGCTGCGACAGCGGCTCGGGGGCGTCGATCACCGACAGCACCCCGAGCTCCCGCCCGTCGATCCCGTAGGGCGCGAGCGCCGGGCCGGTGAACTCGGCCAGGCGCAGCGCGGCATGCTTGAGCAGGTAACCAAGGCGGCGGCTCGACACCTTCCGATTGTCGCACCGCCGCGGGCGGGACCGTTCAGACCGCGCAGTAGCCGTCGTCGTCGCAACCGTCGGCCGGCGGGGCGAGCTGGGTGATCGGCGTCTGGCCGGTACGCTCGGCGACCTCGTCGATCGCCGCGGCGAAGGCGTCCTCCGGCTGCGCGCCCGACACCGCGAACTTGCCCTCGAACAGGAACAGCGGCACTCCGCTGACGCCCAGCGCGCCGGCCCTGGCGAGCTGCTCGCGCACCTGCTCGGCGCCCTGGCCGGTGTCCTGGACGCCGACCTCGCCGGCCAGGCGGCTCAGCACGCCGGGGTCGCCGACGTTCGCGCCCTCGCCGAAGTACGCGCGGAACAGCCGCTCGGCCATCTCCTCGCCGAGCCCCTGGGCGGTGGCGGCGTCGATGAGCCGGTGGGCCTCGAAAGTGTTGGTGTTGACGGCCCGCTCGTAGTCCATCTCCAGGCCCTCTTCGACGGCGACGGCCCTGACCCGCTCGGTCATCTGCCGCGCGCCCGGCCCGAACTTGCGCTCAAGGGCCGGGATCAGCGGCTCACCCTCGACGGGGGCGTCGGGATTGAGCTGGAACGGGCGCATGGTCACCTCGATCGTGCCGCCCTTGGCACGGAAACGCTCGGCGGCGCGGGCGAACCTGACGTGCCCGATGTAACACCAGGGGCACACGACATCGGAGAAAATCTCGACTTTCACACCGGCGACAACCACGCGGCCCACGCGACGATTCCGCCGGCCGCGGGTCAGCCGGCGGCCAGCTCCTCCAGCCGGTAGGGCAGGTAGGCCGAGTCGTCCACCAGGGCGGACGCGCCGCGCCACCAGCCGAACCACTCGCCGCTGCGCCACATCCAGTCGACCCGCTCGATGGCGGCCACCACGTCGCCGACCGTGCCCCAGCGCTCGCCCAGCTCCTCGCGGGTGACGCCGTGGCGGACGGCCCAGGCCCGCAGCACGCCCGCGGCGGCGGCCGGAATCTCGCGGGCGTACGGGTCGGGCTTCTCGCCGGGCAGCCGGTGGGGCCCGAGCCCGGCGGCCACTCCCCAGCTCCACTGGGCCTCGGCGGGCCTGGAGTAACGCAGCGACTGGAAGTCGAGGTTGGACCCCAGCGCGTCGTCGGGACGGCGGGCGACGACCGCGTCGAGCCGGCCGCCCGCGTCGAAGTGCACCACCAGCCGCTGGCCCGGCCCGACCCCCGGCGGCAGCTCGAAGCGGTCCTCGGCCTGCCAGGAGTTGAGGTCGACCTCGGCGACGGGCCGGCCCCAGATCTGGTCGGCGGCGTCGTCGGCGATCCAGGCGGCCAGCATCTCCAGCGCGGTCAGGTCGGTCCACGGCTCGATCGCGAGGGCCGTGCGCAGCACGTCGTCGGGCGGCGGCAGCTTGCCGCCCCTGGGCCGCGTCCACCAGCCGGCGCCCAGCTCGCGGGTGCCGACGAGGAGCGCGGCGATGGCGGCCAGTTCGGCCGATCGGCGGGTGAGCGACGCGCCGAGCGCGAGCCCGAGCACGCGGTCGGTCCGCTGGTCGCCGAACACCGGCCGCACCTCGGCGACCAGGGACTCGGCGGTGGGGCGCTCCTCCCCCAGCAGGTCGCGTACGATGCGCCTGGCTTCGTTCCGTGCGTCTTCAGCGTGTGCCTGCCGCATACCGCCACGCTACGCCTGGAGATCCTTTTCCGCGAGGGTCGTCGTGGCGCGTCCCTCAGCCGCGCCGGCCACTCGTGTCGCGGCCGAGCAGCCGGCCCACGGCGACGCCGGCGAGCGCGGCGGCCGCGCCCATGCCGAAGGCGGCCAGCAGCGCCCACGGGCGGGTCTCGGCGTGCCGCGCGGGCGGCCGTTCGTAGACCGCCGGGGCGGCCTGGGCAGCCTGGGCGGCCTCCGGGGCGGCCGGGGTCGCCGGAGCCGGAGCCGGGGGCGGGGCGCTGAGGTGGCCCTCGACGGCGGAGAAGAACTCGCCCGCCGTGCGTTTGGCGACCGAGCCCAGCATGCGCTGACCGACGCCGCCGATCATCCCGCCGATCACCGCGTCGGCGTCGTAGTCCACCCGGGTGCCGCCGTCGATCTCGCTCAGCCGTACCAGGACGGTGGCCTCGACCGTGCCCGGCGCGCCCTGGCCGCGCGCCCGCAGCGTGAAGCTCTCGGGCGCGCACGGCTCGGCCAGCGCGACCTCCCCCTGGTAGACGCCCTTGATGGACGCCACGCCCGCGTTGACCGTCATCCTGTAGGTGTCCGGTCCGGTCTCCTCCAGGCGCTCGCAGCCCGGGATGGTGCGCACGAGCACCGCCGGGTCCTGGAGCGCGGCCCACACTCGATCTCGCTGTACGCCGATCACGGCGCTGCCCGCCACCTTCATGCGGCCACTCTAGGCACCGGCGACCGGCTGGTTAAGGGCAAGACCTGCCAGTCGGGCGACGCGTCGTGCGGATCATCGTGGGGATCAGGGCTGGCAAGATGGTGCTCCATGTGCTGGGGGCGTGGAACGGTCAGGGGCGGGGCCGGGCGTGGCGGGCTGGGGCCGGCCGTGCTCGCCGGGGTTCTGGTGGCGCTGGCCGCCGGGTGTGCCACCGGCGGCACCGATGGCGACACCGGCGGGGTCGTGGCCGGGCCGTCGGCGAAGCCGTCCGCGACCGGAGGGACCACGTCCCGGCCCACGCCGCAGGGCTCGCCGGGGGCGCTGCCGCGGGCCGGCGAGGTGGGTCCGATCAAGGGGGAGAACGGCCTGCCCCCGGTGATCAGCTCGATCCCCACCAGGCGCAAGGTCGTCTTCCTGACCATCGACGACGGCTGGGAGCAGGACCCCGGCTTCGTCAAGCTGGTACGCGACCGGCGCGTGCCCATCACCGCCTTCGCCATGCGCGACGCGGTCGAGGCCAAGGGCAGCCCCGACCCGGCGGGCGGCCCCGGCCGCTACGTGGGCGCCGGCAAGTGGGGCTACTTCCGGCAGCTCCGCGACGTCCACGTGCCCGTCGAGAACCACACCCTGACCCATCCCGACCTGCGCCGCCTGCCCCTCGACGGGCAGCGCCGCGAGATCTGCGGCGCGGCGCAGGTGGTCGGCAAGGAGATCGGGACCCGGCCGGCGTTGTTCCGGCCGCCGTTCGGCAGCTACAACACCGACACGCTGCGGGCCGCCCGGCGGTGCGGGGTGAAGGCCGTGCTGCTGTGGACGGCCACCGTCCAGCCGGGCGGCAAGATCGCCTATCAGGTGCCCGACAAACGCCTGCGTCCGGGCGACATCCTGCTGCTGCACTTCCGGCCCAACCTGGCGGCCGACTTCCGGGTGCTGATCGACAAGATCAAGCGGCGCGGCTTCGAGCTGGGCAATCTGCAGGCCTACCTCGACGCCTCAGGCGAGGTCCGCCGGGCGGGGTAGTGCGCAATCCGCCCGGCGGGTGACGCGCCGGGACGTACCCGTACGGGATCCTCGAAAAGTAGGCAGAACCGGGGGATGTGACCAACGTCGCATCGCGTTGCTCTACGGCCTGTAGTACTACTACAGGTAGAAGTACTACAGCTTGTAGAGCTATGAGCGGGTGGGGATTGATGGACGCGCTTGACCTGGCACGGTGGCAGTTCGGGGTCACCACCGTGTACCACTTCTTGTTCGTGCCCCTGACCATCGGTCTGGGCGTCTTCGTCGCGGGCCTGCAGACGGCCTGGCACCGCACGGGCAAGGAGCACTACCTCAAGCTCACGAAGTTCTTCGGGAAGCTGTTCCTGATCAACTTCGCCATGGGTGTGGTGACCGGCATCGTGCAGGAATTCCAGTTCGGCATGAACTGGAGTGAGTACTCCACGTTCGTCGGTGACGTCTTCGGCGCGCCGCTGGCCATGGAGGCGCTGCTGGCCTTCTTCATGGAGTCCACGTTCCTCGGCCTGTGGATCTTCGGCTGGGACCGGCTGCCGAAGAAGGCACACCTGGCCAGCATCTGGGCCGCCGCCATCGGCTCCAACCTGTCGGCCTACTTCATCCTCGCGGCCAACGCCTGGATGAAGCACCCGGTCGGCTACGAGGTCGTGGACGGCAAGGCCAGGATGACCGACCTGTGGGCCGTGCTGACCAACTCCACGGCGGTCGCGCAGGTGCCGCACGTCGTCGGGGCCGCGTTCATCGTGGCGGGCGGGTTCGTGCTGGCGGTGAGCGGCTACTGGCTGCTGCGGACGCGCGCGCCGATGTGGCGCAGCGCCGCCCGTGGCGCGCTGGTCATGACGGCGATCGCGGGGGCGGTCGTCGCGGGCACCGGCGACATGTCGGCCAAGCTCATGTACGAGCAGCAGCCCATGAAGCTGGCCGCGGCCGAGGGCCTGGAACGCGACACCGCGGGCGCGGCCTTCTCCCTGGCGCCCGGCATCGAGATCCCCAAGGTGCTCAGCTTCCTGGCCACCAACGACTTCGGCGCCACCGTCCAGGGCACCGAGGACCTGCAGAAGCGCTTCGAGCAGCAGTTCGGCCCCGGCGACTACCGGCCCGACCCGACGATCGTGTTCTGGTCGTTCCGCGTGATGATCGTGTTCGGCATGGCCACCGCGGGGCTCGCGCTGCTCGGCCTCTGGCTGACCCGGCGCAGGCGCGAGGTGCCGTCCTGGCTGGCGCGGGCGCTGCTGCTCGCGCTGCCGCTGCCGTTCGCGGCGGTGATCGCGGGCTGGCTGCTGAGCGAGATCGGCCGGCAGCCCTGGACGGTCGCCGGCGAGCTGCTGACCGCCTCAAGCGTCTCGCCCGGCGTGACCCTGGCCGAGGTCGCCATCTCGCTGACCGTCTTCACACTCCTGTACGGCGGCCTGGCCGTGGCCGAGGTCGTCCTGCTGGCCAGGCACGTGCGCAAGGGCGTCGAGGAGCGGCAGCCCGCTCCCGAGGCGCAGCCGCTCGAACCGTCGCTGATGTACTAGAGGGACCAGACCATGATCAACCTGTGGTTCGTCATCATCGCCTTCCTCTGGACCGGGTACTTCGTCCTGGAAGGCTTCGACTTCGGCGTCGGCCTGCTGGCGCCGCTGCTGAGCAGGAACGCCGCCGAGCAGCGCCAGAGCCTGCAGACCATCGGCCCCGTCTGGGACGGCAACGAGGTGTGGCTGATCACGGCGGTCGGCGCCATGTTCGCCGCCTTCCCCGCCTGGTACTCCGGCCTGTTCAGCGCGTTCTACCTGCCCGTCACGCTCATCCTGGTCGGCCTGATCGTGCGCGGCGTCGGGCTGGAATGGCGCGGCAAGGTCGCCAACCCGATCTGGTGCGACCTCGGCATCCTGGTCGGCAGCGGCCTCCCGGCGTTCCTGTGGGGCGCGATCTTCGCCGACGTGCTGTTCGACAGCGGCCCGGCGGCCCTGCTCGGCGGCGCGTTCACGCTGACGCTCTGCGTGCTGCACGGCGCGGTCTTCCTCGCGCTGCGCACCACCGGCCCGGTGCGCCGCCGGGCCAGGACCGCCGCCATGGCCGCGGCGGCGGTGGCCATCCCGGTGGCCGTGCTGGCCCTGTCCAACCTGGGCTCGCTGCCCGCGCTGGCCGCCATGGCCGCGCTGGCCGCCGCGGCGGCGCTGATCTGGCGGCGCAGGGAGGGCTGGGCGTTCGGCGCGACCGCCGCGGGCATCGTGCTGGCCACGCTGGCGGTCTTCATGGAGCTGCGCCTCGCGCCGCTGCCCGGGCTGACCCTGGCGGCGGCCGCCTCGGGGCCGTACACGCTGACGATGCTGAGCTGGATCGGGCTGATCACGCTGCCGTTCGTGCTGGTCTACCAGGGCTGGACGTACTGGGTGTTCCGCAAGCGGGTCATGCTCGCGGCGGCGTAGGGCGTCTCAGCCGACCGTGCGCATCTGGTTCGTGCGGTGGTCCTTCAGGTGCAGGTCGCCGCCGAGCCGCTCCTTCAGCAGCTCCAGCACCTTGCGGCTGGACAGCACCGTCCACAGGTTGCCGACCAGGTGCGGGTTGTACTCGGGGGCGGCGTCCATCCAGGCGTCCTTGCCGGACTGGCTGGCGAACGTCGTGACGAAGAACTGGCCGTCGGCGGTCCGGCAGTAGCCCGTACGGATCTCGGCGGCGTCGACCTGCATGCGGGGCTTGCAGCCGACCCTGGCGGCGAGCTGCTCGACCGTCTGGGGCGCCGCCGCCCGCGCGGCGTTCTGGCCGGCCGCCGCCGGGCCGCCGGAGCCGCCGCCGGCGGAGCAGGCGGCGGCCAGCCCGGCCAGCAGCGCGAGGACGGCCAGACGTGGAAGTGTCGTCATGTGCGGAGATACGCACGGCCGCCCGCGCCGGTTCAGCACCGGTTGAGTGCCGGTTGAGCGCCGGTCGAGTGCCGCTTCAGCGCAGGACGACGCAGCCCCGGGCGCGCAGCAGATCGAGCACCGGCGGGTCGTCGTAGAGCTTGTTCCAGCGCAGGTCGAGCTTGCGCAGGCCGGTCAGCTCGGCGACCGCGGCGGGCAGCTCGCGCAGCCGGTTGTTGCGCAGGTCGAGATGGGTGAGGCCGGACGGCAGCGCGGGCAGCTCGCTCAGGTGGTTGTCGCGCAGGTCGAGCACGCGCAGCTCGGTCAGCGCCGCGAGGGCGGCGGGCAGCCGGGTCAGCCGGTTGCCCTGCAGGTGCAGCTCGCGCAGCCGGCCGAGCCCGCCGACGGTCTCGGGCAGCGCCTCCAGCCGGTTGTTGTACAGGCGCAGCTCCACCAGCGACGCCATCGACCCGAGCGCGTCCGGGAGCCCGGTCAGCCGGTTGTCGGTGAGGTTGAGGTAGGCCAGCCGGTCGAGCCGGCCGAGCGCGGCCGGGACGTCGGTGAAGCCGTTGTCGCTCAGGTAGAGGTAGTCGGTGAGCGGCAGGTCGCCGACCTCGGGCGGGATCGAGGCGAGCCGGTTGTGGCCGAGGTCGAGCATGCGCAGCCGGGTCAGGCCGCCGATGTCGGCGGGGATCTCGGTGAGGGCGTTCTCGGCGAGGTTGAGTGATTCCAGCACGGTCAGCTTCCACAGCCCGGCGGGCACGGACGTCAGCCGGTTGCCGCCGAGCGCGAGCTGGCGCAGGCGCGGTGCGAGGTCGCCGGGCAGGCGCTCGATCCGGTTGCCGTAGAGAAAGAGGGTCTCCAGGCCGGGCGGGCAGTCGGGGACCTCGCTCAGCTCGTTGCCGTCGAGGTGCAGGGCGCGCAGCGCGGTCAGGCCGGACAGGCCGGGCAGCTCGCGCAGCCGGTTGCCGTCGAGCCGCAGCTCCTCCAGCGCGGCCAGCCCGGCCACCTGGGCGGGCACGTGCGTGATCTCGTTCCAGGCCAGGTCGATCGTGCGCACGTCGTCGGGCAGGTCGGGGAAGCGGGTCAGGCCGGCGCCGGGAGCGAGCATGGCGCCGATCATCGCATACGCAGCTCGAACAGGTCCGACGGCGAGATGGGCATGCGGTCGATCTCGATGCCCTCGGCGTCCTCGATCGCCGAGGCGATGACCGCCGACACCGGGATCACGCCGGCCTCGCCCGCGCCCTTGATGCCGAGCGGGTTGAGCGGCGAGGGCGTCTCCAGGTGGGCGGTCTCGATCGGCGGGATCTCGGTGGCGTACGGCATGAGGAAGTCCATGAACGAGGCGTTGACGAGCTGGCCGTGGACGTCGTACTCCATGCGCTCGTACAGGGCGCCGCCGATGCCCTGGGCCACTCCCCCGTGGATCTGGCCCTCCACGATCATCGGGTTGATCAGCCGGCCGCAGTCGTGCACGACGGCGTACCTGACGACCCTGATCTCGGCGGTGTCGGGGTCGGTCTCGACGATCGCCGCGTGCATGCCGGAGGCGAACGTGGACCTGATCGGCGAGTAGAACTCGCGCCCCTCCAGGCCCGGCTCGTCGCCCTCGGCCACCGGCGGGCGGGCCGGGTCGGCCGCGCCGGAGAACTGGGTCGCCCTGGCCGTCTCCTCGTCGAAGGCGTACCGCAGCGGGTTGGCCAGCACCGCCACCGTCGAGAGCGGGATCGCGGCGGTCGGCGCGCCCACGACGTGCACCATGCCGTCGTCGATCTCCAGGTCGGCCGGGTCGGCCTCCAGGGCGTCGGCCGCGATGCGCAGCGCCTTCTGCTTGACCTTCCGGCAGGCCAGGGCGATGGCGTTGCCACTGACGACGGCGGCGCGGGAGGCGAAGGTGCCCACCGCGTACCCGAACCTGCGGGTGTCGCCGGTGACCACGCTGACGCGGTCGATGGGCACGCCCAGCTCGGCGGCGGCGATCTGGGCGAAGGCGGTCTCGTGACCCTGCCCCTGGGAGGTCAGGCCGGTCGAGACGTGCACCCGGCCGTCGGAGGTGATCTGCACGTGCCCGCCCTCGTACGGGCCGACGCCCGTGCCCTCGACGTAGCAGCCGATGCCGATCCCCCGGCCGGGACGCCGCTCGAAGGAGTCCCAGCCGATCAGCTCCTTGAGCATGCGGAGCATCTCCGGGTAGTTCCCGCTGTCGTAGATGAGCGGGCGGCCGTCCTGGAAGGTCATCCCCTGGTCGTAGGGGAACTCCTCGGGCCGGATGAAGTTGGCCGCGCGCACCTGCGTGCGGTCCTTGCCCAGGTAGCGGGCGATCTTGTCCATGGTCCGCTCCATGCAGAACACGCCCTGCGGCCGACCGGCCCCCCGGTACGGCGTGACCTGCACGGTGTTGGTGTAGACCGCGGTGAACTCGACCCGGTAGGCCCCCGGCTTGTACGGCCCCAGCAACTGCGTGGAGGTGACGATGGGCACGATGATCCCGTACGGCGTGTAGGCGCCGTGGTCGTGCAGGATCGTCACGTCCAGGCCCAGGACGCGGCCGTCGTCGTCGAAGCCGACGCGTACGTGGTGGATCTGGGCGCGTTCGTGCGCGGAGGAGATGAAGTGTTCCCTGCGGTCCTCGGTCCACTTGATCTCACGGCCGAGCGTCATCGCGGCCCACGGCACCAGGATCTCCTCCGGCCACGGGTGCACGATCTTGACGCCGAAGCCGCCGCCGACGTCCGGGGCGATCACCTCGACCTGCGGCAGCGGAAGCCCGAGCGCGGCGGCGACGGCCATGCGCACGCTGGTGGAGGTCTGGGTGCTGGAGTGGACGCGCAGGTCGCGGCCGTCCCAGCGGGCGTGCACGCCGCGGCCCTCCAGCGGCATGCTGGCGCTGCGCTCGATGTCGAGCCGGAAGGCCAGCGTGTGCGGCGCGCCCTCGACGGCCTCGCGCGCGCCCCTGCCGTCGGCCCCCGGCACCTCCTGGACGAGGTGCGCCCCCACGTTCCCCGGCACGTCCTCGTGCACGAGCTGGGCGCCCTGCACCGCCTCGGCCAGGCCGACGACCGGCTTGAGCGGCTCGTAGGCGACCTCGATGAGCGCGCAGGCGTCCTCGGCGGCGTACCGGTCGGCGGCCACGACCATGACCACGGGCTCGCCGACGTGCCGGACGACCTCCCTGGCCAGCGGGTACGCCGTGCGCCCGTGGGTGAGCGCCGGGTGCGGGATCAGCAGCGGCAGCGGCCGGCCCACCCGCTCGGGCAGGTCCTCCCAGGTGTAGATCGCGACCAGGCCGGGCACGTCGAGCGCGGCGGACACGTCGATGTCGCCGACGCGGGCGTGGGCGTGGGGTGACCGGACGAACGCGGCGGCGAGCGCGTCGCGGCCCAGGTCGTCGAGGAAGCGGCCCTGGCCGGTGAGCAGCCGCGGGTCCTCCCGCCGCTGCACCGGCTCGCCGAACATCCTGGTCGTCATGACTCCCCCAGCAAGCTCATGACTCCTCCGCCAGCAGTTCGGCGGCGCGGTGGACGGCCTTGACGATGTTCTGGTAGCCGGTGCACCGGCACAGGTTGCCGGACACGCCTTCGAGCACCTCCTCGTGCGTGGGGGCCGGGTTGTCGGCCAGCAGGGCGGTCACCGTGCACAGGAAGCCCGGGGTGCAGAAGCCGCACTGCAGGCCGTGGCACTCGGCGAAGGCCCGCTGCACCGGGGAGAGCCCGTCCGGGCCGGCCAGGCCCTCGACGGTGGTGATCTCGTGCCCGTCCACGGTGACCGCGAAGGTCAGGCACGACCGGACCGGCTCGCCGTCGAGCAGCACCGTGCAGCAGCCGCAGACGCCGTGCTCGCAGCCGACGTGCGTGCCGGTCAGGCCGAGGTCGTGGCGCAGGCAGTCGGACAGCAGGCGGCGTCCGGGGACGGTGACCCGCCGGGCCGTGCCGTTCACGGTCAGCGTGATCTCATGTTCCACCGGTCGCCGTCCCCTCCCGTGCCGCCTCGCGCAGCGCCCGTTCGGCCAGCACGCCCACCAGGTGCCGGCGGTAGTCGGCGGTGGCGTGGATGTCCCCTTCGGGGTCGGTCCCCTCCCGCACGGCCCGCGCGACGGCCGGCCAGTCGACGCTCGCGGCCGGCCGGTGGCCGCACTCGCCGGTCACGTCCATCAGGACGGGCACCGGGCCCACGCCGACGCAGGCGACCCTGGCCGCGGCGACGCGCAGGTCGTCGTCGAACGTGACCACGGCGCAGACGCCGGCCAGGGCGTAGTCGCCGTGCCGCCGGGACACCTCCTCGAACGCCGTCCCGGCGCGCCCGCCGAGCGCCGGGAAGTAGGCAGACACGGCCAGCTCGTCCGGCCGGACACCGGACTCCATGGGCCCGACGAAGAACTCGCGCGCCGGCACGTCCCGCTCGGCGACGCCGGCGGCGGTCCAGCGGGCCAGCCGCACCGAGCCGCCCAGGACGGCCAGCACCGCCGGCAGCTCGGCGGCGGGATCGGCGTGCACCAGGCTCCCGACGACCGTGCCCCGGTTGCGGATCACGGGGTGGGCGACCAGCCGCAGCGCCTTCGTCAGCAGCGGGTGCGCGCCGGACCGGGCCACCCGCGAGTGCCGGGCCAGCGCGCCCACCCGTACGCCGTCGCCGCCCGCCTCCACGGTGTCCAGGGCGGTCAGGCGGTTGATGTCGACGATGTGCTCGGGCGCGGCCAGCCGCATGTTCAGCATGGGGATCAGGCTCTGGCCGCCGGCCAGCACCTTGCCGTCCACCTCGGCGAGCGTCCGCAGCGCCGCGCCGAGGTCGCGGGGGGCGTGGTGGGTGAACGGCGGCGGCTTCACCCGGCCTCGCCCCCGGCCGGTTTCGGGACCGGTCCCGGTGAGCGCCCGGCTATGACGCGCAGCAGGTGGTAGCCGCCCACCACCACGACGGTGCCGAGCGCGATGCCCTCCAGGGAGAAGTCTCCGCCGATCATGTGCGTCACCGGTCCGATCGCCAGGATGATGCCCGCGCCGATCGGGACCATGTTCACCGGGTCGGCGAAATCCACCCGGTTCTCGATCCAGATCTTGGCGCCGAGTAGTCCGATCATGCCGTACAGGATGACGGTGACGCCGCCGAGCACGCCGCCCGGCGTGGCGGCGACCAGCGCCCCGAACTTCGGGCACAGGCCGAACAGGATCGCGATCAGGCCGGCGATGTAGTAGGCGGCCGTGGAGTAGACCTTGGTGGCCGCCATGACGCCGATGTTCTCGGCGTAGGTGGTGGTGGGCGAGCCGCCGACGGCGCTGGTGACGACGGTGGCGGCGCCGTCGGCGATGATCGCCCGGCCGATGTAGGGATCGACGTCGGTGCCGGTCATCTCGCCCACGGCCTTGACGTGGCCGACGTTCTCGGCGATGAGCGCGATCACCGCGGGCAGCACAAGCAGCACGGCGGAGAACCGGAAGTCGGGGGCGTGGAAGTCCGGCAGCCCGAACCAGTCGGCTTTGGCGACGGCGTCGAAGCTGACCCGGTCGTGCGGGAAGGCCGTGGCCACGCAGTACGTGCCCTCGGCCGGGCAGGCGGCGCCGGCGGCGTCGCGCAGGTTCTGGCCGGGCAGCACGGAGGTGACCGGCCCGGCCGCCCGGTCCAGCACCCAGGACAGCGCGAACCCGGTGACCAGCCCGATGAGCACCCCGACGCGCCCGGCGAACCCCTTGAACGCCACGATCACCACGAACGTCACCAGCATCGTGACCAGCGCCACCCACTGGTCCTGCCCCCAGTAGACGTCCGCGACCACGTACGCCAGCCCGAACCCGATGAGCATCACCACCGCGCCGGTGACGACGGGCGGGAAGACCCGGTGGATGATCTGCACGCCGAGCACGTGCACGGCCAGCCCCGCCAGCGCCAGCACGAGCCCGGCGACCAGGATCGAGCCGGTCACGACGGCGTCGGCGATGCTCTGGTCGGCGCCGACGGCGGCCCTGACGGCGAACACGCCGCCGACGAACGAGGCGCTGGTGCCCAGGTAGCTGGGCACCTTGCCCTTCACGATCAGCAGGAACATGATCGTCGCGACGCCGGACATCATCACGGCGACGTTCGGGTCGAGCCCCATCACCAGCGGGAACACGAACGTGGCGCCGAACATCGCGATCACGTGCTGGGCGCCGAAGCCGACCATGCGCGGCCAGCTCAGCCGCTCGTCGGGCCTGACCACCTCGCCGGGCGCCAGATGCCTGCCGTCACCGTGTCTGGTCCATCCGAAAACCATCTGCGCCCTCTCTTCCGGGCCGGCGACCGTGCCTCTGCGGGCACATTAGGACCGCTGGGATGCGGCTACACGGGCATGATCTGCCAAATATCCCGCGGTCACCAGAGCGAACCTCCGTACGGGGAAGTCGCCGGCCGGTCAGAGAGGGGGTTATCGGCCTGTTTCGGGCACCGGTTCGCGGCGCGTGGCGCGCAGCAGGTGGTAGCCGACGAGCAGCACGATCGTGCCGAGCGCGATGCCGCTGAGGGAGAACGTGCTGGTGATCGGGAACGCGACCGGCCCGATGGCGATGATGATGCCGGCGCCCACCGGGACGAGGTTGACCGGGTCGGACAGGTTCACCTTGTTCTCGATCCAGATGCGGGCGCCGAGCAGGCCGATCATGCCGTACAGGATGGTCGTGACGCCGCCGAGCACGCCGTCGGGGGTCGCGGCCACGAGCGCGCCGAACTTGGGGCACAGGCCGAACAGGATCGCGATGACCGCGGCGATGTAGTAGGCGGCCGTGGAGTAGACCTTGGTGGCCGCCATGACGCCGATGTTCTCGGCGTACGTGGTGGTGGCCGGGCCGCCGACCGAGGTGGCGACCACGGTGCCGACGCCGTCGGCCATGATGGCGCGGCCCATGTAGCCGTCGACGTCCGCGCCGGTCATCTCGCCGACGGCCTTGACGTGGCCGACGTTCTCGGCGATGAGCGCGATCACGACCGGCAGCACCAGCACGATCGCCGACACCTCGAACACCGGCCCGTGCAGCGAGGGCAGGCCTATCCAGTCGGCGTCGGCGACGCCCTGGAGGTTGACGCGGAAGTGCTCGGTCACCTTGCCGGTGGCGTCGGGCGCCAGGATCTTGCCGCCCACCACGTCCCAGACCCACGACAGCACGAACCCGAAGACCAGGCCGAGCAGCACGCCGATGCGGCCGAGGAAGCCCTTGAGTACGCCGATGAACACGAACGTGGCCGCCATGGTGAGCAGCGCCACCCACGGGTCCTTGGGCCAGTAGACGTCGGCCGCGACGTAGGCCATGCCGAAGCCGATCAGCATCACCACGCCGCCGGTGACGATCGGCGGGAAGACGCGGTGGATGATCCGCACGCCGAGCAGGTGGATGGCCAGCCCGCAGCCGGCCAGCACGACGCCGACGGCCAGCAGCGCGCCGGTGACGGTCGCGTCGCCGCCCCCGGCCGCCCTGATCGCCACCACGGCTCCCACGAAGGACGCGCTCGACCCGACGTAGCTGGGGATCCTGCCCTTGACGATGAGCAGGAACAGGATCGTCGCGACGCCGGACATCATCACGGCCAGGTTCGCGTCGAGCCCCATGACCAGCGGGAACACGAACGTCGCGCCGAACATGGCGATGACGTGCTGGGCGCCGATGCCGACCATCCGGGGCCAGGAGAGCCGCTCGTCAGGCTTGACGACTTCTCCCGGCGTCAGATGTTTCCCGTCGCCGTGCAGCTTCCACCCGAACACCGCGAACCCACCTCAATCTTCCGCCTGACCAGCGGCGACGTCTTCCGAAGTATGTCGGAGAGCACAATAAGGGGTGTCGCGACCATCCGGATACGGCGGGCCGTTATTGCACGTGGATCGTGAACCCGTCGCCGCTCACCACCTGGCCGGCACGGATCTTCGCCGTCTTCCGCAGCTCGACCTCGCCGTCGACCTGGACCAGGCCCTCGGCGATGAGGTGTTTGGCCATGCCGCCGGTCTCGGTGACCCCGCAGTACTTCAGCAGGTCGCACAGCGGGATGTACTCGGAACGCAGTTCGAAATCCAGATCCACGAGCCCCAAGCCTAGATGCCGCGCATGCGCAGCACGTGCAGGGCCAGGGTGAGGTTGAGCCGCAGGTGGGGGTCGTCGGTGAAGTTGCCGAGCAGGCGTTCCAGCTTCCCGATCCGGTAGCGCAGCGTGTTGTAGTGGAAGTGCAGCCGGCGGGCGGTCTCGGCGACGTTGAGGTTGGTCTCCAGGAGCACCTGCAGCGTGCGCCGCAGGTCGGCGTTCTCGGCGTCCTCGTCCCAGGCCAGCGGGCCCA
The DNA here is from genome assembly GCF_040675255.1 of Nonomuraea sp. NPDC049624. Taxonomy (NCBI): domain Bacteria; kingdom Bacillati; phylum Actinomycetota; class Actinomycetes; order Streptosporangiales; family Streptosporangiaceae; genus Nonomuraea; species Nonomuraea sp. NPDC049624. The sequence goes on along the minus strand of NZ_JBFAOR010000004.1, from coordinate 448,577 downwards.
GCGTCTCGCGGACGAACGCGTGCAGCTCGCCGGTGTCGTTCACCAGCGACAGCAGCCGGTAGACGCCGAGCTGGTCGAAGTGCGCGACCGCGCCCGGCCCGTGCAGCTGCCGGCCCACCCGGGCCGCCTTCATCGCCTGCGCGTACGCCTCCGGCAGCGTCCCGGCCCCCGGGCTCGGCCGCGAGGTGCCGGTCGAGAACGTCGCGGGCGGCACGTCGGCGAACGCCGAGGCGGCGTCCTTGGCCACCCTGGCGGCGTCGAGCGAGGCGTCCACGACGGCGACGACCTCGTGCGAGAACCCGGCCACCGCGCCGCGCGGGTCGTGCCGCCGCACGGCCGCCGTCCAGCAGGACACCAGCCGGTCCTGGGCGCTGCGCTCGTCGCCGTCGGGGTCGAGCTCGGCCACCAGCACGATCACCGGCCGGGCCAGGTCCCAGCCGAACGCCCTGGCCCTGGCGTCGACCCGCTCGGGCGTGCCGGCCCGGCCGGTGAGCACGTCGCGCAGGAAGTCGGCCCGGTACTTGCTCTCGACCGCGTTGACCGCCTCCTGCCGGGTCACGACCAGCGCGGCGACGGTGGCGGCGCGTTCGAGGATGCCGATGTCGCTGTCCCTGATCGCGCCGGTGGCGCTGTAGGCGACGATCCGGCCGTGGTGGTGGCCGCCGGCCAGCACGGGGGCCGAGGCGAACGTCCTGCCGCGGCCCGGCGCGTCGGCGGCCCGCGCGGGCGGCGGCCCCTCGCGGGAGATCGACTCGCGCAGGGCGGCGACGTGCTCGGCCGCCCCGGCGGTGGCCAGGACCTGGCCGGAGCCGTCCACGGCGGCCACGGCCACGTCGAGGAGCTGGGCCACCTCGGCGGCGACCTCGTTCAGCCCGCCGCCGGCCAGCACCACGTGGACCAGCGCCCGGTGCGCCTCCTCGGCGCGGGCCAGCACGGCGGCCTGGCGGTTGAGTATGTCGGTGAGCACCTGGTTGAGGATGTCGTCGAAGCCGACGTCGTTGGGCAGCAGGATGAGCGGGAAGCCGAGCCGGTCGGCCTGTTCGGTCATCTCGGCGGGCAGCTCGTCCACGTACCGGCCGAGTTTGATGGCCAGGGCGGCCAGGCCGCGCTCGTCCAGGTCGGCGACCAGGCGGCCGAGCGACTGCGGCGTGTTGCGCAGCGGGTAGCCGGTGGTCAGCAGCAGCTCGTGCGGCTTGACCCAGGCCAGGATGTCGGGCACCTCCATGACGTTGAGCCGCTGCACGATGCGCCCGAGCCCGCTCTCCCCCGCGATCAGCCTGGCCTCGGCCAGGGTCGAGACGCCGAGCACCTCTCCGACCGAGACGCCATGGATGATCGTTCCGGTGCTGGCCAGACGCACAGGGGGCTCCATGTGGTGATTGTGACTCCACAGACGGTCTGTCAGGAAGAGCCAACCTTCCCGCTGACTGTTGGCAAATTTCTCCGTACGGAGGGTTCTCCGGCCGTTCTACGGTCAGGACCAGGGTCCGATGGGAGGTTCGGTGACCGTCAGTACTCATGCACGGCGTGCCCGGGTCCGCGTGACGGGCGCGGCGAGCACCGCCGTGCGTCCCGTGCTGGAGGCGCCGCGCAGCCCGGCCCGGGTGCTCGCGGCGTTCTCCGCGGGGATATACCTGGAGGTCAGGACCGACTGCGAGCCTTCGGTGATCGCCCTGATAACCGGCGAGGCGGCCCGGCTGCCCAACTCGGTGTTGCTGGCCACGCCGCTGCCGAAGGTCACCGTGGGTGACGACGCCTCCGTCGGCGACCGCGGCATCGAGCTGGGCTCGCTGAGCCTCGGCGTGCGCCGCTGGTGGGACCCGGCTCCGGCGCTCGGCCCGGTCGACCCGCTGAGCCTGGCCGACGTCGTCCTGGACGGCCCCGGACGGCCCGGCCTGGCCGGGAACGACGCGGTCGAGCTGCTGGCGCGCAGTTGCGCGCAGGCCCGGCTGCTGGGCGCGGTGACGGCGGCGGAACGGCTCGTGGGCCTCGGTCCCGGGCTCACGCCGAGCGGCGACGACGTGCTGGCCGGGCTGCTGGTGACGCTGAGGCACCTCGGCACGGCGACCGGCACGCGGCGGGCGGTCTGGCTGGCCGACTGGCTGGCGGCGACCGTCACCTACGACGCGCGCACCCGTACGACGCCGATCTCGGCGACGTTGCTGCACTGCGCGGCCAGGGGCGAGGCCAGCCCGGAGGTGACCGGCGTGCTGCGCGGCATCGCGGGCAGGCAGGCGCTGGAACCGGCGCTGCGGCGCCTGCACCGGCTCGGCCACACCTCGGGCGCCGACCTCGCCCAGGGCATCTCGATCGGGCTGGCCTCGGTCCGGGCGTTGAGCGGCCGCCCGTGAGCGACGACCTGATCCAGCTGAGAATAGGGACGTACCACGATTCCGTCACCTTGATGCGAATAAGTCGTGCGCTGACCGAAATGCCGGGTGTGGAGGTGGCGATGGTGGCCATGGCCACCGAGCTCAACCTCGCCATCGTCCGCGACCTCGGCTTCGAGCCCCCGCCCGCGGGCCCCGGCGACCTGCTCATCGCCCTGCGCGGCGCCGACCCCGCGCGGGCCGTCGAGGAGCTGGACGCCCGCCTGACCGCGCGGGCAGCCACCACCACCGCGGCCACGGTGTCCGGGGAGCAGCCGCCGCTCACCACCCGCTCGGCCGCCAGGACGCCGGCCGACCTGGTCCTGGTGTCCGTGCCCGGCGAGCACGCCTTCTGCGAGGCCTTCGACGCCGTCACGGCCGGGCTGCCGGTGATGATCTTCAGCGACGGCGTGCCCTTGGCCCAGGAGCGGTGGCTCAAGGAGCTGGCCGAGGAGCGCGGCGTCCTGGTCATGGGGCCCGACTGCGGCACCGCCTCGATCGCGGGCGTCGGGCTCGGCTTCGCCAACGTGCTGCGGCCGGGGCCGGTCGGCCTGGTCGCCGCCTCCGGCACCGGTGCCCAGCAGGTGTCCTGCCTGCTCGACTGGGCGGAGGCCGGGGTCAGCCACATCCTCGGCGTGGGGGGCAGGGACCTGTCGGCCGAGGTCGGCGGGCTGGCCACGAGGCGCGCCCTGCGGCTGCTCGACGACGATCCGGCCACCGAGCTGATCGTGCTGGTCGGCAAGCCGCCCGGCCCGGGCGTGGCGGAGGCCGTCCGGGAGGTGGCCGCCGGGTTGCGCACGCCGGTGGTGGAGGCGGTGCTGCCGGAGACCGACCTCACCGAGGCGGCCGGGCGGGCGCTGCGGGCGCTGGGCCGCGGCGTGCCCGGGTGGCCGTCGTGGCCGGGCGCGCTGCGCGGGGAGCCGCGGAGCGTCAGGGGCCTGTACGCGGGCGGCACGCTGTGCGCGGAGGCCGCCGTCCTGGCCGGGCCTGGCGAGTTCACCGACTTCGGGGACGACGCCTACACCAGGGGCAGGGCGCATCCGATGATCGATCCGACGCTGCGCCTGGAGGCCCTGTCGCGGGCCGGGGCGGACGAGGTGGTGCTCATGGACGTCGTGCTCGGCCACGCCGCCGACCCCGACCCGGCGGCCTCGCTCGCGCCGGCCGTCGCCCGTACGCCGGCCACCGTCGTGGTGGCGCTGGTCGGCAGCGCGGGCGACCCCCAGGACCTGCACCGGCAGGCCGCCGCGCTGCGCGAGGCCGGGGCGGCCGTGCACGTCTCCAACGCCGAGGCCGCCCGCCACGCCCGGAGCCTCCTGTGACCCCGCCCGCCGTGCCCTCGTTCGCCGTTCGCCGCCTTGCCGGGAGGGTGTCGTGAGCCTGTTGTCGGGGCCGCCGCGGGTGATCACCGTCGGCGCGGGGCTGCTCGACGAGGCGCTGGCGGCCCAGGCCGTGCCGACGACGCCGGTGACCTGGCGGCCGCCGCTGCCCGGCACCGCCGACGCCCTGGCCAGGGTGCTGGCCGACCCGCGCAGGACGGCCGCCAACGAGCTGGCCGTGCGCAGGCTGACCGGCGCGCGGCCGTACCTGGTGGGCCTGCGGCGGGCCGCCGAGGTGCTGCCCGCGGGGACGTTCCTGCACGCCGGGCCGCCGATCGAGTGGGACCGCGCCTCGGGCCCGATGCGCGGCGCGCTGATCGGCGCGATGTTGCTGGAGGGCCTGGCGGGCGACGAGCGCGAGGCCGCGGCCGGGCTGGCGGCGGGCGCGGTCGCGCTGCGGCCCTGCCACGAGCACGCCATGGTCGGCCCGATGGCGGGCGTGGTGAGCCCGTCCATGTGGCTGCTGGAGGTACGCGACGAGGAGCACGGCGGCACCGCCTACTGCTCGCTCAACGAGGGCCTGGGCAAGGTGCTCAGGTACGGCGCGTACGGCCCGGAGGTGCTCGACCGGCTGCGCTGGATGGACGAGGTGCTCGGCCCGGTCCTCGCCGCGACGCTGGCCCGTACCGGCCCGATCGACCTGCGCTCGCTGATCGCGCAGGCCCTGCAGATGGGCGACGAGCTGCACAACCGCAACCGCGCGGCCACCTCGCTGCTGCTGCGCGAGCTGGCCCCGGCCCTCGTGGAGGCCGCGCCCGCGCAGGCGGCGCAGGTGTTGCGCTTCGTCAACGGCAACGACCACTTCTTCCTCAACGCGGGCATGGCCGCGGGCAAGGTGAGCACGGACGCCGCCCGCGACATCCCCGGCTCCTCGCTGGTCGTGGCCATGGCCAGGAACGGCACCGACTTCGGCGTGCAGGTCTCCGGGCTCGGCGGACGCTGGTTCACCGGCCCGGCCGGGGTGCCGGACGGCCTCTACCTCGGCGCGTACGGCCCCCAGGACGCCAACCCCGACATCGGCGACTCCACGATCACCGAGACCTCCGGGCTGGGCGGCTTCGCGATGGCCGCCGCGCCCGCGATCGTGCGTTTCGTCGGCGGCGAGGTGGCCGACGCGGTGCGGGCGACCCGCTCGATGTACGAGATCACGCTCGCCGAGCATCCCGCGTACCAGATTCCCGGGCTCGGATTCCGCGGCACGCCCGTCGGCATCGACGTGACGCTCGTCGCCAGGACGGGCATTCTGCCGGTCGTCAACACCGGCATCGCGGGGCGCGTGGCGGGCACCGGCCAGGTCGGCGCGGGCCTGGTGGAGCCGCCCGCACAGGCGTTCACCAGCGCCTTGATCGCACTCGCCGCTGAGTAAGTGATCAGTTTGAAAAGCCGTATATCTGCAGGTCAGAGCGGCTGTAAAGGCTCTTCGCCTTCCATTACCGATTTTCCGCCGATATCGTGGCGAACCTCATAATCTGCAAGTAGCGCATGGCGCACGGTGGCGCGTACGGCGATCCACCGCACGAAGTGGTCACGCTCTGATGTGACGGATGAGGCTGAATGGGGGCGGCAAGATGGCAGCCGACCGCTTGCTCGGCGGGCCCGGCCCGGACCAGGGTGCGCCGGGGGGTGACCCGCAGGGCCAGGGGCGTCTGGTCGGCAGGCGCTACCGGTTGATGTCGCCGGTCGGCCGGGGCGGCATGGGCATGGTGTGGCACGCCCACGACGTGCTGCTCGACCGGGACGTCGCGGTCAAGGAGCTGATCCTGCCGTACGGGCTGGATCAGGCGGGCAAGCAGATGGCCCACCGGCGCATGCTGCGCGAGGCCAGGTCGGCGGCCCGGCTGACGCATCCGGGCATCGTCACCGTCCACGACGTCGTCGAGGAGGACGGCCGGCCGTGGATCGTGATGGAGCTGGTCCGCGCCTGGTCGCTGGAGCAGGCCGTGCGGCAGAGCGGCCCGCTGCCGGTGATCCAGGCCGCCGAGATCGGCATCCGCGTGCTCGACGCGCTCCGGCACGCGCACGCCGCCGGCATCCTGCACCGCGACATCAAGCCGGGCAACGTGCTGCTGACCTCCGACCGCGTGGTGCTGACCGACTTCGGCATCGCCGCCATCGAGGGCGACGTGACGATCACGCAGACCGGGCTGCTCATGGGCTCCCCCGCGTACGTGCCGCCGGAGCGGCTGTCCGGGCAGCCGATCGGGCAGCCGGCCGACCTGTGGTCCTTCGGCGCGACCCTGTACGCGGCCGTGGAGGGGCGGCCGCCGTACGAAGGGCCGGACGCGATCGCGGTGCTGGGCGCGGTGCTCACCCAGGAGCCGATCAGGCCGCAGCGGGCCGGCTCGCTGCTGCCGGTGATCGAGGGCCTGCTGCGCAAGAACCCGGCCGAGCGGCTCACCGCCGAGCAGGTCGCCGACCTGCTGGAGGCGGTGCTGCGCGCCCACGGATCGACCCGTCCGCGCCCGCCCGAGACGCTGCCGGCCGAGTCGGGCCAGACCCCGCTCGGGATGTTGCCGCCGCTGGAGCACCCGTCCGGGCCGATGCCCTCGCGCATCGTGGAGACCCCTTCCGGGCCGGTGCGGGTGCCGTACGACCCGCTGGCCGGCCCGGCGGGCGGGTACGCGATGCCGCCCGACGACAGCCTGTCGAGCCCGTCGGGCAGCCATCGCACCGACCGGCTCCCCTCCCCGGCCGGCGGCTTCGACGCCTTCGGCGGCCCGTCCGGCCCGCACCGGATGGAACGGCCCGCCGCGGACCTCGACGACCTCGACGACCTCGGCGCGCCCGTCGCGCCCGCGCCGCAGCCGATCCTGCCGCTGACCACGGACAGCAGGGCGGCCGCCGTCCCGGCGCCGTGGCCGCTGGCCTCGGCCGACGAACTGCGCGAGCACTCGCGCGACCTGTCGCACGACTTCAGCCACAGCCGCCTGGCGACCCTGCCCGGCTCCGGCGCCGGGTCGCGCACCGGCCCGTCGGCCACCGGCTCCACCCGGACCGGCGCGGCGCGCACCGGCTCCACCCGGACCGGCCCCTCGCGCGGCGGTCCTTCGCGGGCGGGCACGAGCCGCCGCAGGGTCCAGGAGGGCGACGGCCCCTGGATGCGCGGCGGGCGGCCCACGCCGTTGCTGATCGCCGGCGCGGTCGCGGGCGTGGCCGTGGTGATCGGCGCGATCGTGGTCATCCTGTCCGGCGGCGCGCCGCAGGTCTCCCCCGGCACGCAGACGGCCGCCGCCACCAGCCAGGCGCCGCGGAAGACCGGGCCGTCGCCGGTGCCCGACGGCTACAAGGAGCACACGGCGCCCGGCTTCGCCGCGGCGGTCCCGGACGGCTGGAAGCCGGCCACCTCGGGGGACGCGGCCACCTTCACCGGCCCCAAGGACTCCGGCTCGCGGATCGTCGTCGAGCAGGCCGCCCCGCAGGCCGACGGGCTCGCCGAGCTGAGCCGGCGCGAGGCCGACGGCGGTGTGGAGGGCTACATCCAGGTGCAGCTCCAGGCCACCGACTACCGTGGCTGGAAGGCCGCCGACTGGGAGTACACCTACACCTCCAAGGACGGCGTCCCGATGCACGCCCTGACCCGGTACGTCACGCTCGACGACAAGACCGCCTTCACGATCTCGTTCGACATGCCCGAGCTGAAGTGGGACGACCAGGCCGAGGTCCGCAAGACGTTCCTGGACACGTTCCGCCAGACCACCTGACCCATATTGCACTGATCATTCCAAAACGTGCTAGCGTGCTTGTCATGGCACGACCACGGACGTTCGAGGAGGACCGCGCCGTCGAGGCCGCCATGCGCGCGTTCTGGGACGCGGGCTACGAAGGCACTTCGACCCAGGACCTGTGCGAGGCCACCGGCCTCGGCCGCAGCAGCATCTACAACACCTTCGCGAACAAGCGCGACCTCTACGAGCGGGCGCTGCGCCGCTACCAGGAGGAGCGCACGTCCGCGCTGATCGAGCTGATGGCCTCCGATCTGCCCGCCGTGGAGAAGATCAGGACCGTGCTCTGGCAGGCGGTCGACCCCGAGGCCGGCGACCCGGCCGGCTGCCTGGTGGTCAACGCCCTGGTGGAGCTGGCTCCGCACGATCCGGAGATCGCCGTCCTGCTGCGCCGCGACGGCGAGCGGCGGGTGGAGGCGCTGCGCGGCGCGATCGAGCGCGGCCAGGCACTCGGCGAGATCGACGCGAGCAAGGACGCCCTGGCGCTCGCGCACTTCGTCGTGGCCACGGTCAGCGGCCTGCGCGTCGCGGCCCGGGGCGGGGCCGGGCGGGCGGTGCTCGAATCCATCGCGACGACGGCGCTGACCGCTTTCTGAGCTTTCCTGCGCCCCGGCTCTCTTTCGTGCCCTAATTTTGTACTGACCGTTCTAAAATTGGAGGAGTTCTCATGCCGTTGGCGGTGTTCATCCTGGGGCTGGCGATCTTCGCCCAGGGCACCTCGGAGCTCATGCTGGCCGGACTGCTGCCGGAGATGGCCGCCGACCTCGGCGTGTCCGTCCCCGACGCGGGGCTGCTGATCTCGGCGTTCGCGATCGGGATGCTGGTGGGAGCGCCGGTGCTGGCCGTCGTGACCATGCGCTGGCCGCGCCGGACGGCGCTGCTGACGTTCATGGCGGTCTTCGCGCTGACCCACGTGGCCGGGGCCCTGACCAGCAGCTACGGCCTGCTGTTCGCCACCCGCGTGGCGGGCGCGTTCGTCTACGCCGGCTTCTGGGCGGTCGCGGCGTCCACGGCGGTCGGCCTGGTGCCGCCGAACGCCAGGGGGAAGGCGATGAGCATCGTGGCGGGCGGCCTGACCGTGGCCACCGTCGTCGGGCTGTCCCTGGGCACGGTCATCGGCCAGCACCTCGGCTGGCGCGCCGCGTTCTGGGCCGTGGCCGCGCTGTCGGCGCTGGCGGCCCTGGGCGTGCTGGCCACGATCCCCGGCGGCCGTCCCGAGCGGGAGGTCGCGCCGGGCGTCGCCGCGCAGCTGCGCTCGATGCTGAGCCCGCGGCTGTGGCTGGCCTTCGCCACCACCGCCCTGGCGACCGGCGGGCTGCTGGTGTCCTTCAGCTACCTGAGCGCGATGCTCGTGGACACGACCGGCCTGCGGGCCGCCTGGGTGCCCGCCGTCCTGGCGCTGTACGGCGTCGGCGCGGTGATCGGCATCACGATCGGCGGGCGCACCGCCGACACGCGCCCCTTCCCGACCCTGTACGCGGGCATCGCCGGGCTGGTCGTGACCTCGGTCCTGCTGGCCCTGGCCGCGCCGGTCGCGGTGCTGGCCGTGCCGCTGGTCCTGCTGCTCGGCGGGTTCGGCTTCGCCACCAACCCGACGCTCAACACCCGCGTCTTCACCCTGGCCAAGGACGCCCCCACGCTGGCCGCCGCGATGAACGTCTGCGCCTTCAACGTCGGCATCACCGTCGGCCCGTGGCTGGGCGGGCTGGCCATCGGGGCGGGCGCCGGATACCCGTCCGTCGGCTGGATCGGCGCGGTGCTCGGCGCGGCGGCCCTGGGCGTGGTGGCCCTGTCGGCCCGTCCGGGCCGGGAGCCGGTCGCCGCGGCCCACCGGGCCGAAGCCGTCCCGAGGCCGTGAGGTACGGTCCTGGCCATGGAACTGGCGAGCATCCACTTCTATCCCGTCAAGTCCACCGCCGGACACGACGTCCATGAGGCCGAGGTGCAGCCGTGGGGGCTGGCCGGCGACCGGCGTTACCTGGTGACCGACGGCCAGGGCGGCATGCTGACCGCCCGCGAGCACCCCAGGCTGCTGGCCTGCGTGGCGCAGCTCGACGGCGACACCCTCACCCTGACCGGCCCGCACGCGCCCCCGCTGCGGGTCACCCCCACGTCCGCCATGACCACCGTGGACGTCTGGCGCACGCCCGTCGAGCTCACCGACTGCGGCGACGACGCGGCGCGCTGGTTGTCGGAGCTGATCGGCCGCCCGGCGCGGCTGGCCTGGCTCGACGACCCGGCCCGCCGTCCCGTCAACCCCGAGTACGGCCTGCCCGGCGACCGGGTGAGCCTGGCCGACGGCTACCCCCTGCTGCTGACCACGACCGCCTCCCTCGGCCGGCTCAACGACTGGATCGCCGAGACGGCGGCCGAACGCGGCGAGGAGGTCCCCGCCCCGCTGCCCATGCACCGCTTCCGGCCCAGCGTGGTGATCGACGGGGCGGAGCGGCCGTTCGCCGAGGACGAGTGGCGGCGGCTGCGCATCGGCGCGGTCGCCTTCCGGGTGACCAAGGGCTGCGACCGCTGCGTGCTGACCACGATCGACACCGCGACGTACACCAAGGGCAAGGAGCCCATCAGGACGTTGTCCCGCCACCGCAAGTGGGACGGCAAGGTCTGGTTCGGCATCAACCTGATCCCGGACGCCCCCGGCAGGATCACCGTGGGGGATTCCGTCACCATCCTCTGAAAAAGGCACCTTTCCCAAGAGAAATGGATGCCTGTCCTCTTTGGGGGGATGTCGGGGGCTATGCGAGACTTCACAGGTGACCAGCGCCCCCACGAAACCCCCCGTCTCCCGGCCTGACCTCGTCAGGGTCCAGCGTCGAACCTTGGCCGTCCTGTCCGCCGCGCAGATCGTGGGCGGCGTGGGGGTGGCCGTCGGGCTGGCGCTCAGCTCGGTGGTCGTGGACGAGCTGTCCGGCTCGACCGTGATCAGCGGGTTCGCCGGAACCGCGACCGTGCTCGGGGCGGCGCTGCTCGCGCTGCCGACCGCGCGGCTGTCGACCCTGGGGGGCCGCCGGGCCGGCCTGTCCCTGACCTACCTGGCGGCGCTGGCCGGCTGCGCGATCTCGGTGGCCGCGATCAGCCTGGGCAACTGGCCGCTGCTGCTGGCCGGGCTCGTGCTGGTCGGCGGCGGCAGCGCGGGCAGCCTGGCGGCCCGCTACTCGGCCACCGACCTGTCGCCGCAGGGTCACTCGGCCCGGCACCTGTCGCTGGTGGTGTGGGCCTCGACCGTCGGCTCGGTCGCCGGGCCCAACCTGGCCGAGCCCGCCGACCGGATGGGCATCGAGGCGGGGCTGGCGGCCAAGGCGGGGCCGTTCGCGTTCGCGGCGCTGGCGTTCGCCGTGGCGCTGGTGATCATCATCGGCGGCCTGCGTCCGGACCCGCTCAAGCTGGCCCGCGAGCTGGACGGCGCCCCCGAGCCCGCCCCCGGCCGCCACCGCACGATCAGGACGGGCCTGCGCACGCTGCGCGAGACCCCCATGGCCCGCCGCGCGCTCGTCATGATCGCGGTGGCCCACACCGCGATGGTCTCGATCATGTCGATGACCCCCGTCAAGCTCCACCACGACGGCTCGAACCTGAACGTCATCGGCCTGGTGATCAGCCTGCACATCGCCGGCATGTACATGTTCTCGCCGGTCGTGGGATGGCTGGCCGACCGGGCGGGCAAGGTGCCGGTGCTGCTGCTCGGCTCGGCGCTGCTGCTGGCCGCGGCCGTTCTGGCGGGCACGGCGGGGCACCGGGTGTGGCAGGTGACGACGGCCCTGGTCGTGCTCGGGCTCGGCTGGTCGTGCGGGCTGGTCGCCGGGTCTGCGCTGGTGACCGAGTCGCTGCCGATCGACCGCAGGCCCGCCGTGCAGGGCCTGTCCGACCTGCTGATGAACGTCTGCGGCGCCACCGGGACGATCATCGCAGGCGCCATCGTGGGCATCCTGTCCTACGGCGTGCTCGGCCTGGTCGTCGGCGTCATGGTCACCGTGGCCGGGCTCTGGCTGGCCGCGGCCCGGTACCGCGACCGCGCCGCGGCGGCCTGAACGGTCACTTGGCGTCGGCGTAGCACCCCACGGCGACCGTCTCCATCGGGAAGCGCACCGGGGTCGAGCCGAACAGCAGCCTGCTGGCCTCGGCCGCCGCCGCCGTCACCGCCGCGGTGACCTCCTCGGCCTGCTCCAGCGGGCAGTGCACCATGACCTCGTCGTGCTGGAAGAACACCAGCCTGGCGGGCTCGGGCAGCAGCCCGCGCAGCACCGCCAGCAACGCCAGGGCCCATTCGGCCGCCGTGCCCTGCACCACGAAGTTCCTGGTGAACCTGCCCCGGTCGCGGGCCGCCCGGCCGCCCTCCGGGCCGGACACCAGCTCCTTCCATCGCCCGGACGGCGGCGGGCTGGTCCGCCCGAGCCACGACCGCACCAGCCGCCCCTCCTCCCCGGCCTTGGCCGCGTCCTCCACGAACTGGTACGCCTTGGGAAAGCGCTGGCGCATGACGGCCAGCAGCTTGGAGGCGTCGCCGCTGGTGCCGCCGTACATGGCGGACAGCATGGCGATCTTGGCGTTCCCGCGCTCGCCGCCGAACGACTGGGCCAGCGCCGAGTACAGGTCGATCTCCCCCGCCGCCCTGGCCAGCCCGCCGTCGCCGGCCATCGCGGCCAGCACCCTCGGCTCCAGCTGGGCCGCGTCGGCGACGACCAGCGTCCATCCCGCGTCGGCCACCACGACCCGGCGCATCACCTTGGGGATCTGCAGCGCGCCGCCGCCGCTGGTCGCCCACCGGCCGGACACCACGCCGCCGACGACGTACTCGGGGCGGAAGCGCCCGCCGCGCACCCACTGGTCGGCCCACGCCCAGCCGTGGAAGCTGTGGAGCCGGGCCAGCTCCTTGTAGGCCAGCAGCGGCGCGACGGCGGGATGGTCGATCTTCTTCAGCTCCCACGACCGGGTCGTCCGCAGCGCCACCCCGGCCCCCTTGAACGCCTTGACCAGCTGCTGCACCGAGTCGGGGTTGACCGGCCGCCCGAAGGCCGCCGCCACCTCGTCGGCCAGCGCCTGCAGCTTGGCCGGGCGCATGCCGTGCACGGGCCGCGGGCCGAGCAGGTCCGTGAGCAGCGCGTCGTGCACGTCCAGGCGCCAGGGCATGCCCTCGTGCGACATCTCGGCCGCGACCAGGGCGCCCGCGGACTCGGCGGCGACCAGCAGCCGGAAGCGGCCGGGCTCGGGCAGTTCCTCGATCCGGCGGAGCTGGTCGGCCAGCACCTCGGCCACCGCCTCGGCGGACAGCGGCTCCGGCGCGAACAGCGTGCCGGGCACGCTCGGCTGGTCGTCGGGCACCGGCAGGCCGTGCAGCCGGGCGTGGGCGGCCCGCGCCGAGCGCGGCTCGCCGTAGCGGCCCTCGTGGGCGAGCAGCAGCCCCTCGGTGAGCGCGAGGTCGTGGCAGCGCGCGACCCGCACGCCGCGTTCCAGCAGCGGCGGGTACGTCTCCCGCGTGTCGGCCCAGACCCACCGCGGCCCGCTCCCGGACTCCAGCTCCCGCACCGCGGACGCCGGGTCGGCCGCGCGCCGGGCCGTTCCTCCGACGGGAAGCACCGTCTCCCCCGCTACCACGACATACACGCACATAAGGGTGCCAAACAGCTACGACAAATCGATGTGCACCTCGTCCTCCAGCGGCGGCCGGAGCTCCTGCTCCAGGCAGCCGGTGGCGGCGAAACAGCGCAGGGTCAGCCGGTCGGGCGTGACCGACACGTGCAGGAACTGCTTGAAGAACGGCGGCTGGTCCCAGTCGGACAGCTCCGACAGGAAGCGGTGGAACACCTTGTCCACCGGCAGCCTGAACGGCCACGGCCAGGCCCCGAGCAGCCGCGCCGCCCAGCGCATCCGCCGGGTGACCGTGACCGGCCCCCCGACCGGCCGGGCCGGGCGGTTGCCGATCTGGCTGGACATGATGCACACGGCCTCGTCGGGGGTGAGGCAGAGCCACTTCATCCGCAGGCGGCGGGCGTAGAGCTGGCTGTAGAAGGACAGCGAGTCGCCGCGCAGCGGGTAGCACTTGAAGTCGTCCTCGGCCACGCCGGCGACGTCCACCCTGCCGATGATGTGGGTGGCGTGCATGAAGGCGCCGCCGCCGCCGGTCACGATGTACTGGATCACCCGGTCGCCCACCTTGACCGGATAGCGCTGGTAGTTGTGCACGTCTCCGCCGATGGCCGCGACGTACCGGTGGGCCGGGTCGCGCACGATGTCATCGATCGTGCCGCCTTCCTCCAGCGGTGACGGCTTGTGCACGTTGCCGGTGTAGATGGGCTTCCCGGTCACCAGGATCTTCGGCCGCGGGTCGAGCGAGACGCGGCGCAACCAGGCCGTCTGGGCCCTGTCGATCACGTTCTTGATGCCGGTGTCCACGCCCACGATCAGCAGGCTGTCGCTCTCGATCGCCCAGTACGGCGCCGGCTGCGCGGCCTGCTGGGCCGGCCGGCCGCGCAGCTTGCGCGCCTCGGCCAGCCTGCCCTCGTCGATCGTCTCCGGCTTGCGCCACAGCAGGCCACGCAGCCCGCGGTCCGGCGTCGGCTTGAGCGGCGGGGCGTCGCAGAAGACCCGCATGAAGCCGCCGAGCCCGTCGTACCAGTCGTGGTTGCCGGGGATCGCGTAGATCGGTGCGTCGTAGTCCTTGTACGGGCGGAAGAACTTGTCCCCGTACTCGTTGCCCGACCCCGTCGGGTAGATGACGTCGCTGGCGATGACGGCGAACGAGGTGTCCTGCCCGAGCCTGAGCATCCCGGGGACGACGGCGTACTGGGAGGCGTCGCCCTCGCCGGTGTCGCCCAGAATCAGGAAATTGAAATTTCCCCCGACGCCGGGCTTGATACGAAATTCCGGATCTATCCCGCGGGCTTCCTGTGCCGCGATCCACCGTTTCCGCACCTCCCCCGAAGGGTCGCCGAACAAGCTCGCCAGGATCTCGTTCCTGGACAACCAGAGCGTGCGTAAATTCAGCCAGGTGAATCCGCCCTTGTCCGGTCTGAGCTGGGCGAACGTCCCCGGTTCCGCGCAGGACCAGCCGGCCCCGGCCTTCGACACCCGTGACGAATGCTGCTTCCCGCGCTCGGCCGCGACTTCCACCATGACCACATCTTTACCGGCATCCACCATTCGCGCACACTCCACGCTCCGTACTCCCGGGAACACAGATGGTGCGGCATGGTGTAACCTCACGTCCCCAAGCAAGCCCTTGGGACGCGGAGGTGGGCTGCCATGAACCGGAACGGCCCGGACGACGCGACCCGGACGGGCAGCCCCGACGCGGCCTCCGTGCAGGCGTTACTCGCCTACGCGCTCACCCTCCCCCGGCGGGGCGGCCGGGGCGTCGACCGGGCGCTGGAGGCCGTCGCCCAGAGCCGGGCGCTGGCCGCCCGCTCCCCCGCCGAGCACACCGGCCTGCTGGCCCACTGCCTGCGCACCACGGCCCGGCTGCTGCTCGACCGCTCCCGCGCCACCGAGGCGCTGCCCATGGCGCAGGAGGCGGTGGCGCTCAGCCGCGGGCTGGACGGCGGCCACCTCGCGGTCTCCCTCTACCGGCTGGCCGAGGCGTACGAGGCCCTCCACCGCTACAGCGACGCCGCCGAGACGCTGGCCGAGGCCGATCAGATCCCCGGCGGCGACTGAGGGACCAGCACCCCCGGGTTGAGGATCCCGGCCGGGTCCAGCCGCTCCTTGACGGCCTGGAGCACGCCCACGCCCAGCGGGCCCAGCTCCGCGCCGTAGGCGTCCCGGTGGTCGCGGCCCACCCCGTGGTGGTGCGAGATCGTCCCGCCGGCCTCGACGATCGCCGCGTTCACCGCCTCCTTGGCCCGCTGCCACTGCTCGACCGGGTCGTCCTGCTGCGGGGTCACGACGGTGAAGTACAGCGAGGCGCCGGTCTCGTACACGTGCGAGACGTGGCACATGACCAGTGGCGAGCCGAGCGCGCCGAGCAGGGCCAGCCGGACGGCGTCGCACAGGCGCGGCAGGTTCGACCAGAAGCCGGCCGTCTCCAGGGTCTCCACGGTGGCGCCCGCGCCGAGCAGCGAGTCGCGCAGGTACGGCGCGGAGAAGCGGCCGTGCTCCCACGCCTGGCCAGGCTCGGGCCCCAGCGGCTCGCCGCCGTGCCGGGCCAGGACCGCGGCGGCCGCGGCGTGCCGGTGGCCGATCCAGTCGCCCTCGACGCCGAGGATCACCAGGCAGCCGGAGCCGCCGCCGCCGATCGCGTCCGGCCGGGCCAGGCCGATCATGGTCTCGGTCTCGTCGGAGAGCCGCAGCACGGTCGGCAGCGGGCCTTCCTGGGCGAGTGCCCGCACGGCGGCCGTCCCCGCTCGGAACGACTCGAACCGCCAGCCCTCGTAGCGGCGCTCGGCCGGCCGCCTGCGCACCCGCAGCCGCAACGACGTGATGACGCCGAACGCCCCCTCCGAGCCCAGGACGAGCTGGCGCAGGTCGGGCCCGGCCGCGGACTTGGGCGCGCGGCCCAGCTCCAGCGTCCCGGACGGCGTCGCCAGAGTGAGGCCGACGACCATGTCGTCGAAGCGCCCGTACCCGGCCGAGGCCTGGCCGCTGGAGCGGGCCGCGGCGAAGCCGCCGAGCGTGGCGTACTCGAAGGACTGGGGGAAGTGCCCCAGCGTGAGGCCGTGCTCGGCGAGCAGCCGCTCGGCCTCGGGGGCGCGCACGCCCGGCTCGAAGTCGGCCACCATCGACTCGGCGTCGACCGAGCGCAGCCGGTCGAGCCTGCCCAGGTCGAGCGCGATCACGCCGGTGAAGCCGGCTCGCGCGGCCACGAGCCCGCCGACGACCGAGGTGCCGCCGCCGAACGGCACGACCGCGATCCGCTCGGCCGCGCACAGCCGCAGCAGCTCGGCCACCTCCTCGTGCGAGCCGGGCAGCACGACCGCGTCGGGGGCGTCGGAGCCGTCTCCCGCGCGCATCCGCAGCAGGTCGGGCGTGGACTTGCCGCGCGTGTGCCGCAGCCTGGCCTCGTGGGAGGTCAGCACGTGCGCGGGCCCGGTGACGGCCGCGAGCGCGGCCAGCGCCGGCTCGGGCAGCGCGACCGGCGGCAGCCGGACCTCGTCGATGGCCGCGGCCGGAGTGTCGGGCGCGCGCACGCCGAGCAGGTCGTGCAGCAGCTTGCGGATCTGTTCGGGCAGCTCGCGGGCCTTGGCGGGGTCGCCCCAGCCACACCACGACATGGGTTCACCGGTCACGCATACACTGTGACACATGACGTCGAACCGTCACAATGAGGCTGTGCTGGACGCGGCCCGCGCGTGCGTCCTGGCCTACGGCGTGCGCAGGACCACGCTCACGGACGTGGCCAGGCGGGCGGGCGTGTCGCGCATGACGATCTACCGCCGCTGGCCGGACGTGCGCTCGCTGGTCGCCGACCTGATGACGCGGGAGTGGGTCGCGGTCGTGTCGGGGCTCGACCTGTGCGATCCGGTGCCCGCGATCGTGGCGGGCGTACGGGGACTGCGCGGGCACCCGCTGTGGCGCAAGATCGTCGAGGCGGACCCGGAGCTGCTGCTGCCGTACCTGCTGGACCGGCGGGGGGCGAGCCACGAAGCGGTGCTGGCCCTGCTGGAGCCGGCCGTCGGCGGGCCGGCCAGGGCGCGGG
Organism: Nonomuraea sp. NPDC049624; assembly: GCF_040675255.1. Taxonomy (NCBI): domain Bacteria; kingdom Bacillati; phylum Actinomycetota; class Actinomycetes; order Streptosporangiales; family Streptosporangiaceae; genus Nonomuraea; species Nonomuraea sp. NPDC049624. Next base: position 431,467 of record NZ_JBFAOR010000004.1, on the reverse strand, counting down.
CCGTGCTGCTGGTGGCCCAGTCGTTCCTGCTGTCGGCCCCCACGATGCTCGACCCCGTGACGCTCGACGACCTGGACGCCGAACTCGCCGCCCTGCTGGAGGCCTACCTTGGATAGCTCGCTGAACGCCCGCAGAAGGTCGTACGAACTGGGCGTGGTCGCCGCGGAGCGGCTGGACGTGCTGGTGGTGGGGCTCGGCGCGACGGGAGCCGGCGCGGCCCTCGACGCCGCCTCCCGCGGGTTGAGCGTAGCGGCGGTCGACGCGCACGACCTGGCCTTCGGCACGTCGAGGTGGAGCTCCAAGATGGTCCACGGCGGGCTGCGCTACCTCGCCAAGGGCCAGGTGGACGTGGCCTACGAGAGCGCGGTCGAGCGCGGCATCCTGCTCAGGACGACGGCTCCGCACCTGGTCAAGGCCCATCCGTACCTGCTGCCGCTGACGCCGGCGGTCTCCCCGCGGCAGGCCGCCCTGGTGATGACCGGATACCGGCTCGGCGACGGGCTGCGGACCGCCGCGCGCACGCCGCGCCGCCTGCTGCCCGGCCCCACGCGGCTCGGCGCGGCGCGCGCCCACACGCTCGCGCCGGTGCTGGCGCGCGACGGCCTGCGCGGCGGCCTGCTGTCGTGGGACGGCCGGCTGCTCGACGACGCCCGCCTGGTCGTGGCGCTGGCCAGGAGCGCCGCCGGGCACGGCGCCCGCGTCCTGACCCGCTGCCGCGCCCTGCGGCTCACGGACGAGGGCGCCGAGATGCGCGACGAGCTGACCGGCGAGCGGTTCACCATCCGGGCCAGAGCCGTGGTCAACGCGACGGGCGTGTGGGCCGGGCAGCTCGACCCGGCGGTGCGGCTGCGGCCGTCCCGGGGCAGCCACCTGGTGCTGGACGCCGGGACGCTGCCGGGGCTGATCGCCGGCATGCACGTGCCCATTCCCGGAGAGAGCAACCGGTTCGCGCTCGTACTCCCCCAGGGCGACGGCCGCGTCTACGTCGGGCTGACCGACGAGCCGGTGGACGGGCCGGTGCCCGACGTCCCCGAGGTGCCCGCGGAGGACGTCACGGCGCTCCTGGAGGTGCTGAACGGCATCCTGGAGACTCCGGTGACCCCTGAGGCGGTCGCGGGCGCGTACGCGGGCCTGAGGCCGCTCCTGGCCGCGGACGGCCGCACGGCGGACCTCTCCCGCCGACACGCGGTCGTGTCGGACGGCGGCGTGGTCACGGTCGTCGGGGGCAAACTCACGACATACCGGCGAATGGCCGAGGACGCCATCGACCGGGCGGTCTCCCTCAAAGACCTCGACGCCGGACCCAGCCGGACGAAGCAGATCCCCCTGGCCGGCGCCGGCCCGCAGCCGGACGGGGTGCCGCCCCGGCTGGCCGAGCGGTACGGCAGCGAGGCTGCGGCGGCGTACGAGCTGGTCAAGGCCCACCCCGAAGAGGTCGGGCTCGGCCTGACCAAGGGCGACCTGCTCTGGTCGGTCCGGCACGAGGGCGCGCTCGACGAGGCCGACCTGCTGGACCGCAGGACCAGGATCGGCCTGGTCGCCGCCGACCGCGACCGGGCGCTGCCCGCGACACGCGACGTGCTCGGGATCGGGTGACCCCGGCCCCAAACCCGCCAGTGCGTTAGGTTATCCTTACCTAATTCGTCGGGAAGGGGGAGGCGTTGGCGAGGGGATGCGAGCATCCGGCGGGCTGCCACACGGGAGCCATGCCCACCCTGGCCAGCGCCACCGTGGGCGCCAGGCTCTGGCTGCTCGTCGAGTACGCCGGCCCGTGGCCGTCCCACCTGGAAAACTTGCAACTTCCTGAAGAAATCTCCGAACTCGTGCGCAGAGCGCTCGAACGCGGTATCAGGCCTCAGCTCATCAGGCGTCCCGGCAAGCGAACCCGCCAGCGGGAGCAGGGCATCCGTGTGCTATTGGCCTACGCCACGGGCGACCACCCCTGGTTGGCCAGTGGCGTCGTCGCAGGTCCGGACGATCTTGACCTGGACGCCTTCATGGCCGGAGTGCTCCCGGAGTCCTGCATACTTGAAGACGAGCCGGTATTTCTGGTCTGCACGCACGCCAAGCGCAATGCGTGCTGCGCCCGCATTGGACTACCCCTCGCTCGGTCCCTGGCCGAATCTTTGCCGGACAGAGTGTGGGAAACGTCACACGTTGGCGGCGATCGCTACGCCGCCAACCTCGTGTGCTTGCCACACGGAATTTTCTACGGCAGCATGTCTCAGGCTGCTGCACTGGCAGCGGCTAACGCGTACCGGTCGGGCGAGGTCATTCTCGACCGTCTCCGGGGGCGCGCAGGCATCCCTGAGCCATTGCAAGCCGTCGAGCATTTTGCCCGAGCCCATACGGGAGAGTGCTCCGTCGGCGCAGTGGCCGTGGAATCCTCCAGGTCGGACGGCGACGTCACCGAAGCAGTCGTGCGCTGCGGAGACGTCCGGTTCCAGGTTGTGGTTGAGCCATCGGCGTTCACAGCGCCGTGTGGTACGGCTTGCGCCGAGACGATCACCACCTACCGGCTGGTTTCGCTGGACAGGCTCACGCCTGTGCGGTACGCCACGCCCGCCCTCGCCTGACTAGGGAACATCACGGCCCGTCCTTGCGTTGGAACAGTGACGCCAAAAGCGTCCAATGCGGCTCAATTACCGAAATACCTCTCACGAAGGTGGTTTTCTCATGTCTCAGGTACGTCGGCAGCTCGCCCGCCCGCGCCCCAGCTGGGGTTGGCAGGATGATGCCGCGTGCCGGGGTGAGGATCTCGTGCTCTTCTTCGGCCCCGACGGGGAGCGGCAGCCCGAGCGTGACGTACGTGAGCGGAAGGCCAAGGCGATCTGCGCCGGGTGCCCTGTCCGCAACGAGTGCCTAGACTACGCGCTGTCCCGGCCGGAGAAGTACGGCACGTGGGGCGGTCTCAACGAGGACGAGCGCGCCAGCGAGCGTCGCCGTCGCATGCGCCGCGCCGCCAGCGCCGGCATCTCCGCCGCCTGACACACCTCGGCAGCATCAACGATCATCGCGTGATCACTCAGTTGTCCCGATGAACCGGAGCCTGGCCTTCCATGCCCAGGCTCTGGCGAACCCGGTCGGGGCAACTGCCTGATCAGGCCTGAGATCGTCATCCCGCACAAAGCATCGCCCGGCCACCCCCGCCCGACCCAGGGCAGGGGTGGCCGTCGCGTTTCCGGCCGTGCGCGCTTTCGTCCGGGGATGTACGCAGGTCACCGGGCTCGGGCGGACTGGCACCGATTCCTCCAGGAACATCGTTGGAGGTCGTCTGGTGTTCGGAATGCCGTCATGTGCCGGCTCTAGCGTGCCCGCCATGAGACGCATCACCACCCTGACGTGCGCGGCGGCCATCGCGCTCGCCCTCGCCGCCCCGGCGACCGCTGCCATGGCCGATCCCGCCCGGCCCGCGGACCGCGCGCCCGCCGCGTTCGGCCGCGCCACGCTGACCGGCTTCGCCGCGCTGCCTGCCCGGACCTACGTGCCCGGCAGCGAGCCGTCGGGCTCCCTCCTCGGCACCGCGCCGGTCAACGGCGTCACCCCGCCCTTCCCCGGCCAGCCCGTGCAGGGCTTCAGCGGCATCGCCCGCCGCCACGACGGCACCTTCGACGTGCTGTCCGACAACGGCTTCGGCAACAAGGCCAACAGCGCCGACTTCCTCCTGCGGGTGCATCGCGTCAAGCCGGACTTCGCCGCCAGGACGGTCGAGGTGCTCGGCGGCTTCAACCTGACCGACCCGCGGGGGCTCGTCCCGTTCGCCCTGACCCGCCAGGACCGTACGCTGACCGGCTCCGACTTCGACGTCGAGTCGATCGTGCGCGCGACGGACGGCACGTACTGGATCGGCGACGAGTTCGGCCCGTTCCTGCTGCACTTCGACCGCAGGGGCCGGCTGCTCGACGCCCCGATCGAGCTGCCCGGCGTCAAGGCCCCCGAGAACCCCTGGCTGAACGGCGCCCAGCCCAATCTGGCCAGCAGCAAGGGCTTCGAGGGCATGGCCAGGTCGGTGGACGGCCGCCGGCTCTACCCGCTGCTCGAAGGCACGGTGAGCGGCGACCCCGCGGGCACTCTGCGGATGAACGAGTTCGACCTGCGCAGTCGCGCGTACACCGGGCGCACGTGGACGTACCGGCTGGAGGACCCCGCGCACTCCATCGGCGACGCCGTCGCCGTGGACGCGAACCGCTTCCTGATCATCGAGCGGGACAACCTCCAGGGCGACGCGGCCAAGGTCAAGCGTGTCTACCTGGCCGACACGCGCGACCGCGACCACGACGGCGCGCTGGACAAGACGCAGGTGGCCGACCTGCTCGACCTGGCCGACCCGCGCGGCCTCGGCGGCACGCCCGGCACGTTCCGGTTCCCGTTCCAGACCATCGAGGACGTCGTCGTCCTCGACGACCGCACCCTGGGCCTCCTGGACGACAACAACTTCCCCTTCTCCAGCGGCCGCACGCCGGGACGTCCCGACGACAACGAGTTCATCACCGTCCGGCTCTCGCGTGGCCTCCAGGCCGATCCGCGAATTTTCCGGTAGAAGCATGTTCTCCGGGAGAAGCATGTAGAGAAGCGTGGGACGGCTCCGACCCCCTGCTGACAAGAGCCCGCAGAAGGAGTTCGACATGCAGTCCACGGTTCAGACCGTCACCTCGGCCGACGGCACCCGCATCGCGTTCGAGAGCAGCGGCGAGGGCCACCCGGTGATCCTGGTGGGCGGTGCCTTCAACGACCGCACCACCGTCGCCGCCCTCGCCGCCGCCCTCGCCCCCGGCTTCCGCGCGATCGCCCACGACCGGCGCGGCCGGGGCGGCAGCGGCGACGCGCCCGCCTACGCCGTCGAGCGGGAGATCGAGGACCTCGCCGCGCTGATCGAGCACGCGGGCGGCTCGGCGAGCGTCTTCGGCCACTCCTCCGGCGCCGTCCTCGCGCTGGAGGCCGCCGCGCACGGGCTGCCGATCACCCGTCTGGCCGTCTACGAGCCGCCGTACGTCGTGGACGGCGCGCGCACCGCGCCCGGCGGCGACTTCGCCGAGCGGCTGCGCGGCCTCGTCGAGGGCGATCGCCGCGACGAGGCCGTGGCGCTGTTCCTGACCGAGGGCGCCGACGTGCCCGCCGAGGTGGTGGCGGGCATGCGGTCGGAGCCCGTGTGGGGCTGGTTCACCAGCCTGGCGCACACGCTCGCCTACGACGCCGCCGTGTGCGGCCCGGGGCAGTCGCTGCCGGTCGAGCGGCTGTCCCGCGTCACCGTGCCCACCCTGGCGATCGGCGGCGACCAGTCGCCGAAGTGGATGCTGGACGCCGTGCGGGCCGTCGCCGACGCCGTGCCGGGCGCCCGGCACGTGGTGCTGCCCGGCGAGGACCACGGCGTGCTCGGCCGGCCGGAGGCGCTGCTCTCGACGCTGACGGACTTCCTGTCCTGAGCAGATCCGTCCGGAAAAGAACCGATCCTGAGCGGGCCCGTCCAGAAAGGACCCGGCCTGAGCGGACCCGTCCTGAGCGGGATCATCCGCTTTCGGGGGGTTTGCCGAGGGCGTGCCGCAGCTCCGCCGCCGCCTCCGGGGTCAGCAGGGGGTGGGAGTAGAGGTCGAGCAGCGGCCCGGCCCTCGGCCAGCGCCTGCGCCACGTGCAGCCGGTAGGGCGCGAGCGCGTCGAGCGCCGCGTCCCTGATGCGGGGGCGCGCGGTGAGGTCTTCGGGCTCAGTCATGCGGGCTCCCGTACGGACGTGCGGATCGTGACGACCCTACACGCGGGCGCACGAACCGGACGGCGGTAAGGTGCCCCTCATGCCGGATTCAGCGCTCGTGACCGCGGACGACCTCGACCAGGCCGTCGCCCTCGCCGTCGACACGCTGCGGGACGCGCCGCCGCAGGCGTGGGAGGCGAAGGCGGGCTCACTGGAGTGGACCTGCTGGGAGACCGTCGAGCACCTCGCCGACGACCTGTTCGCCTACGCCGCCCAGCTCGGCCTCAACGTGCCGCCGCTGGACACGTACGTGCCCTTCGTGCTGGAGCGGCGCAGGCCCGGCGGCCCGAACAACACCATCCACGCCGACCGCGCGGCCGGGCCCACCGGGCTGCTGCAGGTGCTCCAGGCCTCCGGCGCGCTGCTGTCGGCCATGGTCCGCACCGCGCCGCCGCAGGCGCGCGGTCATCACATCTTCGGCATGGCGGACGCCTCGGCGACCGCCGCGATGGGCCTGGTGGAAACGCTCGTGCATATGCACGACGTGTCCGAGGGGCTCGGCCTGGCCTGGGAGCCGCCCGCGGACCTGTGCTCGCGGGTGCTGGCCCGCCTGTTCCCCGACGTCCCCGTGGACACCGCCCCGTGGGCCACGCTCCTGTGGGCGACCGGCCGCGGTGAGCTGCCCGGACGGCCGCGCCAGACCCGGTGGCGCTGGTACAACGAACCCCGCTGATCGGACGGGGAGTCAGACGATCAGGTCGTCGAACTCGCCGTCCTTGGCCCCCAGGACGAACGCGCTGATCTCGGCCTGCGTGTAGACCAGCGCGGGGCCGTCGGGGAACCGGGAGTTACGCATGGCGATCTCACCCGTGGGCAGGCCCGCGACCTCGACGCAGTTGCCGTTGGGATTGCTTCGCCTGCTCTTGCGCCACACGACGGGGAGGTGACCGGCGGGGGTTCCGTTCCGGAACTCGTGCATGGGGGAAGCTCCTAGCAATCTTACGGATGCACGTGCATCCGCGTTTGCGCCGACCCTACGACAGCACGACAGACTCCATATACCGGATGACCAAAAATCCGACTATGGAGTGGATCACAGGAGTTTCAGCAGCTCATCCGGAAATGAGCTGTTCCAGAAAGCGCCGTGTCTGCTTCGGCTCCAGGGCCTGGATGCTCAGCCGGTCCATGACCTCCATGTAGTGGTCGGAGTCGGCCGGCTTGTCCAGATAGAGGGCGCTGGTGAGCTGCTCCATGTAGACCACGTCGGGCAGGTCGCGCTCGGGGAAGCGCAGGATGCTGAACGAGCCGCCGGCCGCCGCGTGCCCGCCGCTCTCGAACGGCATCACCTGCACGGTGACGTTGCGCTCCTCCGTGGCGTCGAGCAGGTGGCGGATCTGCTCGCGCATGACCTCGGCCCCGCCGAGCCCACGCCGCAGGACGGCCTCGTCGATCACGGCCCACAGCTTGAGCCCGCTCTCCAGCCGTTGCTGTCTGGTGGTGCGCAGGGTGACGCGGCGGTCGAGCTCGGCGTCGAGCGCCTTCTCGTTGCCGAGCCGGATCACGGCCTTGGCGTACGCGGGCGTCTGCAGCAGGCCGGGGACGAACTGGTTCTCGAACGTGCGGATGGCCGAGGCGGCCCCCTCCAGCCCGATGTAGACCTCGAACCAGCCGGGCAGCAGGTCGCCGTACTTGTGCCACCAGCCCGGCGCGTTGGCCTGCCGGGCCAGGGCGAGCAGCGGCTCGCGGTCCTCCGGAGCGGTGACGCCGTAGAGGGTGAGCAGGTCGGCGACGTCTCGCTGCTTGAAGCTGACCTGACCGAGCTCAAGTCGGCTGATTTTCGCATGAGAGGCGCGAATCGAGTACCCGGCATCCTCCCGGGAGATACCCTTCTCGGTACGGAGCCTGCGCAGTTGCGTACCCAGCAGGATCCGCAGCACCGTCGGGCTTCCCGGCGTGTAGCTGAGAAGCTTTCCCTCCGCGCTCTGTGCGCTCACTCGACCGCTCCTAGATCATCTGCACGTGCAGATGGTATTCGCATCGGTAAAACACGAAAAGTCTTGCATCACTACCCACACCCCGTAAAGATGGGCACTGGATCACCAGACCGCGCTTCGGGGGCCAGGATGACGACTTTCGACGCTCGGCCGCAAGCCGTCATCGGTTCCCGGCCACCAGGGTGGCTCGCCACCATTCTGGTGGATGGGCGCGCCGGAGAGTGCGACGCGGTGTTCCCCTTCCACGAGCGCACCGCGTTCGAGCCGGCCTGCGTCGCGATGGCCCGGCGTTTCGTGGACCAGACGCTCACCTCGTGGGCCGCCGCCGACCTGGCCTACGACGTGCAACTGGTGGTCTCCGAGCTGGTCACGAACGCGATGCGGCACGGCGGCGGAGCCGTGCAGCTCCGGCTGCTCTTCCGCCGGCCCGAGCTGGCCTGCGTGGTGACCGACCACAGCGAGTCCGTCCCGGTGGCGGCGCCGGCCGACGTGTTCGCCGAGTTCGGGCGCGGGCTGCGGCTGGTCGACGCGCTCTGCAGCGCGTGGGGCTGGTTCGCCCCCGGCGGCTCCCGGAAGCTGGTCTGGGCGGTCCTGTCCGCGTAGACACCGGTACGAGCGGCGCCGTCCGGTGCAGGTCACCTCTGCTCCAGGAGGTCCAGCACGTCCTCGTCGGTGAGCTGGTCGAAGTGTTCGTACCACTGGCCGACCGCCCTGAAGTCGACCGGCGTCAGCAGCACCACCACCTCGTCGGCCTCCGCGCGCATCCTCTCGACGGTCTCCTCAGCGCCGACCGGCACGGCCAGCGTCACCCTGGCGGGACCGGCCGCGGCCACCGCGCGCAGGGCCGCCCGCGCCGTCCCGCCCGTGGCCAGGCCGTCGTCCACGACGATCACCTCGCGTCCGGCCAGCGGCGACAGCGGCCGGTCACCCCGGTAGACCCGCACCCGCCTGGCCAGCTCGTGCCGCTCCCGCTCGACCACGTCGGCCAGGTCCTCGGGCGTCAGCCCGAGCCGGTCGAGCATCGTCAGGTCGAACACCGGCTCGCCGCCCTCGGCGATCGCCCCCACGCCCAGCTCGGGAGCGGGCGGGTAGCCGATCTTCCGGGTGACGAGCACGTCGAGGTCGCCGCCGAGCCGGCGGACGACCGGCACGGCGACGGCGACCCCGCCACGCGGCAACGCCAGCACGACGGGGTCGCGCACCTCCGGCAGCCGCTCGGCCAGCAACGCCCCGGCCTCGGCCCGATCCGCGAACACCTGCATGACCTGTGCATACCCGCACCACCCGGTCTACTCGCCTCCCTCCCGCACCAGCCAGGAGGAAGGCGAGAAAGCCGGACGGGGACCGTCAGGGACGGTTGCGGCTGGAGCGGCGCATCTCCTTGTGGATGATCTTCCACTTGTTCTGCTGCTCCTTGCGCAGCCGCGCATCCGTGCGGGACGCCATCCAGGCCGCCTCGCGCTGCAGCTTGCGCCAGCTCTGCAGCCGGCGTTCGGGCAGCTCGCCGTTCTCCATGGCGTCCAGGACGGCGCAGCCCGGCTCGCTCACGTGCCCGCAGTCGGCGAAGCGGCACCGCTCGGCCAGCTGCTCGATGTCGGCGAAGACGAGGTCGACGCCCTCACCGATGTCGTAGAGGCCGATCCGGCGGATGCCCGGGGTGTCGATGATCAGGCCGCCGCCGGGCAGCGGGATCAGCTCCCGGTGGACGGTGGTGTGCCGGCCGCGCCCGTCGGCCGCGCGCACCTGCTGGGTGTCCATCACGCCCGCCTCGGCCAGCGCGTTGACCAGGGTGGACTTGCCCGCGCCGGAAGGCCCGAGCACGACCGCCGTACGGGAGCCGTGCAGGTAGCTCGCGGCCAGCGAGACCCCCTCCCCCAGCACCGAGGAGACGGCGTGCACGTCGACGCCCGGCGCGGCGGCCCGCACGTCGGCCATCAGCTCGTCGAGGCCCGACTCGAACAGGTCGGACTTGGTCACCAGCACGACGGGCGTGCCGCCGGACTCCCAGGCCAGCGCCACCAGGCGCTCGATGCGGCCCAGGTCGGCGAAGTCGGTCGAGTGCATGGACGGCTCGGCCACGAAGACGACGTCGACGTTGGCCGCGAGCACCTGGCCCTGGCCGTCGCCGGACAGCCCGCCGGTCGAGTGGCGGCTCACGCCGCCCCGGATGAACGCGGTGGTCCTGGAGAGCACCTGGTCGAGCTCGTACCGGCCTTCGGGCAGCCATCTGAGCGCGACCCAGTCGCCCACGCACGGCAGGGCCACCGGGTCGTCGGCGGAGGAACGGCGCACGCGGGCGCCGTAGCGGACGTGGTGCTGACCGTCGGCGGCGATCACCTCGGCGGCGCCGCGGTCGACGCGGGCCACCCGCGCCGGGACGGTGTCAGCAGGGAGCTCGGCGGCGCGCAGATCGGTCCAGCCGAGCAGGGAAAGGTCGTAAGACAAGACGGTGAAACCTTTGATCGAGAAGGAAACGGGCAGCTCAGACGAGGGCCCGGAGGTAGACGGACGACAGGCGGAACAGAACGACCCGCATAGCCCTCACCTCCTCGATCGGTTACGCATGCGACTCTAACCACCCTTTCCCGGCAGATGCAATCGCATTATGTTTCGGCGATCCGTTGAACCCCGCCAGGGCGGCCGAGCGTACTCCCTCCCGACGGACGCGAGAAAGGGGCCTGATGCGGATCAGCACGTATCCCCCGCCCTCGGCCGAGGGGACGGCCCCGGTGGGCGAGCCGCGCCTGCGCCACCTGATCCGGCGGGTGCGACCGGACGACGAGGTGGTCGTGTCCGCGCTCTACCGGGAGTACCACCGGCCGTTGCTGGCCTTCGTGGTACGGCTGACGGCGGGCGACCGGCAGTGGGCGGAAGACGTGGTGCAGGAGACGATGATCCGGGCCTGGCGCAGCGCGGAGCGGCTGGACCCCGACTCGGTCTCGCTCATGCCCTGGCTCGCCACGGTGGCCAGACGCATCGTGATCGACGACCGGCGGCGCAGGGAGGCGCGCCCGCCGGAATCGGGCGACGGGGCGCTGGACAGCGTGCCGGTGCCGGACGAACTGGAGGGGCTGCTGCGCCAGGTGGTCGTGTCGGAGGCGCTGAAGGCGTTGTCACCGGCGCACCGCGAGATCCTGAACGAGACGATCCTGCGGGACCGGTCGGTCAACGACGCCGCCGCGGCGCTCGGCATCCCGGTGGGCACCGTGAAGTCGCGGGTCTACTACGCGGTCCGCGCGCTGCGGGTCGCGCTGGAGGAGCGGGGGGTGACGGCGTGACCTCGGGAGTCGAGCACACCGACGTGGGCGCCTACGCCCTCGGCCTGCTGGAGGAGGACGACCGGCTGGCCTTCGAGTCCCACCTGCGCGTCTGCCCCTCCTGCCGCTTCGAGTTGTCGGACCTGGCGGGGGTCGCGAGCGTGCTGCACGGCATCGGCCCGCTGGAGGACGCCGGCCCTCCTCCCCGTGAGGGGCAGGCCGGCGTGGTCGACCTGCTCCTCCGCAAGAAGGCGGCCGACCGGCGAGCCCGCCGGGGGACGTTCCTGCTCGGGATGGCGGCGGCGGTCGCCCTGGTGGCCGGCGGTCTTACCGTCGGCACGCAGCTCACCGGCGGCGGCGACCCGCCGCCGGCGATGGCGGGACGCGCCGACCACATGGGCCCGGCCGAGCAGTTCTACGCCGACGGCACGCCGATCGCGGGCAAGGGCGTCGGCGGGGTGTCGGGCGGGCTGGTGGTGGAGTCCAAGGGCTGGGGCACGCACGCGGCGCTCAAGCTGTCGGGGGTGAAGGGGCCGCTGGAGTGCGAGCTGGTGTCGGTGGGCAAGTCGGGCGAGCGGCGGGTGATGACCGGGTGGTCGGTGCCGGCGCCGGGTTACGGCGTGCCGGGCTCGCCGGCGCCGCTCTACATGCACGGCGGCAGCGCGACGCCGCTGGCCGAGATCGACCGCTTCGAGGTGGTCACCAGGACGGGCACGACCCTGCTCACCGTCAGGACCTGAGGTCGCGGACCCGCGCGAGGCCCTTCCGCCGCCGGCGGGAGGGCCTCGCCGCGTTCAGGCGGACGCGCGGTCGGCGGTGACGACGGCGTCGAGCAGGCCGGGGAACGCCTGGTCGAACTCGGCCCTGCGCAGGGTGTTCAGGCGGGAGGTGCCGGCGTAGTGCTGCCGGATGAGGCCGGCCTCGCGCAGCACCCGGAAGTGGTGGGTGGCGGTGGACTTGCTCACCGAGATGTCGAACCCGCCGCAGCTGATGTCGCCGGCGGCGGTGGCGAGCTGGGTGACGATGCTGCGCCGGACCGGGTCGACGAGGGCTTCGAGAACCCGTTGCAGGGTGACTTCGCGCAGGTCGGGGTGGTCCGGGGTGCGGTCGGCGTCCATGGAGCCATAGTACGACATCCATCGAAGTTTGACGGTAGTCGTACTTCGGGGGTTGAATGGCGGCCTCTGACGCGGAAGGACGATGTGATGACCAGGACGGTGCTGTTCCACGAGCTCGGCGGGCCCGAGGTGCTGGAGCTGGCGGACGTGGCGGCCGGCGAGCCGGGGCCGGGCGAGGTGCGGATCCGGGTGGACGCGATCGGCCTCAACCGGGCCGAGGCGCTGTTCCGCAGCGGCCACTACATCGAGCCCGTCCGGAGTTTCCCCGCCCGGCTCGGCACCGAGGCCGCCGGGGTGGTCGAGGCGGTGGGCGCGGGCGTCACCGGGTTGCGGACCGGCCAGCCGGTGAGCACGGTGCCGGCGTTCTCGCAGAACGACTACGGCGTGTACGCCAGGCGGGCGGTCGTGCCGGCGGCGGCTGTGCTGCCCCGTCCCGAGGGGGTGGGCCCGGTGGAGGGCGCGGCCGTGTGGATGCCGTACGTGACGGCCTACGGCGCGCTGGTGGAGGTGGGCGGGATGCGTCCCGGGGACACGGTGGTGCTGAACGCCGCCTCCAGCAGCGTGGGCCTGGCCGCCACCCGGGTCGCCGACCGCATGGGCGCCACGCCGATCGCCCTCACCCGCACCGCGGCCAAGAAGGAGGCCCTGCTGAAGGAGGGCGCCGCCGAGGTGATCGTCACCGAGGAGGAGGACGTGGCCGAGCGGGTGCTGGCGGCCACGGGCGGGCGCGGCGCGGAGTTCGTCTTCGACGCCGTGGCCGGGCCGGGCGTGACGGACCTGGCCAGGGTGGTCGCCCCCGAGGGGCTGCTGCTGGTGTACGGCGCGCTGAGCGGCCGGCCGACGCCCTATCCGGGGATCGACCTCGGCATGCCGGCGCTCAACATGCGGACGTACACGATGCACGAGACGACGCGGGTGCCCGAACGGCTGCGGCGGGCGGCGGCGTTCGTGGCGTCGGGGCTGCGCTCGGGCGCGTTCCGGGCGGTGGTGGACCGCACGTTCGACCTGGAGGAGATCGTCGAGGCGCACCGGCACCTGGAGTCGAACGCGCAGTTCGGCAAGATCGTGGTGACGGTCCGGCACTGACCGTCCGGCCGCCCGCCGCGAGGGGCGGGCCGGGCCGGACGGGCGGGCCGCGGGATCAGGACAGGCCGGGGGCGGGGAACTGGGCGGTCAGCTCGCTGACCTCGTGGTGGACGCGGGTGATGACGTCCTCGGCGTCGCCCTTGGCCAGGGCCGTGACGACCTCGTCCATCCAGGCGCCGATCTGCCGCATCTCGGCCTCGCCCATGCCGCGCGAGGTGACCGACGGGGTGCCGATGCGGATGCCCGACGGGTCGAACGGCTTGCGGGTGTCGAACGGCACCGCGTTGTAGTTGGTCTCCAGGCCGGCCCGGTCGAGCGCCTGGGCGGCGGGCTTGCCGCCGATGCCCTTGGGCGTCAGGTCGAGCAGGATCAGGTGGTTGTCGGTGCCGCCGGAGACCAGGTCGAAGCCCCGGCTGGACAGCTCCTCGGCCAGGGCCTTGGCGTTGGCGACGACCTGGTGGGCGTAGTCGCGGAAGGACGGCTGGGCGGCCTCGTGCAGCGCGACGGCGATGGCGGCGGTGGTGTGGTTGTGCGGGCCGCCCTGGAGGCCGGGGAAGACGGCCTTGTTGAGCGCGGTGGCGTGCTCGTCGCTGGTGGCCATGAGCATCGCGCCGCGCGGGCCGCGCAGCGTCTTGTGGGTGGTCGTGGAGATCACGTCGGCGTGACCCACCGGGGACGGGTGGGCGCCGCCCGCGACCAGGCCGGCGATGTGCGCGATGTCGGCCGCGAGCACGGCGCCGACCTCGCGGGCGATGGAGGCGAAGCCCTCGAAGTCGATCGTGCGCGGGATCGCGGTGCCGCCGCAGAAGATCAGCTTCGGCCGGTGCTCCAGGGCCAGCTCGCGGACCTCGTCGAGGTCGACGCGGCCGGTGTCGCGGCGCACGCCGTAACGGACCGGGTTGAACCACTTGCCGGTGGCCGAGACCGACCAGCCGTGGGTCAGGTGGCCGCCGAACGGCAGGCCCATGCCGAGCACGGTGTCGCCGGGCTGCAGGAAGGCCAGGTAGACGGCCAGGTTGGCGGGCGAGCCCGAGTACGGCTGGACGTTGGCGTGGTTGACGCCGAACACGGCCTTGGCCCGCTCGATCGCCAGCGTCTCGATCTGGTCGATGACCTGCTGGCCCTCGTAGTAGCGCTTGCCCGCGTAACCCTCGGAGTACTTGTTGGTCAGCACCGTGCCGGTCGCTTCGAGCACGGCCTTGGACACGTAGTTCTCGGACGCGATCAGCTTGACGGTGTCGGCCTGGCGGCGCTCCTCCGCCTTGATGAGCTCGGCGAGCTGCGGGTCGGCGCTAGCAAGAGAACTCATGACTCCCCTGTCATCATTGACAATTGGCGAAGACCCAGGCGCTCGGCCTCCGCTCCCGGTTGATTCGCTCCCTGGTGGTCGATCCCACCGAATGCGCCAGTCGCGTCGCCCTAGACGATAGCGGATGCGCAACCGGCCGCTCGTCCCGCTACTTGGTCCGGCTCACACCCGGCCAGAGCCGGTCGACCTCGGCGTTGAGGATGGCTCCGATCAGCACGGCCAGGGCGGTGATGTACAGCCACAGCAGCAGCGCGATCGGGGCGGCCAGGGAGCCGTAGACGGACACGGGCGAGAACCAGGCCGCCAGCACCGCCCGCAGCACGGCGGCGCACACGATCCACAGGAACAGGGCCAGGATCGCGCCGGGCAGCTCCCGGTACCACTTCGTCCGCACCGGCACGCTGACGTGGTAGAGCACGGTGAGGAAGAGCACCGAGCCGCTGATCACGACGGGCCAGTAGAGGATGTCGATGAGGATGCCGTACTCGCCGGGGAGCGCGTCCTTGAGCAGGGTGGGGCCGATGACCAGGATCGGCATGACGATGATGCCGATGATCAGGCCGACGACGTAGAGGCCGAACGACATCAGCCGGGTGCGGATGATGCCGCGCTCCTCCCCCAGCCCGTAGGCGACCGAGATGAGGTCGACGTAGACGTAGAGCGCCCGCGAGCCCGACCACAGCGACAGCAGGAAGCCGAGCGAGATGATGGACACCTTGTTGGCGTCGTCCCTGAGCACGTCGGTGATGAGCGGGTTGATCACCTTCTTGACGGCGTCGTCGGTGAACAGCAGCCCGGCCTGCTCGATCACCCACGTCTTGACCTCCGTGACGACGCCGCCGCCGAGCCAGGTGCCGAGCTTGCCCAGCACGCCGATCAGGCCCAGCACGAACGGCGGCAACGACAGCAGCGCGAAGAACGCGGCCTCGCCGGCCAGGCCGGTGACCCGGTAGTCGACACCGGCGTTCGTGGCCGCGCGCACGATCGCCCACGACTTGGTGTCGAGCACCCAGTTCAGCCTGGCCCGGGCGGTCGAGGCGAGCCGCCTCCTGGACCGGGAAGGCGCATTGGTGGACGTCATGGCACCCAACGGTATTTCGCAGTGACTCTCCGGGACAGCTTACGTCCCGGCTCCTGCCCTAGTCGTTGTCCACGATGCGCGCGCCCAGCGGGAGGAGGGAGACGGGGATCAGCTTGAGGTTCGCGATGCCCATGGGGATGCCGATGATGGAGATGAACAGCGGGATCGAGGTGATGACGTGCCCGATCGCCAGCCAGATGCCCGCGACCACGCACCAGATCACGTTGCCGATGAGGGAGAAGACGCCGGCGTCCGGATCGCGCACGACCGTACGGCCGAACGGCCACAGAGCGTAGGCGGCGATCCTGAACGAGGCGATGCCGAACGGGATGGTGACGATGAGGATGCAGCAGATGATCCCGGCCACGGCGTAGCCGATCGCCAGCCAGATGCCGGCGAACACGAGCCAGATGACGTTCAGAATGGTCCGCATGCTCACAGCATGTCACCGGCCGTGCCGCCGAGGTCATCCGGTACGACCCTGAACTTACCCTGACCTGGGCGGCCGCCCCGGCCCCGGCGGCCCGGCGAACGCCTGGGCGATCTCCAGCCAGGCGCGGGCGGGCTCGCCGGCCGGCTCCAGGGCCGTGTCCGACAGGTGCACGCGCTGGGTGACGAGCAGGCAGAAGTCGAGCATCGGGCCGCGCACGGCGGCGGGCGCGTCCGCGGGGCCGGCGGTCCACAGGTCGCCGCCGGGGGTCGTGAGCTCGACGCGTACCGGCCCGGCGGGCTCGGGCAGGCCGCGGGCGGCGAAGCTGTAGGGCCGGGCGCGCACGCCGAGCAGGGCCACGTGCCGCAGCCGTTCGGTGGGCTCGCGGGCGACGCCGAGCGCGTCGGCCACGTCCTGGCCGTGGGCCCAGGTCTCCATCAGGCGCGCGGTGACGAACGACGCGCCCGACATCGCCGGCCCGAACCACGGCACCCGCACGCGTGCGCCGAGCGTCGCGAACGCCTCCAGCGACCGGGCGCGGGACGCGCGGAACCAGGCGTGCAGCTCACCCGGCGGCAGGCCGCGCGCGGCCCGCGCGAGGTCGTCCACCGAGCCGGTCCGCGCGGCCAGGGCGCGGAAGCCGTCCGGGTCGGTGACCGACACCACGGCGGCGTCGTCGAACCAGGCCAGGTGGCTCACCTGGTCGCGCACCGCCCAGCCCGCGGCGGGCGTGGGCGTCTCCCAGTCGGCGGGGCGCAGCGGCGCCAGCAGCGCCTCCAGGGAATCGCTCTCGTCCCGGAGGTCGGCCAGCAGTCCGGCCATGAGATCCACGGGCGCCAGCCTAACCCGAACAACGTTCTGGGAGAATAATTGCAGACGTGATCTGCGAGAGCTGCAAGGACAAGCGTCACGACGACTGCCGCGGCGGCTCCTGGTGCGACTGCCAGCACCAGAGCGAGGAACGGCCGCAGGAGTCGCCGCTCGACTGGCCGCGCCAAGGTTAGCGGCCCGCGGAGTCCAGACTCTGGACCCCATCTTGGACATCCGGGATCTCCGGAGTATCGTCAAGGTATGCCAGCGGACCCCATGCTCGTCGGTCGACGCCACGTCGACCTTCAGCGTGTCCGCAGTGCCATCTGTTGCGACGCCCGCTAACTCATCTTCTCCACCGCAGAGCGCGTCGCATTCACCTGAACCCCTGCACTCGACGACGAGGCAGGAGGAACGCTGCGCGCGCCCACGAAACGAAGGACGCGCAATGAGCACCCCTGCCAGCCGGCATCACAAGCGCCCGCGCGGCGAGGGCCAATGGGCCCTCGGCTACCGGGAACCCCTGAACAAGAACGAAGAGAACAAGAAGAACGACGACGGGCTCAACGTCCGCCAGCGCATCATCGACGTCTACGCCAAGCGCGGCTTCGACTCCATCGACCCCGCCGACCTGCGCGGCCGGATGCGCTGGTACGGCCTCTACACCCAGCGCAAGCCCGGCATCGACGGCGGCAAGACCGCCGTCCTGGAGCCGGAGGAGCTCGACGACCGCTACTTCATGCTCCGCGTGCGCATCGACGGCGGCCAGCTCGACCTGCGCCAGCTCCGCACGATCGCCGACATCGCCAACGAGTACGCGCGCGGCACGGCCGACCTCACCGACCGGCAGAACATCCAGCTCCACTGGATCGAGATCGAGTCGGTGCCCGACATCTGGGAGCGCCTGGAGGCCGTCGGCCTGTCCACCACCGAGGCGTGCGGCGACACCCCGCGGGTGATCCTGGGCTGCCCGCTGGCCGGCATCGACGCCGAGGAGGTGCTGGACGCCACCGACGACATCCACTCGATCAACCAGCAGTTCATCGGCAACCCCGAGTACTCCAACCTGCCGCGCAAGTTCAAGAGCGCGCTGAGCGGCTGCCCGGCCCACTGCACGGTGCACGAGATCAACGACGTCGCCTTCGTCGGCGTCGTCAACGAGCACGGCGAGGCGGGCTACGACCTGTGGGTCGGCGGCGGCCTGTCCACCAACCCGATGCTGGCCAAGCGCCTCGGCGTCTTCGTCAGCCCCGACCGCGTCGACGACGTGTACGCGGGCGTGATCGGCATCTTCCGCGACTACGGCTACCGCCGGCTGCGGCACAGGGCCCGGCTGAAGTTCCTGGTCAACGACTGGGGCGTGGAGAAGTTCCGCGAGGTGCTGGAGACCGAGTACGTCAAGGAGAGCCTGCCCGACGGCCCGGCGCCCGCCCTGCCGCGCGGCAGCCGCCGCGACCACGTGGGCGTCTATCCGCAAAAGGACGGCAACTTCTACGTGGGCTTCGCGCCCAAGGTGGGCCGCCTCGACGGCGACAAGCTCCACGTGATCGCCGACATCGCCGAGCGGCACGGCTCCGGCCGGGTGCGCACCACCGTCGAGCAGAAGATGGTCGTCCTCGACGTCGCGCCGGACCGGGTGGAGTCCATCGTGGCCGAGCTGGAGGCCAACGACCTGCAGGTCAACCCCTCCACGTTCCGCCGCCAGACGATGGCCTGCACCGGCATCGAGTACTGCAAGCTCGCCATCGTCGAGACCAAGGCCACCGCCGCGCACCTGATCGACGAGCTGGAGCGGCGGCTGCCCGACTTCGAGCAGCCGCTCACCATCAACGTCAACGGCTGCCCCAACTCCTGCGCCCGCATCCAGGTCGCCGACATCGGCCTGAAGGGCCAGCTCGTCGTGGACGAGAACGGCGACCAGGTCGAGGGCTACCAGATCCACCTGGGCGGCTCGCTCGGCGTGAACTCCGGCTTCGGCCGCAAGGTGCGCGGCCTGAAGACCACCGCCAAGGCCCTGCCCGACTACGTCGAGCGCGTGGTGCGCAACTACGACGCCCAGAAGAAGGAAGGCGAGTCCTTCGCCGACTGGGTGCAGCGCGCGGACGAGGCGGACCTGAAATGACCACGCGAGCGGTCCCCTTCCACTGCCCGTACTGCGGTGACGAGGACCTGGAGCCCTACGAGGGGGACGGCGGCTGGTACTGCCGCGCCTGCGCCCGCGCCTTCAAGCTGAAGTTTCTCGGAATCGGAGTGAAGATATGACGCTCGTCGACATCGAGGTGGGTTTGCGAGATCAGCGTGGCACGCTCGACCTGCAGGACATCGTCGAGTCCGCCGCCACGTTCCTTGAGGGCGCCCCGGCCCGGGAGATCATCCGGTGGGCCGCGGCGACGTTCGGCGACCGGTTGTGCCTGACGTCCTCCATGAGCGACGCCTTGCTCATCGACCTGGTGAGCCGCGTCAAACCGGGCGTGGACGTGCTGTTCATCGACACCGGCTACCACTTCGCCGAGACGATCGGCACCCGTGACGCCGTGCGGCAGGTCTATGACGTCAACGTGATCGACATCAAGCCGTCCAGGACGGTCCAGGAGCAGGATCGCGACCTCGGGCCGCGCCTGTTCGGCCGCAACCCCGACCTGTGCTGCTATCTGCGCAAGGTCGAGCCGCTCAACCGGGCGCTGGAGCCGTACCTGGCGTGGATCTCCGGCATCCGCCGGGACGAGTCGTCCAGCCGTACGGACACCAGGGTCGTCGAGTGGGATGCCAAGCGCCAGATGGTGAAGGTCAACCCGATCGCCGCCTGGACGCAGGAGGACGTCGACAACTACATCGCCGACAACGGCGTGCTGATCAACCCCCTGCACTACGACAACTACCCCTCGATCGGCTGCGCGCCGTGCACGCGCCAGGTCGCCGAGGGCGAGGACCCGCGCAGCGGCCGCTGGGCGGGGCTGGGGAAGGTCGAATGCGGCATTCACCTGTGATCCCCGGCAGGGGCCGCGTCCCGTTGGCAGGCGGGCCGGCCCCCGGGCGCGTGCCACTGGTGGCGGTCGCGCACGGGTCGCGTGACCCGCGTGCCGCCGCCACCGTGGCCGCGCTGCTGGACCGCGTGCGCCTGGCGCGTCCCGACGTGCCGGTGCGGGTGGCCTACCTCGACCACTGCGCGCCCACGCTGGGGCAGGCGCTCGACGGGCTGAGCGAGGCCGTGGTGCTGCCGCTGCTGCTCACCGAGGCCTACCACAGCCGGGTCGACCTGCCGGCCGCGCTCAACGAGGCCCGCGCGCGCGATCCGCGCCTGCGGGTCCGCTACGGCACGACGCTCGGGCCGCACCCGCTGCTGCTGCCGGCGCTGGAGCGGCGGCTGGCGGAGGCGGGCGTGCCGGCCGGCGACCCCGAGACGGCGGTCGTGCTGGTCTCGGCCGGGTCGAGCGACGCCAGGGCCAACGAGGTGATCGCGGGCATGGCCCGCGCCTGGCGGCGCGCCGGCTGGTGGACGGTGACCGCGGCCTACGCCTCGGCCGCCGGCCCGACGCCGGGGGAGGCCGTCGCGCGGCTTCGCGCCGCGGGCGCGCCGCGCGTGGCCGTCGCCCCCTACCTGCTGGCTCCCGGCTTCTTCGCCGACCGGATCCGCCGGGCCACCGCCCCAGCCGTCTGCGCCGACGTGCTCGGCCCGGCGCCCGAGCTGGTGGACGTGCTGCTGGAGCGGTACGAGACGGCCCTGCGCGAGCGCCTGCCCGTGGCCGGCTGAGCCCCCCAGCAGCGGGCTCTCAGCAGCGGGCCATGATCGCGCCGGTCCTCGGATCGACGCTGACCACGTTGGGCCGGCACGACCGGGTGCGGGCGTCGGCCAGGATCAGCCGCCACTCGGCGGGGTAGGAGGCGGTCCAGGCCAGCAGCTCGTCGGCGCCCTCGGCGGTCATCGTGCCGGTGCCCGCGTCCGCGGCCTTCACCACGGCGGCGCTCAGCTCGTTGACGCCGTCGCGGGCCTCGGCGTCGCCGAACCAGCCGGGCGGCTGCCGGACCGTGGGCCCGCACGCGCCGGTGGCGACCAGCTCGCCGTTGAGCCAGATCAGCCCGTAGCTGCCCGGCGGGCAGGTGAGGGCGAAGGACACCTTCCCGGCCTTCGACTCGAAGGTGAACGTCTCCCGCCTGCCGCCCTGGGAGTAACCGTGGAAGAGCGGCGGCCTGGGCCGGGCGCGCGTCGGCGCCGGCTGGGCCAGGGCTCCGGCCCACACGTCCCCGGCGGCGGGGGTGGACCCGGGAACGGGCCGGGCGTCCACGGTGAGCACCGTGACGGCCGTGACCGTCAGGGCCGCCGCCGCCACCGAGGCCGCCGCCCGGCCCCGGCGCCGCCGGATGCAGCGGACGCGGGCGTCCACGTCGGCCAGCCGCACCCCGCCCGGGGGCACGTCGGCGCTGTCGTGTTCGAGCAGGTCACGCAGTCGCTGTTCGGTCATCGTCAGCTTCCCGTCTCCGCCGCGGCCCTGGCCGCGGGGTCGAGCCGCAGCTTGGCCAGCGCGCGGCTGGCCTGGCTGCGAACGGTGGGCACCGAACAGCCCACGATCTGGGCTATGGCCTCGTCGGGCAGGTCCTCGAAGTACCGCAGCACGACCACGGCCCGCTGCTTGGCCGGGAGCGCGGCCAGGGCGGCCCTGAGCGCGTCCCGGGTGCCGATCCCGGCCGTGTCGTCCTGGTCCTGGGGGCGGTCCGGGAGCTCGCCCGTGGCCACCTCGCCCCGCCAGCGCCGCCGCCACCAGGAGGCGTGCGTGTTGGTCAGGATGCGGTAGACGTACGGGTCGGGGTTCGCGCCGACCCGCCGCCAGGCCAGCCAGGCCCTGGCCAGCGCGGTCTGCGTCAGGTCCTCCGCCGTGGCCCAGTCGCGGCACAGCAGGTACGCCGTCCTGAGCAGGCGGGCCGAGCGCTGCTCGACGTAGCGCTCGAAGTCGGCACGATCCCGCATCGAGGGGTCCTCACTGTCCGGTGATGTTCACCGATCACTACGCCGAAGACCCCCGCCCGCGTTGCACGGCCTCAGTAACCCCGGCGGTCGCGGCGGTCGCGGCGCTCTCGCTCCAGGGCGCGGTGCTCGTCGCGGATCTGCCGGCCGACCTCGCGGGCGTCGTCGCGCATCTGGCGGCCGACCTCGCGCCAGTCGTCGCCGTGCAGCGCCCGCCAGTGCTCCCGCCAGGCGGCCAGGCCGCGCTTGACCGGCTGGGCGCGGGAGTCGCCGAGCACCTTGACGTCGCCCATCACGGCGTAGGCGCGCACCCGGATCACCGGCACGTTCATGCCGGGGGCCGCCTCCAGCACGTCGACCTTCTTGTCGCCCATCACGGCGACGCCGTCGAGGTCGACGTTCACGCCGTCGGGCACGATGATCTTGACGTCGCCCATCACGGACACCGCCGTGACGTCGACCACGTCCGTGCGCACCTCGGCCTCGCGCAGGTCGAGCAGCACGTCGCCCATGACGGCGACCGCGCCGAGCTCCTGGTCGATGCGCCAGGTGCCGCGCCGCTTGGTGTCGCCCATGATGCCGACGAACCAGCGCCGCTTGCCGCCCTCGCGGGCCGGGGCCGGCGCGGGCACGGGCCCTGCGCCCACGGGCAGGTCCTGGGTGAGCAGGGCGAGCTCGGCGTGCGTGGTCGCGGTGTAGGCGGCCTCGGTACGGTCGGTCAGCTCGGCGAGCGTGAGCCTGCCCTCGACCGAGGCGACACGCAGCTGTTCCACGACGGCCTCGCGCTCGGCGTCCGACGCGCGCACCTCACCCGGATCTGTCATAGACGCAACATATCGCGTCTTGGGGCGGTTGGGACTCCTCCCCTGGGAGGAACATCCGTACACCCTTGGATGGGTCCAAAAGCCCCGAGGCCGCCCCTCAGCGTGCTCCGGCGACCGGGGGCCGGGAAGACGCTAGGGTCCTGTCATGCATGAGGAACAGCTCTATCGCGCGGCGTTGAACGGCGAGACCGAGACCGTGGGCAAGCTGCTCACCGGCGGCGCCGACCCCAACAAGGCCAGCGAGGGCGAGGAGGCCGGGCTGCCGCTCTGCGCGGCCGCCGCCTGGGACCGCGTCGAGGTCGCCGAGGCGCTGCTGGCGGCCGGGGCCGACGTCAACGGCCGCGAGGCCGGCGGCTGGACGGCGTTGCTCTGGGCCGCCGCCAACGGCCACGCCGCGACCGCGGGCGTGCTGATCGAGGCCGGGGCCGAGGTCGACGCGGCCAACGACGACGGCGACACGCCGCTCACGCTGGCGGCCAGGCGCGGGGCGCTGGGCGTGGTCCAGACGCTGCTGGAGGCGGGCGCCGACCACGAGAAGTTCGACGGCGACGGCGACAGCCCGCTCGACATCGCGGCCGACTGGGTGGGCGTGCACCTGGAGTCCGCGCTGCTCGACCAGATCGCCCAGGAGGGCTGGGAGTACGTCGTGGGCCGCCAGTACGCCAAGGACGGCACCGAGCTGGTCACCGTGGCCGGCCGCTCCCCCGACGGCTCGCAGACCGAGCAGGTGCAGGCCCAGCGGGGCCACGCCGCCGTGGCGACCCTCCTGGAGGACGCGGCGGGCGTCTACACGCCGGTCGACCAGCTCGTCGCCAGGGCCGTCGCCCACCGCGACGTCGACGAGGACGCCGAGACCTGGTGGATCGTGGCCGACTCGCTCGGCCGGCGGGCCGACGACGAGACGTACGAGGCCCTGTCCCGGCTGTGCGTGAGCGAGGACGCGCGCGAGCGGGAGTTCGGGGTCGACGCGATCGCCCAGTTCGGGTTCGCCGACGGCGAGAAGCCCTATCTCGACCGCACGCTCGCGCTGCTGCAGAAGATGGTGACCACCGAGGGCAACCCGCAGGTGCTGCGCTCGGTGCTGGCCGCGCTCGGCCACCAGGGCGACCCGCGCGCGCTGCCCGCCGTGCTCGACATCATCGGCCGGCCGGGCCACAAGCGCACGATGACGGACGCCATCGCGCTGGCCGACGTCCTGCCCGCCGACCACGAGGAGGGCCTGTCGCTGCTCATCGAGATGTCCCGGGACGAGGAGGCCGAGATCCGCGACTGGGCCACGGCCGGGCTGGCCGGGCTGTCGGCGGACACGCCCCGCATCCGGGAGGCGCTGGCCGACCGGCTGGCCGACGCCGACCTGCGAACGGTGGCCGAGGCGGCGCGGGGGCTCGCGGCGCGCGGCGACGAGCGGGCCGAGCAGGGCGTCAGGCGGGTGCAGGAGGAGAGCGACGACGACTACGCCAGAGACCTCGTCACGGGGATCGGCGGGGAGTGACCCTGTCGCCCCCGGCGGCCGCCCGCTGGGCGGGGTCGCCGGGGGCCCGGGTTCTGGCCCTGGAGCAGGGACCGCCCGCCCACCCGGTCAGTCCGACAGGGCGGTGCGGAGCTGGTTCAGCACGGCGCGCAGGATGCGGGAGACGTGCATCTGCGAGATGCCGAACTCGGCGGCGATCTCCGACTGGGTCATGTTGCCGTAGAAGCGCATCAGCAGGATGTTGCGCTCCCGCGACGGCAGGGCGTCGATGAGCGGCTTGACCGAGTACTTGCCGAGCAGCGTGTCCAGCGACTCGTCCTGCGAGGGCAGGAAGTCGCCGAGGTCGGCGCCGTCGTTGTCGCCGCCGACGGGGGCGTCCAGCGACAGGGCGCTGTAGGCGGTCGAGGCGTCCAGGGTGAGCAGGACGTCCTCCTCGCTGATGTTCATGTGCGCGGCGAGCTCGGAGACGGTGGGCGAGTGGCCGAGCGTCTGGGTGAGGTCGGCCGTGGCCTTGTTGAGCTCCAGCCGGCGCTCCTGGTAGACGCGCGGCACCTTGACGGCCCAGGTGCGGTCGCGGAAGTGCCGCTTGACCTCGCCGACCATCGTGATCATGGCGTAGCCGCGGAACTCGTGGCCGAGCTCGGGGTCGAAGCCGTTGATGGCCTTCATCAGGCCGACGTACGCGGCCTGGCGCAGGTCCTCCATCGGCTCGCGCTGGTGGCGGTAGCGACGGGTGACCTCGGTGACGAGGGAGTCGTACATGGTGACGACGCGCTCACGGATGCGGGCCTTGTGCTCGTCCGAGGCTTCCGGCCTGTTCATCTCAGCCAGAAGCTGTTCGGCGGTCATTTCGTCGAGTGCGATATCCAGGACGGCCATCTGAGTTGCTCCATATGCCCGAAGGCGGCCCCGTCCATGGAAAAAGCCCAGGCAGAGGCACGCCACGTTTCTACGTGAGTGAAGCCCTCTGCTGGACTTCGGATCAAAGGATTCCCTATGGATCCCGATTTATCACCCTATATTAGGTCACAGATCGATCACAGCTTACCCGCTCACGGTCCCGACAGGGCGGGAGCCGTGGTCAGGACGTCGCGGGCCAGCGCGAGGTCGCCCGTCAGCTCGGTGGGAAAGGCGTCCGGCTCGCCCCGGCCGCCCAGCAGGAAGCAGAACGCGACCACGTCCGCGGTCAGGTGGGCGTCCGGCGTGCCCGGGACGGTGTCGGCGACGCCGAGCGGGATCAGCCAGTCGCCGCCGCCCGCGCCGGTGAGGGTGAGGCGCAGGGTGCGGCCGGAGCCGTCCAGGCCGGACAGGAGCATCGTCCAGGGCAGCAGGCGGGCGCACAGGTCGGCCGTGGGGCGGATGTGCTCGGGCACGGGGTCGGGCAGGCGGATCCCGGCCGTCGTGGCGGCGTCGGCGGTGTGCACCCACGTCTCCAGGCTCCTGGCCAGGACGTGGTCGCGCACGACCGTCTCCATGCCGTCCACCGTGGCCGGCGTGGCCGGGTCGAGGCCGCCCAGGTGACGGCAGAGGGCGTCGGCCTGGGCCCGCCAGTCGCGCCTGGTCTGCTCGGGGCTGCGGGCCCGCTCGTACGCCTGCACGTCCGCCGTGCGGCCGGCCGCGTCCCGGGCGGCCAGCGGCGGGCCCAGGACGGGCGCGCCGACGGAGGCGGCCAGCAGGCCGTCCTTGGCGGCCAGGTGGGCCACCAGCTCCTGGAGCGTCCAGCCCTCGACGATGACGCGCGCCCAGTCGTCGTCCACGGCCGAGGCCAGCAGCGCGTCCATGGCGGCGACGCGGCCGGCGTACGGCAGCGCCCAGCCGGCGGTCGGCGCCGCGGGGCGGCGGCGGGCCCTGGCCCCGGCCAGGAGCTGCGGGCGCAGGGAACGGACCGGCACCACCGGGTCCTCCAGCAACGCGTCCAGATACAGGCGCTCGACAGGATCCATCACACTTCTTCCTCCGCCAGCGCGTCGGCCAGGCGCCGCAGCGCCAGCCGGATGCGCGACTTGGCCGTGCCCTCGGGCACGCCCAGCTCCTCGCTCACCTGCCGGTACGTCCGGCCGCCGAAGTAGGCCAGCTCCACCGGCCGGCGCAGCCCCTCGGGCAACGACGTCACCGCCTGCCGCACGCGCTCGGCCTCCTCGGCGGCCAGCACGGCCTCCTCCAGCCTGGCGGGCTCGCGCTCGAACAGCCGCGGCCCGAGCGCGGAGACCCGGCGGCGCTCCTCGGCGCGCACGTGGTCGACCGCGCGGCGGTGGGCGATCGTGGCCAGCCAGGCGCGCAGCGTGCCGCGTCCGGGGTCGTAGGCCAGCGGGCGCTCCCAGAACACCAGGAACACCTCCTGCGTGATGTCCTCGGCGATCACGCGGTCCCTGGTGACCCGTAAGGAGAGCCCGAAGATCAGCGCGGACAGCCGATCGTAGACCTCCCCCAGCGCCGACTCGTCGCCGCCGACCACCCGCTGGTGCAGCAGGCGGTCGTCGTACGGTGCCTCCACTGGCACCACACTCCCGTGGTCCGGACCAAGGCGGGCGGGTGCGCCGCGACCCGAGCATGTCATCATTCGCCGGAAATGTTGAGGCGGACGCCCCCCGCCCCCGGTCCCGCGGCCCCGCGATAGTGTCGAACAGACGACGACCGGAGGGATCACCCGCATGGCCACCACGCGCACCGCCACCACGCACTGGAAGGGCGCCCTGCTCGACGGCTCGGGCACCGTCTCGCTCGACACCTCGGGCGTGGGCACGTTCGAGGTCTCCTGGCCCTCCAGGGCCGAGGCCGCGGGCGGCCGCACCTCCCCCGAGGAGCTCATCGCCGCCGCCCACTCCTCCTGCTTCTCCATGGCCCTGTCGCACGCCCTGGCCGGGGCGGGCACGCCGCCGGAGTCGCTGCGCACGAGCGCGGACGTGACGTTCCAGCCGGGCGAGGGCATCACGGGCATCGTGCTCACCGTGCAGGGGCACGTTCCGGGCATCTCGGCCGAGCAGTTCCAGGAGGCCGCCGCGACCGCCAAGGCGAACTGCCCGGTCAGCAAGGCGTTGGCCGGCACCACGATCACCCTGAAAGCCGAACTCCTCTAACAGGAACGCTTTCGCGTGCGACAATTGGGTCACATGCGCGAGGTCTGGCCGGGCGAACCCTATCCACTCGGCGGCACCTGGGACGGCGTCGGCACCAGCTTTGCCGTGTTCTCCGAGGTCGCCGAGCGGGTCGAGCTGTGCCTTTTTCACGATGACGACAGCGAGGAGCGGGTGCCGCTCCCGGAGGTCGACGGCTTCGTCTGGCACGGCTACCTGCCGGGGATCCAGCCGGGCCAGCGGTACGGCTATCGCGTCCACGGGCCGTACGAGCCGTCGCAGGGGCGTCGCTGCGACCCCTCCAAGCTGCTGCTCGACCCCTACGCCAAGGCCATCGACGGGGAGCTGACCTGGAACGAGGCGCTGTTCCCCTACTACTTCACCGATCCGTCGGTGCGCAACAGGGAGGACAGCGCCCCGTACATGCCGAAGAACGTGGTGATCAACCCGTTCTTCGAGTGGGGCAACGACCGGCCGCCGCGCATCCCGTACCACGAGACGGTGATCTACGAGGCGCACGTGCGGGGGCTGACCATGCGCCACCCGGGCGTGCCGCAGGACCTGCGCGGCACGTACGCCGGGGTCGGGCACCCGGCGATCATCGAGCACCTGCTGTCCATCGGCGTGACGGCGGTCGAGCTCATGCCGGTACACCACTACGTGCCCGAGCACTTCCTGGTGGCCCGGGGGCTGACCAACTACTGGGGCTACAACACGATGGCCTACCTGGCCCCCCACGGCCGCTACTCCGGCTCGGGCACCCGCGGCCAGCAGGTGCTGGAGTTCAAGGCGATGGTCCGGGCGCTGCACGAGGCGGGCATCGAGGTCATCCTCGACGTGGTCTACAACCACACCGCCGAGGGCGACCACATGGGCCCCACGCTGGGCTTCCGGGGCATCGACAACGTCAACTACTACCGCCTGCACGACGGCGACCGGCGCTACTACCTCGACTACACCGGGTGCGGCAACTCGCTCAACGTGCGCTCGCCGCACGCGCTGCAGCTCATCATGGACTCGCTGCGCTACTGGGTGCTGGAGATGCACGTCGACGGCTTCCGCTTCGACCTGGCCTCGGCCCTGGCCAGGGAGCTGCACGACGTCGACCGGCTGAGCGCGTTCTTCGACCTCATCCAGCAGGACCCGGTGATCTCGCAGGTGAAGCTGATCGCCGAGCCCTGGGACGTGGGGCCGGGCGGCTACCAGGTCGGCAACTTCCCGCCGCTCTGGACGGAGTGGAACGGCAAGTACCGCGACACCGTGCGCGACTTCTGGCGGGGCACGAACTCCGCGCTCCCCGAGTTCGCCTCCCGCCTGACCGGCTCGGCCGACCTGTACGAGTCCTCCGGCCGCCGCCCGGTGGCCTCGATCAACTTCGTCACCTGCCACGACGGCTTCACCCTGACCGACCTGGTCTCCTACGACCACAAGCACAACGAGGCCAACGCCGAGGAGAACCGCGACGGCACCAACGACAACCGCTCCTGGAACTGCGGCGCCGAGGGCCCGGTGGAGGACCCGGACATCGTCGCCCTGCGCCGCCGCCAGCGCCGCAACTTCCTGACCACGCTGTTCCTGTCGCAGGGCGTGCCGATGCTCTCCCACGGCGACGAGATCGGCCGCACCCAGCGGGGCAACAACAACGCCTACTGCCAGGACAACGAGCTGGCCTGGATCGACTGGTCGATGCTGCACGCCGAGTCCGACCTGCTGGAGTTCGTCAAGACGTTGTCGAAGCTGCGCCGCGAGCACCCGGTCTTCCAGCGCCGCCGCTTCTTCCACGGCCGCCACCCCGACAACGGCAAGCGCGACCTGGTCTGGCTCACCCCGGGCGGCAAGGAGATGACGGCCGGCGACTGGCACACCGGCTACGCCAAGTCGCTGATGGTCTACCTCAACGGCGAGGCCATCACCGAGCCCGGCCCGCGCGGCGAGCGGATCGTGGACGACTCCTTCCTCCTGCTCATCAACGCCCACCACGAGAACCTGTCGTTCACGCTGCCGGGGCCGGAGTTCGGGGCCGAGTGGCTGCCGGTGCTCGACACCTGTCACGACGTGGTGGAGGAGGCGTTCGGCGACGAGCGGTGGCGGGCGGGCGACCTGGTGGCGGTGACCGGCCGGTCGTTCCAGGTCCTGCGGCTGCCCAGGGAGCCGCAGACGCCCTAGCTCCAGCGACCACCCAGCCGCCGGTTCGTCAGAACACGCGGGCGATGCCGGCCGTGACGAGGAGCAGGGCGAAGGTGGCCACCCCCGCCACGCCGTGCAGGGCCACGGCGAGCACCGGGAAGCCGGTGGCCCGGCGCTGGTGGCGTCCGCCGCCGAGCCAGCGGGTGAACATCGTGAAGCCCAGCAGGGCGGCCACGGTGAGCCCGCAGAGGGCGAGCCAGGCCAGCGGGGCGCGGCCGGTCAGCAGGTAGGCCACCCAGCAGGCCAGCGACGCGGCCGCGAGCGCCGGATGGGACAGCAGCAGCGTCACCGGGAAGCGGGTGACCTTGGCCTCCTGGCGGCGCAGGCCGCCGGCCGAGAGCCAGCGCCACAGCAGGTAGACCCCGATCAGTGCGGCGATCGTCCATGTGACGGCGGTGAGCAGGCCCATGTCCCCTCCCGGCGAGTCCCTGCCGCCACCGTACGCAGACTCCGGGCCTTTCGTCCTTCAGTTACTCAAAAGTGCCGTCAGCCGCAAAACCCCTGGGGACGGTTTGTCGGTGGGGTGTGCCAAGGTAGAGGAGTGCGGCGCATCTATCCCGACTTTCAAGACAATCCGGACATCCCCGAGGCGTACGCCTACCCCGAGGGGCGGCCCTGGCTGCGGCTCAACATGGTGTCCAGCGCCGATGGCGCGGCGTGGCTGCAGGGGCGCTCGGGCGGGCTGTCGAGCAGGGGCGACAAGCGCATCTTCGCCGTCCTGCGCGGCTTGTCCGACGTGATCGTCGCGGGCGCGGCGACCGTCCGCACCGAGGGCTACGGCCCGGTCAAGCCGCGCGCCTCCTGGTCCTCGATCCGGGCCGGGCGTCCCGACGTGCCGCCGATCGCGGTGATCACCCGCAGCCTCGACCTCGACCTCGACGGCGAGCTGTTCACCGACGCGACCAACCCGACGATCGTGATCACCTGCGAGTCCGCCCCCGCCGAGCGCCGCAAGCTGGCCGGCCGGCGGTCCGACCTGATCATCGCCGGCGACGACGGCGTCGACATGCGGCTGGCCGTGCGCGAGCTGCACGAGCGCGGCCTGACCCGCGTCCTGTGCGAGGGCGGCCCGCGCATCAACGCGCAGCTGTCGGCCGACGACCTGATCGACGAGTTGTGCCTGTCGGTGAGTCCCATGCTGGTCGCGGGCGGCGCGGCCCGCATACTGAACGGCGTGGCCGCGCAGGTCCCGCTTGACCTCCGCCAGGTCCTGGAAGAGGAGGGGGTCCTCTTCTGCAGATACACGAGGGAGCAGAGCCCATGACCGAGCAGCCCGTCGAAGAGCCGGAGCCGGTGCCCAACCTCCCGGTCCGGCCGCCCGTGCCGCCGATGCTGGCCAAGCCGGTCAAGGCCATGCCCAAGCAGGACGGCACCCTGTTCTACGAGCCCAAGTGGGACGGCTTCCGCTGCATCGTGTTCAGGGACGGCGACGAGGTCTACCTCGGCAGCCGCAACGAGCGTCCGTTCACCCGGTACTTCCCCGAGCTGGTCGAGGCGGTCAAGGCCGAGCTGCCCGGCAAGGTGGTGATCGACGGCGAGATCGTGCTGCCCCGGGGGGCGCAGCTCGACTTCGACGCCCTCCAGCAGCGCATCCATCCGGCCGCCTCGCGGGTCAAGCTGCTCTCGGAGCAGACGCCGGCCCAGTTCATCGCCTTCGACCTGCTGGCCGTGGGCGACGAGTCGCTGATGGAGGAGCCGTTCTCCGAGCGGCGTCGGCGGCTGGAGGAGTTGTTCCCGCACCAGGGCGGGTCCGTCCGGCTGACCCCGGTCACCACCGCCGACGAGCAGGCGCGCGAATGGTTCGACGCCTTCGAGGGCGCGGGGCTCGACGGCATCATCGTCAAGCCGGGCGACCAGCCGTACGTGCCCGACAAGCGCACGATGTTCAAGGTCAAGCACGAGCGCACGGCCGACGTCGTGATCTGCGGCTACCGCGAGCACAAGACCGGCCCCATCGTCGGCTCGCTGCTGCTCGGCCTCTACGGCGACGACGGCCGGCTGCACCACGTGGGCGTGGCGGCCTCGTTCCCCATGGCGCGCAGGGCCGAGCTGGTGGAGGAGCTCGAGCCGTACCTGGCGGAGCTGAGCGAGCACCCGTGGGGCCACTGGGCCGAGCAGGCCACGGCCAACGCCGGGCAGCCGGCGGCCGGGCCCGCGACCGGCGGGCAGCGGGTGCCGGGGGCGGTGTCGCGGTGGAACGCCAAGAAGGACCTGTCGTTCATCCCGCTCCGGCCCGAGCTGGTGATCGAGGTGGCCTACGACCAGATGGAGGGCGACCGGTTCCGGCACACGGCGCACTTCCGGCGGTGGCGCCCTGACCGCACGCCCGAGTCGTGCACGTACGAGCAGCTGGAACGGCCGGTCAGCTACGACCTCGACGACATCCTCGCCCGTTAGGGGGCAAAGCGGTCTAGGCTCTTCCCTATGACCACCGGTGATGAGCTCAAGGCGGCCGTGTCCGCGCGACGCGACCTCGGCCCCGACTTCGAGGACGCGCTGGTGGAGTCGTTCCTCGACAAGGTGGGCCAGGAGGTCGACCGGCGGGTCGACGAGCGCCTGGCCGGCGCGGCGCCGCGGGCCAAGGCGCCCGCCAGGGGGTCGGACGGGCAGCGGCTGGCGCTGGCGATCGTCTCGCTCTCCCTGGGCACGCTCTCCACGGTCGCGCTCGCCTTCGCGGGCGGCGGGCGGGCGATGGCGCTGATCCCGATCTGGGTCGGGATCATCATCGTGAACGTCGTCTTCAACGGCTCCCGCGAGAAGTAGCCCCGCCGCGGGCGGGCTTGCGGGTCAGGTCAGCCAGATGAGGCCGGCGAAGCGGCCGCCGGGCTGTTCGCGGCGGTGGGAGTAGAGCTCGGCGGACTCGATGGTGCAGCGCGCGTCGTGCCGCACGTCGGCGACGCCCGCCGCCCTGAGCTGGGACTCGATCCCGGCCCGCAGGTCGAGCGCCGGGGTCCCCCACGACGTCGTGGACCACGTCGGCGGCACCTTCGAGGCGACCTGCTCACGCAGCTCCGCGGGCACCTCGTAGCAGCGGCCGCAGGCGCCGGGGCCGATCAGCGCGACCATCCGGCCCGGCCGGGCGCCCTTGGCCGCCATGGCCTCGACCAGGGCGGTGGCCACGCCCGCCTCGGTGCCGGGACGTCCGGAGTGGGCGGCGCCGACCATGCGCGCCTCGGGGTCGGCCACCAGCACGGCCGGGCAGTCGGCGCCCAGCGAGGCCAGCGCCAGGCGCGGCTCGGTGGTGAACACGCCGTCGAGCGGCGGCGGGTCGTCGCCGAACGGCTCGCTCACGTACGCGACCTCGGCGCTGTGGACCTGGCGCATGTAGACGACGGCGCGCACGCCCAGCTCGGCCGCCAGGCCCTCGCGGTTGGCCCGTACGGCCGCCGGGTCGTCGCCGACCATGCCGCCGAGGTTGCGCGAGCCGTACGGCGGGGCGCTGACCCCTCCGTGGCGGTCGGTGACGACGGCGTGCACTCCGGGGGCCAGCAGCATGCCCCGATCCTAGCCGGGTTGCGGCGAGAAGCCGGGCCGCGGTGAGCCAGGCTGCGGTGGGGAGCCGGGCTGGGGAGAGGAGCCGGGGCCGCCTGGGGAGGAACCGTGCAGGATGGTGCCGGGCGGGCGGCCGAGCTCCAGGTACATGTTCACCTCGTCGAAGCGCCATTCGCCCACCTCGACCACGTTCGGCAGCCGCCCCCACTCGCGGAACCCGAGGCTCTGGTACAGCGCGATCGCGCCGTGGTTGTTGCCGCGCGCCCGCAGTGTGAGCGTCTCGATGCCGGCGGCGCGGGCGTCGTCCGCCAGGCCGGACACCACCACCCGGCCCAGGCCGAGCCCGCGCGCCTGCGGGTGGGCCATGACCTTGCCGATCTCGCCGGAGTGCCGGAAGACCGCCTCCTGGCCGCGCCGCCACAGGCCCATGGCCTGCACCGTGCCGTCGACCGTGGCCAGGGCGAGCCGCCCCTCGCCCGTCCTGGCCATCGCGAGCGTGGCCTCCACCCAGGGGTCGGTCTCGTCCCTGGTGGGCGGCGCGAGGTAGCCGACCGCGCCTCCCAGCTCGACGACGGCGTGCAGCACGCGGTGGACGGCGGCGAGCAGGGGCTCGTCGGCGGTTTCCGGCCAGGTCAGGTCGATTTTCACGGAAGACCATTATGCCCCGATCCGTCCGGGGCTGGCCTGGTCGTAGCAAGCAAGCATATGCTTGGGCGCGTGCCTGACTACCGCAATCTCATAGGCGGCGAGCTGGTCCCCGCGGACCGGACGATGGACACCGTCAACCCCGCCACGGGCGAGGCGTGGGCCCGGATCCCGGCCAGTGGCGCACGCGAGGCCGAGGCCGCCGTCGCGGCGGCGCGGGCGGCCTTCCCCGCCTGGTCGGCCATGCCCGCGCTGGGCCGGGCGCACTTCCTGCGCAAGGTGTCGGAGCTGTTCGCCCGGCACGCCGAGGAACTGGCCCGGCTGGAGACCCGCGACAACGGCCGCATCCTGCGCGACACGCTCAAGAAGGACCTGCCGGGCATGGCCCACCTGTGGCAGCTGGCCGCCGGGCAGTGCCTGGAGGCGGTCAAGGGCGACACCGTCCTGCTCGGGCCCGACACGCTCGGGCTGACGCGGCGCGAGCCGTACGGGGTGGCGGTCTGCATCATCCCCTGGAACTCCCCCATCTCCACCTTCTCCGCCAAGGCGGCCTACGCCCTGGCCGCCGGGAACACGGTGATCGTCAAGCCGGCCGAGCAGGCCGGCGCGTCGGTGCTGCGGCTGGGCGAGCTGCTGGCCGAGGTGTTCCCGCCCGGCGTGCTGAACATCGTCAGCGGGCTCGGCGAGGAGGTCGGCGACGCGCTCGTCCGGCACCGGGACGTCGGCAAGATCAGCCTCACCGGCTCCACGGCCACCGGCCAGGCCATCACCCGGGCCTCGGCGGACGCGCTGAAGCCGCTGACGTTCGAGCTGGGCGGCAAGTCGCCCAACATCGTCTTCCCCGACGCCGACCTGGACGCCGCCGCGCAGGGCGTCACCGTGAACTCCGTCTACACCGGCAACGCCGGGCAGGTGTGCGTGGCCGGCTCGCGCATCCTCGTCCACCGGTCGATCTGGGACGACCTGCTCGGGCGGATCAGGCGCATCTGCGCCGGTCTGGTCCTGGACGACCCCCTCGACCTGGCCACGACCATGGGCCCGATCGTGTCGGCCGGGCAGTTCGAGCGGGTGCGCTCGTACCTGGAGACGGCCGAGAAGGAGGGGGCCGAACTGGTCTTCGGCGGGCGGTCGGGGGCCGAGGTGGTGCCCGGCCTGCCGGGCGGCTACTGGGTGGCGCCCACGCTCTACACGACCGAGGACAACGGCCTGCGCATCTGCCAGGAGGAGATCTTCGGGCCGGTGGCGGTGGCCATCCCGTTCGAGAGCGACGAGCAGGCGCTGGAGATCGCCAACGACTCGCCGTACGGGCTGGCGGCCGGGGTGTGGACGCGGGACCTCGGGCGGGCGCACCGGTTCGTGCGGGATCTGCAGAGCGGCACCGTGTGGGTGAACACCTACCGCCAGATGCCGCCGGGCCTGCCGTTCGGCGGCGTGAAGGACAGCGGGTACGGCCACGATTCCGTGCTGGAGTACACCAGGGAAAAGGCAGCCATCATCCAGATTTAGTTAGATAGATTCCCTCCATGAGCGAGGGGATCAACGACCAGTCCGAGCTGACCGAGCTGTCCGAGGCAGCCGCCCAGTCGCGCGCGTCCGTGCTGCGCAGCCGAGCCGAATCGTACATCGCGCTGTCGCGGCACGAGGCCGCTATCGCCGATCTGACCGAGTCGATAACGCTGGTCCCGGACAACGCCCGGGCCTGGCGGCTGCGCGGCGAGAGCCATCGGGTCATCGAGCGGTACGAGGCCGCCCTGGCCGACTTCGACGAGTCGTTGAGACTGGAACCCGACAGCGCGTACGCGCTGGGCTCGCGCGGGCAGGCGTACGCGGCGCTCGGCCGGCTGGAGGAGGCGATGGACGACTTCGACCACGCGCTCACCCTCGCCCCCGAGTCCCTGTGGATCCTGGAGGCCAAGGCCGACGCCCTGGTGGACATGGACCGGCTGGACGAGGCCCTGGACGAGCACGCCAAGATCATCGCGTTGAACGAGGAGCTGGCGTACTCGTGGGTGGCGCGCGGTGACCTGTACCAGCGCATGCACCTCTACAGCGAGGCCATCGCCGACTACACCAGGGCCCTGGAGGCCGACCCCGACCACGTGCGGGCGCTCAGCCGGCGCGGCGAGGCGCTGCGCATGATCGACCGCTACCAGGAGGCGCTGGGCGACCTGAACCGCGCGGTCGAGCTCGACCCCGACAACGACCGCGCGTTCGGCAGCCGGGGCGCGGTGCTGAGCGAGATGGGCGACAACGAGGCCGCGCTGCGCGACCTGGACCGGGCCATCGAGCTGGACCCCGAGTACATCTGGGCCTACCGGGTGCGCGGCGAGATCTTCCAGGAGATGGAGCGGCACGAGGAGGCGGTGAGCGACTTCACGCTGGCGCTGCGCCTGGAGTTCGGCGACGACTAGGCCGTCGCGAGGGGCGGGCCGCCCCGGGGGGCGGCCCGCCGTTGGGCACTTGAATGCGCCTGTTGTCAGAGCGCCAGCAGGGCGTTCACCGGCAGGCGGCTGTCGGACAGCGGCCGTACGGCGATGCGCAGCAGGGCCAGCGCGTTGTCGTCGCCGGCGATGCGGTTGGCGCTGAGCCCGCCGCACGCCTGGCAGTGGTGGATGATCAGCCACTCCCCGTCCGTCCTGACGGTGACGCTCAGCGCCGCCATCGGGCCCCGGCAGCCCGCCCGCCGGTCCCCCGGGATCCGGTGGTCGACGTGCAGGCTGGTCAGGCAGTGCGGGCAGTGGTTGCGGTGCGCCGTGCCCGGCGCGTCCATCGGTACGTCCAGCCGGCAGCCGACGCAGCGGAACGCGTCGCCGCGCTCGCCACGTTGCACCGCCTTGGGCTGTTGCGGCCTGGCCCGGCCAGGGTTCCTCCTGGGCATGTCACAGGTCGCCGAACGCTTCGAGCGGGAACGGCGGCTGCGCGAGCGGGCGTACGGCCATGCGCATGAGGATGAGCTGGTTGTCGTCCCCGCAGATCGGGTTGGACGTCAGCTCGCCGCAGCGCGAGCAGCGATGGATGATCATCCAGTCGCCGGTGCGGAGGACCGCGATGGAGATCGGGTTCATCCGCGACCTGCACTCCGACGGGCCGCCCTCGACCCGGTCGAGAACGTGCAACGAGTGCAGGCAGCTCGGGCAGTGGTTGCGGCGGACGCCGCCGGGCGCGTACGCGGCGACGGTCAGGCCGCAGCGGACGCAGGCGAAGGTGTCGGTGCTGATGATGGAACGAGGTTTGCCGTTGGCAGACAACCTGGGTTCTCCTTGCCGGATTTGTCGTGAAAAAAGGCAGCAAGGGAGCGCCGAGCGGGCCTCACAGGCACGCTGGTGTCACAGGCGGTCCGGCCCACTGAGGCCAGGGCTTCAGATACTCGTCCTCAGGCTCTGGAACACAGGGGAGGCGGGCACACCCGTGACACGGAGAGGCGCGCTGGGCGCCGTGCCGGGCATCAACCCACCTCCAAAAATCGCACCGGACGGGACGGTTGCCAGGGTAATCGCCCCCGACGGTCGCGCGCCAACGGTTTTTCCGGGCCCTGGAGATCGACCGAATATCGTTCTAGTGTTCGTCCATGGGGATCGGGCTGACCGAGGAACACCGGGCGCTGGCGCACTCCGTGCGGGGG
Organism: Nonomuraea sp. NPDC049624; assembly: GCF_040675255.1. Classification (NCBI taxonomy): domain Bacteria; kingdom Bacillati; phylum Actinomycetota; class Actinomycetes; order Streptosporangiales; family Streptosporangiaceae; genus Nonomuraea; species Nonomuraea sp. NPDC049624. The sequence goes on along the minus strand of NZ_JBFAOR010000004.1, from coordinate 394,421 downwards.
CTGGCGGGGCGTACCGTCGAGCACCTGGCGCTGGCCGGGCAGGGGCTGCTGGGCCTGCACCTGCCGGAGGAGCACGGCGGGCAGGGGTACGGGCTGGTCGAGCTGTGCGTGGCGCTGGAGGTGCTGGGCGAGCTGCGGGTGGCGGGGCCGTACCTGCCGGTCGTGCTGGCCTCGGCGGCGCTCGCCCGGTCCGGGAGACCCGCGCCCGGCCTGCTGCGCGGGCTGGCCGACGGGTCGCTGACGGCGGCCGTCGCGCTCGGGCCGCTCGCCCTCGGGGCGGCCGGGGCCGACCTGTTCCTCGTGCCGCACGGTGACGGGTGGGCGCTGCTCGACCGGGCCGGCGTGCGTGCCGAGCCCGCCGAGGGCGTCGATCTGGACCGGGAGCTGTGCGCGGTCACGCCCGTCATGGGCCGCGACGTCCCGCCGGAGCGTCTGCTGGGGCCGGTGCCGGTGCGGGCGCTGGCCGCGGTGCTGCTCGGCGCGGACGCGTGCGGCACCGCCGCCTGGGCGGTCGGCACGGCCGCCGCCCACGCCAAGGTACGCGAGCAGTTCGGCCGCCCGATCGGCCAGTTCCAGGGCGTCAAGCACCGGGTGGCGGCCGCCCTGGTGGCCCTGGAGCAGGCCCGCGCCGCCGTCTGGGACGCCGCCCGCGCCTTGGACACTCCGCCCACTGACAGACCGGGCACGTCCGGCTCTCCCGGCGCGTCCGACTCGCCCGGCGCGCCTTCCGGGCCCGGCGCGTCCAACGGGTTCGGCGGGTCCGGCGGGCTCCGGGACGATGTGCGGCTGGCCGTCGGGGTGGCGGCCGTGCTGGGGCCGGACGCGGCGGTGCGCTGCGCGGCCGACGCCATCCAGGTGCTCGGCGGCATCGGCTACACCTTCGAGCACGACGCCCACCGCCACTACCGCCGCGCCCTGTCCGGCCGCATGCTCGCCGGCGACCCGGGGCCGTGGGCCGAGCAGGTCGCCGAGCTGGCCCTGGCGGGCGTCCGCCGCGCGATGGAGCCCGATCTGCCCGAGGAGTCCGTGCCGCTCAGGGAGGCGATCAGGGCGGAGGCCGAGTCGTTGCGGCGCGAGGAGCCGCTCGCCCGGCTGGGCCGGTTCGCGCGGGAGGGCTGGATCATGCCCTACCTGCCCCGGCCGTGGGGCCGCGCGGCCACGCCGCTGGAACAGGTGATCATCCACCAGGAGTTCCGCGACCTCAGGCGTCCCAACCTGGGGATCGCCGCCTGGGCGGTGCCGTCCATCGTCACGTACGGCACCCCCGAGCAGCAGGAGCGTTTCCTGCCCAGGACGTTCACCGGCGAGCTCGTGTGGTGCCAGCTGTTCAGCGAGCCGGGCGCCGGGTCCGACCTGGCCGCTCTGTCCACCAGGGCCGTCCGCGTGGCGGGCGGCTGGTCGCTGACCGGCCAGAAGATCTGGACGTCCCTCGCCCAGTACGCCCACTGGGGCATCTGCCTGGCCCGCACCTCCCCCGGCAGACCCAAGCACGAGGGGATCACGTACTTCCTGGTGGACATGTCCGCCCCCGGCGTCACGGTCAGGCCGCTCAAGGAGATCAACGGGGACGAGATCTTCAACGAGGTCTTCCTCGACGACGTCTTCGTCCCGGACGATCTGGTGGTGGGCGAGGTGGACGGCGGCTGGCGGGTGGCCCGCGACACGCTCTCCCACGAGCGCGTCGCGCTCGGCGACTCCTGGGGCCCGGGCTCCCGGCACACCGACATGGTCCGGCTGATCGGGACCCTGCCGCCGCTGCGGCAGTCGCAACGCGAGCAGGCGGGCCGCCTGTGGGCCGAGGGCCAGGCGATCTCGGCGCTCGGGCTGCGCGTGACGCTGTCCAGGCTGGCCGGGGCCGACCCGGGGCCCGCCTCCAGCGTGCGCAAGCTGCTCGGCATGCGGCACGCGCAGGCGGTCTCGGAGTTCTGCTGGTCGCTGGCGCCGTCCGACCGCCACTGGAACCGCATGATCCTGACCACCCGGGCCTTCACCATCGGCGGCGGCACCACCGAGGTGCAGCTCAACATCATCGCCGAGCGCGCGCTGGGGCTTCCGCGCGATCCGTGACGCCCGCCCGCACGCACCTGACCTCGGCCGACATCGCCAGGTGACGGGCGGCGATCCCGGGCATGGCGGTCACCCCGAAGGCGGTGCGGTCCACGCGGGCGGCGACCACGACGGTGAAGCCGTTCGCGGTCACGTCGCAGCGCTCGACGGTGAGGGTGAGCGGGCGCTCGACGCCGGTCACGGTGAGTGTGCCGGTCAGCGTGCCGTCGGCGGCGGGGCCGCCGGTGAAGGTGATGACGGGGTGGTCGGCGGCGTCGAGGAAGCGGGCGGAGCGCACGGTCTCGTCGCGCCGGTGGTTGCCGGTGTGGAAGCCGGCGGCGTCGATCTCCACGCGCACGCGGGAGTCGGCGAGCGGTTCTGCGACGTCCACGGTGCCGCCCCTGACGTCGAAGGTGCCGCGGACGCGGGCGAGGCCGGACAGGTGCCGGGTGGTGAAGCGGATCGCGGAGTTCTCGGTGTCGATCTCGTAGCGGCCCAGCGGGGGGAGGTTCGTCATGGGTCCATTGCACGGCGGCGGGGTGGCCGTGCGGCAGAGCGGGCCGTCGGGGGTGGGGGCGACGATCGGCGGGAGCGCATGCGACTTTCGTATGGTTTCCCACTTACCCGATATTTACGACATACGGGGATGTCGTAGCGTTTGCGGCATGGGTGCAGGGGCGTGTCGCCGTTCCCTCGTGCTGGACGTGGGCATCGCGGGCGGCTTCGCGCTGCTGGACACCGGCTCGACGCTGCTCGGCCTGTCGTGGTGGCCCGAGCGTCCGGGTCCGCTCGCCTGGGCGCTGCTGGCGGTCCAGGCGGCCGCCTGCCTGTCGCTGGTGGCCCGCCGCCGGGCGCCGCTGACGGTCCTGGCCGTGCTGGGGACGTACACGCTGGTGGTGACGTTGCTCATCTCGCCGGTCGGGCTGCTGGTCCCGGCCGGGCAGGGGAACGTGTGGGCGCCGTTCGCGACCATCGCTGCGGCCTACGGACCGCTCTACGACCACAGGGACCGGCGGATCGCCGTCGCCGCGCTGGCCGCGTACACGATGGTGATCGCGCGGGTGTGGGACCCGTCGGCAGGGGTGCTCATCGACGGGGTGCTGCGCACGGCCGTCGGCCCGCTGCTCGCGCTCTACCTCGACGGGCGGCGGCGGGTGCTCAGGATGCTGGTCGAACGCGCCGAGCGGGCCGAACGCGAGCGGCACCTGCTGGCCGAGCAGGCCCGCGCCGAGGAGCGCGCCCGGCTGGCCGGCGAGATGCACGACGTCGTCACCCACCGGGTGAGCCTCATGGTGCTGCAGGCCGGCGCGCTGCGGGTCACCGCGGCCGACGAGCACACCCGGCAGACCGCCGAGGAGCTGCGGGCCGCGGGCTGCCAGGTGCTCGACGAGCTGCGGGACCTGATCGGCGTCCTGCGCACCGCGCCGGAGCCGGACGTGCCGCCGACCGCGGCCGACTTCGCCGCGCTGGTCGCCGAGTCCGCCTCCGTGGGCACCCCGGCCGAGCTGGTCGAGGAGGGCGACCGGGCGCTGGCCTCGCCGGTGGTGGGGCGCACGGCGTACCGGATCGTGCGCGAGGCGCTGACCAACGTGCGCAAGCACGCGCCGGGCGCGCGGGTGCAGGTGCGGATCGAGTACGGCCAGGCGCGGGTACGGCTCACGGTGCGCAACACGCCGCCGACCGGCCTGCCCGGCGGCCCCCTGGCCGGCACCGGCTCCGGCCTCGGCATCGCGGACCTGCGACGGCGGGTCGAGGTCGTGCACGGCACGCTGCGCGCCGGGCCGGCCCCCGACGGCGGGTTCACCGTCGAGGCCGTTCTCCCGGCGTACGTGGCGACATGATCAGGGTCGTGGTCGTGGACGACGAGCCGATGGTCTGCCGCTTCCTGCGCACCATCCTCGGCTCGGCGCCCGACATCGAGGTCGTGGACGAGGCCCACGACGGCGCCGCCGGCGTCGAGGCGGTCGTGCGCAGCCGTCCGGACGTGGTGCTCATGGACCTGCGCATGCCCCGCGTGGACGGGCTCACCGCGATCGAACGCCTGGCCGAGCTGCCCCGGCCGCCGGTCGTCGTGGTGCTGACGACGTTCGACGCCGACGAGTACGTGCTGCGCGCACTGCGCGCGGGCGCGGCCGGCTTCCTGGTCAAGTCCACGCCGCCGGAGGAGCTGATCGGGCTCGTCCGGGTGTCCGCCGAGGGGCACACCGTGCTGTCGCCGATCGCCGCCCGCAGGCTGGTGGCGGCCTCGGCCGCGGCGGACCCGGCCCGCGCCCGCGCCCGCGAGCTGCTGGAGTCGCTGACGGAACGCGAGCGCGAGGTGCTGACCTGCCTCGGCGAGGGGCTGTCGAACGCGCGCATCGCCGCCCGCCTCCACCTGGCCGAACCCACCATCAAGGGCTACGTGTCGCGCCTGCTGGACAAGCTGGGCTGCCGCAACCGCACCCAGGCGGGCCTCATCGCACACGACGCGGGCCTGACCCGGTAGGCGCCACGGGCGGAGGGTTTGGCGGAGGGTTTGGCGGAGGGTTTGGCGGAGGGTTTGGCGACGGGTTTGGCGACGGGTTTGGCGACGGGTTTGGCGACGGGTTTGGCGACGGGTTTGGCGACGGGTTTGGCGGAGGGTTTGGCGGCGGAGCAGCGAGGTAGGTGATAAGCCGCAAAGGGGGACAAAAGCCATGAGTAATCCGCAACAGCCCGAACTTCGCCGGTCGGGTAAGTCCGGCGCGAACTCGAAATCCACCGACGCCGTGCCGGAGTCCAAGAGCGGCGGCAAGCGGGCCGGCCGCCCGCACGGCAGCGACAAGGGGCACAAGGGCGGCGGCAAGGGCGGCGGCGTGCCTCCGGGCCAGCACCCGCCGTATCCGGGGTGAGCCGGATGAAGGGCAGCCTGCAGTTCATCGGCAACGCGACCACGCTGATCCGCTACAACGGCTTCACGCTGCTGACGGATCCCAACTTCCTGCACCGCGGCCAGCGGGCGTACCTGGGCTACGGCCTGAGCTCGCGACGGCTGAAGGACCCGGCCATCGACGTGTCGGACCTGCCGCCTATCGACGCGGTGGTGCTGTCGCACCTGCACGGGGACCACTGGGACCGGGTGACGGAGAAGGGCCTGGACAAGGGCACCCAGATCATCACCACCCGGCAGGCGGCGCGCACGCTGCGCCGCCGCGGGTTCGGCCGCAGCACGGGCCTGGAGGTGTGGGAGCAGCACGAGCTGAGCGGCCCGCAGGGCAGCGTGACCGTCACCGCCCTGCCCGCCCGGCACGCGCCCGGCCCCGCCGAGGCGCTGCTGCCGCCGGTGATCGGGACGATGCTGGAGTTCCGCGGCCCCGAGGGCCTGGTGGAGCTGCGCCTGCACATCAGCGGCGACACCCTGCTCGACCGCCGCCTGGAGGCGATCCCGCGTCGTTTCCCGGAGGTCGACCTCGCACTCGTGCACCTGGGCGGCACCCGCCTGCTCGGCACCCTGCTGGTCACCATGGACGGCGAGCAGGGCGCGACCTGGGTCGACCTGATCAACCCGCACACCGTGGTGCCGGTGCACTACGACGACTACGGCGTCTTCAGCTCACCGCTGGACGACTTCCGGCACCACATCGAGCAGGTGGGCCTGGCCGACCGGGTGGTCTACCTGGAACGCGGCGAAACCCGCGAACTGGCGCCACACCACCTCGTACGCCGCTGAGCTTCGGCCGAGCTCTCGCTGAGCTTTCCGCTCCGCACCCGTCCGGGCTGTTCCCGGAGGGTGCTGCGGCGTTTCCGCTGGGGTGAGGATTCTTCTATCTGGAGGAGGAATCTCCTACCGGGAGCGGAAGTTACCCATCCGATTTCTCCCCCGGCGGGGGTTACGGGAGTTACCTTCGTTCTCGGCCGCACCTCCTGTGCCGCCGCACGGCCGGGCCGTCGGGCCCCGTCCCAGGCGCCGGGTCCGGCCGTGCGGCCCACAGCCGCCGGCCGCCTCAGGAGAGCTTGGCCAGCTTCTCCGACGTCCGCTGGAACGCCTTGCCGGTCCACTTGTAGGTCTGGCGGACGAGCAGGTCGGGGCAGCACCGGGGAGCCTTGTCGCTGACCACCTTGCCGCTCAGGCGCACCTCGCCGTGCTGGACGGCGACGGTCTGGGTCTTGAAGTACCGGTTCTTGCCGAGCGTGCCGATCAGACGCGGGGCCGAACGCCGGGACGCGCCGTCGTAGACGAAGGCCGTCACCGGGTTGCCCGCCGTGGGGCTCGGGCAGGACGAGGTGACGACGGTGTCGGGACGCCCGTCCCGCGTGAGGTCGCCGACGGCGGCCACGCGGGCGCGGACGACGTACCACTTGTCCTTCGGGCCCGGCTTGGGGCAGTGCAGCGCCCGCTCCACGACGGGCGCCCAGTCGAGGCCCCGGAACGGGTCGGTCGCCGCCGGGCCGGTCGCGGCGAAGGCGGCGCCCGTGGCGAGGATCGGCGCCAGTGAGGTCGACAGGGCGACGGTCGACGCCCAGACGCGGAGTCGGCGGGCCATCGGGCTGCTCTTGTGCGTGGCGCTTGAGTTCATGACCGTTTCGATGCGGGAAACGCCTGACAAGTTCGGCCCGAAACGCGTGGCCTCCGGCGTCATGCCGTCCGAAGGGTTTCGCCGTCCTGCCGTCCGGGGCGTTTCGTCACGCGGAAGGGGCGCAGGGGTTTGTGGGGACTCGACCACATTTTCGGAAGCGTCGTCCCAGCGTTACGCGCGACACGCCCAGACCTGCGGCTCTCATCCTGTACCAGGTCACGATCGCCACCGCCGTTATCGATCTGAGATGTTCACCTATGTCTCCACCTCGCCCCCTGCCCAGGCAGCCGCCTGGCCGAGGCCGGAACGGAAGGACACCTCACATGCGCCCAGCCACCCGCGCAGCCCTCGTCACCCTCGCCGTCACGTGCTGCACCTTCAGCTCGTTGCCGGCCTGGGCGGCGCCGGCCGGGAACGCGCCGTCGTGCGTGACCGTCTGGCAGAACACCGGGACCCTCACCAAGACCGGTTACGCCCGCAACGACTGCGGCTACCGGCTCCGACTGAAGATCATCTGGGCGCGCGGGACGGACGGCGCGTGCCAGACCGTGGACCCCGGCGAGACCATCTACTCGCGCGTGCCGCGCGGCGTGCGCACCTTCGACGGAGCCGACACCTGCTGACCGGCTCCCGCGAAAAGGCCGGCTCCCCGACGCGGGCCGGCCTTTCGCGTTGCCGTCGGGCGGGGGAGCCGGCCTTTCGGGTTGCCGTCGCCCCGGAGGTCAGCCGTCGGTGACCGAGACTCCCGCTGCGCCCGACAAGTGAGTGATCACTTCTCCTCCGGCGCGTTCCTGGCCTTGCTGGGCTGGACGCGCTTGGGCTCGCCCGGCATCTTCGGGTAGTTGGGCGGGTAGGGCAGGTCGCCGCGGTCGTCGGCGGCGTACATCTCCAGCAGCGGCTCGATCGAGTACGCCCGGTCGTCGATGGCCGCGTGCACGTCGCCCAGCTTGGCGAAGCGGGCCGGGACGGTGCGGATGTCGAAGTCGCGCGGGTCGGCGTCGGCCAGCTCGTCCCAGGTCAGCGGGGTCGAGACGGGGGCGTGCGGGCGGGCCCGGACGGAGTAGGCGCTGGCGACGGTGCGGTCTCTGGCGTTCTGGTTGAAGTCGATGAAGACGCGGTCGCCGCGCTCCTCCTTCCACCACGCGGTGGTCACCAGGGCGGGGTCGCGGGCCTCGACCGCCCTGGCCAGCGCGATGCCGGCGTGCCGCACCTGGACGAAGTCCCAGCGGGGCTCGATGCGCACCGCGATGTGCACGCCGCGGTTGCCCGACGTCTTGACGAACCCCGCCATGCCCAGCTCGTCGAGCACCTCGCGGGTGCGCTCGGCGGCCCGGCGGGCGGCGTCGAACTCCAGGCCGGGCTGCGGGTCGAGGTCGATGCGCAGCTCGTCGGGGTGCTCGACGTCGGCGGCCCGCACCTGCCAGGGATGGAAGTCGATCGTGCCCAGGTTGGCGCAGTAGGCGATCGCGGCGACCTCGGTCACCCGGAGCGAGTCGGCGGTGCGGCCGCTGGGGAAGGTGACCGTGACCGACTGCAGCCACTCGGGATGCCTGGGCGGCATGCGCTTCTGGTAGATGGCCTCGGTCTGGACGCCGTCGGGATGGCGCTTGATGTTGGTCGGCCGGTCTCTGAGCGCGCGCAGGGCCCCCTCGCCGACGCTCACGTAGTACTCGACCAGCTCCCGCTTTGTCGCCCCGATCTCCGGGAAGTAGACCTTGTCGGGATTGGTGACCTTGACGGTCCGCTCCCCCACCTTGAGCTCTATGAACGGCGATGCCATGCCACCGAACCTACTCCCCCGCCCCGACAGAACAGCCGACGACAGAGCCGACAGCCGAGCCGACAGCAGGGCCGACCAAAGAGCCGACGTGAGAGGTGGGCCCGTCCCGGAGCCGCGTCGGTGGCGGGACCGGGGCTCGACGGGACGGACCTAAGATCATCCATCGCCGTTCCGGGCGCTGGCGCGCCACCCGGCCGGCCATCTCGGGTCGCCAGCGGCGCCAGCACGGGCGTGGGCTGTGCCGCTACGGCGAGCCGCGGACGATCTCACCCCTTGGCAGGAGGCGATGACACCCCCTTACCGACAAAGACGCGAATTCGGCCGAGAAAGGATGCTTCACCCTCCGGAGATCTCTTTTTGCCGGATCTCGTAGTCTGGACGCATGGACAAGGTGGTCAAGAGCGAGGCCGAATGGCGGGCCAGGCTTTCTCCTGAGGAGTTCCACGTGCTCAGGGAGGCCGGGACCGAGCGCCCGTTCACGGGGGAGTACGTCGACACCAAGACCGAGGGCGTGTACTCGTGCCGCGCCTGCGGCGCCGAGCTGTTCCGGTCCGACACGAAGTTCGAGTCGCACTGCGGATGGCCGAGCTTCTTCGAGCCGTCGGGGTCGGAGGCGGTGAGGCTGATCGAGGACAACAGTCACGGCATGGTGCGCACGGAGGTGCGCTGCGCCCGCTGCGACTCCCACCTCGGTCACGTCTTCCACGGCGAGGGTTATCCGACGCCGACCGACGATCGTTACTGCATCAACTCGGTCTCCCTGAGGCTCGAACCCAAGGGGTGATCGATCAGCGACAGAGCGTACCGATCGTCCACAAGGGGTAGGGGCCTGCTTGTGGGCCGTGTCCATCTTCGCCACCGCTGGGTGACGATTGAGACGATCGGGCGGGTCGTGACTCAGCGGTGTGAAGTGTGCTCGAAGACGAGGGTCCGGGTGCGCTAGCCGGCCCGCGCCTCCCGGCCCGCGTCAGTTCGGCCGGGGGTACGTGACCCGGCAGTTGTGATCGGACGGGCCCAGGATGTTGGCGAGGACGGGGTTCCCGTTCTCGCCGAACTCCGCCTGCACGAACACGATCGGGCGCTTCACGCCGTTCGCCCTGAGGTACTCCAGGCCGCGTTTGCACAGCGTGATGGCCGTGGCGGAGTTGTCGGCGCTGTCCGGTAAGTTCGTGTAAATGCGCAAATATCCGCCTACGGTGCGGATGTCCTTGAGGTGTTTCATCGCCTTGTCGCCCCGCCCCCACCGGGCGCGGAAGTACTCGGCGGCCTCCCGGTCGGTGTGCCGCGACGGCCCGTCGGCCTTGTAACCGCCCGAGTCGCCGCCCTTGGCGTCGCCCTTCGCATCGCCCGGCTCGTCGGCCTCGGGCAGGCTGACCTGGGCGTCACCGGTCTCGGTCTGCCCCGTGACGGTGTCCGGCCCGCCCTGGACGGCGTCCGGCTTCGCGGCGGGGTCGGCGGCGCCGGTTCTGGCGGGCCTCCCTGAGCCGGCGGGGTCGGCGGCCGGCGTGCTCGGCCGGGCCTGGCCCTTCGGCAGCTCGCGCGCCTCCGCGGCGCCCTTGCCGCTGGCCGGCGCCCGTCCCGGGTTCGCCGGGACGCCGCCCTCGGCCGCCGGGTCCTGCCGGGCCGTGGCGCCCTCCGCGCCGGCCGCGGCTCCGGAGGCGGTGACCGTTCCGCCGAGCGCGCCGTTCAGGCCGAGCAGCAGCGCCACTCCCCCGGCCAGCGCCACCGCGCCCGCCGCCAGGCCCCGTGTTCCCGTACGCCCGCGCCGCCGCCGCCCACGCCGCCCGCGTCCCGTACGCACCTCCGCCGGGCCGCCGGTCACCCGCGCGTGCCCGGTACGCGCCTCAGTCCGCCCGCCGGTCACCCGTGCGTGACCCGCACGCGCCTCAGCCCGCTCGCCGGTACGGGACTCCGCCCGGCCGCCGGTCTGCCGGGCGGCCGGTGTCGTGTCCGGTAACGCCGCATGACGGCCCGGCGCGCGCCGGCGCCCGGGGCCCTGACCTTCCGCGGACTGTTCCACCCGGCCCTCCTAGCCCCTGCGTGGCCCGTGCCACCGACGTCACGCCACCGAAAGGGAATTCACCCTCGATTGTGACAAAGGGGATAGATCACTTCAGGGAGATCGTCAAGTTGGCCTCGATGTCCCTGACCGCCCCTGCCGCCCCTGGCCGCCACGATCGCTAGGGGAGGGCCGCGACCAGCTCCTGCACCGGCTTGCGGGCGCCCGTGTAGAACGGGATCTCCACGCGGGTGTGGCGGCGGGCCTGCGCGCCGCGCAGCGTGCGCATCAGGTCGACGATGCGGTGGAGCTCGTCGGCCTCGAACGCCAGCATCCACTCGTAGTCGTTGAGCGAGAAGCAGGCCACGGTGTTGGCCCGCACGTCGGGGTAGTCGCGGGCCATCCGGCCGTGCTCGGCCAGCATCGCCCGCCGCTCGGAGTCCTCCAGCAGGTACCACTCGTAGGAGCGCACGAACGGGTAGACGCTGACGTACGCCCGCGGCTCCTCCTCGGCCAGGAAGGCCGGGATGTGGGACTTGTTGAACTCGGCCGGCCGGTGGAGCGCCATGGCCGACCAGACCGGCCTGCTGTGCCGGCCGAGGCCGGTGCGGCGGAACCGGGAGTAGACGTCCTGGAGGTCCTCGGGCGTGGGCGCGTGCCACCAGAACATGTAGTCGGCGTCGGCACGGAAGCCGGCGACGTCGTAGACCCCCCTGGTCACGACGTCCTTCCCGGCCGCCTGTGCGAGCAGCTCCTCGACCTCGTCGGCCATGTTCTCCCGGTTGCCCGGGACCTGCTCGGTCACCTGGAAGACCGACCACATGGTGTAACGGATCACCTGGTTGAGATCGCGGGCCTTCAGCCGCGGCGCGCCCTCTGTCATGTCCCTCATTCTCCTTCTCGCGACAGGTGGTCCAGAATCCGGGCCGCGGCCGTGCGGGCGGTCGCGATGCAGGCGGGGACGCCGATGCCGTCGTAGGCCGCGCCGCACACGGCGAGCCCGGCGGCGCCCGAGACCGCGGCGCGCACCCTGGCCACCCGGTCGAGGTGGCCCACGTTGTACTGCGGCAGCCCGCCGCCCCAGCGGGTGACCCGGCTGTCGACCGGCAGGCCGCGCACGCCGATCACGTCGGCCAGCTCGGCCATGGCCAGCGACACCAGCTCGGCGTCGTCGCGCTGGAGCAGGTGCTCCTCGCCGATCCTGCCGACCGAGCAGCGTACGAGCAGCAGGTCCTGGGCCAGGTGGGGCCACTTGACCGAGCTGAACGTCACCGCCTTGACCGGCCGGCCCTCCACCGGCGGCACCAGGTAGCCGCTGCCGGTCGGCGGCTGCGGGAGCGCGCCGATCGGGTAGGCGAGCGTGACGACGGCCATGCTGGCGTATTCGATCCTGGCCAGCTCGGCGGCGGCCTTGGGCACCTCGGCCTTCAGCAGGCGGGCGGTGGCGGGCGCGGGCGTGGCCAGGATCACGGCGTCGGCCTCGATCACCTCGGGCCGCGGCACCGGCCCGGCGACCAGCCGCCAGCCGTGCTCGGTGCGGTGGAGCTCGCGCACGGTCACGCCGGTGCGGACGTCGGCCCCGGACGCCTTGGCCACCGCCTCGGGCAGGCCGCCCAGGCCCTGGCGCAGCGTCGTGAAGACCGGTCCGCCGTTCTTGGGCGCCTCCTCGACGATGTGCCGGGCGGCGTTCAGCAACGAGCGCTCACCCCTGGCGACGGCCGCAATCTGCGGCATCGTCGCCTCCAGCGACAACATGTCGGAACGGCCGGCGTAGACCCCGCCGAGCAGCGGCTCGACCAGGCGCTCGACGATCTCGCCGCCCATCCTGGCCCGGATGTAGGAGGCCACGGACACGTCGGTGCGCACCAGCGTGGCCGGCAGGACCTGGTCGAGCGGCACCCGCAGCAGGCCGCCGGGCGAGATGATGCCGGACTTGGCCAGCTCCGCCAGGTCGGCCGGCACGCCCATGACGTGCCCCTTCGGCATCTGCCGCAGCGCGCCCCTGGAGTAGACGGCCGACCGCACGGTGCCGGGCAGGACCAGCTCGTCCTCCAGCCCGACGGACTTGGCCAGCTCGACGCCCTCCGGCCGCCGGGCCAGCATGGCCTCGGCCCCGGCGTCGAGGCTCACCCCCGCGACCTCGGAGGCGTGCAGCTTGCCACCGAGGCGGGGGCTGCCCTCCAACACGGTGACCTTGACGTGCTCGCTCGTACCCTGACGGAGGAACCACGCGGCCGCCAGGCCGGAGATCCCGCCGCCGATGACGACGACGTGCGCCCGTTTCCCTTCCACGTCTCCTGACGCTACCGCCTCGGCCGACCGCCCAGCTGATCGGGGCACGTGACCCTACCGTGATGTATGTCGCCAAACCGGGGTGATCCCGTTTCCGTCATAGAGGGCATGAGGAGAATCCGGTTGGGCATCGCGCTCTCGGCCTGCGCCACGCTGCTGCTCGCGGGCTGCGGCGGCGGCAACGTCGAGATGGCGTCGGGCGGCTCGCCCGCGGTGGCCTCGCAGGCCATGGCCGCCCCCGAGGCACGGGACCTGGCCGCGCCGAGGAAGCAGGCCGCGCCGCAGGACGGCGACAGCGCGGTCGCCGGTGTCAAACCGGCCCAGCGGCAGCCGGACCGGCAGGTGATCTACACCGGCAGCATGACCGTGCGCGCCAAGCAGGTCACCGCGGCCGCGCAGCAGGCCAAGCAGCTCGTCACGGCGGCGGGCGGCTACCTGTCGAAGGAGGAGGCCGAGTCGGCCGGCGACACCGAGGACACGGCCCTGCTGGAGTTCAAGATCCCGCCTGCCCGGTACGCCGACGTGACCGCCAGGCTCGGCAAGGAGCTGGGCAAGCAGCTCTCGATGACCCAGGGCACCCAGGACGTCACCCTCCAGGTCGCCGACGTCGAGAGCCGGCTGAAGTCGGCGCAGAAGTCGCTGGAGTCGCTGCGCACGCTGCTGAAGAAGGCCGAGACCATCGGTCAGGTGCTGCAGGTGGAGCGGGAGATCAACTCCCGCGAGGCGGACCTGGAGGCGTTGCAGGCCCAGCAGAAGGAGCTGTCCACCCAGGTCGCGATGGCCACGCTGACGCTCCGGCTGGTCGGGCCGGTGGCCGTGGTCGAGGACCCGGCCGAGGAGCCGGCGGGCTTCCTCGGCGGGCTGAAGACCGGGTGGGAGGCGCTGGTGTCGTTCACCAAGACGGCGCTGACCGTGTTCGGCGCGCTGCTGCCGTGGCTGGTCGTCCTGACGCCGCTGGTGACCGCGGCGGTGTTCCTGGTGCGGCGCAACCGCGCGCGCCGTCCCGCGCCCCCCGCCGGGCCCGACCCGGCCAAGCCGGCCGCGCCCGACCCCGCCGAGCCCGCCGAGCCCGGGCCGTCGGCGGCGTGACGGTCAGGCGCCCGCTTCGTGCACCAGGCCGGCGTGACGGTCAGGCGCCCGCTTCGTGCACCAGGTCGGTCAGGCGCTTGAGCTGGTCGGGGTCGGTCGAGGGGAGCACGCCGTGGCCGAGGTTGAACACGTGCCCCTCGGCCGCCGCGCCGCGCCGCAGCACCTCGCGGGCCCTGCGCTCCACGACCTCCCACGGCGCGAGCAGGATCGCCGGGTCGAGGTTGCCCTGCAGCGCCTTGCCCGGCCCGACGCGCCGGGCCGCCTCGTCGAGCGGCACCCGCCAGTCGACGCCCACGACGTCGGCCCCGGCCTCGCCGAGCACGCCGAGCAGCTCGCCGGTGCCCACGCCGAAGTGGATGCGGGGCACGCCCGTGACGCCCTCGAAGATGCGCCGGGTGTGGGGCAGGACGAACTCGCGGTAGTCCTCCGGGGCCACCGCGCCCACCCACGAGTCGAAGAGCTGGATCGCCGAGGCGCCGGCCGCGATCTGGATGCGCAGGTGCTCCAGCACGATGTCGGACAGGCGTTCCATGAGGGAGTGCCACAGGGCGGGCTCGCCGTACATCATGGCCTTGGTGCGGTCGTGGTTCTTCGACGGGCCGCCCTCGATGAGGTAGGAGCCGAGCGTGAAGGGCGCGCCGGCGAAGCCGATCAGCGGGGTGCCGCCCAGCTCGCCGACCAGGGCCGAGATCGCCTCCGTCACGTAGGGCACGTCGTCCGGCTCCAGCGGGCGCAGCGCCTGCACGGCCCGCGCGTCGCGGATCGGGTCGGCGACGACCGGGCCGACGCCCGGCTTGATGTCGAGGTCGACGCCGATGGCCTTGAGCGGGACGACGATGTCGCTGAAGAAGATGGCCGCGTCGACGCCGTAGCGGCGCACGGGCTGCATGGTGATCTCGACGATCAGGTCGGGCGTCGCGCAGGCGGTGAGCATCGGCACACCCTCGCGGACCTTCAGGTATTCGGGCAGCGAGCGCCCGGCCTGCCTCATGTACCAGACCGGGGTGTGCGGGACGGGCTGCCTGCGGCAGGCGCGCAGGAAGGCTGAGTCGGCGAGATTCACCCTCCAAGGGTGCCATGGCACCCGGTCGGCCGGGACATCGGACGCGAGGTGACCGGATCGGCCGGGACATCGGACGCGAGGTGACCGGATCGGCCGGGACATCGGCGCGAGGTGTCGGAAAAACATGCATTGGATACCCAAAATCATGATCAGATAGCCAGATGAAGGTTTACCGGTCTGCCCGGCAGCGGCGTCGCACACGGGTCGAACACACCCCATGCACGCCCAGAGAGCCGGTCTCGACTGGACCAAATGTTCACCAACCCACCGCGCGGCACCGATTCAGCGACCACTTTCGGGACACGCCGAGCGCGTTGCGGGGAATTGTCAGCGGCTCGTGCCAACGTCGGAGCCACGACCCGAAGAAAGGCCCCGGTTCGATGACTGGTGCGATGACCGCGTTGTGGAGTTCCCCGGAGGTTCGCAGCGAGCGCTGTGCTGCCTGCGCCGGCGAGCGGCTGTTCGAGCAGCCGCCCTGCTTCGACGGACACGGTCCTGGCGAGTGCCCGGAATGGGCCTGCGCCGAATGCGGCCACGCGATCCTGCTCGGCTCGGCCGAGACCACCCGACCGGTTCGCCAGCTGGTTACGGCAGCGGCTTGATCACCAAGGATGAGCACCCCCGTGGTCCCCTTCCGTCCGTCCTCGACCTACGCTTCGGCTATGACCCTCGGTGACCAGCCACCGCCGCCCGCCGCGTTCACCCGCGCGGCGCAGAGCCTGCGGCTGTCCGAGGTCAGACCGGAGATCGAGCTGGAGGACCTCCCCGCGCCGCAGCGGCTGGCCCCCTACTCGGCCGCCATCGGCGCCTCGGTCTACCGCGACGACGACGAGCTCGCGGTCGGCCGGCTGATCCTGCTCTACGACCCCGACGGCCAGCGCGGCTGGGAGGGCCCGTTCCGGCTGGTGGCCTACGTCCGGGCCGACATGGAGCCGGAGATCACCTCCGACCCGCTGCTCGGCCCGGTCGTGTGGAGCTGGCTGACCGAGGCCCTGGAGGCGCACGAAGCCGACTACTCCGCCGCGGGCGGTACCGTGACTAGAGCCGTGTCCGAGGGTTTCGGCAACAAGGCGGAAGATCCCGTCACGACCGAGCTCGAGCTGCGTGCTTCCTGGTCGCCCGCCGATGAGGATCTGTCCGGCCACGTCGCCGCCTGGTGCGACCTCATGTGCCTGGCGGCGGGGATCCCGCCGCTCCCGCCCGACGTGGCCGCGCTGCCACGCCGACGTGATGATCCGGAGAGTGACCGTACGAAGTGAGGGCACCAGTCAAGACAGCACCAGCGTCATGAGGTCGGTGAGCTCATGACAGAAGAACGCACAGTCGAGCCCCTGCTCGAACCCCGCGAGGGCATCCCCCCGGTGATCGCCGACGCGCAAGGGCTGGCGCGGGTCGTCGACGCCTTCGCCGCGGGCACCGGGCCCGTGGCGGTCGACGCCGAGCGTGCCTCCGGCTACCGCTACGGCAACCGGGCCTACCTGGTCCAGCTCCGCCGGGCCGGAGCCGGCACCGCGTTGATCGACCCGGTCGGCTGCCCCGACCTGTCGGCGCTCGACGCCGCGCTCACCGGCACCGAGGTCGTGCTGCACGCCGCGTCCCAGGACCTGCCGTGCCTGATGGAGGTCGGCTTCAAGCCGCGCGAGATCTTCGACACCGAGCTGGCCGGCCGGCTGCTCGGTTACGAACGCGTCGGGCTCGGCACGATGGTCGAGACCGTGCTCGGGCTGCGGCTGGAGAAGGGCCACTCGGCCGCCGACTGGTCCACCAGGCCGCTGCCTGAGGACTGGCTGCGCTACGCCGCCCTCGACGTCGAGGTCCTGGTCGAGCTGCGCGACATGCTCCACCAGGAGCTGGCCGCGTCGGGGAAGCTGGAGTGGGCGCGCGAGGAGTTCGCGGCCGTGCTCAACACCCCGCCGCCGGTGCCGCGCTCCGACCCGTGGCGGCGTACGTCGGGCATCCACAAGGTGCGCAACGTGCGCGCGCTGGCCATCGTGCGCGAGTTGTGGACCATGCGCGACACGATCGCCAGGGAGAACGACCTGGCCCCCGGCCGGGTGCTGCCCGACGCCGCGATCGTCACCGCCGCCCTTGAGGGGCCCCGCACCAAGAAGGCCCTGACCGAGATCTCGGCCTTCACCGGCCGCAGCGCCCGCCGGTACATGAACGACTGGCTGGCCGCCGTCAACCGGGCCCGGACCTTGCCCGACGGCGAGCTGCCCCAGCCGAGCACGCCCGGCGACGGGCCGCCTCCGCCCAACCGCTGGGCCGACCGCGACCCGGCGGCGGCCAAGCGTCTGGCGGCGGCGCGGGCCGTGGTGGCCGCGCTGGCCGAGGAGCACCGCATGCCCACGGAGAACCTGCTCCAGCCCGACGCGGTGCGCAGGCTCACCTGGGAACCCCCCGCCGAGATCACCGACGAGAGCGTGACCGCGCGGCTGCGCGCGCTCGGGGCGCGTGAGTGGCAGCTCTCGCTCGCGGCCCACCCCATCGCCAAGGCGCTGGCCCGGCTCGACGGCTAGCTCCCCCGCCGGCGCACGGGCGGAGGGTCCGCCTCCGCCCGCCGGCGCACGGGCGGAGGGTCCGCCTCCGCCCGCCGGCGTCGTCACCGTCCCACTTGACGCTCGCAGGGGGACGGCCGTACGTTTCGGGAAAGCGCTTTCCCCATCCGTTGCCTGAAGGGATCCCCATGAGCGTGCGCACGATCGGCGTCGTGATGAACGGCGTCACCGGACGAATGGGCTATCGCCAGCACCTCGTCCGTTCCGTCCTGGCCATCAACGAGCAGGGCGGCGTCACGCTCTCGGACGGCGACCGGGTCAGGCTGCGCCCGGTCCTGGTCGGCCGCAACGCCGACAAGCTCGCCGACGTCGCCGACCGGCACGGGATCCCCGACCACACCACCGACCTCGACGCCGCCCTCGCCGACGACGACAACCTGATCTACTTCGACGCCCAGGTCACCAGCGCCCGCGTCAAGGCCGTGCTCAAGGCCATCGAGGCGGGCAAGCACGTCTACGCCGAGAAGCCCACGGCCGAGTCGGTGCAGGAGGCCGTCGCGCTGGCCGAGGCCGCCACGGCCAGGGGCGTGAAGAACGGCGTGGTGCAGGACAAGCTGTTCCTGCCGGGCCTGCTCAAGCTGAAGCGGCTGATCGACGGCGGCTTCTTCGGCCGGATCCTGTCGGTGCGCGGCGAGTTCGGCTACTGGGTGTTCGAGGGCGACTGGCAGGAGGCGCAGCGGCCGTCCTGGAACTACCGGGCGCAGGACGGCGGCGGGATCGTGCTCGACATGTTCCCGCACTGGCACTACGTGCTGGAGAACCTGTTCGGCCGGGTCCGGTCGGTCTACGCCAAGGCCGTGACGCACGTCCCGTCCCGGGTGGACGAGCAGGGCCGCGCGTACGAGGCCACCGCGGACGACGCCGCGTACGGGATCTTCGAGCTCGAAGGGGACGTGATCGCTCAGATCAACTCCTCCTGGACGGTCCGCGTGAACCGCGACGAGCTGGTCGAGTTCCAGGTGGACGGCACGCACGGCAGCGCCGTCGCGGGCCTGCGCAACTGCCGCTTCCAGCACCGGGCCGCCACCCCCAAGCCGGTCTGGAACCCCGACCTGCCCGCCACGGCCCGCTTCCGCGAGGACTGGCAGGAGGTGCCGGACAACGCCGAGTTCGACAACGGGTTCAAGGTCCAGTGGACGGCCTTCGTCCGGCACGTGCTGGAGGACGCGCCGTTCCCCTACGACTTCGCCTCGGGGGCGCGCGGCGTGCAGCTCGCCGAGCTGGGCCTGCGCTCGAACGCCGAGGGCCGCAGGATCGAGGTGCCGCAGCTGTGAGGATCGACCTGCCGGGCGGCGCGTACGAGCTGCGCGAGCCGGTGACCTGGCCGGTCTCGGCCGCCCCGGCCGCGAGCCGGGTCGTCTACGCGGCCGCGCACGTCGTCGCCGACCCGCTCGGCGACAACACGCCGGGCTCCCCCGCCGCCGTCGACTGGGCGGCCACGCTGCGGTTCCGCCGCCACCTGTGGTCGCACGGCCTGCGGGTGGCCGACGCCATGGACACCGCCCAGCGCAACATGGGCCTGGACTGGGCGGCCACCAAGGAGCTGATCCGGCTCAGCGCCGAGGAGGCGCGCGCCTTCGGCGACCCGGCGGCGCTGGTGGCCTGCGGCGCGGGCACCGACCACGCGCCCGCCGCCGCCGACCTGCACACGATCACCGCCGCGTACGCCGAGCAGGTGGAGGCCGTCCAGGCGGCCGGGGCGGGCGTGATCGTGATGGCCTCCCGCCAGCTCGCCAGGGTGGCGGCCGGGCCCGCCGACTACCACCAGGTGTACGGCAAGGTCCTCGGGCTGGCCGACCGCCCGGTGATCCTGCACTGGCTGGGCGAGATGTTCGACCCGCAGCTCGCCGGCTACTGGGGCGCGCCCGGCGTGGACGCCGCGACGGAGTCGTTCCTGGAGCTGGTTCACGCCCACGCCGCCGTGGTGGACGGCGTCAAGGTGTCGCTGCTGGACGAGGAGCACGAGGTGCGGCTGCGCGCCGCGCTGCCCGAGGGCGTCCGGCTCTACACCGGGGACGACTTCAACTACCCCTCCCTCATCAGGTCGGGCTCGCACGCGCTGCTCGGCATCTTCGACGCGATCGCCCCGGCCGCCGCCGCCGCCCTGCGCGAGCTGGACGCCGCCGAGGCGGCCACCGGCGACCAGGCGGCCCGCCACCTGGCCCGCTACGACGAGATCCTGGCCCCCACGGTCGCCCTGTCGCGGAAGATCTTCGAGGCGCCGACGTACCACTACAAGACCGGCATCGTCTTCCTGGCCTGGCTCAACGGCCACCAGGACGCGTTCGCCATGGTGAACGGCGCCCAGTCGGCGCGCTCGCTGCGCCACCTGGCGGAGGTGTTCAGGCTGGCCGACCGGGCCGGGCTGCTGGCCGACCAGGAGCTGGCCGTGCGCAGGATGACGGCGCTGCTGGCGGTGAACGGCCTGTGAGCCTGTCGCTGAACCAGTGGACGACCAGGCGCTGGTCGGTCGCCGAGGCCGTGGACGGCTGCGCGCGGCACGGCCTGGAGGCGATCGGGCTGTGGCGCGAGAAGGTCGCCGAGGAGGGGCTCGCGCGCAGCGCCAAGCTGGTGCGCGAGGCCGGGCTGCGGGTGTCCTCGCTGTGCCGGGGCGGCTTCCTCACGGCGGGCGGGCTGCCCGGCGAGGAGGGGCGGCGCGCGTTCGAGCGGGCGCTCGACGACAACCGGCGGGCCGTGGACGAGGCGGCCGAGCTGTCGGCCGCGTGCCTGGTGATGGTGGTCGGCGGCCTGCCGGGGGTGCGGCCGGGCGAGCCGCTGCCGCCCGGTTTCTCCAAGGACGTCGCCGGGGCGCGGGAGCGGGTCGCCGAGGCGCTGTCGGTGCTGGCGCCCTACGCCGGCGAGCGCGGCGTCAGGCTGGCGCTGGAGCCGCTGCATCCGATCTACTGCCCCGACCGGGCGGTGCTGTCCACGCTGGGCCAGGCGCTCGACCTCAGCCTGCCCTATCCGGAGGAGCAGGTCGGGGTGGTGGTGGACACCTTCCACGTGTGGTGGGACCCCAGGCTGGCCGAGGACGTCGCGCGGGCCGGGCGGCGCATCGCCTCGTACCAGGTGTGCGACTACCTGCACCCGCTGCCCGCCGACGTGCTGCTCGGGCGTGGCATGATGGGCGACGGGGTGATCGACTTCGCGCCGATCACCCGGGCCGTGCTGGCCGCCGGGTACGCCGGCGACATCGAGGTCGAGATCTTCAACGCCGACGTCTGGGCGGCCGACCCGGACGAGGTGCTGGCCACGATGAAGGCCCGCTACGCCGAGCTGGTGGTCTAGACGCGGCCGGGGTCGATCGTGCCGTCGAGGGTGAGGGCGGCTTCGAGCAGGAAGTAGTCGCCCCAGACCAGCTCGTGGGCGGTGGCCAGGCCCTTGCGCCGGTCGTAGCAGCCGTCCACCAGGCCGCCGTGCTCGTTGAGGTGGCCGCGGGCCAGCGCCTCCAGCGTGGCGGCGGCCTGCTCGCGGTAGCCGTCCTTGGCCAGCGGCGCGAGCTTGGCCAGGGCGGCGGCGGCGATCGCGGTGGCCGAGGTGTCGCGGGGCGCGGCGGGGATGTCCGGGTCGTCGAAGTCCCAGTAGCAGACCAGGTCGGACGGGACGTGCGCCAGGTACCAGTCGGCGACCTCGGTGGCCGGGCCGATGAACTCGGCCGACAGGTGGGCGGCCTGGGCCAGGCCCAGCATGGCCCACGTCTGCGCGCGCGCCCAGGTGCTGCCCGGTGAGGAGCCGTTGACCGCGCCGGCCGAGGTCTGGGCGACCGAGCCGTCCTCCCGGACGCACATGGCGTAGCCGGTGCGGGCGTGGGACTCGGCCATCACCAGCAGCTCGCGGGCGCCGGTGCGCTCGCAGGCGAAGGCCAGCAGCGGGACGGTGCCGGGCAGGCCGTCCACGCAGGCGCCGGGGCGCGGCCAGCCGTATTTGACGACGTCCTCCTCCTGGGGCGGCAGCAGGCCGGCCAGCGGGTCGAAGCCGATGCTCAGCGACCGGGCGGCGGCCACGGCGGTCGTGGCGCCGGGATCCTCGTCGCCGGCGAGCACGGCCGGGAGCGCGGCGCCGTACCAGAACAACATGCCGCGCAGCAGCGTGGGGGCGTCGGTGCGGGCGGTCAGCCGCTCGGCGACCTGACCGGCGGCGCGGGCGTAGCGGGGCTCGCCGGTGACGACCGCCGCCAGGGACAGCAGGCCGCCCCAGAAGCCGCCGCACCAGTCTCCGTCCTCGGACCAGGTCCATTCGCCCGTCGCGGGGTCGGCGTAGAGGGGGAAGCGTCCTTGAGACTGCGCGAGGGTCCCGCCGACCCTGCGCACCAGCTCTGTGACCAGCATGGAACCGCCTCATCCGGAAACGTGATGCCTCCTCCGGTTACCCGGGGCGGCACGGGCTTAACGGGGCGCGTCCCAGACGATCAGGTAGCGCCGCAGCAACAACCGGCGGAACCGGCAGCCGGGCAACAGCCGCCTGGCGGCCCGCTCTTGGGCCCGTGGCGGAGCTGGTGCACGCGGGTGACGACCTGCGCGGTGCCGCTGATGACCCAGTCGAGGGGCGAACGGTTCCTGGCGTGCCCGACGACCACCAGCCGGCCGCCGGGCGCGAGCAGCCGCCGCAACGCCCCCACGGCCGCGCCGAACTCGGCGTGGTGCACGACGGCCACGGCACTGATGAAGTCGTACCCGGACTCGGGCAGCGCGGCCGGGTCGAGGTAGTCGGCCTCGGCGAAGGTGAGTCCGGGCCGGTCGCCGTGGTGTGACCTGGCCAGGGCGGCGGCCTGCGGGGACCGGTCGACGCCGGTCACGTCGGGGAGGCGGGCGGCGAGCTTGCCCGCCAGGAGGCCGTCGCCGCAGCCGACGTCGAGGGCGCGGGCCGAGCCGGGCGGGATCAGGCTCAGCACCAGCCGCTGGTAGTGCACGTTGTGATTCCAGTGCGGATCGGGCACCTGATCACCATAGTGGTCTAAAGGGTCACCGTGCCCGCCGCTCCGTCGACGGTGATCTCCTGGCCCGTGGCGATGCGGCCGGTGGCGTCGCGGACGCCGACGACGGCGGGGATGCCGTACTCGCGGGCCACCACGGCGCCGTGCGACATGGCGCCGCCCATCTCCATCACCAGGCCGCCGGCCGTGAGGAACAGCGGGGTCCAGCCGGGGTCGGTCGAGGGGCAGACCAGGATCTCGCCCGGTTCGAGGTGGGCGCCGTTCGGGTCGAGCACCACCCTGGCGACGCCGGTGACCGTGCCGGCCGAGGCCGCCGTGCCGGTCAGCGCGCCGTCGGGGACGGGTCCGGCCAGGGCCTCGGGCTCGGTGCCGTCGGAGAGCACGATCCGGGGCACGTGCCTGCGGCGCGACTCCCGCTCGTACGCCGTCCGCCGCTCGCGTACCAGGTCGCGCAGGTCGCCGCCGGACAGGGCGGCCCTGGCCTCCTCCAGGCGCAGGAAGTACACGTCGGCGGCGTCGTCCAGGACGCCGGCGGCCGCCAGGTGCTCCCCGACAGCGCGCAGGCTCCGCCGGACGGCGGCGATGGCCCTGACGGCGTGGTACTTGGGCAGTTCGCGCAGCCCCGCGTACGCCCGGGTGCGGCCGAGCGCGAAGCGCACCACGGGCGCCCGCCACCGGCCCCTGCGCGCGGCCAGCGCGGCGACCCGGTCCACCTCCGCCCGCGCCGCCCGCGCGCCCCTGGCGAACAGCGCGTCGGGGGCGAGGGCGGAGCCGGCGTCCATGCGCAGGTAGTTGGCCAGTACGCCGAGGATGTGGGTGGGGTCGTCGGACCAGCGGGGCACGCCGGCGTCGATCTCGGCCACGCCGCGGTGGCCGTACCGGCCGAGGAAGGCGGCGATCTCCTTCTGGGCCCGCGGCGGCAGCTCGCCGGCCCGGTAGCGGCGGGCCAGCTCGGCCGCGGGCGCCTCGCGGAACGCCTCTGGCTCGACGCGGGTGGCCAGGTCCCACAGTTCGAGGTCCATCTCGGTGGTCGGGTTGTTCGGGACGCCGCGCAAGACGTCCTGCAGGTCGCCCACCCGCGTGCCGGAGAGCCGGGCGGCCAGGCCGAGCAGCGCGTAGCCGGTGATCACGATCGGCATGATCGAGACGATGGCCGGGAACGTCCCGCCGAGCAGCCGTTCGGCGTGGTCGAGGCGCTGGGCGGGAGTGGCGCCGGGCGGCGGGTCGAGCCTGCGGTCCAGCTCCTCGCCGACGCGGGCGGCGTGGGCGAGCGCCCTGGCCGGGCTCAGCAGCGCGTCGCGGACCCGCGCCGGCGCGTGGACGCGGCGCGCGAAGCGGCGCAGCCCGCGCAGGAACGGCCTCGGCGAGGTCTGCGCCACCGACAGCCGCGGGTCGCCCGCCAGCTCCCGCACGACGGCCGCGGCCCGCGCCTCCCCCAGGGGCATCATGCGGGTCAGGACCGCCCGGCCGGCACGGCTGCGCAGCGGCGTGGTCAGGTCGATCCACAACCGCTGCCCGGCCTCGGCCAGGAACGCCGGGCCGTCGAGCGGGTCGGCCGGCGCGTGCCCGAACAGCGTCGCCGCGCCCGAGGCGACCAGGTTGAACACCGACACCCCCATCGGCGTGAACGGCCCCATCACGCCCTGGGCGACGTTGAGCGACAGGTGGACGCGCAGGCCGGGACCGGCCGGCCGGGGCAGCGGATAGAGGGTGGTGATCGGCCTGGCCTGGGTGAGCCAGAGCGCGCCGTCCTGGCCGATGGCCCACTCGACGTCCTGCGGCGTGCCGTAGTGGTCCTCGACGCGCGCACCGAGCTCGGCCAGGGCGAGCACCTGCGCCTCGGTGAGGCACAGGCCCCCGGCGGCGGTCTCGACGCGTTCGACGCCGCCGCCGGGCCGGGGCCGGACGGCCAGGTCCGCCCCGCCCGCCCGCCGTTCCAGCACCTGGCCGCCCGAGACGACGAACCGGTCGGGGTCGACGGCTCCGGAGACGACCGCCTCGCCGAGGCCGGGCGCGGCGTCGATGACGGTCTCGCGCCGCCTGCCGGTCACCGGGTTCGCGGTGAACATCACCCCGGCCACCCGCGCGTCCACCATCACCTGGACGACCACCGCGAGCCGGACGCCGGCGTGGCCGACGCCGTTGGACTCCCGGTAGGCCACGGCCCGGTCGCTCCACAACGAGGCCCAGCAGCGGCGCACGGCGTCGAGCACCGCCTCGGCGCCCACCACGTTGAGCACGGTGTCCTGCTGGCCGGCGAAGCTGGCGAACGGCAGGTCCTCCGCCGTGGCCGAGGAGCGCACGGCCACCGGGACGTCCGCGCCGAGCCGCGCGTAGGACGTCAGGATCGCCTCGCGCACCGGGGCGGGCATCTCGGCCCCGAGCAGGTGGCGCCTGGCCCGCGCGGCGAGCCCGTCGCCCGGGGTGAGGTCGAGCCCGGCGGCGACCTGCCGGTAGGCGTCGGTGGTGAGCGCCCAGCCGGGCGGGACGGGCAGGCCGGCGCGGATCAGCTCGCCGAGGTTGGCGGCCTTTCCGCCCACGTCGGCGAGCATCGTGGCGTCGATCTCGGCGAGGTCGCGTGTGGTCCTCATGGAAGGCACCCCTTCTCCGGAGTCTGCCACAAATTCACCAACTGTTGAACAGCGGTGTCCCGTCCAGTTCCCAGGCCGGGTCGAGCGGCACACCGAGCAGGGCCAGGGCGGTCGGGCCGACGTCCACCAGGCGGGGCTCGGCCAGCGGGCGGCCGCCGAGGTCCGCGCCCAGCCGGTTGGCGATCACGAACACCGTGCGCTCCTCGGCCGAGGTGCCGCCGTGGCCGCCCTCGTCCACGTGGCCGTGGTCGGTGGTGACCAGCACGGTCCAGCTCTCCCCCGGACGGCCGCGGACGGCGTCCAGCAGGCGGCCGAGGTAGGCGTCCTGGGCGTGCAGGGCGGCGGCGTACTCGGGGCAGTGGGGGCCGAGGGCGTGGGCCACCTCGTCGGTGTCGCCGAGATAGACGAAGGCGAGGTCGGGGCCGGTCTCGGCGAGGTGGCGCTCGGCGGCGTCGGCGATCTGCCGGTCGGCGGCGGTCCAGGTGAGGGCGTAGCCGTCCAGGACCATGCGGTGGTCGATGGCGGGGCCGAACGCGTTGTGCTCGCCGAGGGCGGCCCAGGAGAGGAAGGCGGCGGTCACGAGGTCGGGGCGGGCGTTCTTCGCACGACTCAAAAAGTCCGGAAATTTCGTGAACTGGGGGCTGGTGAAGCTGTTGTCCACGACGCCGTGTTTGTCGGGCCAGGCGCCCGTGGCGATCGACGACCAGCCGGGGCCCGAGTCCGTGCGCGACCTGATCACGCGGCCCGCCGCCGGCGGCTCCGGAGCCTTGGGCACGACCTCGCCGGGCGACTCCGTCCTGGGGGCCGTCCCGGGGACCGCCGCCTCGCCGTACGGGAGCCGGCTGGTGCCGTACGCGCCGGTGGCCATCAACGACGACAGGACCGGCGGGGCCAGGGTGACGAGCCGGTCGAAGCGCAGGCCGTCCATGCCGACCACGAGGACTTTGTTCTTGTTAAGGGGCATTCCCCTATCTAAGCGGTGAACCGCCGCACCCAGGCGACCGCGCCCGGCAGGATCTCCTCGACCGGCGCCACGTCCGGGTACCAGGTGCGCTCCCACTCCAGCGAGACCCATCCGGCGTACCCGGCCGCGCGCAGCAGGTCGCCGGCCTCCTCCAGCGGGACCGAGCCCGTCCCCATCGGGACCGGGGTGGTGTCCTCGGCCGAGACGGCGTCCTTGACCTGGACGTAGGCGAGCGAGGGCCCGAGCGCCGCGAGCGTGGCGGCCGGGGACTCGCCGTGCCGCCACGGGTGCAGCAGGTCCCACAGCGCGCCGGTGACCTCGGGGCGGCCCGCCTCGGCCAGCAGCCCGGCCACGGCGGCGCCGGTGGGCATCCGGTCATGCGTCTCGACCAGCACGCGTACGCCGAGGGTGGCGGCCGTACCGGCCACGGACCTCAGCCTGCGGGCGCCGACCGCCGGATCGTCGCCGCGCGGGAACACCCGCACCCCCGGCGCGCCCAGGTCGGCGGCCAGCCGCAGGTCGGCGAGGAGCGCGTCGGTGACCGGCGCGTCCGGTCCCGGCTCACAGATGCCGACATATCCGGCCAGGGCGGCGATCTCCAGCCCCGCCCGCTCCACCCGTTCCCGCACCCCGCGCCGCTCCTGCGCGGTGAGCCCGGCGTGGACGCCGGTGTCGGGATGCAGCCGCAGCTCAAGCCCCTGGCAGCCGTGCGCGACGGCGATCCCGGCCGCCCGCTCCAGCCCCTCCCCCGGCATCCCCAACGTGCTGACCGCCAGCTTCACGCCGCCACCCCGGCTCCCGCGCCCGTCCCGCTCACGCGCCCTCCCCGGCTCCCGCGCCCGTCCCGCCCACGCCCTGCCCGGCTTCCGCGGCCGTCCCATTCACGTCATTCTCCTGACGCTCTCCCGCAGCACGACCTCGCCCGCGACGTGCTCGACCACGGGGGCGGCGGCGTCCTCCCGGCCGAGCGCGAGCTCCAGGGCTCGCGCCCCCATGTCCGTCAGCGGCAGCCGCACGGTCGTCAGCGCGGGCACGTGATCACGCAGCGTGACGATGTCGTCGAACCCAGCCACCGAGACGTCCTCGGGCACCCGGATCCCGCGCTCCCGGCAGGCGGCCAGCGCGCCCACGGCCATCACGTCGTTGACCGCGAACACGCAGGTCGCCGCGCCGATCTCGGTCGCGGCCCGGTAGCCTCCGTCGCGGTCGAACGGCCCGTGGATCACGACGGGCTCGGGCAGGCCCAGCTCCCGCAGCGCCTGCGCGAACCCCTCGCACCGGTCGGCGGCGGTCACCAGGTGGGGCGGCCCGGCCAGCACGGCGAAGCGGGTGTGCCCGAGCCCGGCCAGCGCGCGGGCCAGGGCCGCGGCGCCGGCCCGGTTGGCGGGCGCGACGGTGTCCACGCCGAGCAGGTCCTGGCCGACGCAGGCGGCCCGCCCGCCGCCCTCCCGGTAGCGGGCCAGCTCCTCGCGCAGCCGCCCGGTCATGACGGGGTCGGCGACCCGCGAGCCGACCAGCAGCACGGCGCGCACGCGCTGGGCGTTCATGGTGGCGACGTAGGCGATCTCCTGCTCGGGGTCGCGGTGGGTGGTGCCCACCATGACCAGCATGCCCTCGGTGGCGGCGGCCCGCATCGCACCGTCGGCCAGCGCGGCGAAGTAGGGGTCGGTCAGGTCGTGGACGACGATGCCGATGACGTTGCTCGCCCCCCGGGCCAGCGTCTGGGCGGCGATGTTGGCGCGGTAGCCGAGCTCGTCGGCGGCCCGTTCGACGCGGGCCCGCAGGGTCGCGCCCACCTGGCGGGTGCTGCCGTTGAGCACCCGCGAGGCGGTGGCGAGGGAGACGCCCGCCTGTTTGGCGACGTCCTCAAGCGTGACCACGAGACCTCCCGGAAAGCGGTTTCCAAGTCTGCCAGACGACGACCTGGCTCCGCATCCTCGCACGCCCGCCGCGGCGGCGACACAACTCCCGGCGCCGCGCTCACCAGGACGGCGGCGGGATCCTCACGCCCAGGGGAACAGGATGTCGAACAGGCCCTTCTTCTCGCTCGGCGAGGGGGCGGGCTGCTCCTGCTGGGCGGGCGGCGCCTGGGTGGGGGGCGCGGTCTCCTGCCGCTCCGGCCGCCTGGTGGCGGGCGCCTCGGCCGAGTCCTCCGGGGTGCCGTCGGAGGTCTCGTTCATCTCGTCCTGCGAGCCGTGGGTGGCCTTCTCCTCGGGCGTGGCCGTCGGGCGGCTCTCGCGGGCGGTGGCGGTGGGCCGCACCGACGGCTCGCGGGTGGGACGGGGGCGGCGGGCCACAGGGGTGGGGGTTACGGTCTCGGACACGGTCGGCTCGGCGGTGTCCGTTTCCTCGGGCGCGGGGGCGGACTCGGTCTCCTCCGGGAGCGCGGTCCGCGCCGGGGCGGTGACCTGGCTCGCGCCGGCGCAGGCGCCGGCGCCGCACGGGTCGTCGGAGGAGGTGCCGGTGAGCAGCCAGCCCGCCCCGGCGCCGACCAGCACCACCGCGGCGGCCGCCAGCACCAGCACCCTGGTGCGCCGGCGCACCTCGCGATCGCGCCCGGCGCCGCCCCGGCGGTCGTCGGCGTTGTCGGTCCAGCCGGAGCCGAGGAAGCCGCGCCTGGTCTCACCCGCGTCGTCGTCGCGTCCGGGCTTGTAGCCCTGGTCCAGCGGCAGGTAGGGCAGGTCGTCGTCGGCCGCCCGGTCACCGCCGGGAACGTCGGTTCCGTCCGCCCCGACGACCGCGTGCGGCCCGCTCAGGCTCTCGTGCGGCCCGGCCAGCGTCTCGTGCGGCCCGGCCAGCGTCTCGTGCGGCCCGCTCAGTGCCTCGTGGGACCCGCTCGGCCCGTCCAGGACGTCGTGCGGGCCGCTCGGGCCATCGAGCACGTCGTGCGGCGCATCGGCCGGGGTCGCCGGGGTCGCCGGGGTCGCCGGGGTCGCCGGGGTCGCCGGGGTCGCCGGGGTCGCCGGGGTCGCCGGGGATTCGACGGGCTGCGCGCCCTGGCCGGCCGGGAGGATGTAGGTCTCGTTGCCGGAGACCTGGATCGCGGGCTGCTCGTCGGTGTCCTCGGTGCTCCACCGGGGGGACAGCACGTCTCCGGTCAGCTCCGGGTTTAACGATTTACCCTGCCCATCCTCGTACGGCCTGTCGTTCTCGTCGCGCGCCACGATGGAACCTCTCTAGCTCTGAATACGGACCGCGACCTTTCTTAACAGACTTGTCCGGATATTTCACATGTTTCGCTAAAGTTACTCTCCGTCACATCCGCCCCAGCCAGCGGGCGAGCGCGGCCTCCAGCGGGTACCCCCGCGCCGCCGACGTCCAGGCCGTATAGCCGTCGGGCCGCACGAGCAGCGCCTCGGCGTCGTGCTCGGCGGCGCCCCGCACGATCTCCAGCCGGTCCGCCCACGGGGCGGCCGCGGCCACCAGGTCGTCGCGCCCGCCGAGGTCCAGCAGCAGCGCCCGGCCGCCGCGCAGCAGCTCCGCGGTGCGCACCACGCCGCCGGCCGTCTTGACCGGCAGGTCGGGCGCCATCCGCCCGGCCCCCGGCACGCCCACGTCGTAGGCGGTGTCCACCCCGGCGATCATCCCGCTCAGGTACTCGTTGACCTGGTCGAACCGCATCAGCTCGGCGAACAGCTCGCGCAGCGGGTCGACGGCCGGGTCGGGGTCGGCCAGCGCGCTCTGGGCCCGCACGTTCCACAACACCCGCGCGCCGACCGGATGCCGCTCGGCGTGGTAGCTGTCCAGCAGCCCGGCGGGGGCCTCGCCGCGCACCTCGGCGGCCAGCTTCCAGCCCAGGTTGAAGGCGTCCCCCAGGCCGGTGTTCAGCCCCTGGCCGCCCCACGGGAAGTGCACGTGCGCGGCGTCGCCGGCCAGCAGGACGCGGCCCGCGCGGTAGGTCTCGGCCTGCAGGGCGGCGTCGCCGTACCGGGACAGGTTGCGGGCGCCGGCCATCGGGACCGGGGCGCCGAGGATGTACTCGGCCGCCTCCCGCAGCTCCTCGATCGCGACGGGAGCCTCCCGGTCGGCGTGCGGGCCGCGGAAGTCGTAGGTGGTGACGCGGCTGTGCCCGGCGGGGTCGAGCCAGACGATGATCCAGCCCCGCGGCGTACGCGTGTAGCCCGGCGGCACCGTGTACGGGTCGAGCAGCCGCACGTCGCCCATGAGCGCGGCGACGCGGGCCCCGGCGCCGGTGAACGGGATGCCGGCGGCCTTGCGCACGACGCTGCGCGCGCCGTCGGCGCCGACGACGTACCGGGCGGTCAGCTCGCGGCCGTTGACGGTCAGCACGACGTGGTCGTCCCGCTGCTCCAGGCCGGTGACCTCCTGGCCGCGCCGGATCTCCGCGCCCAGGGCCGCCGCGCGGCGGGCGAACACCTGCTCGGCCCACGCCTGCGGGCTGCCGACGATGCTCGGGCCGCCGTCCGAGACCGCGCCGAGGTCGAGCCCGAACATGCCGGAGAAGTGGAAGCTCACGCTCCCGTACGTGGACCGTCCCACCGCCTCCAGCAGCCCGCGCCGGTCGAGGCTCCGGGCCGTGCCCGCGTGCAGCGTCCCGGCCTTGGACTGGCCGGTCGGGACGGCGAGCCGTTCGAGCACGAGCGGCCGCACCCCCTGCAGGCCCAGCTCGGCGGCGAGCAACATGCCCACGGGCCCGCCGCCCACCACGGCGACATCGAACACAGCACCCTCCTTGAACCCGGATGAGTACGCAATCTTCGTACATACGAACAATGTCCGTCAAATCATCGTTCGTGTTATCCGTACAATGGCGGCATGCTGCACCCGTCGCGTGACCAGATCCAGTTGGTGGAGGTGCTCGCCGCGCTCGGCCATCCCGTACGCGCCAAGATCGTGCGCGCGCTGGCCTCGGGGGACGAGCTGTTCTGCGGCGAGGTCGTGGCCGACGTGCCGAAGTCGACGCTGACCGCCCACTGGCGGGTGCTTCGCGAGGCCGGCGTCATCTGCCAGCGCCCGGAGGGCCGCAAGCTGTTCATCCGGCTGCGCCGCGACGACCTCGACGCCCGCTTCCCCGGCCTGGTCGACCTGGTGCTGGCCGAGGACCTCTAACCCGCCGGCCGGCTCACAGGCAGGGGTTCGTGGTGGAGTCGACCACCTTGTCCTTGAGCGAGCCCGGGATCGCCGACGCCACCCGCACGCCCGGCCAGTCGGCCCCGATGACGAGCTGCACGATCGGCCCGTCGGGCAGCGGGGTGACCTTGGTGGGGTACGGCTTCGGGTTCACCGGCGCGACCTTGCCCGCCACCGGCGTGCGCTTGTCCTTCGACAGCCGGGCGGCCACGGCGTCCCCGTAGGCGGCGCCGTTGTCGGCGTCCTTCTTGGCGTACCGGATCGAGGTGGTGGCCACCGGCGCGGCGTTGCCGACCTGGACGACGGCGAACCCCTGGTCGGCCAGCTCGTCGGCCACCTGACCGGCCTTGCCCAGCTCGGTCGTGCCGTTGAGCACCTGGACGCGTACCCGCTCGTTCGCGACCTTCGGCGTGGTGGCGGCGGCCGAGGGCGGGGTCACGTTGACGTCGGAGCGCACGGCCTCGAAGAAGTTCCGGGCGTCCGGCTGCTTGAGCTGCACCCGGTTCTTGTCGGCCGGGTACGCCTCCACCGGCACGGTGATGCCCTTGAGCTCCTTGGCGGTCAGCCCCTGGACGCTTCTGGCGATCTCCAGCATCCGGTCCGGCTGCGCGAGCTCGGTGTCCAGGGAGACGGCCTTGACCCCGGCCCGCAGGAACGCGTTCAGCTTGACGGGGTCGGTGAGCAGCCCGCCATCGGTGATCTTGTCCAGCACCTTGGTGAGGAAGACCTGCTGGCGCTGGATGCGGCCGAGGTCGCTGCCGTCGCCGAGGACGTAGCGGGTGCGCACGTACCCGAGGGCCTGCTCGCCCTTGACGACGTGCTTGCCCGCGCTGAGCACGAGCTTGGCCTTGGGGTCGTTGACCGCCTTGGGCAGGCAGATCTCGATGCCGCCGAGGGCGTCGACGATGCCCTTGAAGCCGGTGAAGTCGACCTTCACGATGTGGTTGATCTTGATGTTGGTGAGCGACTCCAGCGTGCGGACCGTGCAGTTGATGCCGCCGTCGTTGAAGGCGGAGTTGATCTGGCGCAGCCCGCCGGCCAGCATCGCGCCGGAATGGCTCCGGCACGGCGGGATCATGACCATGGTGTCCCGGGGGAAGCTGATCATGGTGGCCTTGTCCCGGTCCGGGGAGATGTGCAGGACCATGATCGTGTCGGTGCGCTCGCCGAGGCCCTGCGACTTCGCGCCGTACTTCTTGTTGTCGCCCTCGCGCGAGTCCGAGCCGACGAGCAGCACGTTGAGCGCGCCGGTCTCGGGCGGCCGCGATCCGGCCTCCACCGGCGGCAGGATCGGGATGCCGGCGAAGATGCTGCGGTAGTACGCGTACCCGCCCAGCGTGACGACGACCAGCACGAACGTCAGCGCCATGCTCACCCACGCCAGCGGCGTGATCCGCCGAGCAGGCCCCGAGGGCCGGTCCAGGCGACGGCCGGGGTGGCGGTCCGGGAGGCGGTCGGGGCGATGCTGCGGCCGTTCCGGCGCTCTCCGGCCCTCGCTCACGCGCCCCCCTCTACGCGCGCCCGCACAGGACGCAACCCCGCGCGCCCCTCGCAGAGCGCGGCCCCCTCTGGTGTGACGCGCAGCATACTGACAATCCGCCGTATATACGGCGTGTCGCAAATTTCGCCCGATAGCAGCCTCCGGCGGACGCGTCCGGCGAGGGCTCCATGCAATGCGCGCGAATCCGCGGCGTCACTACCGTCCGTGACGCCATCATGACGTCCATGTTTCTGACCGAGATGGCGCCCCCTCCAGGCGCCGAGGCGCTGGCCGGGCTGCGCGCCGCCGCCCGGACCGCCCGCCGGGCCGTCTTCGTCGCGCTCACCGGCTCGATCGCGCTGCTGGCCACGTCCCAGGTGCTGGCCGACCGCGCGCCGACCAGAGAGCAGACGTTACCGCTCGCCGTGCTCTCGCTGGCGGTGTTCGTGACCGCGGTGCCCATCCTGGCGGGCACCCAGCTGGTGTGGGGCGCGCGGGCGCGCCTGGTGCGCCGGCGCGAGCGCGAGCTGTTCGCCGTGCCGCCCTCGGCCCGGCGGCGGCCGCTGAGCCGGCTCGGCGTCGCGTCCGGCTGGGCCGTGCTGCTGCTGCTCGGCGGCACCTCTCCCGGGCAGTTCAGGGCGGCCGCTCTGTACGCCTTCGCCGACGCCCTGAGCTGGGCCGTCGAGGCCGCCATGGTGATCGGCCTGGCCGCGGGGGTGTCGTTCCTCATCTGGTGGGCACGGGACGCCCTGGGGATAGTGGCGCGCGCCGGCCGTCCGGGAGGATCACCTGGCGATCCGTGGGATCCCGGCCGGAGCGCGCGTCCACGAGGGGGCGCGGCGCTCTGGACGGGCGCGGCCGTGGCGGTCGCCGCCCTGCTCGGAGCCCGCGCCCATCTCTGGGAACCACCCATGCCGATCGTTTACGGGCTGCTGACCGCCGCCCTCGTCTGCGGGGTGGTTACCGACGAGTAGCATAGGCGCGGAACCCCATCCAAGAACGAGGAGCGAATCCGTGCCTTCCTCTCGTGACGTCGTGTTCGTGGACGGCGTACGCACGCCCTTCGGCAGGTCAGGGCCGAAGGGACTGTACGCGGAGACCCGCGCCGACGACATGGTCGTCCGCGTCATCCGCGAGCTCATCCGGCGCAACCCCGGTCTGCCTCCCGAGCGCGTGGACGAGGTGGCCATCGCCGCGACGACCCAGATCGGCGACCAGGGCCTGACCATCGGCCGCTCGGCCGCGGTGCTGGCCGGTCTGCCCAAGAGCGTGCCCGGCTACGCGATCGACCGCATGTGCGCGGGCGCGATGACCGCGGTCACCACGGTCGCGGGCGGCATCGCCTTCGGCGCCTACGACGTGGCCATCGCCGGCGGCGTCGAGCACATGGGCCGCCACCCGATGGGCGAGGGCGTGGACCCCAACCCGCGGTTCCTGTCGGAGAAGCTGGTCGACCCGAGCGCGCTGGTCATGGGCATGACCGCCGAGAACCTGCACGACCGCTACCCGTCGATCTCCAAGGAGCGCGCCGACGCCTACGCGGTGCTCTCGCAGGAGAAGGCGGCCAAGGCGTACGCCGACGGCAAGATCCAGCCCGACCTCGTGCCCACCGCGGTCAGGACGGCCGAGAAGGGCTGGGGCCTGGCCGCCGAGGACGAGGCGCCGCGCCCCGGCACCACGATGGAGGCGCTGGGCGCGCTCAAGACGCCCTTCCGCCCGCACGGCAACGTCACCGCGGGCAACTCCTCCGGCATCAACGACGGCGCCACCGGCTGCATCGTGGCCGCCCGCGAGGTCGCCGGCGAGCTGAACCTGACGCCGAAGATGCGCCTGGTCTCCTACGCCTTCGCGGGCGTGGACCCCGAGGTGATGGGCGTGGGCCCGATCCCGTCCACCGAACGGGCGCTGCGGCTGGCCGGGCTGTCCATCGGCGACATCGGCCTGTTCGAGATCAACGAGGCGTTCGCCGTCCAGGTGCTGGCCTTCCTGGAGCACTTCGGCATCGCCGACGACGACCAGCGCGTCAACCCCTACGGCGGCGCGATCGCCTTCGGCCACCCGCTGGCCTCCTCGGGCGTCCGGCTGATGACGCAGCTCGCCCGCCAGTTCGGCGAGCGGCCCGACGTGCGGTACGGCATCACCACCATGTGCGTCGGCATGGGCATGGGCGGCACTGTGATCTGGGAGAACCTGGCATGAGCGACATCGAGACCTGGCGCGCGCTGCTGAGCGGGCGCAACACCGACGAGGTCGTCACCAAGGCCCTCGTGCGCGACGTGCCGCTGCCCGGCGGCGCCGGCACGATGGCCCTGATCACCCTGGACAACGGCTTCGACCACACCAAGCCCAACACCTTCGGCCCGCACGGTCTGTTCGCGCTGGAGGAGGCCCTGTCGGAGATCGCCGCGCGGACCGACCTGGCCGCCGTGGGCGTCACGGGCAAGCCGTTCATCTTCGCCGTCGGCGCCGACCTCAAGGGCGCGGCGGCCGTGGCCTCCCGCGAGGAGGCCGAGGCCATCGGCGCGCTGGGCCACCACGTCTTCCGCCGGCTGGGCGAGCTGCCGGTCCCGACGTTCGCGTTCGTGAACGGCGCGGCCATGGGCGGCGGCCTGGAGATCGCGCTGCACTGCGCGTACCGGACGATCTCCTCCGGCGTGCCCGCGGTGGCGCTGCCCGAGTGCTTCCTCGGCCTGGTGCCCGGCTGGGGCGGCACGCAGCTGCTCCCCCGCCTGATCGGCCCGGCGAACGCGATCAAGCTGATCATCGAGAACCCGCTGTCGCAGAACCGCATGATCAAGGGCGCGGACGCCTACAAGCTGGGCGTCGCGGACGCGATGTTCGAGCCGGCCGACTTCCTGGAGGAGTCGCTGCGCTGGGCCGCCCGCGTGGTCAAGGGCGAGGTGACCGTCGAGCGGCAGGAGCACGACGGCTGGGACAAGGCCGTCGCCGACGCGCGCTTCCTGGTGGACATGAAGCTGCGCGGCGCCTCCCCCGCCCCCTACCGGGCGCTCGACCTGATCGCGCTGGCCGCGACCGCCTCGCGCGACGAGGGCTTCGCCGCCGAGACGCAGGCGCTGGCCGACCTGCTGATGGGCGACGAGCTGCGGGCCGGGCTCTACTCCTTCGACCTGGTCCAGCGCCGGGCCAAGCGTCCGGCCGGCGCGCCGGACCGGTCGCTGGCCCGCAAGGTCACCAAGGTCGGCGTCGTGGGCGCCGGGCTGATGGCCTCGCAGATGGCGCTGCTGTTCGCCCGCCGCCTGGAGGTCCCGGTCGTGCTGACCGACCTCGACCAGTCCCGCCTGGACAAGGGCGTGGGGTACGTGCACGCCGAGGTCGACAAGCTGCTGGGCAAGGGCCGCGTCTCGGCCGACCAGGCCAACCGGCTCAAGTCCCTGGTCACCGGCTCCCTGACCAAGGACGCCTTCGCCGACGCCGACTTCGTCATCGAGGCCGTCTTCGAGGACATGGCGGTCAAGAAGCAGGTGTTCGCCGAGGTCGAGGCCGTGGTCTCGGCCGAGTGCGTGCTCGCCACCAACACCTCCTCGCTCTCGCTGACCGAGATGGGCGCCGGGCTGGCCCACCCCGAGCGGCTGGTCGGGTTCCACTTCTTCAACCCGGTCGCCGTGATGCCGCTGCTGGAGATCATCAGGGGCGCCTCGACCGACGACGCCACGCTGGCCACGGCGTTCGCGGTGGGCAAGTCGCTGCGGAAGTCGTCCGTGCTGGTCAAGGACGCGCCGGCGTTCGTGGTCAACCGGCTGCTGACCTGCTTCATGGGCGAGGTCGTGGCCGCCGTGGACGAGGGCACGCCGCTGGAGGTCGCCGAGCACGCGCTCGACGGTCTGGGACTGCCGATGACGCCGTTCGCGCTGCTGCAGCTCGTCGGCCCGGCCGTCGGCCTGCACGTCGCCGAGACGCTGCACGCGGCCTTCCCCGAGCGGTTCGGCGTCTCGGAGAACATGGCCAAGCTGGTCGCCTCGGGCAAGCCGGGCGTCTACCGTCCGGACTTCTCGCTCGACCCGGAGGCGGTGGCCCTGTTCGCCGGCGGCACATCGCCGTCCACGGCCGAGCAGGTCCGCGAGCGGGTGCTCGGGGCGCTGTCCCGGGAGATCCGGATCATGCTGGACGAGGGCGTCGTCGCCGGGCCGCAGGACATCGACCTGTGCATGATCCTGGGCGCCGGCTGGCCGTTCCATCTGGGTGGCATCACGCCTTATCTGGACAGGTCGGGGATCGCCCAGCCGCGGTTCCTTCCGCCCGGTGTGGCCTCGCTGCCCGCGTGATTTTACGGAGGCCCGCCCGGCGGGTCTCCGTACGTCATGGCCGCCTTCGCCGTAGCGTACTGTGCCGTCCTACGAACGGAGAGTAACCATGATGCGAGCAGTCGGCACGATCGCTCTGTGCGGAGCCCTCGTGCTGGGCGCGTCGTCGCCCTCCCTGGCGGCGCCGCGCACCCCCAAGGTCGTCCTCAAGGTCACCATGGCAGTGAAGAACGGCCCCACCAAGGGCGCCTGGCTCAACTGCAGCCCCGACGGCGGCACCCACCCCTCCGCCCACGCCGCCTGCGACCTCCTGCGCAAGGTGAAGGGCGACCCGGCCAAGATCAACGTCTCGCCGAAGGCGGCCGCGGCCTGCGGCAAGGAGGTGGAGCCGCGCGCCGTGATGATCCTCGGCAAGTGGTACGACAAGACCGTCAAGTGGGGCAAGGTCTACACCAACGCCTGCACGATGAAGGCGGGCCTCGGCACGCTCCTGGCCATCTGAGCGGGTGAGGGGGGCGGGCGGCCGGCCCGCCCTCCTCGCGCGTCACCGGCCGGGCGCGGCCCCCCGCCTGCTGTGACGGTAGCCGTAGGCGAAGTAGACGACCACGCCGATGACCATCCAGACGACGAACCTGAGCCAGGTCTCCAGCGGCAGGTTGAGCATCAGGTAGAGGCAGGCCAGCACCGAAAGGATCGGCAGCAGCGGCACCATCGGCACCCGGAAGGCCCGCTCCAGGTCGGGCCGGGTGCGCCGGAGCACGATCACGCCGACCGAGACCACCATGAACGCGAACAGCGTGCCGATGTTCACCAGCTCGGCCAGCTCCCCGAACGACACGAACCCGGCCAGCGCCATGGTCACCAGGCCGATGAGGACGGTGAGCCTGGCGGGCGTGCCGAAGGTGGGGTGGACGACGGCCAGCCGGCGCGGCAGCAGGCCGTCGCGGCACATGGCGAACAACACCCGGGTCTGCCCGAGCAGCAGCACCAGCACCACGGTCGTCAGACCGGCGATGGCGCCCACGCTGATGATGCCGGCCAGCCACGGGTGGCCGACGGCGGTGAACGCGTCCGACAGCGGCGCGCTCGTGCTCAGCTGCTTGTACGGCTGCATGCCGACCACGACCAGCGAGACGGCGACGTAGAGGATCGTGCAGACGGCCAGCGAGCCGATGATGCCGCGCGGCACGTCGCGCTGCGGGCGCACGGTCTCCTCGGCGGCGGTGGCCACGATGTCGAAGCCGATGAAGGCGAAGAACACGATCGCGGCGGCCGAGAAGATGCCGATCACGCCGAACGCGACGGGCGTGATCCCGAACAGCACCTGGATCAGCGGCGCCTTCAGCCCCTCGACCCGCGGCGAGGCCACCGGCTCGGGGATGAAGGGCGTGTAGTTGGCGGCCTTGACGAAGAACAGCCCGGCCACGATGACCAGCAGCACCACCGTGATCTTGGTGATCACCAGGATCAGGTTGACCCGCGAGGAGATCTTGATGCCGGCCACCAGGACCGCGGTGAGGATCAGCACGATGGCCACCGCGGGCACGTTGACCACCGGATCGTCGCCCGCGATGGAGGCCGGCAGGTGGATGCCGACGGAGTCGAGCATCGAGGCGAAGTAGCCCGACCAGCCGACCGACACCACGGCCGCGGCCAGCGCCAGCTCCAGGATCAGGTCCCAGCCGATCACCCAGGCGGGGAACTCGCCGAGGGTGGCGAAGGAGAAGGTGTAGGCGGACCCGGCCACGGGGATCGTCGAGGCGAACTCGGCGTAGCACAGCGCGGCCAGGCCGCACACGACGCCCGCCACGACGAACGAGACCGCGACCGCCGGCCCGGCCACCTCCTTGGCCACCTGACCGGTGAGCACGAAGATCCCGGTGCCGACGATCACGCCGATGCCGAAGACCATCAGGTCCATGGCGCTCAGGCGCTTGCGCAGCTGGTGCTCGGGAGTTTCGGTGTCGCGGATCGACTGTTCGACGCTCTTCGTGCGAAAGATGTCCACGATCAGCGATCCTTCCCAGACCCTCCGTGATCATGCGCTCGCGCCAGGCTCGCCGGTGAAGCGCCTCGTCGGGGGTAGCGGACCCGCATCATGCTGGACGACCTGCTGGACACGCTGGCCGGTCAGGACGTGGCGGTGGTGCTGGCGCTCGTCCTGGTCTTCCTGACGCTGGACGCCTCGGTCGGGATCGGCCTGATCACACCGGGCGACGGCCTGCTGCTCGTCGCGGGCGCCACGTCGGGCAGCGTGCCCGAGACGCTGGCGCTGATCGGCACCGGCGTGCTGGCCTGCCTCCTGGGCGCGACGGGCGGCCACCGCCTGGGCCGCCGGTACGGCCCCCGCCTGCGCAACAGCAGGCTCGGCCGGCGGGTCGGCGAGGAGCGCTGGGCCCGCGCGGAGCGGATCCTGCGGCGCAGCGGCTGGGCGCTGGCCCTGGCCTACTTCCTGCCGGTGGTGCACGCGCTGACGCCGGCCCTGGCGGGCGCGGTGGGCATGCCCTACCGCCGGTTCATGCCGTGGGCCCTGCTGGGCAGCACGGCCTGGGTGAGCGCGTACGTCGTGCTGGGGGCGGTGGCCGGGCAGGTGGCGCGGCGGGAGGCGGGCCTGCTGCTGCCGGCGGCGGCCGCGGCGGTGGTCGTCATGCTGGCGATCACCGCCGTGGTCCGCCGGGTGCTCAACGGCGGACCGGCTGCTCCACGCGGGAGGTCCGCTTGGCGACGGCCTCGGTGATCTGGCGCGCGAGGTCCTGGCCGGTCAGGCCGATGCGACCGAGGATCGCGGCCCGCTTGGCGTGGTCGAGGAACTCCTGCGGGATGCCGAAGGTGCGCACCGGGACGTCGACGTCGGCGTCGCGGAGCAGGCGGGCCACGGCGTCGCCCACGCCGCCCACGCGGCCGTTGTCCTCGACCACGGCGACCAGCTTGTGGGCGCCGGCGGCCAGCGTCAGCGCCTCGTCGAGCGGCTTGACCCAGCGCGGGTCGACCACGGTGGCCGAGATGCCCTGCGCGTCGAGCAGGACGGCCGCCTCCATGCACACGTGCGCCATCGGGCCGACGCCCACCAGCAGCACGTCCGGCTCGCCCTCGGCGGCCCGCAGCAGGTCCATCTCGCCCAGGCGGCCCACGGACTCCAGGGGCTCGGCCACCGGGCCCTTGGGGAAGCGCAGCACGGTCGGCCCGTCGGAGACCTCCACGGCCTCGCGCAGCAGCTCGGTGACGCGGTCGCCGTCGCGCGGCACCGCGATCCGCAGGCCGGGCACGACCTGGAGGATCGACAGGTCCCACATGCCGTTGTGGCTGGCCCCGTCGTCGCCGGTGACGCCGGCCCGGTCGAGGACGACGGTGACCGGCAGCCGGTGCAGGGCGACGTCCATCAGGAGCTGGTCGAAGGCCCGGTTGAGGAAGGTGGCGTAGACGGCCACGACCGGGTGCAGGCCGCCGAGCGCGAGGCCGGCGGCGCTGGTCAGCGCGTGCTGCTCGGCGATGCCGACGTCGTAGATGCGGTCGGGGAAGGCGTCGGCGAAGGCGTTGAGGCCGGTGGGGTGGAGCATGGCCGCGGTGATGGCGACCAGGTCCTCGCGCTCCTTGCCGAGCCTGACCAGCTCCTCGCTGAAGACGTTGGTCCAGATGCGCGGCTTGGGCTTCTCGGCGCCGGTGGCGCGGTCGAAGGCGCCGGGCGAGTGGAACTGGTCCTCGTCGTGGTTCTCGGCGGGGGTGTAGCCGCGGCCCTTCTGGGTGAGGGCGTGGACGATGACCGGGCCGCGGAAGGCGCGGGCCTTGCGCAGCGCCGCCTCCATGGCCTGCTCGTCGTGGCCGTCGATGGGGCCGACGTACTTCAGGCCGAGGTCCTCGAACATGACCTGCGGGGCCAGGACGTCCTTGACGCCCTTCTTGAATCCGTGGAGGGCGTCGTAGAGGACAGGAACGTTCCCGAGCTTGTCCTTGACGTATTCGAGCATGTCCTCGTAGCGGCGGTTGACGCGCAGCGAGGACAGGTGGGAGGCCAGGCCGCCGATGGTCGGGGAGTAGGAGCGGCCGTTGTCGTTGACCACGATCACGACGGGCAGGTCCTTGATCGCGGCGATGTTGTTGAGCGCCTCCCAGGCCATGCCGCCGGTGAGCGCGCCGTCGCCGATCACCGCGACGACCGTGCGCTCGCGCTCGCCGCGCAGCTTGAACGCCTTGGCCAGGCCGTCGGCGTAGGACAGCGCGGTGGAGGCGTGGGAGTTCTCGACGAAGTCGTGCTCGGACTCGGTCTGGCTCGGGTAGCCGGACAGGCCGCCCTCCTGCTTGAGCGCCTCGAAGCCGGCCGCGCGGCCGGTGAGCAGCTTGTGCACGTACGCCTGGTGGCCGGTGTCCCAGATCACCGGGTCGCGCGGGGAGTCGAAGACGCGGTGGACGGCGATGGTGAGCTCGACCACGCCCAGGTTCGGCCCGAGGTGGCCGCCGAACCTGGCGCAGGCGTCGACGAGCAGGTCACGGATCTCCCCCGCGAGCCGCGGCAGCTCATCGACAGCGAGCCGTTTGACGTCGTGCGGTCCCTCTATCGAGCCCAGCAACCCGCTCACGGATGCGACTCCCCTCTGCCTCGTTCGCCGTCTGTTCCTTTTCGACGACGCAGAAGAGTCTAGTTCGCCGACGTCTCGCTGACTCCATCGAGTCAAATCCGCCCACCTATGTCCGATCTTGACCTAGTCTTGCAGGACATATGAACTCCGTCCCTAAAGGTAAGGTCGCGGCACTGGTCGGCGCGGCCCTCGCGCTCGCCCTGGCCGCCGCCTCCTTGGTGCTCGTGCTCGCCGACGTCGCCACGACCTCGACCGAGCGCTCGCCGATCAACGAGGCCCAGCAGGTCGCCTCGCCCCCGGCCAAGGCGACCGCCAAGAGCAAGGGGCCGGCCACCTCCGGCGGCAGGAAACTGGCCACGGCCAACCCGCTGTACAAGACCGGCAAGCTGGTGGACGTGAACTGCGAGCCCGGCGACCTGCCCCCGGGCAGCATGATCGCCTACCGGCGGTACCTCACCCGGGTCACGAACTGCCTGAACAAGACGTGGGCGGCCCAGTTCCGCAAGGCGGGCCTGCCGTTCACCAAGCCGCGCCTGCGCATCATCACCAAGAAGGTCAGGACGCCCTGCGGCGCGTGGAACACCGGCGCCGACGGCGTCTACTGCTCCACGGATCGCACCATGTACCTGATGATCAGCCGCGACCAGCTCCGCAACCCGTTCCCGCTCGGCATCACCCGCCTGGTCGCCCACGAGTACGGCCACCACGTCCAGCAGGCCTCCGGCATCTGGAACTACTACTGGACGGCCAGGAACACCGCGAGCAAGGCCAGGCGCCTGCAGTTGTCGCGCAACTCCGAGCTCCAGGCCGAGTGCTTCTCCTCCATCTTCATGAGCACGATGAAGGAGTCCCCGCTGGTCACGCAGTCCGACTGGGCCTACACGGTGGAGTGGTTCTACAAGAACGGCGCCAAGGGCTGGCCGCAGAACGACCACGGCAAGGGCCCGACGCAGGCGGCCTGGATGACCAGGGGCTTCAACCGGGGCGCGCCGGGCTCCTGCAACACGTGGGCGGCGGCTGCACGAAACGTCCAGTGACGTCTGGCATTTCTGCTTTACCTGGATGTCCCTGTTTTGTAGTGTGCCTTCCCATGCGTACCCCCCGATTGGCGATCATCACCGGAGCCCTGGCGAGCGTCTTCGTCGCCGGTACGGCCCACGCCGCCGTGGCCGCACCGGCGAGCAAGCCGGCCCTGGCGAAGAACCCGATCCACAAGACCGGCCGGCTCGCGCTCAGGACGTGCGAGGAGCCGCCGGTCCAGTCCGGGACCGAGGACGAGGCGCGGGTCTACTTCGAGGCGGTGCTCGAATGCCTCGACAAGGCCTGGGGCCCGAAGGTCAAGCAGGCGGGCTTCGCCTTCGGCAAGCCGAAGTTCCGGGTGATCACCAAGGCGGGCGCCCCCACGGGCTGCGGCCCCTTCCCGGGCGACGAACAGGCGCAGGCGCTGTACTGCCCGGTCAACAAGACGATGACCCTCCTGCTCAGCCCGAACGTCGTGGCGAAGCCGTCGGACCCGGTGCTGATGCTGGTCGTGGCGCACGAGTACGGCCACCACGTCCAGAAGCTCACCGGCATGCTCCGGCACGACAAGCACGGCGCGTACGTCCTGGCCAACCCGCGGAGCCTGGAGCCGGTGCGCCGCGCCGAGCTGCAGGCCGAGTGCTACGCCGGGGCGTTCATGGGCAGCGTCTGGGACTCGCTCGGCCGTAGCCAGAAGGAGTTCGACTCCCTGCTCAAGGGCACGCACGACCGGTTCGACGTGAGCGCGCTCGGCATCAAGACGCGCTCCTCGGCCGACCTGAGCCACGGCTCGGACGCCAACGTCGTGTGGTGGCTCAAGCGCGGCTTCACCGGCAGGTCGGCGGGCTCCTGCAACACCTGGGCCGCCCCCAAGAGCAGGGTCAGCTAAGCCTAAGTCGTACAAACTCCTCTAAGATCCGCGATCGTGCGCATTCCCCTCATGGCGCTCGCCATGTGCATGATCGCGGTTCTTCTGTCGCCGGCTCCGTCGGCCGCGGCGGGCCGCCCGGCACGAGGGGGGTTGTCGGCCGCGCCGGCCGTCTCGCGGGAGCGCCTGGCCTGCGCGGTCCCCGCCATCAGGACGGGCAGCGCCGCCTCGCTCAAGTCGTTCCACCGGGCCATGGCCAGGTGCGCCGACCGGTTCTGGGCCGGCCGGTTCGCGGCCGCGGGCCTGACCTACACCCCGCCCACGGTGACCGTCACCACCGGCGGCGACTCGGTCTGCGGCCGGATCACCGCCAACGGCGCGCAGTACTGCCCGGTGCAGCGCACGATCGTCATCCGCATCATGAAGCACGACCTGGACGACCCGTTCCGGATGAACATCGCGCACTCCGTCGCGCACGAGTGGGGACACCACGTCCAGGAGCTCACCGGCGTGCTGGACGCGCAGAACGCCCTGTACCAGCCCGCCTCCACGGGGGCCCGCACCCTGCTCAGCCACCGGCTGGAGATGCAGGCCGAGTGCTTCGCCGGCGTCTTCTACAACGCCGCGCTCACCTCGATCGAACCCGACGTCACCTGGCGCGAATGGCTGGACGCCGTCCGCCGGGCGGACTACAGCAAGATCCACGGCCGCCCGCGCAACCTGGCCTACTGGCAGAACCGCGGCTACCGCGACGGCTCCGCCGCCGCCTGCGACACCTGGACGGCCCCCCAGGCCCGGGTGCGCTAGGAGCTGACCCTGGCCAGCACTTCCAGCGGGTCGGCCAGCACGTGGGCGAAGGCCAGCTCGGCCGCCCCGACCAGGGTCACGTGGTCGCCGAGCGCCGAGGTGCGCAGCCGTACGTGCTCGCGCTGGGGGGCCATGGCGTGCAGCGCCAGCCGGGTGCGGACCTGCGCCGCCGAGCCGAGGTAGACCTCCCGCAGCATGCCCCCGAAGATCACCATCTCCGGGTTGAAGATGTTGACCAGGTTCGCCACGCCGAGCCCGAGCCAGTCGCCGACCCGGCTCAACGCCTCCTGCGCGACGATGTCGCCCCGGTCGGCCGCGTCGACCACGGCGCGGACCGCGTCGCGGCCGTGCTGGCCGGGCCCGAAGCGGCCGGCCAGCTCCAGCAGCGCCCGCTCCCCCACCTCGGCCTCCAGGCAGCCGTGCGAGCCGCAGGAGCACTCGCGGCCGCCGGGGTTGACGACCATGTGGCCGACCTCGCCGCCGTAGCCGTCGAAGCCGCCGAGCAGGTGGCCGCCGGTGATGATGCCGCCGCCGATGCCCACGTCGCCGTGCAGGCAGATGAGGTCGCGCACGCCCACGCCGAGGCCGCGGCTGTGCTCGGCCAGGGCCGCCAGGTTGGCGTCGTTGCCCACGCTGACCGGCAGCCCGAGGCCCAGCCTGCGGCCCAGCTCCTCGCCGAACGGCACGTCGTGGGCCATCAGGTTGGGCCCGAACGTCACCACGCCGTCGCCCTTGCGCACCCCGCCGGACACGGCGGCGGCGGCGCCGACGCACACGGTGTCGTCGCGCGTCTTGCGCCGCATCTGCCTGGCGAACCCCGACAGCACCCCGGCCAGCTCGTCGAGGGCGAACCTGCCCCGGTCGCGGGTGGTCTCCCTGCGGTCGAGGATGACGCCGCCCAGCCCCACCCGCGCCGCCACGAGCCGGTCGGGGCCCACGTCGAACGCGAACACGTAGACGCGCGCCGACTCCGGGCGCACCACCAGCGAGGGCCGGCCGGCCCGGCCGGTCTCGCGCGGCAGCTCCTCCCGCACCAG
Organism: Nonomuraea sp. NPDC049624; assembly: GCF_040675255.1. Taxonomy (NCBI): domain Bacteria; kingdom Bacillati; phylum Actinomycetota; class Actinomycetes; order Streptosporangiales; family Streptosporangiaceae; genus Nonomuraea; species Nonomuraea sp. NPDC049624. The sequence continues at coordinate 349,432 of NZ_JBFAOR010000004.1, read as the reverse complement.
CCCGGCGGCGGTGAGGTCGGACGTCAGCGCCATGATGGTGCTGCGGTTGAGCCCCATCTTCGAGGTCAGCTCGGCGCGCGAGATCGGCCCGCCCAGATGGACATGGCGAAGCAGCGCGCCGAGATTGTGGCGCCTGATGTCCTCCTGGGACGGTCCGGCACGCATCGTCTGGGGTTCCTTCAGGGGCTGCGGGTCGCTGATCACCTTAGACCAGCAGCAGCCGCCCGCTTGCGCGCCAGGGCGTCGACGCCTGCGGCGAGCAGCAGCACGCACCCGGTGACCAGGTACTTGACGCTCGCACCGTAGCCCATCAGGCCCATGCCGTTCTCGATCACGGCCACCACGGCGCCGCCGAGCACCGCGTCGAGCACCCGCCCCTTGCCGCCGAACAGGCTGGTGCCGCCGATGACGGCCGCGCCGACCGCGTACAGCAGCACCGAGCTGCCGCCCGTGTTCGGGTCGACCGAGCTGGCCCTGGAGGCGGCCACGATCCCGCCGACCGCCGCCATCGCGGAGCAGATCACGAACGCCGCGATCTTGATGCGGTCGACCGGGATGCCCGCCCGCCGCGCGGCCTCGGTGTTGCCGCCGACCGCGTACAGGTGCCGGCCGAACGCCGTGCGCCGCAGCACCAGCGTCCACACGACCAGCAGCACGACGATCACCGGCACCACGATCGGCACCCCGGTGAGCGAGACCAGCGCGGGGTTGCGGCTGCGCTCCAGGTTGAGCACGTAGACCGCGAGCCCGCCGAGCAGCGCCAGGGCGCCCACACGGGCTGCGATGAGCGACAGCGGGTCGGCGACCAGGCCGCGCGCCGACCGGTTCCTGGCCCGCAGGAGCTGCACGGCCGCGAAACCGGCCACGCACACCGCGTACAGGATCCAGCCGAGCAGCGGCGGCAGGTTCTTGTTGGCGACGGCGACGATCACGCTGTCCCGGACGGAGATGTTCGTGCCCTCGTTGACCAGCACCAGCACCAGGCCCTGGAAGGCCAGGAAGGCGGCCAGCGTGACCACGAACGACGGTATGCCGACCTTGGCCACCAGCGTGCCGAGCACGATCCCGATGAGCACGCCGGTGGCGATGGCGGCCAGCACGCAGACGTACCAGGGCAGGCCGAAGGTGGCCAGCGTGACGGCGAGCACCGCCGCGCAGACGCCGCTGGCGAAGCCGGCCGACAGGTCGATCTCGCCCAGCAGCAGCACGAAGACCAGGCCCATGGCGATGAGCGTGACGTTCGCGCCCTGGGTGAACAGGTTGGCGAAGTTGATCGAGGTGACGAAGGCGGGCCGGGCCAGGGCGAAGACCGTGCAGAGCACGACGAGGCCGAGCACGGCGGGCAGTGCGCCCATGTCGCCGCCCCGGACGCGCTCCCAGTACGCCCGCACGCTGTGCGCGATCGACGGGGACTGCGCGGCGACGACGATGGCCTCGCCCGGGAGTTCCTTGACCTTGCTCATGGGGTGACCCCGTTCTTGAGGCCGAGTTCGCCGCTGCGACCCGAGGTGATCAGTTCGACGACCTGGGCGTGCGTCACGTCGGCGGTCTTGACCTGGGCGGCCATCCTGCCGAGGTAGAGCGCCGCGATCCGGTCGGAGACGGCGAACACGTCGTTCATGTTGTGCGAGATGAGGACGACCGCGAGGCCCGTGTCGGCCAGCCTGCGCACGAGTTCGAGCACCTGCGCCGTCTGGGCCACGCCGAGGGCCGCGGTGGGCTCGTCGAGGATGACGACCTTGCTGTTCCACAACACGGCCTTGGCGATCGCGACGGTCTGCCGCTGCCCGCCGGACAGGCTGGAGACCTGCTGCCTGATGGACTTCACCGTGCGCACGGACAGGCTGCTGAGCGTCTTCTCGGCCAGTTCCTCCATGCTGTCCTCGTCGAGCAGGAAGCCGTTCTTGCGTTCCCTGCCGAGGAACATGTTCTGGACGATGTCGAGGTTGTCGCAGAGCGCCAGGTCCTGGTAGACGATCTCGATGCCGAGCTCGCCCGCGTCCCGGGGGGTGTGGACGGTGACCTGGCGGCCGTCGAAGAGGATCTGGCCGGAATCGATGGGGTAGATGCCGCCGATGCACTTGACCAGCGTCGACTTGCCGGCGCCGTTGTCGCCGACCAGCGCCGTGACCTCGCCGGGGTAGGCGGAGAACTCGACCTCGTGCAGCACCTTCACCGGACCGAAACTCTTGTCGATCCCGCGCACTTCGAGGAGGGGGGTCATGGGGCTCCCTAAAGAGGGGCGCGGCCTCGCGCCGGTGGCACCCGGCCGCGCCCGTCCATGCTATTGAATTCCGGCCTCAGTGCACTTCTTGGCGAAGTCGGCGGTGCAGAGCTCCTCCTTGGTGACGTAACCGTCGGCCACGACGTCCTTGACGTTGTCGAAGGTGATGGCCTGCGGCTCCAGCAGCTCGGAGGGCACGTCCTGGCTGGTCTCGGGGTCCTTGACGCTGGCGCTCGCCGTGGGCTTCTCGCCCTTGGCCAGCGCGACGGCGAGCTTGGCCCCGGCGTCGGCCTCCTTCTTGACCGCCTTGTAGACCGTCATGCACTGGTCGCCCGCCAGGATGTTCTGCAGGCCCTGGACCGTGGCGTCCTGGCCGGTGACCGGCACCTTGCCGTTGAGGTTCTGCTTCTTCAGCACGGTGATGGCGGCGTTGCCGAGGCCGTCGTTGGCGGCCAGCACGCCGGCGATCTTCGGCTGCTGGGTGAGCATCTGCTCGAAGATCGTCCCGGCCTGGGTGTTGTCCCAGTCGGGCACGGCCTGGTCGGGGCCCTTGACGTACTCGCCGGAGTCGAACTTGGGCTTGAGCACGCCGTCGTAGCCGTTCTTGAACAGGGTCGCGTTGTTGTCGGTCGGCGAGCCGTTCAGGTAGGCGACGATGGGCTTGTCGGCCTTCTTGTCGGCCAGGCACTTGCTCAGGCCCTCGCCCTGGAGCGTGCCGACCTTGGTGTTGTCGAAGCTGACGTAGTAGGCGGCGCCGCCGCCCAGCGTCAGGCGGTCGTAGTCGATGGTGGCCACGCCCTGCGACTTGGCCTTCTCGATCACGGCCTTGCCGCTGCCGCTGTCCAGGTTGACGATCATCAGGACGGTGGCCCCGTTGGTGATCATCTGGTCGGCGATGGTCTGGAACGCCGTCTTGTCGTTCTGGGCGTTCTGGATGTCGTACTGGACGCCGGCGGCCTTGAACGCCTCTTCCAGGTACTTGCGGTCCGCCGTCTCCCAGCGCGCCGACGACTTGCTGTCCGGGAGGATGACGCCGATCTTGCCGGCCTTCGCGGGCTGCGTCGCCGAGGCGGAGGAGGTCGAGGTGGTGCCGGTCTGACCGCTTTCGCCCCCGCAGGCGGTGAGACCGAGGGCGAGCGTCGCCGCCGCGGCGGTCAGGCTGAGGATCCCCTTGCGCATGATGCAGGGTCCTTTCTTCCGGAGGGGCCCGGATGAATGTTGTTTGCGGCAACGTATTCCGCCACGGCCTGCTTTGGAAGACCCTTCCGTCCGGCAGTTTGTTGTTTCCGGTAACAATCCAGAAACACGGACCCACAGCCTGGTAATGCAGAGTAACTGCTTGGCTACTTATTGTGACTGTTGAGGCTCGTGAGGATGGAGGGGCCCCCGAAACGAAAGGACCCGACCATGCGCAACCGTGCCCGTCCGGCCGCGTTGACCCTGGCCCTCGCCTGCGCGACCGTCCCGCTCCTCGCGCCCGCGCCCGCCCTGGCGGCGACCGGCCAGGTCGTCGTCTTCCAGGCCGAGCTCGTGCCCCTGGAGATCTACGACGACCCCAGCGGCTGCACCAGGCTGCCCCTCGCCGCGCACGTGCTGAGCAACCAGACCGACCGGCCCGTGCGCGTCCACGGCGACCCGTTCTGTCTCGGGCCGTCCGTCACGGTCCAGCCGGGTTTCGGCAGCCACGTCCCGGCCGGGTCGGGGAGCTTCTCCGTCGCCTAAGCGATCGCCGTACCGCGAGCGGCCCGCGGTGGCCGCTCGCTCAGCGGCGCGAGCATACGGAAGGGGCGGGAATCGCCCTGCCGTTAGACTGCCCGACCATGACCGAACTGGACGAGCAGGGACGCCCGGAACCGCCCCTCCTGGGCGACGAGGTCGAGACCCTTCTGGGCTTCCTCGACTTCCTGCGGGCCACCCTGGAGTGGAAGTGCTCCGGCCTCGACGCCGCGGGCCTCGACGCCACCACCGGCGCGTCCTCGCTGACGCTCGGCGGCATGCTCAAGCACCTGGCCTACGTCGAGGACCACTGGTTCTCCCGCCGTCTGCACGGGAACGACCCGCACGCCCCCTGGGACACCGTCGACTGGACGGCCGACCCCGACTGGGACTGGCACTCCGCCGCCCACGACTCCCCCGACGAGCTGCGCGCACTCTGGCGGGACGCGGTGGCCCGCTCGCGCGCCCTGACCGCCGAGGCGCTGGCCTCCGGCGGGCTCGACCAGCCCGCCCAGCGCCCCTGGCCGGACGGCCGCCGCCCCCACCTGCGCTGGATCCTCGTCCACATGATCGAGGAGTACGCCCGGCACAACGGTCACGCCGACCTCATCCGCGAGTCCGTCGACGGGCAGACCGGCGAGTAGCCCGGCGAGTAGCCCGGCGGGTCAGGTGAGCAGGCTCTGCGCGATCAGGGCCAGCGCCGACGCGGTGGCCACGACCAGGACGGCCGTGCGCACCTTGCCGCCGTCCAGGTGGCGCCGCAGCGGCCGCGACGCCAGGAAGCCCAGGATCATCGGCACGATCAGGATCGCGCCCGTGGCCAGCGCGCGGCCGGGCAGGTGGCCGACGAACGCCAGGATGCCGATCGACTGCGCGGCGCTGAGGAAGAAGAACATCGCCAGGGTGGCCCGGATCTGCGGCCCCTTGGCATTCTGGTACACCAGCGCCAGAGGCGGGCCGCCGATGCCCGTGGCGGTGCCGGTGACCCCGGACGCGAAGCCGGCGCCGGTGATCGTCGCGCCGTTGCGCACGACGCTGACCGTACGCGCGGTGAGCCCGACCGCCAGCAGCACCATCACCCCGACCAGCACCCCCAGCGCCTGGACGGAGACGTACACGACGATGACGGCGCCGACGGCGCTGCCGGGGACCCGGCCCAGCAGCGCGAACCCCAGCCCCCGCCAGTCCACCCGGCGCCACTCGGCGGCCAGGGTGAACAGCGGCAGCGTCATGTTGACCACCTGGATCGCGCCGGGCATCAGGCTGTGGTCGAGCATCGTCAGCACGGGCGCGGCCACCAGCCCCAGCCCGAACCCCACGCTTCCCTGAACGACCGCCCCCAGAAAAACCGCCACACTTCCGACAAGCAGCACCAATCCCGCATCGCTCACGCGCGAAAGTCAACCACCCTCACGCGGAGTCACCCCCGCTGGACAGCCCACCCACCGAACGGACGCGCCCCACGGAGCCGGGCTGGACGGCGGGAAGGCTCTCGGTGAAGCCTTATGCTGCTCACCGTGCACTCCCCCGCCCCGCGTGCCCTCGTCGTCCTCGTCGCCCTGTCGGTGCTGGCGGTCGTCCTCCAGGCCGGGCCCGCGGAGGCCGCCGCGGCGCCGAGGCTCGGCCGGTCGGCGTGCCCCGAGACGCCGATGAGCTCAGGCGGGATCCCCCGGAGCCGCGAATACCTCACAGCGATCATGAAATGCCTGGACAGGTCGTGGTCCGCCTATTTCAAGCGCACCGGCCGGACGTTCCGCAAGCCCGTCGTCCGCTACTACGACGAGCCGGTGCGCGAGGTGTGCGGGCTCGCCTGGCCCGCGCACGCGGCGGCCTTCTACTGCATCGGCCGCGACACCCTCGTCCTCCCGCTGACCGGCGGCTGGATCGAGGGCCGCGCCGACCTCTACCCGTTCAAGGTCGCCGCCCACGAGTACGGCCACCACGTGCAGAGCCTCCTCGGCGTGCGCAAGGGCACGCAGAGCCGGCGCTACGAGCTCCAGGCCGACTGCCTGGCCGGCGCGTTCCTGGGCAGCGTGTGGCCGTCGCTGAGCCGTACCCGGCAGGACTGGACGGCGCTGCTCGACGCCACCAGGGCCGCCGGCGACGAGGGCGAGGAGCACACCCACGGCACCGGGGCCAACCGCGTGCGCTGGCTGGACCGCGGCTACCGGGCGGTCTCGCCAGCGGCCTGCGACACCTGGTCGGCCCCCGCCTCCCGGGTCTCCTGACGGTCGAGGCGGCCCTGCATGCCGTCGAGGATGAGCCGCAGCCCGTCCTCGAAGGAGCGTTCCCCCTGCGGGTCGCCCACCTCCGCCAGCCCCGCGGTCAGCCGGGGGTGGGCCCGCTGGAAGGCGGCCATGTCGGGCATGGCGCCGCCGGCGTCCGGGCGGGTCCGGTCGGCCTGCTCCTCCAGCACGAACCCGGCGACGTACACGCTCATCGCGAACAGCCCGCGGACGGCGTCGCCCACCGCGAACCCGGCCGACTCCAGGGCCGCCACCGACCGCTCCACCACCTCGAACAGCACCGGTGACGGCCGGGTGCCGGCCACCAGCCGGGCGCCGTCGCGGTAGGAGTTGAGCATCGCCCGGTCGCGGTGGGCATGGTCCCTCATCCACTCGCGCCAGGCGGCGGGCTCGGTGAGCGCGGGGCGGGCCATGTGGGCGGCGGTCATCGCCTCGGCCATCGCGTCGAGAAGCTCCTGCTTGTTCTTGAAGTGCCAGTAGAGCGCGGGCGCCTGGACGCCCAGCTCGCCCGCGAGCCGCCGCAGCGTGAGCCCGTCGAGCCCGGTCTCCTGCAGCAGCCGCAGCGCCGCGGCCACGATGGTGCCCTTCTCAAGTGCCACGGTTGACAGCTTAACAACGTTCAATGCATCCTCGAAGCGTTGGATTTAACGCCGTTAAGGAGCCTCGCGATGATCCACGCGGAGGGTTTGCGGAAGCGGTACGCGGCCACGGAGGCGCTCAGGGGCATCGACCTCGACGTCCCGGCCGGCACGGTGTGCGGGCTGCTCGGTCCCAACGGAGCAGGCAAGACGACGACCGTGCGCATCCTGGCCACCCTGCTCCAACCGGACGGCGGCCGGGCCGAGGTCGCCGGGCTCGACGTGGTGCGCGACGCGGCCCGGCTGCGCTTCCGCATCGGCCTGGCCGGCCAGCACGCCGCCGTGGACGAGCTGCTGACCGGCCGGCGCAACCTGGAGCTGTTCGGCCGCCTCTACCACCTGCCCAGGGCGCGGGCCAGGAGCAGGGCCGATGAGCTGCTGGAGCGGTTCGGGCTGGCCGCGGCCGGGCGGCGGCTGGTCAGGACGTACTCGGGCGGCATGCGGCGGCGGCTCGACCTGGCCGCGAGCCTGATCGTCGCGCCGCCCGTGTTGTTCATGGACGAGCCGACCGCGGGGCTCGACCCGCGCAGCCGCCGCGAGCTCTGGGACGCGCTGCGCGACCTGGTCCGCGAGGGCACCACGCTGCTGCTCACCACCCAGTACCTCGACGAGGCCGACCACCTGGCGGACCAGGTCGTGGTGCTGCGCGAGGGGCGGGTCGCGGCGGCGGGCTCCCCCGGCGCGCTCAAGAAGCAGGTCGGCGGCGACCGCGTGCAGATCGTCTTCCACGACCCCGGCGACGCGGCCGCGGCCCTCCGCACGCTCGGGACCGCGTCCGACCTCGCCTGCGAGCCGGGCGGGACCCGGGTGACCCTGCCGGCGCCCGACGGCGCCCAGTCGCTGGTCCGCGTCGCCCGCGCGCTCGACGTGGCCGGGATCGCCGTCGAGGACCTGGCGCTGCGCCGTCCGACGCTCGACGAGGTCTTCCTCCACCTGACCGCATGACAGGAGCCACGAGCATGAACCTGCGCTGGACCGTCACCGACTCCCTGACCATCGCGGGCCGCACGTACTCGCGGTGGAAGGCCCAACCCGGGGAGATCGCCGGGTTCCTGGTGTTCCCCATCATCATGACCGTGCTGTTCGGGTACGTCTTCGGCAGCGCGATCACCCTGCCCGGCGGCGGCGACTACCGCAGCTTCCTGATGCCGGGCATCTTCATGCAGGTCATGGCCATGACGGCGACCGCGGCCGCCACGGCGGTGGCCGAGGACATGGAACGCGGGATCATCGACAGGTTCCGCGCGCAGCCCATCGCCCGCAGCGCCGTGCTCATCGGGCGCAGCGTGGCCGACCTGTCGATGCACCTGATGTCGCTGGCCGCCATGGTCGCGGCGGCCGTGCTGCTGGCCGGCTGGCGTGCGCACGGCTCCCCGGGCGAGACGGCGGCGGCGTTCGGGCTGCTGGCGCTGTTCGGCCTGGCGATGATCTGGGTGGGCACCTGCATCGGCCTGTACGTGCGCAGCGGCACGCAGGCCGACGCGGCCACGTTCGGCTGGCTGTTCCCGATGACCTTCCTGGCCAACACGTTCGTGCCGACCGAGGGCCTGCCCGCCTGGCTGCGGCCGGTCGCCGACTGGAACCCGATGAGCGCGACCGTGGCCGCCGCCCGCCGCCTGTTCGGCAACCCCACCTCGGCGGGGTCGGTCTGGCCGCTGCAACATCCGGTCGCGGCGAGCCTGCTGTGGTCGGTGGCGCTCATCGCCGTCTTCGCCCCGCTGGCGACCCACCGTTACCGCACGTCCAGCCGGTGAGACCCCGCTGAACGGCGGAGAGCCGCCCGGCGGAGGGTGTTCCGCCGGGCGGCTCTCACGGGTCGGGTGAAACCCCCGATGCGGGCGCGTGAGGATCCGCGCCCCGTCCCCGGCCCGCGTCCGGCTCTTGACCGGGCGCGGGCGCGGGAAGTTCTACTTGGCCAGCAGCGAGCGCAGGACGTACTGCATGATGCCGCCGTGCCGGTAGTAGTCGGCCTCGCCGGGCGTGTCGATGCGGACGACCGCGTCGAACTCGACGTCGCCGGCCTTGACGTGCACGGTGGCGGGGATGCCGCCACCGTTGAGCGCCTCGACGCCGGTGATGTCGAACGTCTCCTCGCCGGTCAGCCCGAGCGAGGCCGCCGTGGCGCCCTCGGGGAACTGCAGCGGGAGCACGCCCATGCCGATCAGGTTGGAGCGGTGGATGCGCTCGTAGGACTCGGCGATCACGGCGCGCACGCCGAGCAGCGCGGTGCCCTTGGCCGCCCAGTCGCGCGAGGAGCCCGAGCCGTACTCCTTGCCCGCCAGCACCACCAGCGGCGTGCCGGCCTCGGCGTAGTTGACCGAGGCGTCGTAGATGAACGACACCGGGCCGTCGGGCTGGGTGAAGTCGCGGGTGTAGCCGCCCTCGGTGCCCGGCGCGATCTGGTTGCGCAGGCGGATGTTGGCGAACGTGCCGCGGATCATCACCTCGTGGTTGCCGCGCCGCGAGCCGTAGGAGTTGAAGTCGCGCACCTCGACGCCGTTGGCCTGGAGGTACTGGGCCGCGGGGGTGCCGACCTTGATCGAGCCGGCCGGGGAGATGTGGTCGGTGGTGACCGAGTCGCCGACCTTGACCAGCACGCGGGCGCCCGAGATGTCGGTCACCGGCTCCGGCTTCTCCGGCATGCCCTCGAAGTAGGGCGCCTTGCGCACGTACGTGGAGGACGGGTCCCACTCGAAGGTGTCGCCGGTCGGGATCGGCAGCGACCGCCAGTGGTCGTCGCCCTTGAACACGTCGGCGTAGTCGCGCTCGAACATGTCGCGGCCGATCGAGGAGTGGACCACCGAGGCGATCTCCTCCGGCGCGGGCCAGACGTCGCGCAGGAACACCGGCTGCCCGTCGGAGCCGAGGCCGAGCGGCTCGTTGTCGAGGTCGATGTCCATCGTGCCGGCCAGCGCGTACGCCACCACGAGCGGCGGCGAGGCCAGGTAGTTCATCTTGACGTCGGGGTTGATGCGACCCTCGAAGTTCCGGTTGCCGGACAGGACCGCGGTGACCGCGAGGTCGTTGGCCTGGATGGCGTCGGAGATCTCGGTGGGCAGCGGGCCCGAGTTGCCGATGCAGGTGGTGCAGCCGTAGCCGACCAGGTTGAAGCCGATCTTGTCGAGGTACGGCTGCAGCCCGGAGCGCTCGAAGTAGCCGGTGACGACCTGCGAACCCGGGGCCAGCGAGGTCTTGACCCACGGCTTGCGGGTCAGGCCCTTCTCGACGGCGTTGCGGGCCAGCAGCGCCGCGCCGAGCATGACGTACGGGTTGGAGGTGTTGGTGCACGAGGTGATCGCGGCGATCGACACGATGCCGTGGTCGATCTCGAACGACGTGCCGTCGGCCAGCGTGACCGGGACCGGCTTGTGCGGCCGGCCGCCGTCGGCGCGGGCGTTGGAGGCGGGCGCGTCGGAGGCCGGGAAGGACTCCTCGCCCTCCTCGTCGACGCCGTCGGCCACGTAGTTCTGGACGTCGCGGCGCCAGGCGTCCTTGGCCGCCGACAGCTCGATGCGGTCCTGAGGACGCTTGGGGCCGGCGATCGACGGGACGACCGTGCCGAGGTCGAGCTCGATGTACTCGGAGAAGACCGGCTCGGGGCCCTGCGGGTCGAGCCAGAGGCCCTGGGCCTTGGCGTACGCCTCGACCAGCGCGACCTGCTCCTCGGAGCGGCCGGTCAGGCGCAGGTATTCGACGGTCTGGCCGTCGATCGGGAAGATGGCGCAGGTGGAGCCGAACTCGGGGCTCATGTTGCCGATCGTGGCCCGGTCGGCCAGCGGTACGGAGGAGACGCCCTCGCCGTAGAACTCGACGAACTTGCCGACCACGCCGTGCTTGCGCAGGATCTCGGTGATCGTCAGGACCAGGTCGGTGGCGGTGGCGCCGGCGGGCAGCTTGCCGCTGAGCTTGAAGCCGACCACGCGCGGGATCAGCATGGAGATCGGCTGGCCGAGCATGGCGGCCTCGGCCTCGATGCCGCCGACGCCCCAGCCCAGCACGCCGATGCCGTTCTCCATCGTGGTGTGGGAGTCGGTGCCGACGCAGGTGTCGGGGTAGGCCTTGCCGTCGCGGATCATGACGACGCGGGCCAGGTGCTCGATGTTGACCTGGTGGACGATGCCGGTGCCGGGCGGCACGACCTTGAACTCGTCGAAGGCCGTCTGGCCCCAGCGCAGGAACTGGTAGCGCTCGCGGTTGCGCTCGTACTCGCGCTCGACGTTGCGCTGGAAGGCGTCGGGGTGGCCGAAGTAGTCGACGATGACGGAGTGGTCGATGACCATCTCGGCGGGCGCGAGCGGGTTGATCCTGGCGGCGTCGCCGCCCAGGTCGCGCACGGCCTCGCGCATGGTGGCCAGGTCGACCACGCAGGGGACGCCGGTGAAGTCCTGCATGATGACGCGGGCCGGGGTGAACTGGATCTCCACGCTGGGCGTCGCGGCCGGGTCCCAGCCGCCGAGCGCCCGGATGTGGTCGGCGGTGATGTTGGCGCCGTCCTCGGTGCGGAGGAGGTTCTCCAGCAGGATCTTCAGGCTGTACGGGAGGCGTGCGGCGCCCTCGACGGCGTCAAGCCGGAAAATCTCGTACGACGCGTCGCCGACGCGTAGCGTGTCACGGCTGCCGAAGCTGTTCGCGGACACGGTGATTCGCCTCCTCCATCAGACAATTGCTCAGTTGAATCCTGCCGCACCCACGGAACGACACGTACGTTAGGTGAACCTAACCTGCGGGGCTCGCGGCGGATGTCTCGACGTCAAGATATTACTACGGTATCTCGACATCAAGTTAAAGCGGGGCGAGCCGCCAGAAGAGCAGGCCGATGATGGCGACGGAGAGGATCGGCGCGAGGATCTTCTGCTCGAACTTCTTGCCGGTCTTGATGCCGATCTTCCACGGCAGCACGAACTTGGCGCCGAGCGGCCACAGCACCGGGCAGCCCCGTTCCGTCATGCAGTCGCCGACGACGTGGATCAGGCAGCCGACCCCCACGGCCAGCCCGAGCCAGGCGTAGCCGACGTTCAGCGAGAGGAACACGGCGTAGAGCCCGGCCGTCAGGCCGATGTTGATCATGATGGACCCGGCCTTGTTTCCCGGGATGCCGATGCCGATCGCCCGCAGGGCCAGCCCGATCATCAGCACGACCGTGATGTCACGGGCGATCGGATAGGAGTTGACCAGCCAGTGGACGCCGAACCCGAGCGCCGCCGCGAAGGCCAGCGAGTGCGTCATGCCGCGGTGGCCGCCGCTGATCCAGGACACGAACTTGCTGAGCAGCCAGGTGACCGGGCCGAAGGTCTGGGCGATGGTCGCGCTGGGATGGTCGAGGTCGGGCAGCATGGCCGCCCCCGCGCAGACCAGGGCGCCGGCGATCAGCTCGGCCGGGCCGAGCGCGCCGGCCATGATGCCGGTCTCGATGAACCGGGAGCTCTCGTTCAGCAGCGGCAGTGCGGCGAGCGGCGGCGCCAGCGCCAGCCACGCGATCGCCCCGGTCATCGCGTGCGTGTGCCCCATCATGATCGGGACTGTATTGCAAAGAGCCGCTTTACGCGGAGATCCCGGCCGCCAGGTTCTGCTGACGCTGGAACGGTCCGCCCGAAAACACCCGCAAACGCAGACGAGGTCGTCTCCGCGGCGACAGCACCCCCCAGCCCTGCCGACGCGGAACGACCTCGTCTGCTCTGTTCAACGGCGGACATCCCAAGACTGTTCCCCAATTCCGCAACTTTTTCGTGATCTGGCTCACTCTGCGCCCTGCCTTGCCAACGAAACAGTAGCGATATATCTTTGACGCATCGAGAACAGATCGCGATATAGGGAGAAAGAACATGACTTACGCACACGCAGCGGGCGACCAGTGGTTCGGCCCTCGGGAGAACCTGCGCGCGGCCCGCGAGAAGCTGAGGGCCATCGCCGACGCCTTCGAGCAGATGGGCGGCCATCACCACCATCACCGGGGCGGCGGCGGGCCGGGCGAGCGCAGGCAACGCGGCCGGCGCGGCGGGCCGGGCGGACCGTTCCCGTTCGACTTCGGCCGCGGCGGCCCCTTCGGCCAGGGCGGGCCCTGGGGCGGGCACCACGGCTGGGGCGGCGGCCGGGGCCGTAAGGCCAAGCGGGGCGACGTCCGCGCCGCGATCCTGGCCCTGCTGGCCGAGGAGCCGCGCAACGGCTACCAGATCATCCAGGAGATCGCCGAGCGCAGCGAGGGCGGCTGGAAGCCCAGCCCCGGCGCCGTCTACCCGGCGTTGCAGCAGCTCACCGACGAGGGCCTGGTGATCGCCGAGGAGAACGAGGGCCGCAAGACCTTCCGCCTCACCGACGAGGGCCGCGCCTACATCGACGCGCACACCGACGAGGTCCGCGCCCCCTGGGACGAGATGCGTCCGGACATCGACGACAACACCGCCGATCTCTGGCACATCGCCCGACAGTCGGCATTCGCCATGATGCAGGTTCTCCAGACCGGAAACGACGCACAAATCCGCGAAGCGCGTAAGACTCTGGTTGAGACCCGGCGCAAGCTCTACCAGATCCTGGCCGACGGCGAACCGGGCGAGGAGTAACCAGGTGACCGGCTCCGCAGCGACAGGCCGGTTCGGGGAGAGCGAGGAACCAGACATGGACCACAACGATCTCCGCATCGGCGACGCCGAGCGCGAGCAGACGATGGCGGCCCTGCGCGAGCACTTCGCCCAGGGCCGCCTGACCCACGAAGAGCTCGACGAACGCCTCGACCGGGCGCTGGCCGCCAAGACGGTCCGCGACCTGTCCCAGGTGACGGCCGACCTGCCCGGCTCGTCCCCCTCCTACGCCCACCCTCAGCAGATGCCCCAGTTCGACCGGGACGCCTGGCGCCAGGCGATGAGGGCGCACCGCCACCAGATGCAGACCATGCGCCACGCGCAGGCCGGCCGTCCGTGGCACGACCATTCCCGCCGTCACTGGCGCGGCCACCGCGGTCCCGCCCCGCTGCTGCCCTTCCTGATCGTCTTCGGGGTGCTGGGGCTGGGCTTCGGGTTCGGCCTCTTCAAGATCCTGCTGGCGGTCTTCCTGGTGGCCACCGTGTTCAACCTGGTGCACCGCCGCTTTCACTACCGCGGGTGACCTTCGCGTCCCTTCGTGACGTTGGGCCTTGACCAGAATCAACTGACATTTCATGATCTGGCGGGCGGATCTGACCGAACGAAGGGGCGTCGTATGACCGAGCCGGGTTCCGTGGCGGCCCTCACGAATCCGTTCGCCGCGGTGGGCGGCGCCGACGCACTCGTCCTGGACGCGCCCGGCTACCTGGCGGCCTTCGAGCGCGACCACGCGGGCTGCGTCGTCCCGCTGTGGAAGCTGGAGCGCGCCCAGAGCTTCTACGAGCCGGACGTGGCGAGCTGGCGGGCCATGATGGACGGCGACTGGGCCGGCTCGCTCTCGCTGGCCGAGCAGATGGCGCCGCTGGTGGCCGGCTACTTCCGCCACCGGATGCCGGTGCGCCGGGTGCGCGTGGTGGAGTTCCCCGTCAGCGCGTATCTGCAATGGGAGATGCACCTGCTGGACATGCGGGCCAGGGCGGGCTCCCCCTGCCGGGTGGTGCCCGCGGCGCGCGTGGCCGCCCTCGAACCGGTGCCCGAGCTGGTGATCTTCTCCCCCGACCTGATGTACGAGGTCCTCTACGACGAGCACGGCGGCGGCCGCGGCGGCCGCCGCATCACCGATCCCGGCGTGATCGGCCCCTGCCTGCGGGCGGTCCGGCAGCTGTTCGCCGAGGGCGAGGACGTGCGCGACTTCCACCGGCGGGAGATCGTGCCGCTGCCGCCGCCGTCGGTCACCGACGAGATGCGGGCCGCGGTGCCCCCGTACGCCCACCGGACGGAGGAGTTCCGGGTCTGAGCGCGCCCGGGATTCCGGCCCGCGGCTGGAACGGGCCACGACGCATCTACTGACACTTTGGTTTACCCGGACATCAAGGGAATTTCGCAAATTTCGTGACACGTGGGTTGCGGTCCTACCAGAATGCGGTGCGATCCAGCGTCCATCGCAACTGGAGGAAGCCCCCATGCGCAGACCCCTAGGGGTACTCGCCGGCCTGGTGAGCCTGGCTGCACTCGGCACGCCGACCCCGGCGCACGCCGCGACGGCAGCCGCGGCCGGCGGCGAGGCCGCCGGCCGCTGCCGGGTCACCGTGGCCACGCCTCGCGTCAACGACACCGCTCAGATCGTCTCCTCCGCCGCCCGTCAGGGCTGCCGTACGGACGCGCTGCTGCGCGTGCGGCTCAAGCGCGCCGTCCCGGGCGCCGACCCCGTCGTCAAGAGCGGCGCCACCCGGTCCGGCAGCGTCGCGCTCACCCTCCCCTGCGCGCCCGGCGTCTACTACGCGGTCGCCACCGACCACCGGGGCCGCGGTGCCACGTCCAGGGCGGTCCGGCTGACCTGCGCCCCGGCCCCGACGCCCACGGCGCCCCCCAAGCCCACCCCGACGGCCACCGGCACCCCGGCTCCCCAGCCGACCGCGACCGGCCCCGCCGGCACGGTGGGCACCGCCGAGGAGAACGAGGTCCTGCGCCTGGTCAACGCCGAGCGCGCCAAGGGCGGCTGCCGCCCGCTCAAGCACGACGCCCAGCTGCGCGCCGCGGCGTACGGCCACTCCGCCGACATGGCCGCCAAGGGCTACTTCGACCACACCTCGCAGGACGGCCGCAGCTTCATGGACCGCATCAGGGCGGCCGGCTTCACCGGCGGGACCGCCTTCGCCGAGAACATCGCCAAGGGCCAGGCCACCCCGGCCGCCGTGATGAACTCCTGGATGAACAGCTCGGGCCACCGGGCCAACATCATGAACTGCCGGTACACGGTGATCGGCGTGGGCGCGGCCAGGAAGGGCCAGGGCCCCGTCCACTGGACGCAGGACTTCGCGGCCAGGTAGCCCTCGGCGGGTGCCCCGCGCCGCGCGGGGCACCCACGGGTCAGACGCGGGTCAGACGCGGGTCAGCAGGACGTTCCCGTCGCCGGCCTTCCTGACCACGATGACCGCGTACAGCCCGGTCACCTTCGGATCGCTGATGGTCAGGCGTTCCATCTTGTTCGGGCCGCCGCTCGCGGACTTGCGGGCGGCGGAACGCGGCAGGCCCCACACGGCGGGGTCGGGCGCCATCACGAACAGGTCGACGTCCTGCCCGTTGCGCGGCACGACCGTGAGCGTGGCGGGCACGCCCTTCTCGATCCACGTCGTGCGCACCTCGGCCAGCCGGCCGGCGGCGATGGGGAACTCCTGCGGCGTCCCGGCCTCCAGGTTGCCCGCGGGCGCCTCGGTCACCTCCATCGCGTACTCCTCGTAGTCGGCGTCGGAGCTGACCGAGTTGACGAACCAGTTGCGGGTGGCGGGGCTGGGCTGCACGGCGACGAAGTCCGCGCTGGTGGCGGTCCAGTCGGCGCTCCTGACGGCGTCGCCGCCGGCGTTGGGCGTCGTGGCCAGGTCCACGTCCGCGCCGTCCGGTCCGGTGACGGCGGCGATCACGTGCCACCTGTCCGGGGTGGTCATGAAGGCGGTCTGGAGCGGGACGTTGGCGGGCCGGCGCACCGGGGTCCGGTCGGTCAGGTTCTCCACGAAGTCGGCGCTGATGGCGTTCTGGAACATCGCCCCTTCGGTCAGGTCGTAGTGCTGGGCGCCGAACGCGGTCAGGAAGTGGGCGAGGTCCTGGGCGGCCAGCTTCCTGAAATGGGCCACGACGCCCTCAGGACCGATGCCGCCGATGTCCCAGTACTTCTCGTCGCGCGTCCCGGAGTCGGCCAGGTCGAGGAGCACGCCGGCGACGCGGCCCTCGGTCTTGGCCGCCTCCGCGCCGGTCGGCCAGCCCTCGCTGAACCAGCGCGGGCTCTCCAGGTCGATCGCCGACGTGGGCCACCGGTAGTGCGTGTCGTCGTAGGTCTGGACGGCGATCCAGTCGGCCCAGCCTTCCTTCCACGCGCAGACCGGGCTGATCATCGGCCTCTTCATGTAGTGCTCTCCGCACCCGCCGGCGACCGACGGCATGGCGCCGTAGGTGTAGTCCATGATGAAGTGCCCCAGCTCGTGGGGGACGGTCATCTTCTCCAGGTGCTCCGAGGCGTCCAGGTTGATCTGGAACCGGTCCAGGCATTCCTTCCCGTTGCCGCCCCAGCAGTAGTACGACGTGTGCAGGACCTTGTCCGGCCGCCAGATCAGCATCACGGACTGGCAGTTCGCCTCGCCCGGCTTCCAGCAGTCGTCGGCCGGGTCGTTCAGCCAGCCGGTGTAGGCCTTCCACGTGTCGTAGGCGGCCGAGTGCAGGCGGAACGCCCCCTCCATCGGGTCGCCGGCCGCGCTGCGGTAGTCGATGACGGTGGCCGACGTGCCGGGAGGGACGTCCTGAGTGACCGGACCGGCGTCGGTGTAGACGTCGCCGGACTTCTCCGAGAAGCGCACGGACCAGTAATTGCTGATCGGGCTGACCTCGATGTTGACGTCCTGGCCCGTGCCGTCCTCCTCGGTGCCCGGGAAGCACAGCTGGTAGCCGCCGGTGGCGTCGGTCTCGGCCCAGCCGAGGCTTTGCCGGCCGTTCGTGTCGGTGTCGAACGCGTCCACCTCGGCCATGGGCACGCCGCCGATGGTTCCGTCCGTCCTGAGGTAGGTGACGCGCCCCTGCACGCACGTGTCGAAGGCCGCCACCGCCCTCGCGGTCCTGTCCGTACGGCGCCCGCGGCCCTCGCGCGGCATGCCGAACACCGACGACCGCTCGCCCACGGTGACGTAGGCGAGCCCGTCGGACGAGGGCCCCGGACGCCCGTCGCGGGCCTGGACGCGTACGGAGGCGGGCCCGGGCCTGACCGCCGTGACGACGCCCTCGTACCGGACCGTCCGGCCCGCGCGGGCCCGCCAGGTCCGGGTCGCCCGGTCCACCGGGCTGCGGCCGATCGTCGCGGCGGCGCGGTCGAGCCCGGCGGGCGGGGTCGCCCACTTCAGGGTGTCCGGCAGCTCGATGATCGTGGTCGCGTCGGATATGTCCTGCTTCGGGGTCACCTCGACGGTGAGCTTCGCGCTCTGCCCCACGGCGGGGGCACGGTCGAGCGAGACATTGACGGTGAAACAGTCCCCCGGGACGCAGGACGGCTGTCCCGGGGCGGCGGCCTGGGCCGGGGCCGTGGTGAGTCCCACGGCCGCCAGCAGCCCCGCCAAGGTGGTCGCCATCAGTCGGCGTGACATCGGCATGTCTCCTGATCAGCCCGCGCAGGCCACGGGCGAGTCGAAGTGGCCAGGTGAGGTGGGATAGGGCGAACCGCTGTCGCCCGAGGCCGGGACGGCCACCTCCCGCGACCCCGACGGGTCGCCCGCGCTGCGGCCCGCACCCGCGCCCCAGGCCACCTTGGCCAGGAAGTCGAGCATCGCCGGGGAGTGCTGGCGGACGATGTTGTGTCCGCCGTTGGCCGGGCCGCAGTGGGTGTAGAGGTTGAAGCCGCCGTTCCAGTCGATCATCTTGTCGCCGGGGTTGGGCCCGTTGGCCGTGCGGTCGCCCTGCAGGACGTCGCGGTCCGCGCCGCCGTACTGCCAGTCCACGCCCTGGTGGTGCTGGTCGTCGGCGGTGGCGGCGTTGTCCTTGTCGGTCATGCGGAACCACGCGCACGGGTCCACCACCGTGGTCAGCTCGCCTTCCGGCATCTTGCCGGGGGCGCACGAGCCGGGGTAGGAGCCGCGCGGGTTGTAGTCGAGCAGGTCCGCGCCGGCCCCGCCGAAGACGTGGTCGACGAAGCGGTCGCCGGCGCCGCGGGCGGCCGGGTCGAACACGCCGCCCGACAGGCAGTCCGCGGTGGCCGCGTCCAGGGCCGGGTCGCAGCCCTTTCCGCCCCACAGCAGGTCGTCGCCGTCGCCGCCGAACACCTCGTCGCCGCCGCTGTCGCCGTTGACCAGGTCGTCGCCGGCGCCGCCGTGCATGCTGTCGCGTCCGGGGCCGCCGCGCATGCGGTCCGCGCCGCCCTTGGCGAAGCCGTCGTGCGGCATGGCGGCGGCCGTCCAGGTGTCGCCGTCGGTGTCGTGCAGCAGGTCGGTGCGGCGGTCGTAGGTGCCGGCCTGGAAGCCCTTGTAGGTCTCCTTCGGCGGGGCGTTGAGGCTGACGGTGAAGCCGAGCCGCTGGGCGTCGGAGGCGTCGATGCGCTCGTTCAGCACGCCGCCGCGGTCGCCGAGCATGGCGTCCTCGCCCGCGCCGCCGGACAGGTCGTCGTCGCCCAGCTCGCCGAACAGGTCGTCGTCGCCCTGGCCGCCGTGCAGGGTGTCGTCGCCGTCCTGACCCCACAGCGCGTCGTCGCCGTCGTCGCCGTACAGGTGGTCGGCGCCGTAGGAGCCGGCAGGCTCGCAGGTGGCCTGGGCCTGGGTGCAGAACCGGGTCGAGTCGCCCGGCAGGGCCGGGTCGTGGCTGCGTACGCGGGTCGCGTCCGCGGGCGCCTGGCCCGCCGGGTAACGCTCGGTGTAGACCTTCTCGGCGTTGCCCGTCACGGTGCGGACGAGCGAGCCGTTGTCACCGAGCAGGACGTCGGCGCCGCCGTTGCCCTCGATCGCGTCGGCCGCGTCGGGGGCGGCCTGCTTGGCCGAGCCGCCGATCAGGTCGTCCTGACCGGGGGCGCCGTCGCCCTCCAGGTCGGCGGGGCCACTGGCGTCGCCCCTCCAGCCGGGGTCGGCGAGCGGTTGCGTGGTGGTGTGGGCGGACTCGGCCGTCAGCGGCAGGTCGCCGCGGATCTGGTCCTTGCCGTCACCGCCCTCGGCGTAGTCGCCGTGGCCGCCGCCGGACATCTGGTCGTCGCCGCCCTGCCCCCACAGCACGTCCACCCCTGCCCCACCCGATATGCGATCCCCACCCGAGCCGTCGCTCAGGAGGGTGACCGCGCGCGGGGTCATCGGGGCGCCCGCCGAGCCGATGCGGACGGTGGCCCTGGCCGGGGTGCCGGTCAGCGTCACCACGGCGTTGTCACCGGCCACGACGTCGTCGCCGGGGCCGCCGTGGAGCGCGTCGGCGGCGTCGTCGATCGTGGTGTGGCTGCCGCCGACCAGGTCGTCGTCGCCCTGGTCGCCCTCGACCCAGTCCACGCCCGCGCCGCCCTCGGCGTAGTCGTCGCCCTCCTGGCCGCGCAGCCGGTCGGGGCCGCCCTGGCCGAAGATCGCGTCGTTGCCCGCGCCGCCGTCGGCCACGTCCGGGCCGGAGCCGCCCGCGAGCAGCTTCACCTGGTGCGCGGCCGTCTGCCCCGTCCGCACGGCGACCGAGGTCGCCGACGGGCCTTCCGCGGCCGACGCGTCTTCCTTGGCCGACGGGCTTTCCGTCGCGGATGTGCCCTCCTTGGCCGACGGGCTTTCCGTCGCCGACGGGCCTTCCGTGGTTGACGGGCTCTCCGTGGTTGACGGGCCTTGCTTGGCTGACGTGCCTGCCTTGGTGGAGGTCAGGGTGGCGTTGTCGGCGGCGATCACGTCCGGGCCGTCGCCGCCCAGCAGCGTGTCGCCGCCGTCCGGGTACGCGCCCGAAGCGCCGCCCACCAGTTCGTCCTCGCCCGCCTCGCCGTACACCTCGTCGCCGCCGACGCCGCCCTCCAGGTGGTCGTCGCCCGCGTCGCCGTGCACCTCGTCGGCGCCGATCCCGCCGTGCGCCCGGTCGGCGCCGTCGCCGCCGTGGATCACGTCCGGGCCGCCGGCCTCCTCCGGGGTGCCGTCGAGGTCGAACGGGCCGTCGGCGTCGCCGTTGTCGCCGATCAGCTGGTCCGCCCCGGCGTCGCCGTACAGGAAGTCTCCCTTGTCGTCCTTGCCCGCCGTACGGGCGCCGCCGATGACCAGGTCGTCGCCGTCGCCGCCGAACGCGCGGTCCTGCCCGGACTCGCCCACGACGGTGTCGTCGTGCGCGCCGCCGTACAGGGTGTCGTCGCCGGAGCCGCCGGTCACCTCGTCGGCGCCGTCGTCGCCGAGCGCCGTGTCGTCGCCCGAGCCGCCCGAGACCCGGTCGTCGCCCGAGCCGCCGGACAGGCGGTCATCGCCGCGTTCGCCGCAGAGCACGTCCTGGCCGCCGCCGGCCTCGACCCGGTCGGCGCCGCCGCCGGCCGACACGGTCTCCTTGCCCGCGCCGCCGATGATCAGGTCCCGGCCGTCGGCGGCGCCGTCGTGCTCCTCGCACGGCTCGTCCCGCCGGCGGTCGCCGAAGACGGTCGCGCCGCCGTCGCCGCCGACGACGTGGTCGTTCCCGTCGCCGCCGGACAGCTCCTTGGCCGAGGGCTGGACTCCCGCGGGCAGCGGCAGGTGACGCACCTGCCTGGCCGGGCCGAAGTCGTCGCGGCCCTGGGCCTCGCCGACGTCGGACGGCTCGGCGATCACCCAGTCGTCGCCGGGGCCGCCGGAGATGTCGTCCTTGCCGTGGCCGCCCGCGAGCACGTCGTCCCCGCCACCGCCGATGATCTGCACGGCCTCGCCGGGGGCCGAGTGGCCGGCGACCAGGTCCACGCCCTGACCGCCGTACACCTTGTCGGCGCCCGCGCCGGTGTCGACGTAGTTCGGCCCGGAGTCGGCGGGTCCCGCCTCGTCGCGGCCGATCTTCTCGCGCGGCCCGGTGTAGATCTCGTCGGCCGCCGAGCCGCCGGTCAGGGTGTCTGCGCCGGGGCCGCCGACCAGCAGGCTCGGCTGCGCGCGGAACCGCGGCGAGGGGTCGGTGGCGGCCAGCGGGCTGTCGGAGGCGACGGCGATGGTGTCGTTCCCGCCGTTGCCGTACAGCTGGTTCGCGCCGAGACCGGCCGCGATGCGGTCGCCGCCGTCGGCCGGGCCGTCGTCCGGCGCGCCGGGCAGGTCGTCGCCGGTCCAGTCGGCCACATCGACGTCGCCGACCTTGCGGGTGGCGGGGGTCAGGCGGCCGTCGCCGGCCACCCAGCCGCCCGCGCCGCCCATGGTGACGTAGTCGTCGCCGGGGCCGCCGGCCACGATCGCGGCGGGCCCGTCGTACTGGTCGCCGCTGGTGATCTGGTCGTCGCCCTTGCCGCCGTCGATCACGTTGCGGCCGGCGCCGGCCAGGATCAGGTCGTCGCCTTCGCCGCCGAAGGCCACCACCGTCCGGTCGAACGGGTGAGCTCCGGCGGTGTCGTCGCCGTACCCCTGGAAGACCAGCCGCAGCGCGCCCTTCGCGCCCCGGCCGTCGGCCAGCACCCGCGTCAGGCCGGACGCGCGGTGCTCCTCGCGCACGCCCAGCGCGCTGACCACGAAGCCCTCGTCGCCGGGGAGCTGGCTGACGGTCCACTGCTCGGCGTCGTCGCCCGGCTTGGCGGTGCTGCCGCCTCTGGCCTTGCGCATCGCGCCGACGTGCAGCACCAGGGCGTCGCCCGCCTCGGTCGCGAGCTTCGGCGGGTCCTCGTCGCACTTGGGCCGGACGGAGAAGTCGAGCAGCTTGGCCTCGACGATGGTCCAGTCGAACCGCTTCTTGAAGATCGAGATGCCCACCTCGACCCACGCCTTCAGGTAGACCTTCAGCTCACCGTCCAGGGAGAACAGGCACAGCGGGTTGCGCAGCAGGACGTCGGCGAACTCGAAGAACCTGAACTTGCCGTCGTTGGTGGGGTCGAGCCAGTTCATGGCGACGGTGAGGAAGATGCCGCCGCTCACGCCCGCCTTGACCAGCACCACGTCGACCGCCGCGCCCGCCTCCAGCCGCCCGGTCAGGGAGATCGCCGGCAGCGGTCTGCCCTGGTCGTCGGTGGTCTTCAGGTAAAGGCTGTCGAGGACCTGGAGGTCGACCTTGCCCTGCTCGATCGCCTTGCGGATGCCGTAGGTGTCGAAGCCCGCCCTGATCTGGGCCTCGACCCCGGCCGTGCCGGAGATGACCACCATGATCGGCGGCGGCGACCAGACCGGGCCGAAGGACTGGCTGTAGGAGAAGCCGAGGCGCAGCGGCCCGGAGTCGAACGCGACCAGCTCCACGTCCTTGCCCATCAGCAGGCTGAAGATCGACCGCCCGGCGTTCTGCAGCACGGGGAAGCTGAAGCCCGCCTTCGCGGAGTGCTCCATCGGCCCCTGCGCGTCGGCGGCGGCGGTCCTGCCCTTCCCGCACGACCTGGCGCCCTGGTCGAGCGCGGCGAACAGGTCGTCCGTGGCGGGCGCCACGTCCTTGATCAGCGAGTCGGCGACGTCGGGCGAGTTCTCGGTGTTCAGCGCGCGGTCACCGGCCACGGTGAAGCTGCCGATCGGGATGCGCAGCTCTCCCTGGCAGTCGGGCAGCGACGTCACCAGCCTGCCGACCTCGATCATCCGCTCGATGAACTTGGTCGTGCCGCCGCCCGCGACCGTGTTGTACTTCTTGGCGATCGTCATCAGGTTCACCTCGCCGCCGCCCGCGGCCCTGCTCAGGTCCGACAGCACGGGGATGGGCGCGTAGAGCTGGTCGATCACCGGTTTGACCGGGTCGGTGACCTTCTTGACCTGGGTCACCACCGGGCCGAGCACGCTCCGGAAGAAGTCGCCGGCCTCCAGGTTCACGTTGTTGAAGGCGATGTTCAGGTTCGCCGGATCGGGCGAGCCGCCCTTGGTGAGGTCCCAGTCCAGGTCGAAGTCGCCGTACAGGCCGGGGAACATGGCCGAGCCGGCCGTCACCTTGAAGCGCCAGTCCACGGCGACCTTGGCGTTCAGCGATGTCTCCACCAGGCTGCCGGCGTCGGCGAGCTGGTCCAGGCCGATCCGGCCGACCGGCTTGAAGCCGATGGTGAAGGCGCCCGCGAACAGGTCGGGGGCGTTCTGCTCGCGGTTCTTGAGCGTGACGTCGAGGATCGCCAGCCTGGCGTTGATCTCGTCGGGCAGCGAGACGTTCACGCCGACGGTCGCCCGCGGCCGGTTGGCCTCGCCGGCGTCGACGTAGAAGCCGCTGGTCCGGTCCAGGCCCACCATGACCTCGGCGTGCCAGCCGAGCTCGGCCCGTACGCCCTTGCCCTTGCCCTGCTTCAGCGCGAGGCCGGGCACGCCGACGTCGAGCGGCCGCTCCACGCCCAGGCAGTCCTTGACGCAGCCCTGTTCGGGATCGACGTCGCCCTTGCCGACGCTGACCTTGAACGCGATGCCGGTCAGCTCGGTGCCCTTGGCCGCGTCGCAGGCCTCGGGCTTGGCGGGGTCGGGGACGGGCGCCTGCACGCAGGTGATCACCGGCTGCACGCCCGGCCCGACCTTGGGCGCGAGCTCGTCGTTGTACCACTTGCGCAGGTCGCCGCCGGTGGGCACCTTGCCGCCGTTCGGCAGCTTGGCCAGGGCGGCCTTGATCTCCTGGCGCTTGGCGCCGACGAAGTCGGCCCCCTGCTGGAGGTCGGCGCCGACCATGGGCAGCCGGCCCTTGCCGGAGGCCATGCGCATGCCGGTCTCCAGGGCGGTGAGGTAGCGGTCGATGCCGTCGCCCAGGTTGGTCCAGTCCAGCTCCAGGCCGGGAGGCAGGGTCGAGAAGTCGAAGGAGGGCAGCTCCAGCCGGTTCACGTCGCCGGGCAGCTTCTTCGTCAGGTCGAACATCTCGGCCAGCGGGGCGGACCTGGGCAGCCGCAGCACGAGCGCGTGCTTGCCGTCCGCGGTGAGCGGCGCGCCGTTGAGGTAGGCGGGCAGGACGGCGCACAGCGCCAGGTCGGTGTCGTCGCGGTGCGGGTCGCGGTCGCAGGCGACCGGCTCGCTCGTCTCGTTCAGCGCCAGGTCGAGCCCGGAGAAGAACGCGGCGGGGGTCACCGCGTCCTGGGCCTCGCCGCCGTAGCGCAGGGTCATGCCGTAACCGAGCCTGGCCTGCAGCGGGTCGTCGCCCTCCTTGCCGAGCGCCAGCGGCAGCGGGCCGACGTCGGCCTGGACGGTGCCGTCGAGCTGCGCCTTCGCCTGGAGGTCGAGGCCGGAGTCGGTCTCGACGAGCAGGTCGCGGGCCGGGTCGAAGCCGCGCTTGAGCGCCACGCGCAGGCCGAGGCGCACCTCGCCCTCGACGGCGGCGTCCAGCGTGGCCGAGCCCTTGGCGGCGACCAGGCTGCTGTCGCCGAAGGCGAAGCGCAGCGGCTCCTGCACGGCCGCCTTCTTGTCGTAGGCCAGCGACAGCCGCAGGGCGCCGTCCTCGTAGCCGATGCGCACCTGGCCGCCCAGCGCCTTGTTCAGCTCGGCGACCAGCGCCTGGACGGTGTCCGGCGGCGCGGCGGTCAGGCGGTCGATCGCGTCCCGCAGCGGCGAGCGCAGCGCGTAGGCGGCGCCCGCCTCGGGCACGGCCTGGCCGAACTTCTCGGCGAAGGACAACGTGTGCTCGCCGCACGCGGTCGCGACGGTCAGCACCCGAGTGCCGACGGCGACGCGGCGGCCGACGTGCGCCTGGGTGAACGTGCGCCTGGGGTCGGTGACGTAGGCGTTCTCGTTGCCGCAGGCGCCGTCGCCGTAGACGACGCCGGGGCCCGAGCCCGTCTCCTCCGCGGCCACCAGGTCGGACAGCGAGCGGCCGAGCAGCGGCAGCTTCGCCGTCATCGCCTCGTTGACCGGCCCGGCGCCCTTGACGCCGTCGAGGTACGTGGCCACCGCGCCCAGGGACTTGATCAGCGCGCCGAACAGCGCCTGCGGGTTGTCGGGGTCGAAGGCGAAGTCCTTGACCTTCCCGATCTGGTCGAAGCCGCGGAAATCGACGGTGGCGGGCTTGCCGAGGTCCGGCATCTCCACCTCGCCGGTGACCTTCCCGCCGAAGAAGTCGGCCAGGCCCGGCACGCCCAGCGTGAGCCGTGCCTTGGCCACCGCGTCCACCTGGGAGGTCAGGACGTCGCCCGGCTTGCTGGCCAGCCGCTCGAACAGCCGGGTCAGCGGCACGTCGCCGAGGTCCTTGAGCCCGACCTTGACCAGCTCGCCGCCGTTCCTGCTGCCCATGGTGAGGTCGCCGGTGATCTGGACGCCCAGGTAGCCGGCGACGGCGTTGACGTTGACCGAGGAGAGCACCGACACGCGGGCGCCGAACAGGTCGCGGCCGGTCCGCAACATGATCCGGTCGGCGGCCCTGGGCAGCTCGTTCACCACGGTGGCGCTGCCGTCGGCGTTGACGTGCTTGTACGGGCACGCCTTCTGCTGCCCGTCCGGCCGCTGCGCGCACCCCTGGCCCGTCACCGGGTCGCTCAGGTCGAGCACGACCGTGGCCGAGGCGTGGTAGCCGCGCATGACGCCCGCCACCGCGGCGGTCGCGTTGGCGCGGTCGAGCCCGGCGGCGGCCTTGAAGGTGTCGCCGAAGGCGATCTGCCCGATCATGGGGTCGTTCGCGGAGATCCGGTACGGCGCGCCCGCGGCGGGCACGCCCCCGCGCCAGCCCTCCTCGGCGAGGGTGACGGTGTCGGCGGTGTTGCCGGCCACGATGCCGCTGGACGTCCCGGCGGTGACCGTGCGCCCGGCGAACTGCCCCGGCGTCCACTTCTGCCCGGCGTGCCGCAGCGTCTTGGCCTCGTACGTGACGCCCGCGCCCGTCCCGCTGACGGTCTGCCCCACGGGGTTGAGCGGCTCGGGGGCCTGGTTGACGGTCCGGTCCACGACGACGGTGAAGGCGATCTTCTTGGCGGCGTCGTCGTAGCCGGCGTCGGCCACCTTGATGATCGCGCCGCCGGGCAGGCCGCGGGCCTTGCCCAGCGCGGCGAACAGGTCCTGGATCGAGGTGAAGGTGGGCCGGCCGGTGTTGCGGTCCACGCTGGCGGCGGCGAAGGCGTGGATCGCCTCCGACACCTGCACGGCGTCGGCCAGCGAGCCGCGCATGAACGGCAGGTCGAGGTCGCCCTGCCCGTCCCAGCGGGCGCGCTGGGCGGCGGTGACGGCGTTGGCCAGGTGGGTCAGGCCGTCGAGCAGGTCCTTGGGCGTGAGCGTCTGGAAGCGGCCGAGCCGGTCCAGGTCGGCCTGGGTCACGCTGACGGCCGGCCCGCCGGTGGCCAGGTCGGGCCAGCTCGCGTCGATGGTCGCGGCGGCCCCCTCGACCTGGGCGCCGGCGAACGGCTGCGCGGTGACCTGCAGCCTGGCCGCGGCCGAGCCCTTGCGGGCGAAGCTGAACAGGCTTTCCGAGCCCAGTTCCGAGGTGTCCAGCCTGCCGTTGCCGTCCGGGTCGGCGGCGGTGGCGGCGAACTCGGCGTCGACGGAGAGCGTCGAGGCCGCCGAGAGGTCGACGCCGAGGATGCCGAAGGCGGCGGTGGGCCTGGCCCCGGCGGCGAGCCTGCCCTCGGCCCGCACGGTCATGGCGGCGTCCTTGGCCAGCCAGGCGGACTTCGTGGCCGGGTCGTAGGCGAAGGGCAGCTTGGCGGTGAGCTTCAGCGTGACGTCCACGCCGCCCGAGGTGGTCAGCGAGACCTTGGGCTGGGCGCTGCTGACGGAGATCGGGCGGCCGGCCGCCGTCCTGGTGACCTCCAGGGTCAGGTCGAGCCGCCTGATCCCGTTCTGCGTGCTCGCCTTGGCCAGGAGCTTTCCTGCGCGGGGGCCGGACAGCTCGTACTCGTCCTGGAGGTCGTCCAGGGTGGTGAGGCCCTTGAGCTTGTCGTGGACGGCCACCTGGAACAGGTCGTTCAGGCCCAGGGCGTCCTCGCCGCCGGGCACCAGGCCGACGAACGGCAGTTGCTCGCCCATCGGGCCGAGCGTGGCCAGGCCGCCGCTCGCGACCGTGAACCGTTCGACCGCTGACAGCAGCGCCGCGGTCTCGGCGTCCGGTGCCGCGGACGCGACGGCCGGTGGCGGCACGGCCGCGACCAGACCCACTAACAACGCCAATGCGCAGACCACGCGCGACAATCGCCGGCTTGCCACCAGACCCCCCAGTGCGAAGACACAACGAACCGGGTACGTATCTAGCGATCAAGGCTTGTGCGTGACTTGGAACCGGCTACAAGCGCAGGTCAGGGACGGTCGGTTCCGGCCCCGGGCGCAGCGAGGCGCGCAGGCGGGCCATCTCCCCGGCGATCGTGGCGACGGTCCAGTGCGCGTTGAGCCCGCTCGGGTTCGGCAGCACCCACACGCGGGCTCCGCCGACCTGCTCGGGCTGGGGGCCGATGACCGCCTTGGGCCGCGCGAAGGCCGTCCGGTACGCCGAGATGCCGAGCACGGCCAGCACCTGCGGCCCCAGCTCGCCCACCTTTTCCGCCAGCTGCCGGCCGCCCGCCACGAGCTCGTCCCTGGTCAGCTCCGCCGCCTTGGCGCTGGCCCGGGGGACGATGTTCGTGATGCCCAGCCCGTACGAGGGGAGCAGGTGCTGCTCGGCCGGGGTCAGCAGGCGCGGCGTGAAGCCGGACAGGTGCAGCGCGGGCCAGAACCTGTTGCCGGGCCGGGCGAAGTGGTGGCCGGTGGCCTCCGACATCAGGCCGGGGTTGATGCCGCAGAAGAGCACGTTCAGGCCGGGACCGAGCACGTCGACAAGCACGTGCCGGAGATTAGCCCACTCCGCGGCGTGGTCAGCCCATGTCTTCCAGCTTGCGGCCCTTGGTCTCCTTGACCCATTTGCTGACGAAGAAGAAGGACAGCGCGGCGAACAGGGCGTACATGGCGTAGGTGAGCGGCAGGTTCCACTCCGACAGCGCCGGGAACGAGACCGTGATCAGCCAGTTGGCGATCCACTGCGCCGCGGCGGCGACGCCGAGCGCGGCGGCGCGGATGCGGTTGGGGAACATCTCGCCGAGCAGCACCCAGACCACCACGCCCCACGACAGGGCGAAGAACAGCACGAACACGTTGGCCGCGACGAGCGCGATCGGCCCCTGCGGGCTGGGCAGCGAGACCACGCCGCCGGCCTCCCGCGACGCGCTGAACGCCCAGGCCGCGGTGCCCAGCGCGATCGCCATGCCGGCCGAGCCGACGAGCAGCAGCGGCTTGCGCCCGATCCGGTCGACCAGCGCGATCGCGATGAACGTGCCGATGATGTTGATGATCGAGCTGGAGAAGCTGATCAGCAGCGAGTTGCTCTGGTTGATGCCCACCGACTGCCACAACACCGACGAGTAGTAGAAGATCACGTTGATGCCGACCAGCTGCTGGAACGCCGACAGGATGACGCCCACCCAGACGATCGGCAGCAGGCCGAGCGCGCTGCCGCGCAGGTCCTTCAGCCCCGGCACGCGCTCGGTCCGCAGCACGTGCTGGATCTCGGCGATCCGGGCGTCGAGGTCCACGTCGTCGCCCTCGACCTCGGCCAGCACCTCGCGGGCCTTACGCGACCGTCCCGACATGATCAGGTAGCGCGGCGACTCGGGGATGGTGGAGGCGAACAGCAGGTAGAGCAGGGCCGGGACGGCGCAGGCGCCCAGCATCCACTGCCAGGCCTGCAGCCCCCACAGGTGGTTGTTGACGTCGCCGCCGGCCAGCTCGGCGATCAGATAGTTGACGAGCTGCGAGACCGCGATGCCGAGCACGATGGCGAGTTGCTGGAACGAGCCCAGCCGCCCCCGGTAGGCGGGCGGCGCGACCTCGGCGATGTAGGCCGGACCGAGCACCGACGCCATGCCGATCGCGAAGCCCGCGATGACCCGCCACAACCCCAGGTCCCAGATGGCGAACGGCAACATCTGCCCGATCGAGCTGACGGTGAACAGGCCGGCGGCCACCTGCATCGACCTGGTACGCCCCCACCGGTCGGCCAGCCCGCCGCCGATCCAGGCCCCGAGCGCGGACCCGAGCAGCGCGATGGCCACGACGAAGCCGATCTGGACCGCTCCCACGTCGAAGTGCCGCTGGATGCCGGTGACCGCGCCGTTGATGACCGAGCTGTCGTATCCGAACAGGAACCCGCCGATGGCCGCCGCCGCGGTGATGAAGACGACGTGGCCCAGATGCTCCTGATGGGTGTACCGAGTTGCCATACAGGTCCCTTCCCCGTGATCGGGGACCTACCCGGAGATCACCTGTATAGCGCGGCGCTTACCCAACCTTGCCACAAACCGGACGTCACGCCCGGGTCAGCCAGAAGACCGCGATCACGACGACCGCCACCACCACCGCCACGGCGTACCGCAGCAGCGCGCGCCCGAGAGCACGCCGGACGTAGCCGGGACGGTGACGATCGGCGGTCATCACGTTCTCCTTCGCTAGGTTGGGCTCCTGCTCGGGAAAGGCTCCCGCACGGGGACGGGGGCCGGGGTCACAGGCGCGGGTCCACCGGCTCGGACTCCAGGGCGAGCACCGCGAAGACCGGCTCGTGCACCCGCCAGCCCGCCTCGCCGACCGCCAGGCGCGACAGCGCCTCCAGGCCGAGGGCGTACTCGCGCAGCGCGAGCGAGCGCTTCTTGCCCAGGAAACGGCGGCGCAGCACGTCGAGGGACTCGGTGTAGTCGGGCCCGTAGATGATCCGCAGGTACTCCCGGCCGCGCACCTTCACGCCGGGCTGCACCCGGCCGGGCACGTACGTGGCCGGCTTGACCACCATGCCCTCTCCCCCGGCGGCGGTCAGCTCCTCCCACCACGCGGTGGCCGCGGCCCTGGACTCCGGCGAATCCAGCGTGACCGACACGTTCCTGGTCGGCGCGATCAGCGGCGAGTCGAGCAGCGCCAGCGTGGACAGGTGCCAAGCGTGCGGCTGCAGCGCCGTGGCCCGTCCCTCGCAGGCCAGGATCTGGAACGGCGCCAGCCTGATGCCGTCGAGACCGTCGACCGGCCAGCAGTAGCGCGCATAGGCGTCGCGGAACAGGGCAGCGTTCTCGGAGCGGCGTCGGGTGCGGGTCAACAACCCACCCACATCCAGCCCGCGTCCGGCCGCCGCTTCCAGAGCCGTGACGGCCTCGGGCAGCGCGGCCCGTGCGGCGGCGCCGACGGAGGCGTACTGCGACCTGATCAGCTCGCCCGCCTTGGCCGACCAGGGCAGCAGCTCGCAGTCGAGCACGACCCAGTCGGAGCCCAGCTCCTCCCACAGCGGCTCGCAGGCCGCGCGCACCGCCTCGACCAGCGGCGTCATGTCCCGGAAGAACGGCCGTCCGGTACGCGTGTAGACCGCGCCCGTGCTGCCGTCGGCCACGCCGAACCGGGCCGCGGCGACCTCGGGCGTCCTGGCCAGCACGGCGACGGCGCGCGAGCCCATGTGCTTCTCCTCGCACACGACCTCGCTCACCCCCGCCGCGGCGAACTCCTCGAACGCCTCGTGCGGGTGCTCCAGGTAGCCGTCGAGCCTGGACGTCTCCGGCGGCGCCATCGTCGGCGGCAGGTAGACCAGCCAGCTCGGGTCGACCGCGAACCGGCTCATCACCTCCAGCGCGGCGGCCGCGTTCTGCTCCAGCACCTTGACCCGGCCGCCGAAGCGGGTCTCGACGTGCCGGGTGCCGATCACGTCGCCGACGTCGAGCATGCCCGGCTCGCGGGCGGGCTCGCCGAGCGGCTTGGTCGGCTCGTACCAGACCTGCTCGGCCGGCACCTGGACGATCTCGCGCTCGGGGTAGCGCAGCGCGGTCAGGTGGCCGCCGAAGACGCAGCCGGTGTCCAGGCAGATCGTGTTGTTGACCCACTCGGGGGTGACCGTGGGCGTGTGGCCGTAGACGACCATGGCCCGGCCGCGGTACTCGTCGGCCCACGGGTAGCGGACCGGCAGGCCGTACTCGTCGGTCTCGCCGGTGGTGTCGCCGTACAGGGCGAAGGCGCGCACGCGCTTGGAGGCGCGGCCGTGGTAGGACTCCTTCAGTCCGGCGTGCGCGACGACGAGCCGGCCGCCGTCCAGGCGGTAGTGGCTGAGCAGGCCGTCCATGAACGTCCGGGCCCGCTCGGCGAACTCGGGCGGCCCGGCGGCGAGCTGGTCCAGCGACTCGCGCAGGCCGTGGGCGACGGTGACCTTGCGGCCGTTCAGCGCGCGCACGAGCTTCTGCTCGTGGTTGCCGGCCACGCAGAGCGCGGTGCCCGCCTCGACCATGTCCATGACCAGGCGCAGCACGCCCGGCGTGTCGGGCCCGCGGTCGACCAGGTCGCCGACGAACACGGCGGTGCGGCCCTCGGGGTGGGTCAGGCCCTGCCAGCCCAGCTTGGCCAGCAGCCTCTCCAGCTCCGAGCGGCAGCCGTGCACGTCGCCGATGATGTCGAACGGGCCGGTCAGCTCGGTCCGGTCCGACCACGCCTTCTCGTAGGTGATCTCGGCGTTGTCGATCTCCTCCAGGCCGCGCAGCACGTGCACCCGCCGGAAGCCGTCGGCGGAGATCTTGGACAGCGAGCGGCGCAGCTCCTTGCGCTGGCGGATCACCACGCCGGGGCCGAAGTCGCGGTCAGGACGCGCGGCGTTGCGCTCGATCGCCACCTCCTCGGGCGTGTCCAGCACGATGGCGTCGGCCAGCACGTCGTGCTTCCTGGCCAGCTCGATGAGGCTCTTGCGGGCGGGGTACTGGACGTTGGTGGCGTCCACGACGGTGAACAGCCCCCTGGCCAGGCGGACGCCGACGATGTGGTGCAGCAGGTCGAACGCCGCGGGCGTGGCGGCCTGGTCGTTCTCGTCGTCGGACACCAGGCCGCGGCAGAAGTCGGAGGAGATGACCTGCGTGGGTTTGAAGTGCCGGCGCGCGAAGGTGGACTTGCCGCTGCCGGAGACGCCGACGAGCACCACGAGCGACAGCTCAGGAACGCTGATCACGGGTGAAGACTCCCATCTGGGTGGGCGGGCCGACCTCGGGGTCGTCCTCGCCGACGGGTTCGACGGCGACGTGGTAGCCGTACCGGGCGGCCACCTGGCCGGCCCAGGCGGCGAACTCGGCCCGCGTCCACTCGAAGCGGTGGTCGGGGTGGCGCAGGCCGGTCAGGAACTCGTAGCGCACGTTGTGCTCGATGTTGGGGGTGGTGACGAGCACGTGGTTCGGGCGGGCCCGGCCGAACACGACGCGTTCGAGCGCGGCCAGCCGCGGCGGGTCGACGTGCTCGACGACCTCCATGAGCACGGCGGCGTCGTAGCCGGCCAGGCGCTTGTCGGTGTAGGTGAGCGCGCCCTGGAACAGGGTGAGCCGGGCCCGCTTGCTGTCGGGCATGCGGTCCAGGCGCAGCTTGCGGGCGGCGATGGTGAGCGCCAGGGAGGAGACGTCCATGCCGGCCACGCGCGCGAACCTGGGCCTGGCCAGCAGCGCGGCGACCAGCTCGCCGTGCCCGCAGCCCAGGTCGATCACGCTGACCGCGCCGAGCTCTTCCAGCTTGCGCAGCACGGCCTCGCGCCGCAGCGTGTTGAGCGGCCGCGCCTTCCGCACCGCGCCGGCCCCCTCGGCTTCGGCGGCGGCTTCGGCGGCGGCTTCGGCGAAGGCGGCCTCGTCGGCCGCGGTCTCCCCGGCGGGGGCCTCCTCGGCGAGCGCCGGCTCCAGCTCCTCCTCGGTCTCGTCGCCCAGCTCGGCCAGCCTGGTCAGCGCGGTGCGGGCCAGCGCCCAGCGCCGCCCGAAGTAGCGCCGGGCGATCAGCCCGCGCTCCGGGTGCCCGCCGAGCCAGCCCGCCCCCGCCCTGACCAGCTTGTCGATCTCGTCGGAGGCCATCCAGTAGTGCTTGCCGTCGTCGAGCACGGGGAGCAGCACGTAGAGGTGGTTGAGCGCGTCGGCCAGCAGCAGGGTGCCGCGCAGGGTCAGCCGCACGTACCGGGACTCGCCCCATTCGGGGAAACCCTCGTCGAGCGGCAGCGTCTGCGCCTCCACCGCCCACCCCAGCGGCTCGAACAGCCGCCGGGCCAGCTCGGGGCCGCCCCGGCAGGGCAGCGCGGGCACCCGGATCTCCAGCGGCAGCGGGGTGCCCGGCAGCTCGGGACGGGCCTTGCAGCGGCCCGCCCGCGCGGTGCGGAAGACGTCGGCGAGCGCGACGGCCAGCAGCGAGGAGGCCGCGTACGGTCGATCGTTGACGTACTGCGACAGGCTGAAGTCGGGCGAGTTGCGGCCGCGCGAGCGGACCAGCGCGATCGGGTCGACCTCCAGCAGCAGGGCCGCCGTGCAGCGCTCCTCGCCCGCCTCCGGGTAGAACACCGTGGCCGTGCCGAACGATTGGCTGAACTCCTGCACGCGCTCGGGATGCTTGTGCAGGAGGAAGCCCAGGTCGGTGGCCGGCGCGGCGGTGGTCGTGATCGTCAGCAGCACGTCCCAAGTGTGCCGTAGCCGGACGAAGCACCGCCAACGGAATTACACGTGCGGCAACACCTCGGCGGCGATGAGCTCCAGGTGCTCCAGGTCCGCCAGGTCGAGGACCTGGAGGTAGACGCGCTCGGCCCCGAGCTTGGCGAAGGCGCCCAGCTTGGCCAGCACCTCCTCGGGGGTGCCGCACAGGCCGCCCTCGCGCAGCGCGCCCGGCTCCTGGCCGATGGCGGCGGCGCGCCGCTCGATCTCGGCCTCGTCGGCGCCCACGACGACGGTCTGCGCCGCCGACAGGATCAGGCCGCGGCCCGCCTCGTCGGCCGCCTCCCGGACCCGCGCGAACGCCTGCCCGGTGTCGGCCAGGGTGCGGAACGGCACGTTGTACTCGTCGGCGTACGCGGCCGCCAGCCGGGGCGTGCGCTTGGCGCCGAAGCCCCCGATGATCACCGGCGGCCGGGGCCGCTGGACCGGCTTGGGCAGCGCCGGTGAGTCGACCAGCCGGTAGTAGCGGCCCTCGAAGGAGTAGGAGTCCTTCGCCGTCCACAGGCCGGTGACGATCTCCAGCTGCTCCTCGAACCGGCCGAACCGCTCGCCGAGCGGGGGGAACGGGATGCCGTAGGCGGAGTGCTCCCCGTCGAACCAGCCGGTGCCGAAGCCCAGCTCGACCCGGCCGCCGCTCATCTGGTCGACCTGGGCCACGCTGATCGCCAGCGGGCCGGGCAGCCGGAAGGTGGCCGGCGTCACCAGCGTGCCGAGCCTGATCGTGGAGGTCTCCCTGGCCAGGGCGCCGAGCGTCACCCAGGCGTCGGTGGAGCCGGCGCCGGGGTCGCCGGGGCCGATGCGCTGGTAGTGGTCGGACCGGAAGAAGGCGTCGAACCCCAGGCGTTCCGCGGCCTGGGCGACGGCGAGCAGGTCGTCATAGGTGGCGCCCTGCTGGGGCTCGGTGAAGATCCGCAGCTTCATGAAGCTCATTATCCGCCCACATCGGACGGCGACCGGAAAAGCCCCACGCCGTCCGGCGAACGCTTGCTACCTTCACCAGCAACCGCTGAAAGTAGCCGATCGATCACGATGGGTGGCATATGTCGCGGAAAGCAAGAGAGTCCGGCACGCTCCCCCGCCCGCTGGCGGTGCTCGCCGCGTTCGTGCTCGCCGGAGCCACGGCCCTGGCGATCCGGATGTTGCCCGCGGGCGCCGAGCCCGCGCCGCCGGCCGGCGCCGCTCCCGTCCGCTTCGCGCCGCCGCCGCAGCGGCCGGCGGCGGTCCGGCAGCCGCCCGGTTCTTTCGTGGGGTTCGTCGACACCGCCCGCGACCCGGAGTTCGACCTGGCGGCCGAGTCGCGCGCCACCGGCGTCGCCCGGTACGCGCTCGGCCATCTCGTCGCCGACGGCGACGGCTGCCTCGTCCGGTGGGCCGGGCCGCCGCAGCCGGCGGACGCCCCGGATGCCGCCGGGCTCGGGCGGCTGCGGGCGGCGGGCGGCGACGCCTTCCCGGTG
This sequence comes from Nonomuraea sp. NPDC049624, assembly GCF_040675255.1. Lineage (NCBI taxonomy): Bacteria > Bacillati > Actinomycetota > Actinomycetes > Streptosporangiales > Streptosporangiaceae > Nonomuraea > Nonomuraea sp. NPDC049624. The sequence goes on along the minus strand of NZ_JBFAOR010000004.1, from coordinate 314,121 downwards.
TTCGGCGGGCCCGGCGGGGACGACCCGGCCGTCACGTGCACCAGGCCGGGCGGTCTGGCCACCGCCTACCGCAAGGCGGTCGGCGCGTTCGGGGCGGCCGCGGCGGCGTTCGAGATCCGCGACGCCGCCGACCCTGCCGTCGCGCCGCGCAGGGCGCGGGCGCTGCGCGCCCTGCAAGGGGAACGGCCGCTGCGGGTCTTCTTCACCCTGCGCCTGACACCGGACGGGCTGGACGCGGCCGATCTGGCGGCGCTGCGCGCGACCCGGCGGGAGGGCGTCCGGGTGGACGCCGTCGAGCTGCTGGCCGAGATGGAACCGCGTACCGGGCCGCAGGGGCGGCTGCGCAGGCTGGGATCGGCCGTGCGGGCGGCGGCCGGGCAGCTCGCGCGGGCCTACGGCCTGGCCGACGAGGAGCAGGTGTGGGAGCGGCTCGCCCTGACCCCGGTGCTCGCCAGGGCCGGCGATCTGGACGAGCCGGAGGCCCGCAAACTGGCGGAGTACGCCGTCCGGCACGGGCTGGCCTGGTTGTCCCTGCGCGGCACATCCCCCAAACCGGAGATATCCCGCATTCTCTGGATGACACACTCCTGACATAGGATTTCTCCCGAATCCAGGGGGTGAGGGAGACGATGGCGAGCCGTGCCGAGAGCGCACGCAAGATCCTCATCCACTGGATGGACGTCATGGTCACCCTCCTGGGCCTGGTGTTCGTCACCCTCGTCATCGTCTACGCCACGCGCGGCCTGATGGGCCTGCCGCAGGCGCTGCTCGCGATCGCCTGCCTGGCGGGCCAGTTCGCGCTGTTCCCCTCCGTGCTGCGGGCCGCCTTCGACGACCGGCCGCGGCCAACGGCGAAGCTGCTGGTGTCCGGGGCGTGCGCGGCCGGCTCGGTGCTGCTGCTGCCGCACGACGAGATCGCGAGCACGGCCACCTGGCTGGAGACCGGCGTCCTGTGGGTGTCGGTGGCCGCGTTCTACCTGCCGCTGTGGGCCACGGCCTGCCTGGGCGCCACCGTGACCGTCCTGGTCAGCGCGTACGTCGTGGCGATCACCGACCGGTCCTGGGCCGGCACGCTGATCCCCGAGGCGGCCAGTTGCGCGCTCATGGTCGCGGCCATGCTGCTGTGGCGCTGGCTGTGGTGGACGATCAGGGACGCCAGCGACGGCCAGGAGGCCAAGGCGCGCCTGGCCATCGCCGAGGAGCGCCTGCGCTTCGCCCGCGACCTGCACGACCTGCTCGGCCGCAGCCTGTCGGTGATCACGCTGAAGAGCGAGCTGGCGGCCAAGCTCGCGGCCAAGGACCAGGCCAGGGCCCTCGCCGAGATGGACGAGGTGCGCGATCTGGCCCGCGACTCGCTGGCCGAGGTGCAACTGGCCGTGGACGGCTACCACACGCTCGACCTGGACACCGAGCTGGCCGGCGTACGGGCGGCGCTGGAGGCGGCCGGCGCCCGCTGCCTGATCGAGACCAGGGCCGGCGACCTGTCCCCCGCCGGGCGTGCGCTGCTGGCGTGGGTCGTGCGCGAGGGCGGCACGAACGTGCTCAAGCACAGCTCGGCCACCACCTGCGCGATCACGATCGAGGGCGGCGTGCTGGAGATGCGCAACGACGGCGTCAAAGATCTCTCCGCGGCGCCGGGCAGCGGCCTGCGCGGCCTGTCGGAGCGCCTGACCACGGCGGGCGGCTCGCTCTCGGCCGCCCCGACGCCCACCGGCGAGTTCCTGCTGCGCGCGGCGGTGCCCGCGTGAGGCGGCCGACCCGGCTGGACAAGGTCCGCTGGCTGATCGTCTACTCCACCGACATCATCCTGCTGGTGTCCGCGACCGGCTTCTACAACCTGTACCTCCTCGGGCAGAGCGTCGACCTGCCCGGGCAGGTGTTCGTGGCCGCCGGCGTGCTGCTGCTGGTCTTCATGGCGCTGGCCACGCGGCCGTTCCGGATCGCCGTGCGCGGCGGCCCCCGCCCGACGGCGCTGCTGGCCGTGTCCGGGGTGCTCGCCGTGGTCCTCGCGGCCGGCACGATCCTGTACACCGTGCCGGTGTGGCTGGCGATGCTGGCCCCCTTCGTCCGCCGCCGGACGATCGTCACGTTGTCGGCCGGCTGGATCGCCGTCCTGGTCGTCGTCCTCGCGCTGACCATGGGCCTGCCCGTGGAGATGGTGTCGGCGGTCGCGGTGCTGGCCGTGTTCACCGGGATCGGCGTGGGGGGCGTGCTGGCGAACCTGTGGTTGTGGCGGGTGGCCAAGGAGGCGCACGAAGGGCAGGAGGCCAGGTCCAGGCTGGCGGTCTCGGAGGAACGGCTGCGCTTCGCCCGCGACCTCAACGACCTGCTCGGGCAGAGCCTCGCCGACGTCTCGGCCAGGACCGCCCGCGCCGCCGAGTCGCTGCCCGGCGACCCGGCCGCCGCCGAGCGGGCCATGTTCGAGGTGCGCGACCTGGCCAGGCGGTCGCTGCGCGAGGTGCGGGCCGTGGTGCAGAACTACCGGGCGCTCGACCTGGACGAGGTGTTGGCCGGCGTCCGGGCGGTGCTGGAGGCGGCCGAGGTCCGCTGCACGGTACGGGCCGACACCACGGCGCTGGCCCCGGAGGCGCGCACCCTGCTGGCCACCGTCGTCCGCGAGGGCGCCACCAACGTGCTCAAGCACAGCACGGCCGAACGCTGCACGATCACGATCGAGAACGGGGTCCTGGAGATGTCCAACGACGGGGTGAGCGGCCCGGTGGGCGAGCACGCGGCCAACGGGCTGGCGGGCCTGGCCCAGCGGGTCGGCGCGGCGGGCGGCGTGTTGCGGGCCGAGCCGACGTCCGACGGCGGCTACCTGCTGCGCGCGGCGGTGCCGGCATGACCACCCGCGTGCTGCTCGCCGACGACGAGCACCTGATCCGCGGCGCCATCGCCGCGCTGCTCGACCTGGAGGACGGCATCGAGGTCGTGGCCCAGGTGGGCCGGGGCGACGAGGTCGTGGACGCGGTCGCCGAACACCGCCCCGACGTGGCCGTGCTGGACATCGAGATGCCCGGCATGGACGGCCTGAGCGCCGCCGAGCGGATCAGCGCGCAGTGCAAGATCGTCATCCTGACCAGCCTGGGCCGCCCCGGCTACCTGCGCAGGGCGATGGCCGCCGGCGTGAGCGGCTTCCTGGGCAAGGACGCCTCCGCCGAGGAGCTGGCGATGGCGATCCGCAAGGTCATGGCCGGCGGCCGCTACCTGGACGCCGAGCTGGCCGCCGCCGCGATGGCCGCCGGCGACAGCCCGCTGACCGAACGGGAGCGCGACGCGCTGCGCCTGGCGGGCGACGGGGCGACGATCTCCAGGATCGCCGGCGAGCTGCACCTGACCGAGGGCACCGTGCGCAACTACCTGTCCAGCGCCATGACCAAGCTCAACGCCCAGAACCGGCTGGAGGCGATCCGCACCGCCCAGCGCATGGGCTGGCTCTGACCCCAGCGCTGGTCGCCTCAGCGCTGGTCACCCCAGCCCCGGTCACCTCACCCCCGGTGACCTCAGCCCCGGTGACCTCAGCGCCGGTGACCTCAGCGCCGGTGACCTCAGCGCCACTGGGTGATCCGGCGCAGCACGTACTCCACCGGGCCGTGGCGGTGGGTGCGCAGCCAAAGTGCGCTCGCCCACACGAGCACGGTGTAGATCACCAGGGCGACGCCCATCACCGCGATCGGTGACAGGCGGCCCGCGAGTGCGAGCCCGTACCCGGTGAAGACCAGGGCGATGAGCAGCGACTGACCGACGTAGTTGGAGGCGGCCACCCGTCCCGGCGCGGCCAGGACGCGGGCCGCCGCCGGGAAGCGCCCGATCAGCCGGAGCAGGGTGGCGACGTAGGCGGCGGCCAGCAGGATCGAGGTGAGCGTGTTGACCGCGCCGCCGATCAGCTCGACCGCGCCGGTCCGGCCGGACGTCCAGGCGTACAGCAGGCCGCCGGGCAGGCCGACGCCGAAGCCGGCCCACTGGACGCGGGCCAGCAGGCGGGGCCGGCGCCCGAGTCCCTCCAGCAGCCTGGACTTGCCGGCCGCGAGCCCGAACAGGAACATGGCCAGCGCGGTCGGCCCCTGGAAGAGCCAGATCATGGCCACGAGCGGCGGATAGAGCTCGGTCTGCATCGTCAGGAAGTCCAGCGGCCCGCCGCTGGCCAGGGCCAGCACGCGGGCGGCCGCCGCCGGGTCGGCCGCGGCGGGCTGCCCGGCGGCCGGGTCGAGGGTGGACAGCCAGGCCAGGGCCAGCCAGAACAGGGTCAGCGCGCCGATGATCGAGGAGCCGGCGATGACGGCCGTCCTCGGTCTGAGCCCGCGCAGGGCCAGCAGGACCAGGCCGAGCACGGCGTACAGGGTGAGGATGTCACCGATCCACAGCAGCAGGCCGTGCGCCAGCCCGATGACGAACAGCGCCAGGCAGCGGCGCAACGTCCTGGCCCGCACGCTCGCCCCCGCCCGCTCGGCCGCCCGCATCTGCAACGTGAAGGAGTACCCGAACAGGAACGAGAAGATGATGTAGAACTTCGTCAGCACGAACGCCGTGATGGCCAGAGCCACGGGCCCGTCGGGGATCGGCATGGCGCCCGACAGCGCGTACCCCGGGTCGGCCAGGAAGCCGATGTTCGCGACCAGGATGCCCGCCAGCGCGAACCCGCGTACGGCGTCGATCTCCTGCACGCGTCCGGCGAGGGTGGTTTGCGTCATGCCCCGACGCTAGGGACGCCTCCCCGCGCGGCGCGTCCGTCCTTGGTCTGGACGGGCGTGACCAAAGACTCAGCCGGGCGGATCGGCCGCGGCGGCGGCCACGGCGGCCTCGGCGGTGGGGTAGACCGGCAGGTGCGCGTCGACCCCGGTGATCTCCAGCAGCCGGGCGGGGGCGCCCTGCGGGGCCGCGAGGTAGATCCGGGCGTCGTGCGCGCGGGCCTCCTGGTGGCAGGCGAGCAGGGCGTGCAGCCCCGAGCTGTCCATGAACGTCATCGCGCTCAGGTCGAACACCACGTGATCGGCCGGACGCGCCCTGGCCTGCCGGACGTGCTCCCGTAATCGCGCGTGGTTGGTGGCGTCGAGCTCACCGCACACCTCGATCACGGTCACGCCGGGCAGGTGCCGATGGCTCATCGTCAGCGGCGTCATCGGCGGCCTGTCCGATCCTGGGCGGCCCGCGCCTCCGGAGGCGACCATGGATGCACGATAGACAGCTTCACCCGCCCGAGGTTCCGGCAAACCGTCACGATGAGGTCACGCCTTGCCCGGGCGGCGGCAGTCAGCGCTTCACCAGCAGCGCCACGCACTCGACGTGGTGGGTCATCGGGAAGGCGTCGAAGGCGCGCAGGTCGGTCAGTTCGTAGCCCAGCTCGCCCAGCCACTTGAGGTCTCTGGCCAGCGTCGCCGGGTCGCAGGAGACGTAGACGATGCGCAGCGCCTCCAGCCCCGCCACGCGCTCCACCACCTCGCGCCCGAGGCCCGACCGCGGCGGGTCGACCACGACGAGGTCGGCGCGCTCGATCTGGAACCGGTCGAGCGCCTCCTCGACCCGGCCGCGCTCGACCCTGGCCTGCGGCAGGTCGCGCAGGTTGGCGCGGGCGTCGCGGACGGCCGCCGCGTCGGACTCCAGCCCGAACACCGCGCCCTCGGGCCCGACCGCCTCGGCCAGCCCGGCCGCGAACAGGCCGACCCCGCAGTAGAGGTCGAGCGCCCACTCCCCCGGCTCGGGCGCGGCGTAGGCCAGCACCGCGTCGAGCAGCGTCTCGGCCGCCCCCGGGTGGATCTGCCAGAAGCCGCTGCCCGCGACCCGGAACTCGCGGTCGCCCACATGCTCGTGCAGCACGCCGGAGCCGCGGCGCGGCACCGTGCGGCCCTTGCCCTGGTCGAGCAGGATCGAGGCGGGCGCGTCGAGCTCGGGCACGCTCACGCTGCGCCGCGGGCGCGGCGAGACCACCACGGCACGGTCGCCGCCGGCGGAGGCGATGACCTCGATGCCGGCCGCGCCGGGCCACGCGTGGTCTTCGGCGGCGACCGCCTCGACCTCGGGGTGGGCGATCAGGCAGGCGTCGACGACCTCGATCTCGTGCGAGCGGTGCCGGCGGAAGCCCAGCTCGCCGGCGGGCGTGGCGGCGAACTGCACGCGGGTACGCCAGCCGAGCCCGTCCTTGGCGCCGGGCACCTCTTCCACGACGACCTCGCGCTCGATGCCCGCCAGCCGGTGCAGCTGCTCGGTCACGACCTGGGCCTTGAGCCGGCGCTGCGCCTCCAGCGTGGCGTGCTGCCAGTCGCAGCCGCCGCAGCGGCCGGGGCCGGCGTACGGGCAGGGCGGGACGACGCGGTCGGGCGAGGGCTCCAGGATCTCCACGGCGTCGGCGCGCAGGAACCGGCTGGTCTCCTCGGTCACGTCGGCGATCACCCGCTCGCCGGGCAGCGCGTGCCGGACGAAGACCACCCGCCCTTCATGGCGTGCCACACACCAGCCGCCATGCGCGACCGGACCGACCGTCAGCTCCAGAGATGCCTGTTCCACACCCCCACCCTATGGTGAGCCGCCACGGGCGACGTCCGCGCGCCCTGCCTCGTGCCCCGCATGCCCACTTTCCGGACTTGAGTCATTACTGTGGGTGACGATGGACAGAAGTCGGGTGGTGCGCCGGCGGCTCGGATTCGGGGGCACGCTGCTGGCCGTGCTGTTCGCCTGCGCCTCGCTGACGCCCTCGCTGCTGCCGCGCACGTGGCTGTTCCAGGGCGTGATGGGCGCGGTCACCGGCATCCTCGGCTACGGCGTGGGGGCCACGGCGGGCGCGCTGGGGCGGGCGGCGATCCCGTACCGGCTGCCGGAGCGGGGGCGGCGGGCCGCCTGGCAGATCATGATCGGCGGCTGCTCGGGGCTGACCGTCGTGGCGCTCTGGTACAGCATCGACTGGCAGCGGGACGTGCGGGCGCTCATGGGCATGGACGTCCGGATCAACTGGTTCCCGCCGGTGATCCTGGCGGTGGCGGTCACGCTCTTCGCGCTGTGCCTGCTGCTGGCCCGGCTCGTCCGGCTGGCCGGGCGCAGGCTGATCGACTGGCTCGACCGGTACGTCCCCGCCTACGTGGGCCACATCGCCGGCGTGCTGATCGTCGCCTCCGTGGTCGCGGTGTTCGCCGACGACGTGTTGTTCTCGGGGTTCCTCAACACGATGAGCGACATCTCCTCGGTCACCAACGAGGGCACCCATCCGGGCGTGCGCAGGCCGGGCTCGGCCAAGGTCTCCGGCGGGCCGGGGTCGCTGGTGGCCTGGGACTCCCTGGGCCGCGAGGGCCGCCGCTTCACCGGCACCGCCTCCACGGTCTCCGAGCTGACCGCCTTCTCCGGCCGGCCGGCGACCGAGCCCATCCGCGTGTACGTCGGACTCGGCGCCACCTCCTCGCCCCGGCAGCAGGCCGCGGTGGCCGTACGGGAGCTGGAACGGACGGGCGGCTTCGGCCGTCCGGTGCTCGCGGTGCTCGGCACCACCGGCACCGGCTGGGTCGACCAGCACATCGCCGACTCGCTGGAGTTCATGTACAACGGCGACACCGCCATGGTCGCGGTGCAGTACTCCTACCTGCCGAGCTGGGTGTCGTTCCTGGCCGACCGGCACAAGGCGGCGGCCGCCGGGCGGGCCCTGTTCGAGGCGGTGCGCGCCAGGTGGGACCGGCTCCCGCCCGGCCACCGGCCCCGGCTGCTGGTCGCCGGCGAGAGCCTGGGCTCCTACGAGCTGGAGAACTCCTTCCGCGACCTGACCGACCTGGTCGCCCGGACCGACGGCGCGCTGTTCGTCGGCCCGCCCAACGCCAACCACATCTGGAACCACCTCACCACCCACCGGGACCCCGGCACCCCCGTCTGGCGGCCGGTCTACCAGGGCGGCAGGACGGCCCGCTTCGCCCAGCACCCGGCCGACCTGTGGCGTCCGCGGAGCCCGTGGCAGCCGCCGCGCGTGGTCTACCTGCAGAACGCCACCGACCCGGTCGTGTGGTGGTCGCCCACGCTGATATACCACCGGCCGGCCTGGCTGGAGGGCCCTCGGGGGCCCGGGGTGAACCCGCAGATGAACTGGTTCCCGCTGGTGACGTTCTGGCAGGTGCTGGTGGACATGACGGCGGCGATGTCCGTGCCGCCCGGCCACGGCCACCGCTACGGCGCCAACATCGTGGACGGGTGGGCCGCCGTCGCCGCGCCGCGGGGCTGGACGGCGTCCGACACCTGGCGGCTGCGGGCGCTGGTCAGCGCGCCTTGATCTGCCCCTCGTCCTTGACGGTCTGGTGCCAGGGACGGCGCACCGCGCCCGGCGCGTACGGCTCGGGCCGGCCCTTGAGCCGGTCGGAGGAGTGGAGCTGCCAGGGCACGCTGGTCACCATGACGCCCGGCTTGAACAGCAGCCTGGCCTTCAGCCGCAGCGCGCTCTGGTTGTGCAGCAGGTGCTCCCACCAGTGGCCGACGACGTACTCGGGGATGAAGACGGTGACCACGTCCCGCGGCGAGCGGCGGCGCAGGCTCTTGACGTAGTCGAGGATGGGCTGGGTGATCTCGCGGTAGGGCGAGTCGAGCATCTTGAGCGGCACCGGGATGCCGCGCCGCTCCCACTCCTCCTGCAGCTGGCGCGCCTCCTCGCCCTCGACGCCGACCGTGATCGCCTCTAGGGAGGACGGGCGGGTGGCGCGGGCGTAGGCGAGCGCCCGCATGGTCGGCTTGTGGATCTTGGAGACCAGCACGATCGCGTGGTTGCGGGCCGGCAGCATGGCGGGCTCGTACTCGTCGGTGATCTCCAGCTCGGCCGCGACCTTGTCGTAGTGGCGGCGGATGCCCTTCATCATGAGGAACAGCACCGGCATCGCGATGACCACGATCCACGCCCCGACCAGGAACTTGGTCAGCAGCACGACGATCAGCACCAGGCCGGTCATGATGGCGCCGAAGAAGTTGATCACGCGCGAGCGGTGCATCTGGTGGCGGACCTGGCGGTCGGTCTCCGTCCTCAGGTGACGGGTCCAGTGGATGACCATGCCGGTCTGGCTGAGCGTGAAGGAGACGAACACGCCGACGATGTAGAGGTTGAGCAGGCGGCTGACGTCGGCCTGGAAGCCCCACAACAGCAGGCAGGCGCCGAGGGCCAGGATGATGATGCCGTTGGAGAAGGCCAGCCGGTCGCCGCGGGTGTGGAGCTGGCGCGGCAGGTAACGGTCCTGGGCGAGGATCGAGCCGAGCACGGGGAAGCCGTTGAAGGCGGTGTTCGCGGCCAGGAACAGGATGAGCGCGGTCACCGCGGAGATCACCACGAACGGCAGCGAGCCGCCGCCGAACACCGCGTCGGCCACCTGCGAGATGATCGGCTGCTGGTAGTAGCCCTCGCCGACCGGGGTGCCGTCGGGCCTGAGCAGGTCGTGGGCGACGACGCTCGGCTCGGCCACCCGCACGCCGGAGGCCAGCCCCAGCGCGATGATGCCGCCGAACATGGTGATGGCGATCAGGCCCATCATGAGCAGGGTCGTGGCGGCGTTCTTGCTCTTGGGCTTGCGGAAGGCGGGCACGCCGTTGCTGATGGCCTCGACGCCGGTCAGCGCGGCGCAGCCGGAGGAGAAGGCGCGCAGGATCAGGAAGGCGGCGGCGAAGGAGGCCAGGTTCGTCTGCTCGGGCCGGATGGTGAACCCGGCGCTGGGCGCGTGCAGCTCGTCGCCGAACACCAGCAGCCGGATGCCGCCCCAGGCGACCAGGCCGATCACCGCGAACATGAAGGCGTACGTGGGGACGGCGAAGGCCGCGCCGGACTCGCGGATGCCGCGCAGGTTGACCACCGTGAGCAGGATCACGATGATGATGGCGATCGCGGGCCGGTGCTCGGCCACGAACGGGATGGTCGCGCCGACGTAGTCGACGCCGTTGGCCACCGACACGGCGACGGTCAGCACGTAGTCGACCATGAGGGCGCTGGCGACGGTGAGCCCCGCGTTCTTGCCCAGGTTGGTGGTGGCCACCTCGTAGTCGCCGCCGCCGCTCGGATAGGCGTGCACGTTCTGCCGATACGACGCCACGACTGTGAGCATCACCACCACGACGGCGACGGCGATCCACGGGCTGTAGGAATAGAACGAGACGCCGGCCAGCGACAGGATGACCAAAATCTCCTGCGGGGCGTAGGCCACCGAGGACAGCGCGTCACTGGCGAAGACCGGCAGGGCGATGCGTTTGGGCAGGAGTTGCTCGTGGAGCTGCCCGCTTCGCAGGGCACGTCCCACGAGCACGCGTTTGACAAGATCCGTTACCTTCGCCACGTAACGAGATGCTAGCCGCATGCCGATGCCCTAAACGCGGCGCTCCCCCATCGGGCCATACTGGTGTCGAGCAACCGGCCGACCGCGAAGTGCGGGGGAGTATGCATATTGTGATCATGGGATGCGGCAGGGTCGGTTCGACCCTCGCCCACATCCTCGAGGACAGCGGCCATTCCGTCGCCATCATCGACCGTGACCCGCAGGCGTTCCGCCGCCTGCGCGCGGGGTTCCGGGGGCGGCGGGTGACCGGCGTCGGCTTCGATCGCGACGTGCTCACCGAGGCCGGCATCGAGTCGGCGGCCGCCTACGTCGCCGTCTCCAGCGGCGACAACTCCAACATCATCTCCGCGCGCGTGGCCCGCGAGACGTTCGGCGTCGACAACGTCGTCGCCCGCATCTACGACCCCCGGCGGGCCGAGGTCTACCAGCGTCTGGGCATCCCCACGGTGGCCACCGTCCGCTGGACGGCCGACCAGATCCTGCGCCGCATCCTCCCCGAGGGCGCCGAGCCGCTGTGGCGCGACCCCACGGGCACGGTCGTGCTGGCCGAGGTGGCCGCCAACCAGGCCTGGATCGCCACCCGCGTCGTCGACCTGGAGAGCCGGGCCGGCGCCCGCGTGGCCTTCATCAACCGGATGGGCGAGGCCCTGACCATCACGGACGAGACCGTGGTGCAGGAGGGCGACCTGCTCCACGTCATCGCGGCCGAGAACGACATGGACCGGATCAACAAGGTGCTCGCCGCGGCGCCGGAACAGGACGACTGATGCGCATCGCCATCGCCGGCGCGGGCGCCGTGGGCCGTTCCATCGCCTCCGAGCTGCTGGAGAACGGCCACGAGGTGCTGCTCATCGACGTCGACCCGCGCGCGATCAAGATCGACAGCGTGCCGCGCGCCGAGTGGCTGCTCGCCGACGCGTGCGAGATCGCCTCGCTCGACGAGGCCGGGCTCGGCAACTGCCACGTCGTGGTGGCCTCCTCCGGCGACGACAAGGTCAACCTCGTGGTGTCGCTGCTGGCCAAGACCGAGTACGGCGTGCCGCGCGTGGTGGCCCGCATCAACCACCCCAACAACGAGTGGCTGTTCAACGAGTCGTGGGGCGTCGACGTCGCCGTCTCGACGCCGCGGCTGCTGAGCGCGCTGGTGGAGGAGGCGGTCAGCGTCGGCGACCTGGTGCGGCTGATGACGTTCCGCCAGGGCCAGGCCAACCTCGTCGAGCTGACGCTGGCCGAGGACGCCCCGGTGGTGGGCCAGCGCGCCGGCTCGGTGCCGTGGCCGGTCGACTCCGCGCTGGTGGCGATCCTGCGCGAGGGCCGGGTGCTGGTGCCCACCGCCGACGACCCCCTGGAGGCGGGCGACGAGCTGCTGTTCGTGGCCAGCCAGGAGGTCGAGGAGGAGCTGGCCCACCTGCTCTCGCAGCGCTGAGCCCGGTCATGGACGCCGGCCGCGCCCGGTCGCTGTTCGAGGGCGCCCGCGTCGCCCGCCTGGCGACAGCCGACGCGGCCGGGGTGCCGCGCGTGGTGCCCGTCACCTTCGCCGTCCTGGGCGACGACGTGGTCACCGCCGTCGACCACAAGCCGAAGAGCACGTACGACCTGGCGCGGCTGCGCGACATCCGGGCGAACCCGCGAGTCAGCCTGCTCGCCGACCACTACGAGGACGACTGGGCCAGGCTGTGGTGGGCGCGCGCCGACGGCACGGCGACCGTTTGCGAGGGCGGCCACGACGCCGCCCTGCGGGCGCTGGCCGACAAGTACGACCAGTACCGCCGGCGGCCGCCCGAAGGGCCGGTGATCGTGGTCGCGGTCAGTCGGTGGTCGGGGTGGGCGTACTCGGGATGAGCAGGTCGCGGTGGGCGCCCTGCAGGCCCTCGGGCAGGTCGTCGGCGGTGACCCAGCGGGCTTCGAGGATCTCCAGCGGGTCGATCCTGAGCGTGCCGCCGACGAGCCGGGCCTCGTAGGCCACCTCGGCCCGCAGCCCGAACCCGCTGCGCACGCGCAGCAGCCGGCCGGTGCGCACGCGCAGGCCGGTCTCTTCGAACACCTCGCGCTCGACGGTGCCCTCGAAGGTCTCGTCCCGCCTGGCGAACCCGGTGGGGAAGCCCCACTGCCGCCCTTCCTGCCACAGACGGTGACGCAGCACGAGCACCCGGCCGTCGGGGTCGCGTACGAGGCCGGTGACGCCGACCATGAAGGTGGCATGGGTCAGCCACAACACCCGCCAGCGGACCCGCCCGCCCAGCGCCTTCCACACCCGCGCGACCACCCAGCCCACCGCATTCCCCTTCATCCCCCCCAGACTCCCACGCCCACGAACCTCTCACTCCCCGCGTCCGGGCATCATGGCGGGCCGAGGGTCAGAGGCGGTGGATCCGGCTCAGGTCGACGTCGAGGTCGAAGGGGACGGTCAGCTTGAGCCTGTCGTGGTGGATGCCGGTGAGCGCGTAGGCGCGGGTGGCGGGGTCACGCTCGTGGACGTGGACGACGGGCTCGCCGTCGTCCTCGACCCGCCAGAAGTGCGGAATCCCGGCCGCGGCATAAAGAGCCGCCTTACGCTCCCCGGACTCCGCCGGGACGACCTCGGCGACCAGCAGCAGATCCTGGGCGCGGTAGAAGGTCTCGCCGCCGTCGTCGCGCACCGCCGCCGCTCTGACCACGCTGACGTCCGGCTGCGGGCGCTGGCGGGCGTCCAGGATGACGCTCATCCCCGCCGCACCCGGAACTCCGAGGGGACGGCCCGCCGGAGGCCCTCGACGAGCAGATCGACCACGGTCGAGCGGAAGGACGACTGAGGGCCCGCGAGGACCAGCCTTCCGTCGATCAGCTCCGTACGCGCGGGCAGGTCAGGCAGACGATCGAGGTCTTCCGCGACGAGACCCCCAGGCGGCGGCACGACCCGCCCGTCCTCCGGCACGGGTCAGGCCGGGGCGACCGGGGGCTTGATGGGGGTGCGGCCGCGGCCGAGCAGCCACAACATCGCGGCCAGGGCCGCCACCTGCAGGGGCCACCCCATCACGATCTTGGCGAAGCCGAGCGCGGCCACCGCCTCGTCGCCGCCGCCGAACAGGTAGACCGGGCCCTGCACGGCCACCCGCACCACGCACGGCACCATGAGCAGCCAGGTCAGCCGCGTGCAGAGCCGGACGACGCCCGCGTCTTTGTGCCAGCCCACCGGGTCGTTGGTGACCGAGCCGATGAGGAACCCGACGACCGGCCAGCGGGTGACGATGGACAACAACATGCCCACCGAGTACGCGCCGTTCCACAGGATGCCGGGCAGGAAGTAGTCTTTCGCGTTGCCGGTGCGGCTGGCGAAGAAGGCGCCGATCGCGATGCCGATCAGGCTGTTGATCACGAACTGCGGCGTGGACCGCTGGACCACCCTGACCAGCAGGAGCACCACCGAGAGCGAGATGCTGACGATGAGCGACGTCTTCAGGTCTTCGGTGACGATCCACGAGACCGTGAAGGCGATCGTCGGCACCGCGGCCTCGATGATGCCGCGGACGCCGCCGAAGGCCTTGGCGAGCTGGGCTCGCACCGCCGCCTCGACGGTCTCGTGCGCGGCCTCTTCCGCCTCAGCACTCACCTGATCAACTCCCTGGGCGCAGTTCGTATCGCGGATTGAACATCACCTTGCGCCCGTCCTGCATGCTGACCAGGCCCTCGGCCTTGACCGTGCGGCCCGGCTCGATGCCGACGATCTTGCGGCGGCCGAGCCACACCAGGTCGATCACGTCGGACCCGTCGTACAGCTCGGCCTCCAGGGCGGGGGCGCCGCCCCTCGGGCGCAATGTCACCGTACGTAGCGTACCCGCTACACAGAACCTGCGGCGCCCGCCACACGACACGATGGGCGTCGCGCCGACCTCGTCGGCGTCTTCCCGCAGTTCCTGGGCCTCGATCTCCGACTGGGTCGTGGCCAGCCGGCTGAAGAAGCCGCGCAATCCCCCGCGTTTCGGAGGCTCTGCCGTACTCATGATGGTTCAGCCTATGTGATGGTAAGCCGTCAGCGAATAGCCGATGGGGGGTCTTGGGAATGTCGCCGGGCTGGGCCGGGCGGGGGCCCGGAGATGTAACGCTCAGCGGGTCTCGCTGATTTCCGGGCCGCGCTTGAAGGGGCTGAACGCCGGGCGTTCGTCCTGCTCGACGGCCTGCCGCTCGTGCGGACGGCTCAGCGTGATGGGCTCCTCGCGGGCCATCGGCTCGTCGCCGCGCACGACCACGACGTCCTTGACGAAGTCGAGGAACGCCCCGGAGACGCGCTCGTCGAGGGCGCCGGGGCCGGTGATGGCGGCCAGGAGGAACCAGCGCGGCCCGTCGATGCCGATGTAGCGGGCCGCCCGGCTGCCGCCTTCCATGGCGACCTCGCCGGCCAGCTCGACGCCGAACGGGCCCTCCCGCTCCTGCAGGGTCTTGGCCTGGGCGACGATCTTGGTCCTGACGTCGTCCCACAGGCCGCCCGAGCGCGGCGCGGCCAGGGCCTGCAGCTGCAGCGAGCTGTCCTCGTACAGGACGACGACACCGACGTGCTGGTCGCCGAGCGAGGCCAGGCGCACGTCGAAGTCGGGGTTGTGCGGCAGCCGCAGGCCGCCGAGGTCGATCCTGTCCGTGTCGGGGTGGGGCTCGTCGGCGTCCCACGGGCCGGACTCGCGGGTGGGGGCCTGGGACTCCTGCTCGGCCACCGTTTCCGGCTGCTCACGACGACGACGTCGGAACACGCTTCCTCACTCTCCCTGTTCGCGGGGCCGGAGCCCCAGGCTTGCTTCGGGCCGGCCGCTTCAGCGGCCCGTCGATCCGAATCCGTTGGCGCCGCGCACCGAGCCGGGCAGGCGTTCGACCTCGTAGAAGGCCGCGCGTTCGACCCGCTGGACCACGAGCTGGGCCACCCGGTCGCCGCGCTGGAGGCGGAACGGCTCCTTGGCGTCGGTGTTGATCAGCGTCACCTTGATCTCACCCCGGTAGCCCGCGTCGACGGTGCCGGGGGCGTTGACGAGCGTGACGCCGTGGCGGGCCGCCAGGCCGGAGCGCGGGTGCACGAACGCGGCGTAGCCGTCGGGCAGCGCGATCGCCACGCCGGTGCCGACCACGGCCCGCTCGCCGGGCAGCAGCTCGACGTCCTCGGCCGCGTAGAGGTCGGCGCCGGCGTCGCCCGGGTGGGCGTAGGACGGCACCGGCAGCCCGGTGTCGAGCCGCTGGATGAGGACCTCCACGTCGCTCACGGGTTCACCTCGAAGTCCTGGTGTTCGGCGGCGATGGCCGCAAGGTCGCCGTGCTCAGCGAAGTGTTCCATGCTCACCTCGATGAACAGCGCCGCCGCGCGGACGGCGACCGGTCCGTCGGGAGCGCCCACGCGCCCCTCAGCCTCAAGGTACGCCTTCCTGCCCGTGATCCCGTTGCACCAGGCGCGCAGGTGGAGTGTCGTGCCCACGGGAACGGGGAGAAGGTAGTCGGTCTCCAGCCGGGCCGTCACGTAGGGCTTGTGGAACAGGTAGACCGACATCCCGATGACCTCGTCCATCGCGGCGGCCAGCACGCCGCCGTGGGCGAGCATCGGCGCGCCCTGGTGGGCCTCCCCCACGGTGAACTCGGCCTCGACCGTGACGCCGTCGGGTGTGGCGGCCTTCAGGTGCAGGCCGGTCGGGTGGTCGCCGCCGCAGCCGAAGCAGCGGCTGTAGTGGGAGCCGAGGGAGCTGCCCGGCGCCGGGGCGCCGGGATGGGCCGCGGGCGCCGAGGCGTCCGGCGGCGGGGTGGTGAGGGAGGAACGCGTCACGGGTGACGAGGTTACTCGCTGCGGCCCCTGGACTCGCCCTCGACACCGGATCGGAACCACCGGGGCCGCCCCACGTCACCCCGTCGCGGCGACCGCGCCCCCGGACGGCGGCTCACCGGCGGGAGGGGCGCCTCCCGCCGGCGGTTCCTCCGCCGGTGGCCCGTGGTGGGGCGGTGGCGGCAGGGCGGGCGGTTTGTGGCGCAGCTCCGGCAGTGCCCGGTAGATCACCGCCGCGACCGGCACGGCCACGGCCGCTCCCGCGATGCCCGCCAGGATGCCGCCGACCGACAGCACCAGGATGATCGCCAGCGGGTGGAAGTTGAGCGCCCTGCCCACGATCAGCGGCTGGAGCACGTGGTTCTCCAGCTGCTGCTCGACGATGAGGATGCCGAGGAAGATCAGCGCGTAGACCAGGCCCTTGGCGCCGAGGGTGACGAGGGTGGCGACGGTGCCGGCGAAGAAGATGCCGACGATGGGGATGAAGCTGGCGAAGAAGATCAGCACCGCCAGCGGCGCCCACAGCGGCACCCCCATGCCGGCCAGCACGATGCCCATGATGAGCCCGTGCACGGCGGCCACGGCCACGGTGCCCTGGACGTAGTGGGAGAGCGTGGTCCAGGCCGCCCGGCCCGCCCGGTCGACCCGCGGCGACATCGAGCCGAAGGCGCGCAGGAACCACGACCAGATGCGGTCGCCGTCCTTGAGCAGGAAGAACGTCACGAACAGCAGCAGCACGATGGACGCGAGCACCTCGATCGCGACGGCGCTGGCCGACAACACCGTGCCGGTGATGGCGGTGCGCTGGGTGTTGACCATCGTGGCGAGCTCGTCGACGTAGCCGGTGATCTGGGCCTGCTTCAGGTGCAGCGGGCCGGTGATCAGCCACTCCTGGACCGAACGCGCGGTGGCCTGCACCTGCGTGACCAGGTTGGGGAACTCCTCGCTGGCCCGCGCCCCGACCAGCCAGCCGGTGCCGGCCAGGACGGCCAGCGCGACCAGCATGGTCAGCCAGGTGGCGTAGATGGGCCGCAGGCCCGCCCGCCGCAGGCTCTTGGTCAGCGGGAACAGCAGCGCGGTCAGCAGCAGCGCGATGGCCACGGGCAGCGCCACGAAGGTGAGCCGGGCGATCGCCAGGACGAAGAAGTAGACGACCACGCCGACGAGGATCAGGCACCCGCACCATGCGGCCATCTTGGCCAGCACGGGCGGTACGAGTGTGGTGGGGCGGTCGGTCTGCACGTGTTCAAGACTGGCACGTCCGGGCCCGGGATGCGCACCGATAAAACGCCGGGATGCCGGACGGGCGGTGAGGGAGGCGTCCCCCACCGCACGTGCCGGACGGTCGTGTCTCAGCCCAGGTGCACCTCGACGGTCAGCACGTCGCCGCCGTCGAGGACGAACTCCTCGACGACTCCCGCCGCGCACAGGTCGTCCTGGGCCTGGCGGACGAGGTCGGCCTCGGGCCCCGTGACGGTCAGCCTGGACACCTCGGCCCGCATCGACACCTTGGCCTCCGACTTGGCCTTGCGCACCCGCCGCAGCACCTCCGAGGCCACGGTCAGCACCGCCGGGTCGCCCGGGCCGCGCTCGGGAGCCGGCCAGGCGGCGCGGTGCACCGAGCCCTCACGCCACCAGGACCACACTTCCTCGGTCACGAACGGCAGCACCGGCGCGAACAGCCGCAGCAGCACGTCGAGGGCCTGCCGCAGCGCCGCGTGCGCCGAGGCGGCGCCCGGCCCCGACTCGTACGCCCGCGCCTTGACCAGCTCCAGGTAGTCGTCGCAGAAGGACCAGAAGAACCGCTCGACGGCCTCCAGCGCGCGGGTGTGGTCGTAGGACTCGAACGCCTGCGTGGCCTCGCGGGCCATGTCGGACAGGGCGGCGAGCATCGACAGGTCGACCGGCTCGGTGACCTCGCCGTCGCTGCCGGCCAGCCCGAGCACGAACTTCGAGGCGTTGAGGATCTTGATCGCCAGCCGCCGCCCGATCTTGAGCTGGCCCACGTCGAACGTGGTGTCCACGCCGTAGCGCCCGTTGGCGGCCCAGTAGCGGACGGCGTCGGAGCCGTGCTGCTCCAGCAGGTCGAGCGGGGTGACCACGTTGCCCTTGGACTTGGACATCTTCTTGCGGTCGGGGTCGAGGATCCAGCCGGAGATCGCCACGTCGGTCCACGGCAGCGCGTCGGACTCCAGGTGGGAGCGGACCACCGTGGAGAACAGCCAGGTGCGGATGATCTCGTGCGCCTGCGGCCGCAGGTCGTAGGGGGACACGCGCCGGTAGAGGTCGTCGTCGCTCGCCCAGCGGCCGGCGATCTGCGGCGTCAGGGACGAGGTCGCCCAGGTGTCCATGACGTCGGGGTCGGCCATGAACCCGCCGGGCACCCCCCGCTGCTCCTCGCTGTATCCGGGCGGCACGTCGGAGGACGGGTCGATCGGCAGCGACTCCTCGGCCGGCAGGATCGGCGCGTCGTGGACCGGGTTGCCGGCCTCGTCCAGCGGATACCACACCGGGAACGGCACGCCGAAGAAGCGCTGGCGGGAGATCAGCCAGTCGCTGGTCAGGCCCTCGACCCAGTTGTCGTAGCGCACCCGCATGTGCGGCGGGTGCCAGGCCAGCTCGCTGCCGCGCTCCAGCAGCCGGTCGCGCAGCGCCTGCTCGCGCCCGCCGTTGCGGATGTACCACTGGCGGGTGGTGACGATCTCCAGCGGCTTGTCGCCGCGCTCGTAGAACTTCACCGGCCGCCGCACCGGACGCGGGTCGCCGTCGAGGTCGCCGGACTCGCGCAGCAGCTCGACGATGCGTTCGCGCGCGCTGTGGACGGTCTTGCCGGCCAGCTCCTTGTACGGCTCCGGCTCCACGCCGTCGGGCGGCTCGGGCAGCAGCCGGCCGTCCCAGCCGATGACCGGCCGGGTGGGCAGGTGCAGCTCACGCCACCAGGTGACGTCGGTGACGTCGCCGAACGTGCAGATCATCGCGATGCCGGACCCCTTGTCGGGCTCGGCCAGGTGGTGGGCCAGGATCGGCACCTCGACGCCGAACAGCGGCGTGAGCGCGGACGTGCCGAACAGCGGCTTGTAGCGCTCGTCGTCGGGGTGGGCGACCAGCGCGACGCAGGCCGGGATCAGCTCGGGCCTGGTCGTCTCGATCCAGATCGGGCCGCGCTCGCCGTAGAAGGAGATGCGGTGGAAGGCGCCGGGCCACTCGCGGTCCTCCAGCTCGGCCTGGGCCACCGCGGTGCGGTAGGTGACGTCCCACAGCGTGGGCGCCTCGGCGAGGTAGGCCTCGCCGCGGCGCAGGTTGCGCAGGAACGCCCGCTGGGAGACGGCCTGCGACTCGTCGCTGATCGTGGTGTAGAGCAGGTCCCAGTCGACCGACAGGCCGACCCGGCGCCAGACCTCCTCGAACGCCTTCTCGTCGATGGCGGTGAGCTGGTGACACAGCTCGACGAAGTTGCGCCGCGAAATGGAGATCTCACGTTTGCCCGGCTTGTCCGGTGGAACGAAGTCAGGATCGTACGGCAGCGACGGATCGCAGCGCACCCCGTAGACGTTCTGCACCCGCCGTTCGGTAGGCAGGCCGTTGTCGTCCCAGCCGATGGGGTAGAACACCGACTTGCCGATCATCCGCTGGTAGCGGGCCATGATGTCGCTGTGGGTGTAGGAGAAGACATGACCGACGTGGAGGGAGCCGGACACGGTCGGTGGCGGCGTGTCGATGGAGTAGACCTGCTCGCGCGGCTTGGACCGGTCGAAGCGGTAGGTGCCCTCCTCCTGCCAGCGAGCTACCCATACCTGCTCCAAGCCGTCGAGGGTCGGCTTTTCCGGCATGGATGCATGGCGTAGTCGCTGTTGAGTCATGCCTCCTTATGGTACGGCTTCGGGGGCCCCGCAAGCGTTAGAGACTAGTGTTCGTTACATAGGGGAAGGGAGTTGGCATGGCGGAGGACAAACCCGACATCGCCTGGCGTGTCATCGGTGGTCTGGTGGGCATGGCGACCGCCTGGGGGATGCGGAAGCTCCTCGGGTTCGTCTGGGTCAAGGCGACCGGCAAGGAGCCGCCCCTCGACGACGACTCGCCCGAGGTCAGCATGGGTGAGGCGATCGGTTACGCGATCCTCACCGGCGTCGGGATGTCCGTGGCGCAGATCGTGGTCAACCGGACCGCCAAGAAGCGCTACGACGCGTGGAAGTCTGTGAAGCAGGTGACTCAAGGGCACTGAGGAACTCGCTCGCCCAGCGGTCCACGTCGTAGGTGGCCACCCGGCGGCGCATCGTGCGCATCCGCCGGGCCAGCTCGTGCGGCGTGGCCCGCATGGCGGCGATCATCTGCCGCTTGACGTCCTCGATGTCGTAGGGGTTCACCAGGTACGCCTGCCGCAGCTCGTCGGCCGCGCCGGTGAACTCGCTGAGCACCAGCGCGCCCTGCAGGTCGTGGTGGCAGGAGACGTACTCCTTGGCCACCAGGTTCATCCCGTCGCGCAGGGGCGTGACGACCATGACGTCGGCAGCCAGGTAGAGCGCGGCCAGCTCGTCGTGGCCGTAGGACTGGTGGAAGTACTGGATCGGCTGCACCCCGATCTGGGCGTGCTCGCCGTTGATCCGGCCCACCTGCAGCTCGATGTCGTCGCGCAGCTTGCGGTACTCGTCCACGCGCTCGCGGCTCGGGGTGGCGATCTGCACGAAGACCGCCTCGTTCGGGCGCAGGCTGCCGTCCTTGAGCAGCTCGCCGAACGCCTCCAGACGCTGGCCGATGCCCTTGGTGTAGTCGAGCCGGTCCACGCCGAGCAGCACGTGCTCGGGGTCGCCCAGCTCGCCCCTGATCTCCTTGGCCCGCGCCACGACGTGCGGCTCGCGCACCAGCGAGTCGAGCTGCCCGAAGTCCACCGAGATCGGGAAGGCCTGCGTGGTCACCACCCGGTCGTCGAGGAAGATCTCGTTCCCCTTGTACGGCAGCCCGAGCAGCCGCCGGCACAGCCTGCGGAAGTTCGAGGCGCCCCCGGGCAGCTGGAAGCCCACCAGGTCGGCGCCGAGCAGCCCTTCGACCAGCTCCTTGCGCCAGGGCAGCCGCCAGAACAGCTCGACGGGCGGGAAGGGGATGTGCAGGAAGAAGCCGATCCGCAGGTCGGGCCGGAGCCGCCGGAGCATCGCGGGCACGAGCTGGAGCTGGTAGTCCTGCACCCAGACGACGGCCCCCTCCTCGGCGGCCTCGGCGGCGGCCGCGGCGAAGCGCTCGTTGACCGAGCGGTAGGTCTCCCACATCTCCCGCTCGAACACCGGCGGCGCCACCACGTCGTGGTAGAGCGGCCAGAGCGTGGCGTTGGAGAAACCCTCGTAGTAGAGCTCGACCTCGCGGGCCGACAGCGGGATGGGGATGAGGCTCATGCCGTCCTGCTCGAACGGTTCGAGCTTCTCGTCCGGCGCCCCGTGCCAACCGGCCCAGGCGCCATGGCGGCGCTTCATCACGGGCGCGATGGCCGTCACAAGCCCCCCCGGGCTCCTGCGCCACGAGGCCGTTCCGTCTGGCTCGATCGTGCGATCGACCGGCAAGCGGTTCGCGACGATCAGAAACGAGCTACGGCCGGTCACGCAGTCCTCCTAGGGGCTCAGGTCGAGGAGAGCCGCAGGCGCGGCTCACGGCGGCCGCGACCTCGTCCGGCCCCCCGCGGGGAATGATCGCGGCGATGTGGGCATCTGGCCTGATCACCCATGCTTCATCCGGCCGCGCACCGAGTCTTTCGGCGAGCGAGCCGGTCGCATCCATCTCCGTGAGCTCGCGGACGGCGAGCGGTGCCGTAATGACCTTGCCCAGGACCTGCACAAACAAACTCGAATCGCACATATCACCCAACAGAATGAGGAAACCGTCCCGGCAGAACTCGCGCAGTCTGCCCTTCGCCAGCGGCACGTCCGGCAGGATCACCCCGGGGGCCGGATCGCACAGCGCGCCCTTCGGCGGACGCCCCCCGAACGGGCGGCCCGGCTCGGGCGTGGTGAGCGGCGAGTCCACGTACCAGTAGGGCTCGGCGAAGCGCCCGGAGTCCACCTCGGCGACCAGGCCGCCCTCCAGCACCTCCCGCCGCCTGGCCCGGTCCCGGTCCGTCCTGGGCGCGAGGAAGCGCATGGTGGCGGCGGTCACCTCCAGGTTCTCCCGCGCCGCCGCGTGCCGCTCGGCGTGGTAGGACTCCAGCAGCTCGGGCCCGGCCCAGCCGTTGAGCGCGAAGGCCAGCTTCCAGGCCGCGTTCTCGGCGTCGGGCACGCCGGAGTTGAGGCCCCGGGCCCCGAAGGGCGCCACCAGATGGGCGCAGTCGCCGGCCAGCAGCACCCGTCCGACCCGCATCCGCGAGGCGATGCGCGAGTGGAACCGGTACGTGCTGTGCCAGATCAGCTCATACGGCCGGTCCCCAATGATTTGCTGGATTTTCTGCGAAATATCGGCCTTCGTTGGGATGAAGTCCGGCGCGATCTGCCAGTCGATCCGGTACGTCCCGTTGGGGCAGGGATGGATGAGGACCTGCCGGCCCGGGTTCCACACGGGGTCGAAGTAGAAGCGCCGCTCGTTCTCCCAGCCCGGCAGCTCCGCCCGGATGTCGCAGATCAGGAACTGGTCGTCGAACGCCTCGCCGTCGAAGGAGACGCCGAGCGACCGGCGTACCTGCTGGGCCCGCGCACCCGCGCAGACCAGCACGTAGGGCGCGCGCAGCAGCCGCTGCCCGCACTGGACCTCCACCCCCGCCGGGTCCTGGACCAGCCCGGTGACCTCGTGGCCCCAGCGCACCTCGATGAGCGGCTGGTCGGCGATGACCTCGTCGAGCAGCTGCTCGGTGCGGGCCTGGGAGATGTTCACGCACGGCGGCAGCGGGCCCTGGCCGTCGAAGGACCAGGAGAACAGCTCGCGGTCGCGGTAGTACGTGCGGGCGGTGGTCCAGGCCAGCCCCTCCTCCGCCACCCGGCCCGCGCCCGCCGCGGCCCAGATGTCCAGCACGTCGCGCTGCTGGCAGATCGACTTCGAGCCGCCGCCGTCGCGGGCCTGCCGCCGGTCCAGCACCAGCACCCGGATGCCCCAGCGGGCCAGCAGCAACGCGGCGGTCTGGCCGACCGGTCCCGCGCCGACGACGATGACCTGCGGCCCGGACTCCGCGGGTCTCATGACTGGAGCTCGTCCCACACTTCGCGGTCGCGCTCGGCGGTCCAGACGCGCGGCCGTTCGACGCCGTGGAGCTCGTCCCAGAGGCGGGAGACGTTGAAGGGCAGGCAGTGCTCGAAGATGGGCCAGCCGCCGTAGCGCGGCTTCAGGGCCCGATGGGTGCGCTCGAACGCCTCCTTCAGCCCGCTCGCCGCGCCGACCTCGCGCAGCATCACGGTCAGGAAGTCGCGGCTCTGGGCGATCGCCGCCTCGACCTCGGCCTTGCCGCGGGCCACCGCTCCCCTGCCGCCGACCAGCGTCTCGGCCCCGAACGAGGCGACGCGGTCGAGCGTGCCGGAGGCCCATTCGCGGTGGAAGGCGTCGCCGGTGTAGAGCGCGGCCTGCGACTCGACCAGGTCGCCGGCGAACATGATGCGCCGGTCGGGCAGCCAGGCCACCAGGTCGCCCTCGGTGTGGCCGCGTCCGCAGTGGGCCAGCACCAGGTCGCCCCTGTCGCCGCCGAGGTCGATGGTGAAGGTGTCGCTGAAGGTGGCGGTGGGCCAGGTCAGGCCGGGGATCGAGCCGGGGTCCTTGAACAGGCGGGGCATCCGGGCGTACTCGCTGGCCCAGTCCTGCTCGCCGCGCTCGGCGATTAGCTCGCGGGTCTTGTCGTGGGCCACGACGACGTCCGCGCCGAACGCCGAGGCGCCCAGCACGCGGACCGCGTGGTAGTGCGAGAGCACGAGGTACCTGACCGGTTTGCGGGTGTGCTCGCGCAGCCTGGCCAGCCATTCGCCGGCGGCCGTGGGCGTGGCCAGGGCCTCGAAGCAGACCAGGAAGTCCTCGCCCTCGATCGCGCCCACGTTGGGGTCGCCCTCGGCGGTGAGCGCGTAGACGCCTTCCGCCAGCACCTCAAGGGACTGCCGCTTCTCACCGAGATCCGCCGACGAGGCGAACGGCTTGATCATCGTCTCTCCTCACGCGCTGAGGCCGACCCGCTGATGAACCAGGACATACCCCACAGACGGCCCTTGCAGCTCCGCTGCGCCGGCCCTCCCTTGACAGTGCTCGGCAGGACGGGGAAGTGTTTACCGAACAATCGGTCAGTAAGCAAGGGAGACCAGTTGGAGAGCGCGCGTCGCATGCTGGACGCCGACACCGCCTCCGCCGCCCTGGGCATCGAGCTGGTGGAGCTGGCCGAGGGGCGCGCGGTGTGCCGGATGACCGTGACCGGCCAGATGATCAACGGACACGCCATCTGCCACGGCGGCTACGTCTTCCTCCTGGCCGACACCGCCTTCGCCTGCGCGTGCAACACGCGGGGCCCGGTGACCGTGGCGGCCGGGGCCGAGATCACCTTCGTCGCCCCCGCGCACGAGGGCGACGTGCTGGTGGCCGAGGCGGCCGAGCGCACCACGTACGGTCGCAGCGGCATCTACGACATCACCGTGCGCGGGGCCGGCGGCCGGGTGGTCGCGGAGTTCCGCGGGCGCAGCAGGGAGCTGAGATGAGGCCCTTCCCGCCGCCGTCCCCCGAGGAGCTCGACCCGGTCGAGCGCGTCTCCAGGGACGAGCTCATGGCCCTGCAACTGCAGCGCCTGCGCTGGACGTTGTCCCACGCCTACGACAACGTGCCGCTCTACCGGCGCAAGTTCGACGAGCACGGCGTGCGTCCCGGCGACTGCCGCAGCCTGGACGACCTCGCGCTCTTCCCGTTCACCACCAAGGATGACCTGCGCGAGTCGTACCCGTTCGGCATGTTCGCCGTGCCGCGCGAGCGGGTGGCGCGCGTCCACGCCTCCTCGGGCACCACGGGCAAGCCCACGGTCGTCGGGTACACCAAGGCCGACCTCGACGTCTGGGCGCAGGTGATGGCCCGGTCGATCCGGGCGTCGGGCGGGCGGCCGGGCGACGTGGTGCACGTGGCGTACGGCTACGGGCTGTTCACCGGCGGTCTCGGCGCCCACTACGGGGCCGAGCGGCTGGGCTGCACGGTGGTGCCGGTCTCCGGCGGCATGACGGCCCGGCAGGTCCAGCTCATCACCGACCTGCGGCCCAGGGTCATCATGGTCACGCCGTCGTACCTGCTGGCGCTGCTCGACGAGTTCGCCGCCCAGGGCCTCGACCCGCGCGAGAGCTCGCTGGAGATCGGCATCTTCGGCGCCGAGCCCTGGACCGAGCGCATGCGCGCCGAGATCGAGGAGCGCTTCGACCTGCACGCCGTCGACATCTACGGCCTGTCGGAGGTCATGGGCCCCGGCGTGGCCAACGAGTGCGTCGAGACCAAGGACGGCCTGCACGTCTGGGAGGACCACTTCTATCCCGAGACCGTCGACCCGTTCACCGGCGAGCCCGCCCCGGACGGCGGCGAGCTGGTGTTCACCAGCCTCACCAAGGAGGCCATGCCGGTCATCCGTTACCGCACCCGCGACCTGACCCGGCTGCTGCCCGGCACGGCCAGGCCCGCCTTCCGCCGCATGGAGAAGGTCACCGGCCGCACCGACGACATGATCATCCTGCGCGGCGTGAACGTGTTCCCGACCCAGATCGAGGAGCTCGTACTGCGTGTGCCCGGCCTGTCGCCGCACTTCCAGCTGCACCTGACCCGGCCGGACCGGCTCGACGTGCTCACCGTCAGGGTCGAGGCGCGGCCGGGCGCGACCGGCCGCGAGGAGGCCGGGCGGGCGCTGCGGCACGCGGTCAAGGCGGGCGTCGGCGTGAGCGTCGAGGTCGAGGTGGTGGACCCCGAGACGCTGGAGCGCTCGGTGGGCAAGCTCAAGCGCGTGGTGGACAGCCGGGACGTCTGACCGCACGGCCGCCCGGCTACGGCGTCAGCTCGTCACGGGGGTCGGGCGGCGGCAACGACGGGCCCTTGAGGCGCAGGTCGGCGCGGATGGCCTTGCCGAGCTTGCCGGTCGCGCCGCGGTTGAGCGCGCCGCCCGCGACGGCTCCGGTGAGGAACGGGCCGAACGTGGTCAGATGGCGCCCGAGCGTGCGCATGAGACGGTTGCGAAGAGCGGCCTTGGACGCCGCGCCGAGCGCGAGCGAGACGGACGCGGGGGCGAGGGGGTCGATCCCGCGCTGCCTGGCCCAGGCGGAGGCGAAGGCGAAGGCACGCTGCGTGCCGTTGCCCTGGACGCGCACGCCGTAGACCTCGTGCAGCTCGGCCAGGAGCTTGACCTCGATCGCGGCGACGACGATGGTCTCCGCGACGAGCTGCGCGGGCGCGGAGAGCAGGAGGGGTGGTGCGGCGAACTGGGCCGCCGCCAGTGCTCCGCCGATGGCGCCGACCGTCATCGTGGCCTTCTGGGCGGTGCGCACCAGGTCGTCGGCGAGCTCCTCGCCGGTGAGGCCGTGATGATGCTCCGACAGCGTCGACAGGTCGCGGATGGGGATGCGGGGCGCGATGTTGAGGAAGACGTCGGCCAGCCAGCGGCCGCGGCCGGCGCCGCTCTCGCGGGCCTTCTTCGCCCCTGCGGCCAGGGACCTGGCTAGTCGGCCGAGCAGCCTGCGCCGCTCGGCCGGCTCCAGCTCACCGGGCTCGGTGAGCCGCACAACGAGCTCGCCGACCTCCTTGTCGGGGTCGGCGATCCCGTCGTCCGCCTGTTGCTTGTCCTTCTCGGGTTCGGCCACGCGATGCCTCCGTCCTCTTGGTCGCGACCGCTCAGGGTCAGCGGGCTCGGTCGTGCCTTGGGTCCCGCACCCTGAGCTCCTTCGCTCCAGCGGTCAGGCGGCGCACTCCCGGCAGATCTGCTGGCCGTTCTTCTCGGAGGCCAGCTGGCTGCGGTGGTGCACCAGGAAGCAGCGCGAGCAGGTGAACTCGTCGGCCTGACGGGGAATGACCCGCAGGGAGAGCTCTTCGTTCGACAGATCCGCGCCGGGCAGCTCCAGCGACTCGGCGAGGTCGGTCTCGTCGATGTCGATGCTGCCGGACGACTTGTCGGTACGCCGTGCCTGGAGTTCTTGGAGGCTGTCCTCCCCCAGGTCGTCGTCTGTCTTTCGCGGGCTGTCGTAGTCGGTAGCCATTGTGCTTACTCCATCCCCCTCATCTATATGTCTTCGCGCTCATCGCGCGTCTTCTAACGTCCGGGAGGCCCATCTTGTGCCCGTTCCGTCGGGGAGATTTTCCATCGGTACCCCGCGCGAACGGACAACGAACCTCCCAACACGACAGGGCCTGCTGCCGACGGCAATGGTTAGCCAAATATGGCGAAACCCACAGCCTTGGCGTCATGCACGACCGTGTTCGACGGCACATCCAACCACATGTACGGCGAGAACGAGACGCCCCCACTACATCAACACGCGGACGAACACCCCGGAACGTCACCCGCCGACGCCCCATGGCCCACTCAAGGACGCTCGTTCAACGTGTCGGAAGCCGAATCGTCACCACAAGTCCTCCGCCGTCACGCGGCACCGCGGTCACGTTTCCACCGTGTGCCTGCACCACCGCACGGACGATGGACAACCCCAGACCCGATCCCTTGGCCGATTCCACGCGGTCGGCGTGGAGCCTCCTGAACGGCTCGAACAGGCTGTTCACCTCGTACGCCGGGACGTGCTGCCCCGTGTTGGCCACCTGAACAACCAGCCCCCCGTCCGCCATTCCCGTCCGGATCCAGACTTTTCCGTTTTCGGGAAGGTTGTACTTCACGGCGTTCTCCAGCAGGTTGCTGACCGACCGCTCCAGAAGCACCGGGTCGCCCACGGTAGGCGCGCTGACCAGTTCGGCGACAACGGTCACGCCGTGTTCGGCGGCGAAGGGCGCGAGCTGTTCCACGGCCGTCTGCGCGACTTCCTGAACGTCGAGCGGTTTGCGCACCGCGAGTTCTCGTTCGCTCCTGGCGAGCAACAGCAGTCCCTCGATGAGCTTCTCGTTACGCGCGTTGACTTCCAGCAGCGTGCGGCCGAGCGCTTTGAGGTCCTCGGACGCCTCCGGATCCGACAACGCGATCTCCAGGACGGTCCGGTTAATCGTCAACGGCGTGCGCAATTCGTGGGAGGCGTTGGCCACGAATCTGCGCTGGGTGTCGAAGGCGATGTTGAGCCGGGTGAGCATGGCGTCGAAGGTGTCGGCCAGCTCCTTCAGCTCGTCGTTGGGGCCGCGCAGGGCGATGCGCTGGTGGGCGAGCGTGCTCTCCGACAGCTTGCGGGCCGCGCTGGTCATCTGGGTGACCGGCCGCAGCGCCCGGTCGGCCACGAAGTAGCCGATGATGAGCGCGAGGATGCCGACCCCGGCCAGCGCCATGAAGGAGCTGGTGAACAGCGCGTCGCGCGCGCTGCTGACGGCCCGCCCCTTGGCCAGGGTCCACCGGTTCTGCATGATGGCGGCGTCGAGCGGGTCGAGGTCGTCGGTGATCAGGTCGGGCCAGGCGTCCTCGATCGATTTGCCGACGATCGAGTAGACGACGAACAGCAGCACCGCCGCGGCGGCGAACACCAGAGCGCTGTAGGTGAGCGTGAGCCGCCACCGGATGCTCACCTTGGCCGGCAGCCCCCTGACCCGTTCCAGGGTGCTGCGGGCGGGCGTCTCGGACTCGGG
The DNA here is from genome assembly GCF_040675255.1 of Nonomuraea sp. NPDC049624. Lineage (NCBI taxonomy): Bacteria > Bacillati > Actinomycetota > Actinomycetes > Streptosporangiales > Streptosporangiaceae > Nonomuraea > Nonomuraea sp. NPDC049624. Next base: position 285,411 of record NZ_JBFAOR010000004.1, on the reverse strand, counting down.
CGGGGGCGGGCCGTCCCAGGCCGGTGGCCCGGTCGGAGGTGGCGCCTCCTGCACGCGCGTCGCCTTCCTGGCCGTATGGGGGCTGATCATCGGATGCGTCGGCCCCGCCCCGCGCTCTGGCCGTTCACTCACAACTTGTACCCAACCCCGGGCACGGTCTCGATCACCTGAGGCTCGCCCAGCTTCTTCCGCAGCGTCATCATGGTCACCCGGACGACGTTCGTGAACGGGTCGATGTTCTCGTCCCACGCCTTGTCCAGCAGGTCCTCCTGGCTGACCACCGCGCCCTCGGCGCGCATCAGCTCCTCCAGGACCGCGAACTCCTTCTTGGTGAGCACGATCTCCTTGCCCTCGCGCTCGACCAGCCGCTTGCCCGGGTCGAGGCGGATCCCGGCCCGCTCCAGCACGGGCGGCAGGGCGGGCGCCGAACGCCGGCCGAGCGCGCGCACCCGGGCCACCAGCTCGATGAACACGAACGGCTTGGCCAGGTAGTCGTCGGCCCCGAGGCCGAGGCCCTCCACCTTGTCGTCCACGTCGCCGGAGGCGGTCAGCATGAGGATCCGCGAGGCCGAGCGCTGCTCGACCAGCCGGCGGCACACCTCGTCGCCGTGCACGACCGGCAGGTCGCGGTCGAGCACGATCACGTCGTAGTCGATGTAGGAGGTGCGCTCAAGGGCGCCGCCGCCGTCGTAGGCGACGTCGACGGCCATGGCCTCACGTCGCAGCCCGGTCGCGATCGCGTCGGCGAGCACCCGCTCATCCTCGACAACCAGCACTCGCACGCCTGGTACACCCTCTTTCCGGTTCCGGTGTCTCATTCTGCCTACAGGCTCGATAAGCGCACGGTAAGGCATGTCCAGGGGTGTGCCGGGCAGGGGCCGCACAAATTCATGTTTCAGAGGGCGATAACCCGGGGTATGCCGTCGGGACACCCATTGCCCGGACATCCACTGGCAATGGTTCCCTTCGCCCCGCACGGATCGAACCCCTGAGAGAGTAGGTGAGATGGGCGAGTTCACCACCACGATCGAACGCCGCCTCGACCAGGCTTACAAGAGCCTCTCCGAGGCCCGCAGCACCGGCGACGACTACCTCGCCGACACCCTCACCGCCGAGATCGAGGACCTGCGCCGCCTGGCCGACGATCACGGCGTCCCGCTGCCGCGCTAGACATACGCGTGCGACGGCCGGGGCCCGATGGGCCCCGGCCGTCCTGTCATGCCCGCGGCCCGGTCAGGAGTCGCGTTCGGGGTCCAGCGGCACGAGCAGGTCGTGCAGCTCCTCGAACAGGCCGGGCGCCGCGCACAGCGCGAACTCCGGGCCGACCGGCCGGCCGTGCAGGCCGCCGAGCCGGGCGCCCGCCTCGGTCGCCACCAGCCCGGCCGCGGCGTGGTCCCACGCGTTGGTGCCGCGCTCGTAGTACGCGTCCACCCGGCCCGCCGCCACCGAGCACAGGTCGATGGCGCACGAGCCGCCGCGCCGGATGTCGCGCACCCGCGGCAGCACCGCCGCCACGACCTGTCCCTGCACCTCGCGGCGCGGCGCCGAGTAGCCGAACCCGGTCGCGACCAGCGCCCGGGCCAGCGGCACCCCGCTGTTGCAGCGCAGCCGCGCGCCGCCCAGCCAGGCGCCCTCGCCGAGCGCGGCGGTGAACACCTCGCCGCGCGCCGGCACGTTGACCACCCCGGCCACGACCCGACCGGCGACCTCGACGGCGATGGACACCGCCCAGTCGGGCAGGCCGTACAGGAAGTTGACGGTGCCGTCGACGGGATCGACGATCCACCGCACGTCGGACGCGCCCGGCGCCTCGCCGCCCTCCTCGCCCAGGAACCGGTCGTCCGGACGGACCGCCAGGACGCGCTCGCGGATCAGCTCCTCCGACGCCTTGTCCAGGATGGTGACGACGTCGGTGGGGCTGGACTTGGTCTCGACGTCCTCCGACATCGTGGGCCGCTTGGCCAGGAGCATGTCCCCGGCCTCGCGGGCGACGTCCTCGGCCAGCCGCAGGAAGTCGGTCATCAGGCCACCGAGTCCGGGCGCTTCCACTCCTCGCCGAGCACGTGCTGGGCGAGGAAGGCGAGCACGGTCTCGTACCAGGCGACGATGTTGCCCGGCTTGAGGATCCAGTGGTTCTCGTCGGGGAAGTACAGGAACTTCGACTCGACGTCGGTGCGCTGCAGGTCCCACCACAGGCGCAGGGACTCGCCGATCGGCACCCGGTAGTCCTTGTCGCCGTGGATGACGAGCATCGGGGTGGTGATCTTGCCGAGCCCCAGGTGCGGGGAGAGCTGGTCGTAGCGCTCCGAGCCGGGCTCGCCGAACTCGCGCTGCCAGTACAGGGAGGAGTCGGTGGTGCCGGCGAACTGGTCGAGGTTCCACAGCGCGGCGTGGGTGACGATGGCCTGGTAGCGGTCGGTGTGCCCGGCCAGCCAGTTGGCCATGTAGCCGCCGAACGAGCCGCCCATCGCCGCCACGCGCTCGTCGTCGATGTCGTCCCTGGCCAGGGCGACGTCCACGATGGCGTCGAGGTCGGCCTGGGTGCGCGGGCCCCAGGCGCCCCAGCCGCGGTCGATCATCTCCTGGCCGTAGCCGGTGGACAGGCAGGGGTCGGGCATGAGGACGGCGTACCCGCGCTGCGCCATGATCCACGACTGCCAGCGCCACTGCCAGTCGTTCCAGGACGCGACCGGGCCGCCGTGGATCCACAGCAGGAACGGCGCCGGGTTGTCGGCCGAGGCGCCCTCGGGCAGCACGAGCCAGCCGCGCACGGTCGCGCCGTCGTCGGCGGTGGCCGAGATCTCGGTCAGCGTGCCCGGCACCTCGGGGCGCGGGGCCGGCGAGGGCAGGTCGGCGATCTCGCCGGTGACCGCGTCGATCCTGGCCGGGGCGGGGGCGAGGGCGATGTTGCTGCGCAGGGCGTAGACGTACGCGCCGTCGGCGCTCGCGTTGACCCCGAGGTAGGCGGCGTCGTCGCCGGTGAGCCTGGTGTGCTCGCCGTCCAGCGGGACGCGGAAGACCGGGCGGCGGCCCTGGTGGTCGGCGACGAGGTAGAGGGCCGCGGAGTCGGGGGCCCAGGCGAGGTCCGTCGGGAACAGGTCGGGGGCGTAGGCCCGGCCCTCGCCGGTGGCCAGGTCGGCGATCCACAACTCCACGCGGACGGAGACGTCCGTGCTCGTGATGCGCTCGCGCGCGCAGGCCACCCGCGTGCCGTCGGGCGAGACGGCGATCGGGCCGCCGAAGTCGTGCGCCTCGTCGGTGAGCAGGGTGCGCCGCCGGCCGGTGGCCACGTCGATGGCGACCAGGTCCGTACGGCTGTCGCCGCCGGACAGGAACCTGCGCCAGGTGACGATCACGGTGGAGCCGTCGGGGGTGAGCTCGAAGGCGGCGTCGCGCAGCGCCTCGCCCGCGTCGGGCGTCAGCTCGCGCACGTCCTCCAGGCGGTCGGCGCCGAGCCGGCCGGTGAACAGCCGGGTGCGGGCCGGGCCGAGGTCGTGGTCCCAGTAGCGGACCGGGTAGCCCTCGTGCAGGATCGCGCTGGTCCCGGCGTCCTTGCGGGCCTTGCGCCGCTCCTCCTCGGTCGACTCGTCGCCGTCGAGCACGTCGGAGGCGAACACCACCACGTCGCCCGCCGTGCGCGCGGCGCCGATGCCGCCGGGGCGGGTGGCGATCTGGCGGGCCTCGCCGCCGGCGCGCGGCAGCAGCCACAGCGCGGGCACCTCGTCGGTCGCGTCCTTGACGGTGGTGTCGGGACGCGCCGAGGTGAACAGCACGTCCCCGGCGTCGGTGAAGACGGCCGCCGTCTCGCCCTTGGCCGACCGGGTCAGACGGTACGGCTCACCGTCGAGGGGGATCGCCCAGAGCGCGGTGCCGTACGACTTGCCGTCGGGATTGAGGGCCTGCACGGCCGAGATCAGCCGGGAGCCGTCAGGCGAGAGCTTCAGGGAGAGGACCCGGGGGATGGCCACATAGTCACGAATGTCATCGAATGCGCTCACTCGATCGAACCTACCTGGTCACCGGCGCTCCGCGGGCGACACCGCGCACCGCGCCCCCGCCGCGCCTCTCCCGTGCTCTCCCGTGCTCCCCCGCCCTCCCTCGGGCCGGACCGCCCGGCCCCCTGACTAGGCTTGACACGTGGCTGATTACGACGCTCTGCTCGTCCTGTCGTTCGGCGGCCCCGAGGGGCCCGACGACGTGCTGCCGTTCCTGGAGAACGTCGTGCGGGGGCGCGGCGTGCCGCGCGAGCGGCTGCTCGCGGTGGCCGAGCACTACCAGGGCTTCGGCGGCGTCAGCCCGATCAACCAGCAGAACCGCGAGCTGGTCGAGGCGCTGGGCCCGGTCGCGGGCGTGCCGGTCTACTGGGGCAACCGCAACTGGCACCCCTTCGGCGAGGACACCGTGCGGCAGATGGCGGCCGACGGCGTGCGCCGGGCCGCCGTCTTCGCCACCTCGGCGTTCGCCGGATACTCGAGCTGCCGCCAGTACTACGAGGACATCGCCAGGATCTCCGTCGAGGGCGGCCCCGAGCTGATCAAGATGCGGCACTTCGGCGACCATCCGGGGTTCGTCGCGGCGATGGCCGACCACACGCGCCAGGCGCTGGAGCGGCTGGGCCGCCAGGACGCCCGGCTGGTGTTCACCGCCCACAGCATCCCGGTCTCGATGGCCGAGACCGCCGGCCCCGCGGGCGGCCTGTACGAGTCCCAGCTCCGGCGCAGCGCCGAGCTGGTCAACCAGGCGCTGGGCCGCGACGAGCCGTGGCACCTGGTGTGGCAGTCACGCAGCGGCCCCCCGCAGGTGCCGTGGCTGGAGCCCGACGTGTGCGACTTCCTGCGCAAGACGGACGCCGGCTCGGTCGTGCTGGTGCCGATCGGCTTCGTCTCCGACCACATGGAGGTCGTCTACGACCTCGACACCGAGGCCCGGCAGGTGGCCGCCGAGCTGGGCCTGCCGATGGAGCGCGCGGCGACGGCCGGCACCCATCCGGCGTTCGTGCGCATGGTCAGGGAGCTGATGGACGAGCCGGAGCCCGTCCCCTGCCCGCTCACCTGCTGCCCGCGTCCGGTCCGGCCCGGCGGGCGGCCTCAGGCGTAGGTGCGGGCGTACGCCTCGGCGATGCTCATGACCTTGTCCACGTAGTCCCACGAGTGGTTGTAGAACCAGATCGACTTGCGCAGCTTCGCGCCGCCCTTGCCCGCGCCGTTGGCGCACAGGTAGTTGGCGGCGCCGGGCACCGCGTCGTAGGGGCTCCAGATGTCGGCCTTGCCGTCGCCGTCGCCGTCCACGCCGTAGTGCTTCCAGGTGGCGGGCATGAACTGCATCGGCCCCAGGGCGCCCGCGCTGGAGGGGCCGTTGTTGCGGCCGTGGCTGCTCTCGACCTGGCCGATGGCCGCCAGCACCGTCCAGGACAGGCCGGGGCAGCGGGTGGCGGCGGCCTTGTAGAGGTCGAGGTAGCTGGTGGGGCGGCCCACGGTGACCGGCTGCTGCTGTTGCTGTTGCTGTTGCGGCTGTTGCCGCTGGGTACGGCTGGCCGCGTCGAGCACGACGACCTGCGCGCCCTTGCCGAGCAGCCGCCGCACCCCGGCCTCGCCGATCGTGCCCGGCTTGCCGTGCAGCAGCACCGCGACGCCCTTCGCGAAGCCGAGCGACCTGCCCACCTCCACGCTGACCAGGCCGTCCACGCCGGCGAGCCCGAGCGTGGCCGAGGCCGCGACCCGGAGCCTCGGGCCGCCGTCCACCTGGTACATCGCGCCGAGGATCATGCCGTACTTGCGGGCCGTGCCGGCCTCGGTGACCAGCTCGCCCCTGGCCAGCGCGCTCCAGACGGCGGGCTGGTCGGCGACGGGCTGGGGCGTCCAGGAGCGGAAGTCGGCCGGGTCGACGGCCAGCAGGTTCAGCGACGTGCCGGCGACCTTGACCGCGCCGGCGTCCACGACGGCGGCCTTCTGCACGTGCTTGAGCGCGCCCAGAGCGAGCCTGGTCCGCCTGGAGACCGTGGCGGGCGCGATCGCCAGCACGCGCGGCGGCGTCACGGTGACGCCCGGACCGCCCTGGCCGAAATCCTTGACCGGCGTCGTCGTGGGTACGAGCTGGTCGAGGCGGGGAGCGGCCTCCGGAACCGCGCGGGTGATCGGCCTGCGCACCGGCTCCTGGGCCGTTCTGACCAGGTCATCGCCCATGAGCACGACGACTCCCCCGGCCACGGCGGTGACCACGAGCACGCCGAGGGCCATGAGCAGGACCGCGCGGAGAGAGGGAAGACCGGACATCAGGCACACGTTAACCCACTCACCGGAGATATCACTTGCCATCCGGACAGACGGTGCGCCATCGTGGGGTCGCAAAGTAAGGGGGAAACAGCGTGGTCGGGCCTTACCGGGGGTTGTTCAAAGGGCCCGGCGTCAAAGGATTCGTGCTGGCCGGGCTCGTCGGCCGGATGCCGATGTCCATGCTCGGCATCGGCGTCGTGCTGCTGATCTCCACCGTCACCGGGTCCTTCGCCACCGCCGGCGCGGTCGGCGCCACCACCAACGTGGCCTTCGCGATCGCGGCGCCGCTGTCGGGGCGGCTGGTGGACAGGTTCGGGCAGAACCGGGTGATCGCCCCGTTCTCCGTGGTCAACGCGCTGGCGATGGCCGCGCTGATGCTCAGCGCCGCGCTCCGCCTGCCCGAGTGGACCCTGTACGTCTCCGGCCTGCTGATCGGCGCGTCCTCGCTGTCCATCGGGTCGATGGTGCGGGCCCGCTGGTCCACGATCCACGGCGGCACCGGGACACTGCACACCGCCTTCGCCTTCGAGTCCGTGGCCGACGAGGTCGTCTTCGTCACCGGGCCCGCGCTCGTCACGGTGCTGGCCACCGCGATCAACCCGTACGCGGGGCTGGTGGTGGCGCTGGTGTGCATGCTCGGCGGCTGCCTGGCCCTGGCGGCGCAGCGGCGTACGCAGCCGCCCGTGCAACCGGTCAGGACGGGCGGCGGCACGCCCATCCTGATCCCCGGCATCGCCCTGCTGGCATGCGTCTACCTCGGGCTCGGCGCGGTGTTCGGCTCGGTGGACCTGATCATGGTCGCCTTCGCCGAGGAGCACGGCGTGAAGGGCGCCTCGGGATTCCTGCTGGCGGCGTTCGCGGGCGGGTCGATGGTGTCGGGGTTGTGGTTCGGCTCGCGGGAATGGCGGATCTCGCTGCGCGCCCGGTTCATCCGCGCGCTGGGCGTGTTCGTGGTGGGCCTACTGCCGATCCTGCTCGTGAACGACCCCTGGGTCATGGCCGCCGTGGCGTTCGTGGCCGGTCTGGCCATCTCCCCCACGCTCATCACCGGGTTCTCGCTCACCGAACGGCTGGTCCCGCCGTCCCTGCTCACCGAGGGCATGGCCTGGATCTCCACCTCGATCGGGTTCGGCGTGGCGATCGGCGCGTGGGCGGGCGGGCAGCTCACCGACGCCTTCGGCGCGTCCAGCGCGTTCGGCTTCGCGGTGGGCGCGGCGCTCCTGGCGGCGGTCGTGGGCGTCGGAGGTTCGGGTTTGCTGAGACTTCCGGACGCGCCTTCACCCCTGCAGACCTGATCCGCTACGGTCGGGAGTTATCCCTCGCAACACCAATCACACCGGAAGCTTTGCTATGTCCCGACAAATCACTTCACTTCTAGCTATCGCGGCAGTTTGCGTCACTCTGGCTCCCGCGCCCGCGTTCGCCCAGACGCCGAAGAAGGCCGAGGTCGATTGCCAGCAGGTCAAGTGCATCGCGCTGACCTTCGACGACGGGCCCGGCCAGTACGCGGGAACCCTGCTCGACACCCTCAAGAAGTACGGCGCCAAGGCGACGTTCTTCCTGGAGGGCCAGTACGTGAACAGCCGCCCGGCCTTCGTCAAGCGCATGGTCGCCGAGGGCCACGAGGTGGGCAACCACAGCTACAGGCACCCCGACTTCACCAAGATCGACGCCGGGGCCATCAGGACCGAGATCAAGAAGACCCAGGACGCGGTCAAGAAGGCGGCGGGCGTCGAGCCCAAGCTGCTGCGCCCGCCGTACGGGCTGGCCGACGTCCAGGTGTCGGACGTCGCGACCGAGTTCGGCATGCCGATGATCCTCTGGACGGCCGGCTCGCACGACTGGGACAGCAAGAACGTCGAGGCCATCAAGAAGAAGACCCTCGAGGTGGCCGAGCGCGACGGCATCATCCTCATGCACGACTGGGTCAAGCAGACCGTGGACGCCATGCCCGCGATCGTCAAGTCGTTGCAGGCCAAGGGATACCAGCTGGTCACGGTCTCCGACGTGATCAAGCAGCAGAACCTGCAGCCCGGTCAGGTTTTCCCGGTTCCCGAAGGCTGGGAGAAGTGAGTATCGTTCACGTTTAATCGGAACGACGCTCGGAGGGGCGCCTCATGGTCTTCACTAACTGGGCCGGGAATCAGACGGGCGCCCCTGCCGAGGTGCGCACCCCCGCGAGCGTGGCGGACGTCGTCCAGGCCGTGCGGGACGCCTCGGCCGCCGGGCGCCGCCTGCGCATGGTCGGCACGGGCCACTCCTTCACCGGGGTGGCCCTCACCGACGGGATCATGCTGCGCCCCGAGGGGCTGAGCGGCATCAGGTCCGCCGGCGAGGACCGCGTCACGGTGCTGGCCGGCACGCCGCTCAAGGTGCTGAACGAGCTGCTCGACCAGCGCGGGCTGGCCCTGGCCAACATGGGCGACATCACCGAGCAGACCGTCGCCGGCGCGATCCAGACCGGCACCCACGGCACCGGCCGCGACAGCGGCGGCCTGGCCGACCAGGTCGCCGAGCTGGAGCTGGTGCTCGCCGACGGCTCGGTCGTCACGGCCGTGCCCGGCGAGGACCTGTTCGACGCGGCCCGGGTCGGCCTCGGGGCGCTGGGCGTGCTGACGGCCGTGACGTTCCGGGTGGAGCCCGCGTTCCTGCTGCGCAACCGGCGGCGCAGGATGACGCTCACCGACATCCTCGCCTCGCTCGACTCGCTGACCTCGGCCAACGAGCACCTCGACTTCTTCTGGCTGCCGCACACCGACGCCTGCCTGGTCAAGACCAACAACAGGGACGCGGGCCCGGCCAGGCCGCCGAGCCCGTTCAAGCACTGGCTGGACAACGTGTTCCTGGAGAACACCGTCTTCGGCGTCGCCTGCGCGGTCGGCGGGCGGCGTCCGGCGCTGATCCCGCGGATCAACGCGATCAGCGCGGCGGCGCTCGGCGACTCGGAGGCGGTGGACACCTCGTACAAGGTGTTCACGGCCCGCCGCGACGTGCGGTTCCTGGAGATGGAGTACGCCGTGCCGCGCCAGTTCCTGGCCCAGGCGCTCCGCGAGACCCGCGACCTGATCGACAGGATGGACTGGAAGATCACCTTCCCGGTCGAGGTGCGCGTCACGCCGCCCAGCGACGCCTGGCTGTCCACCGCGTACGGCCGCGACTCGGCCTACGTCGCCTGCCACATCTACCGGCCCACGCCCAACCCCGCCTACTTCGAGGGCGTCGAGGAGATCATGAACCGGCTGGACGGCCGGCCGCACTGGGGCAAGATGCACACCCGCGACGCCGCGTACCTGCGCAAGGTCTACCCCCGCTTCGACGACTTCGTCGCGCTGCGCGACCGGCTGGACCCGCGCCGGGTGTTCACCAACGACTATCTCGACGTGGTGCTCGGCTAGCGGCCCTCCTGCTGCGCGGGCGGCTCGTCCGGCTGCGTGGTGGCCGGGGGCGCGCTGGACTGCTGCTCGCCCGGGTCGGGACGCTCCTGCTCCTCCTCGCCGGGCCCGGGCGTCTCGGGGACGGGCTCGACCGTGTCCGTGGGCGTGGGCGTCGGCGTGCTGGTCGGCCTCGGCTCGCCGGTCTCCGACGGCGGCGGGGTGCGCGGCGTGTCCGTGGGCGTCGGGGTGGGGGTCGGGGTCGGCGACTGCGTCACGCCGGCCGGCCGGTCGTCGTGGTCCTGGCGGTCGCGCCCCTGATCCTGGACGGGGGCGCGCTGCCGCTCCTTCACCGGCGTCTGCCCGCCGGTGACGCGCTCGTGCAGCGTCCGGTGGTCGAGGGCCTGGAAGGCGAGGATGCCGCCCATGCTGACCGCGAACACCAGCGCGGCCGCCACCGCCATCTTCAGCCACGGCAGCCCCCTGCGCCCGGCGGGGACGGCGACCGGCATGACCAGCGTGTCACGCCCCTGGTCGCCGCCCGCCTGGTCGCCACCCCCCTGGACGGCGTGCGCCCGGGTGGCGTTCGCGGCGGTCACCTCACCCGCGGCCCGGGTGGCGTTCGCGGCGGTCACCTCACCCGCGGTCGGGGTGGCGTTGGCGGCGGCGGCGAGCAGGCCCTGCCCCTCCTCCTGCTCCTCGTGCCACGCGGACAGCGTGTGCTGCTTGACCCGGTCGCCGGTGCGCTTGAGATAGTGCGTATAGACGGCGCTGGCCACCGTGCTCGCGACGCTGACCACGGCGGCGCCGATCACGGTGCCCGCCACCCCGAGGTAGGAGGCGGCCACCGCGGCGGTGACGGCGGCGAGGGCGCTCCCGAGGATCTGTGGCACGCTCAGCTCGAACTTCCGCTGCTCGCCGGTCATCCCCCGGATCAGTCCCCTCTGGTCATGCGTACGGTAAAGAGCTTCCTCGTGAATAGACGCGAGCGCGTGTCCCGTTGTTCCTGTGACCTGCGTGACAGGCATCCTCGTAACTCGTGCCCCGACGATTCGGCCTACCCTCCGTCTACCTCGCCGCGGCCGTGGCGACGGCCGCGACGACCGCTGTCCCGCTCGCCATGACGCCCGCCTCCGGACTCGCCCTGCGCCCCTCGGCCTCCGAGCCCACCCGGCCCTACATCGTCACCGCGCGCAGCCGCGCGGACGCCCGGGATCTCGTCGCGGAGGTGAGATGGCGGGTACGGCGTTACTACACCGAGGCCCTGCCCGGTTTCGCCACCTTCCTCACCGCCGGCGAGCTGGCCGAGCTCAGATCCGATCCCCGGGTCCTGGCCGTCGAGCCCGACCGCGAGATCCACGCCATGCCCGGCGACGCGTCCGCCCCCGCCTCCGACACGGACGCCGACTCGGGCACGGGCACGGGCACGGGCACGACCGTGTTCGTCGTGGACACCGGCGTCGACGTCACCCGGGCCGAGTTCGGGGACCGGGCCTGGCGTGCCTTCGACGCCACCGGCGGCACCGGGCGCGACTGCGGCGGGCACGGCACGCGGGTGGCCAGGGTCGTCGCCTCGCGGGCGCCGGAGGCCAGGATCGCCTCGGTGCGGGTGCTCGGCTGCGCGGGGTCGGGCTCGCTGGCCGACGTGCTGGCCGGGCTCGACTGGATCCGGCGGCACGCGCGCGGACCGTCCGTCGTCACGCTCGCCGCCGACGGGGCCGACTCGCCCGCGCTCGGCGCCGCCGTACGGTCGCTGGTGCGCTCGGGGGTGTTCGTCGTGGGCGCGGCCGACTCGGGCTGGTGCCAGGTTTCCTCCGGCGGGCAGGCGTTCTCGGCGGGCGCCCCGTACCTCGCCGCCGCCGCGGCGCGTCTGCTCGAACGCCGTCCCGACGCCGGTCCCTCCCTTGTCGCGAGTTCGCTGAAGTGCACAACAGCACGCGCCGCGATTCGCCAGAATCCGTCGAGGAGCCCTAACCTCCTCATGCACAGCGGCGGGCATTAGAGGAAATGGAATCCACAAATGTGACCGGCGTCACATCGCCCCCGGGGCTTCCCAGGAAGGCGATGTTCGGACATGCCGGGTACGGTGCTGGCAGGCAACCGGCACACGCGAGAGACTCAAGGGTCCGGGGGAAGAATGGCGACGCTGACGAAGGGACTCGCATGCAGGAGCTCCGACTCGTCGCGGTGAGTGAGGACGGCACCTATCTCGTGCTGGCTACTGCCGGGCGAGGTACGCGCTTCACCCTTCCCGTGGACGACCGGCTCCGTGCTGCCGTCCGCGGCAACTTCTCCCGTCTCGGCCAGTACGAGATCGAAGTGGAGAGCCCGTTGCGCCCCAAGGAGATCCAGGCACGCATCCGCGCCGGAGAGACAGCGGAAGAGATCGCCGCGACCGCCGGGATCCCGGTCGAACGAGTCCGCTGGTTCGAGGGCCCGGTGCTGCAGGAGCGGGAGTACGTCGCCCAGCAGGCGCAACGCGTCGCCGTCCGCATGCCCGGGGAGACCGCGCCCGGTCCCACCCTCGGCGAGCTGGTGGCCGAGCGGCTGACCAGGCGCGGCGTGCCCACCGACGAGATCGACTGGGACTCGGCCAAGCGCGACGACGGCCTGTGGCGGGTCAAGCTCGGCTACGTCTGGAACGGTCACACGCGCCACGCCGAATGGCTCTTCGACCCGCGCAAGCGCCACGTCTCCCCGCACGACGACGAGGCCATGCGCCTGTCGTCGGCCGACTTCGATCCCGAGCCCGCCGTGGTGGAGGACACCACGGTCACGCCGTTCGCGCCGCGGGTGGCCAAGCTGCAGCCGGTGCCGCCGCTCGCCTCCGACCCGCTGCCGTTCCCTTCGGTCGTGCGCCGCGAGCCGGAGGAGCCGGCCGTCGGCTACACCCCGCCGCCCAGGCCCGCCGACACCGGCGGCTACGGCCGCGGCCCCGACCTGCCCGGCCGTGACGTGCCCGGCCGTGACGTGTCGTTCGATCGGCCGTCCCCGGGGCGGGAGAGCGCGTCGGACAGTTCGTCGTCCCTGCCCGAGACCGCCCGCGCCCCCTTCCGGGGTGAGGGCTTCCACCCGGAACCGTCGCGCGCCGAGGGGCAGCGCGGGGATCGCGGGGATCGCGCTGAGGGCCAGCGCGGGGAGACCGCGGGCCGCGAGACCGGCTTCGGCCGCTCCACGGACGCCTCCTCCCGCCGCGGCGGCACGTCACCGTGGCTGCCCGACTTCGGCTCCGGCCGCTCGGGCGAGCGCGACGACTCCATCTACGCGCCCGCCACCCCGCCCTCCCGCCCGCTCACGTCCCACCCCTCACCCGCCGGACCGACGACCTCCTCCCAGCCACCCGCTGCCTCGGACCTCCGCACGCAGCCGCCTGCCACGCCGGACTTCCGCACGCAGCCACCCGCTGCCTCGGATCTGCGCACGCAGCCGCCTGCCGACTCGGCACCTGGCACACAGCCGCCGGCCAGCCCGTCGCCGGATGGGCAACCGTCGGTCAGCCCGTCGCCGGGTACGCAGCCGCCCGCCGCTCCGGAGGCCGGCACCCAGTCGCCCGCCGCTCCAGAGGCGGGCACTCAGCCGGCCGCCGCTCCGGAGGCCGGCGCTAAGTCGTCCACTGCTCCAGAGGTCCGCGCTCAGTCGCACGCCGCTCCGGAGGCCGTCGGTCAGCAGGCGGCGGTGGCCGCTCCCGAGGTCGCCGCTGCGTCCGCGGTTCCTGAGGTCCTGCCCTCGGCGGCCGCTCCTGAAGGGCCGGTGACGCGGCCGTCGGAGCAGCCGTCCTCGCCGACGTCCGCCGACGAGCGCACGGGCCAGCCTGACGCTTCCGTCCCGGCCCCGGCGCAGCCCGCCAACTCGACACCCGCGGTCGCGACGCCCGTCCAGCCGGAGCCCTCCGCCCCGGCCGACGTGCAGCAGGAGACCGCGGCCACCACCACGGCCGAGCCGACGGCCTCGGCCGGGGACGCTCAGCTCTCCACGACGCCCGAGGCCGACACCACCACCGGTTCTCCCGCGCCCGAAGACGCCGCCACCACCTCCGACACCGGCAGCGCCCAGGCCGCCATGCCCGAGGCAAACGACTCCACCGCGCCCTCGACGGCCGGTGCGACGGACGTCCCGGACGCCGCTGCGGAGGCTTCCTCCTCCGCACCCACCGAAACCGTCACGGTGGCCACCACCGAGGCGACGGCCCCGGACGTGACGCCGAACGCGCCGACCGCCGCGGAGCCCGCGCCCAAGACGCCCGAATCCACCGAGCCGGAGGACGCGGCAACCGCAGCGCAGGACCAGGCCACCGCACCACAGCCGACCACCGAGAGCGCCCCGGCGACCCCGGCAGCCGCCGAGGACGACTCCGAACCCCCCACGCCCGCCGAGACCGACGCCGCACCCCAGGCCGAGCCCGCCCCGACCGAGACGGCCACGCCGGACGCACCGGTCCCCGATGAGACGTCTGCCACCAAGGACGTCCCGGCCGACGAGCCCGACCAAGAGCCCGCGGCCGCTCCGGAGGCGGCCACGGAGAAGTCCCCGGACGCCGAGCAGGAGCGCCCGGCGACGGCATCGGCGCCCGCCGCCCAGGACGTGGCCACCCAGGACGTGGCTGCTGAGGACGTGGCTGCCGAGGACGTGACCGTGCCGGAGCCTTCCGAGGAGGTGGCCGAGAAGGTCGAGGTGGCCGAGAAGAAGGCGCCCGCGCCCAGGCCCAAGCCGGGCCCAGGCGCGCCCAAGGGCACCCCGCCGGTCCCGGCCGCGCGTCCTGGCAAGGACGACGCCAAGGGCCCCGGCAAGGACGACGTCCCGGTGCCCTCTCCGCCGCCCGCCCCGGCCGCGCGTCAGGCGCGCAAGGGTTCGCGGGGCCGCCGAGCCTCCGTGCCGACGTGGGACGAGATCATGTTTGGCGCCCGCCGCCAGGACTGACCCGTACCCGATCAAGCGACCACAGGCCGCGCCCACCCCGACAGGAGGGCGCGGCCTCGCTCGTTCACGGCGGACCTCGGTCGTTCAAGGCGGCCTCGGTCGTTCAAGGAGGAAGGACCGCGGTGTTCGGCGGGCGCGTTCAGTTCCGTGGCGGGACGGTGTGCGGCTGCATGAACGGGGCCAGCCACTCCGGCGTCACCTCGGCGGGGAACGCCGCCCCCTGAGCCTCCGAGACGTCCAGCGCGTCGTAGCCGCCCTTGCCCGCCCCGACCCCCGCGATCAGCGTCAGCACCCCGGCCCGTCGCTGGAACCAGGTCTGGCGCAGCCGCCAGCCCACCACGGCCCGGCGTTCGATCACCGCCTCGGCGCGACGCAACGAGCCCGAACGGACCACCAGCCGGGCGCCGTCGTAGCCGTGCCCCAGGGAGGCGTACCGGTCGAGGCCCAGGAACACCCCAGCGCCCGCCAGGAGCAACGCCAGGACGGCCAGGATCCACCAGAGCATCATTCCTGTGGCCCACGCCCCGGCGGCGCTCAGCGTGGCCAGGAGGAGCCACGGGAAGACCGCCCGGAACAGCCGGCGGTTGCGGGCGACGGGCGGATGGGCGCGCAGCGTGGACCGGAAGGGGCCCACCGCGTCGGCGGTGACGCCGACGGCGACCTGGCGCGGCACGTCGGGCAGGAGCTGCCCGCGCGTCTCGGAGTCACCGAGCCCGGTCACGATCGCCCAGACGCGTACGACGCCGGCCAGGCGTTCGGCCAGACCGTCGACGATCTCGTAACCGCGCACCCGCCGGGACTCCAGCGACACGCTGCGCCGGTTGATCAGCCCGCGTTCGGCCACGAGGTAGCCGTCGCGGCGGGTGAGCCTGAAGTCCCAGTTGAAGACCGCGTACATCACGCCGCCCACGAACGGCATGGCGACGACCAGCAGCAGCGCCACGACGAGCAGCAGGTAGGGGTGCTCCCACAGCCACTCCCCCGCGCTCCAGGCGGCGTCCTGGCCGAAGCCCAGGTCGTCGCCCCATTGGAAGGCCAGCCCCACCGCGCCGCCGGCGAGCGCGAACGGCGTGAGCAGGTACGCCCCGGACAACGGCCCGTACAGGAGCCACCGGCGCGGGACGGCGATGATCGGCCGGTCCACGGGGGCGGGACCCGGCCCGGGGAGGTGCTCGGCCTCCCTGACCTGGACGGCACGGCGCAGCAGCACCGCCTTGAGGCGTTCGGCCTCGCCGAGCGTGACGCCGTCGAGCGCGGCCTCCTCGTCGTCGCCGCTCGCGCCCGTGTCGACCTTGAGCACGGCGAGCCCGAGAATCCGGTGCATGGGCGGCGTGGAGACGTCGACGCCGCGCACCCGTTCCAGCGGGATGGTGCGGATGGAGCGGCTGATGAGCGACCGTTTGGTCTCCAGGCGGTCGCCGACGATCTCGTACGTGAAGGTGGCCCAGCGGATGACCGCGAACACGACGGTGCCGACGACGCCGAACGCCGCCCACGCATAGGACCTGGCCGAGAAGCCGCCCACGAACAGCACGCCGACCAGGGGCAGCAGCAGCGACGGCAGCATGCGTACCGGGTCGATGAGCAGCACCTTGGGGCTCAGCCGCCTGGGCGCGGAGGGCGGGGGTGGCGGAGGAGACGGAGAGGGTGGCGGTGGCGGCGGCTGCGTCACGTGGCGTCGTCCCTGAGCTCTTCGGCGCGGTGGGCGAGCCGTTCGGCGAGCCCGGCCGCCACCTCGAAGTCGAGGCCCTTGATCGTGGACGAGCCCGCGTGCGAGGCGGTGCGAATCTCCAGCGTGGCCAGGCCGAGCAGCCGTTCCATCCATCCCTGGCCCTTGTCGACCGTCTGGATGCGGCTCACCGGCACGAACACCCACTCCCTGGTCAGGAACCCCGACCTGGCGTAGACGACGTCGCCCGACAACTCCCAGCGGTGGACGGCGTACCGGATGAACGGCTCCGCCGCCAGGAACGGCGTCAGCACGACCCCGACCACCAGCGGCAACAACCACGAACGCGCGGCGAACCAGGACGGAACCCACGGCCAGCCGCTGCCGCCCACCCACCCGGCCACCACGGCCGAACCGCCCACGAAGAGCACGAACCCGATCGCCGCCTGCAGCAACCACAGGCTGCGGGCCTTGGGCGAGACGCGGTGCGCGGGGTCACGCAGTGGGCCTTTTGACGTCACAAGAACCAGCTTAGGGCGCACGCCCCGAAAGACGATCTGACCCCGCCACCCAAGATCTCTTCCATCCCCGGGCATGGCTGCGCGGGGCCGGTCGGCGGGACCGGTGAGCGGGACCCAGCCGGGAGGTTCGGGGAGGAAGGGGCCGGGGGCTCGGGGGCTCGCGTACACCGGGGCACAGCCGCTTGGGCTGCTCGCAGGGTTATGGGGCAGCGTTCAAGGGGAGTCCGGCCCGCAAGGGGGTCCGGCCCGGCCGACAAAGGGAGTCCGGCCCGGCCGACGAGCGCCGCTGGCTGCCATGACGGCATTGCGTAGAATCCCGCACGCCCTGCGGCGGCAAGTAAAGATCGGGCGGGCGGCGCGGCGTGTCGGACGGCCGGCCGGGCGCGGCGGGTGCATGCTCGGTGGCGGCCGGCCGCAGGCTGTCGAGCTGGGCCACGTCGGCGGCGCCACGTTCGTGCCATCCAGGCCCGGCGGCGCGTTACCGCACCACGCGCGAAACGCCCTCACGAAGCGTGGCAGCCGCCGTCCGCCCGCAAGCCACACCGCCGCGGCGGCCGCCGCCCTCCCGCAAGACGCAGAGACCCGGGCCGCCACACCCCCGCGCAACCCACAGAGACCCGGGCAGTCGCCCCCCTCGCAACCCCACAGAGACCCGGGCCGCCACACCCCGTACAACCCACAGAGACCCGGGCAGTCGCACCCCCGTACAAGGCGCAGAGACCTGGGCGGCCGCATCCTCCGCACGGAGCACATCTGCCTCGTTCGGCGCATCTGAATTTTGCGTGCTGGGCGCCGTCCGAAACCATGCCCGTTTTGTCCTTTGACCCCGCGCGCCGCGACCGCGTCGCGCGCCCCACCGAACGGGCAGGCCAGGAAGGTCATCGCATCGTCACCCGCGGCCCTTCGCCGACGGCGTCCCTGTGGCCAACTTCACCCCCGAGATCCCCGCATTCTGGCCGGTTTCGGCTCCTTTACCGACGACCGACCATCGGGAAACGGTCTGCGCACCGCCGAGAGCCGCGTAGCATCATCCGGCATGGGGCTGTGTAACACGGCATCACGTGTGAGGCGGGCCGCTGTCAGTGTGACAGTGGTGGCTTTCGCGCTCACCCTGTCCGGTTGCGCCGCCCTGGGCATCGGAAGATCACAGGCGAAGGAGATCGCGGAGATCAACGTCTCGAGCCCGGAGTTGCGCGACGGCATGCCGCTGCCGAGCGAGTTCTCCTGCCGAGGCCGCCAGGGCAGCCCGCCGCTGCGCTGGTCCAGCGAACCCTTGCCGAAGGCGAAGTCGATCGCGATCGTGGTCGATTCCCATACTCCCTCCGAATCGGCCGTGCACTGGGTGCTCTACAACATCCCGGCGACCACGACCGAGCTGGGGCCGGGTGCCGCCGAGAGTCCTCCCGAGGGCTCCGGTCAGGCCACGGTGACCAGTGGGAAGGCGGGCTACGAACCGCCCTGCAACACTCCGGGCAGTTACCGGTTCACCGTCTACACGCTGAACGACAAGGTCGAGGCGAAAGAGGGCGGCCTCCCCGAGATCTTGAAGGAGATCGCCGACCACACGATCGCCCGGGGCCGGCTGACGGCGGTGAACATCCAGTGACAGATCGATCACCGCAGGTAGACGGGATGGACCAATTCTCTACGTAGGGTGTGACAACTCTCATAGTGGTCCGACAGAATCAGATCCAATTGTTAGGCATTGGTGATCAAAGGGGGCAGATCGCGTCGATGGCCGCGCGATCTCACCGATGCCACAGGGAGGCCATGGCTTTGAGGGTGGTGCAATGATCGCGGTCGTCGTGAGCTTGGTCGCTGTCGTGCTCCTCGTGCTCGTCGTCGTGGCACTGGGCATGCGTTCCATGAACCGCCGGGAGAGCTCTCTCCCTCCGGAACGGCTGAAGGAGATGGCCGAGAAGGAGGAGATGACGCACGCCCGGTCCACCGACGAGTTCGCCGCGCACGAACCGCGCATGGCCAATTTCAGCCCTGACTTCTCCCCGATCGACGAGGTGAAGCCCAAGCCCGTCCGCACCGGCCAGCGTGGCAGGCGTGGCGTCGACGAGTGGGGCAACCCGACCACCGACCACGAGGACGAGGAGTTCTGGGCGAACATCCGCAGCGACGCCGAGGAGGGCGGTTTCGGCGCCGGCGGCACCGTGGCGGCCAGGAAGGGCGCCGCCCGTCCCGTCGAGCGTGAGCAGCCCGCCGAGCACCGTGAACGTCCCGCGAAGCCCAAGCCCGTGGCCGCCGCGGCCGACCCCAACGCCGCGACCGTCCAGGCCCCGCTGCCCCAGCGCCAGCCCGCCGCCGCCGCCGCGGCCAACCTCGCCGACCTGGTGGAGCCCGCCAAGCGGCCCACCCCCTCCGCCTCCGACATGGCCGACCAGCGCACGGTGACGTTCGCGGCGCCCACGCCCGACGTGCTCAGCCTCCTCGGCGGCGGCGCCCAGCCGGTCGTGCCGGCCTCCCGCCCCGAGCCCCTGCCCGCGAGCGGCGCCCACCCGGCCGTCCCGGCAGCGGGCGGCGGCTCGTTCCCCGCCCACCCGGTCGCCGGCGGCGGGTCCTACGCAGGCGTCACCTCCAGCGGGTCCTTCCCGGTCGCGCCCGTCGCGCCGATCCACGGCGCACCGACCAGCGACCCGTTCCCCGCCTACAACAACGCGGCCGGCACCGCCGCCAACACCGCCGCCAACACCGCCGCCAACAACGGTGCGCACACCGCGGCCGACGCTCTTGAGACCACCTGGACGGGCGCGCCCGCCGCAGCCACCTCCGGCTCCTGGCCCGCCGCCTCGCCCGACATCCTCGACGACCCCTCCCCCGCCTCCTACGGCGGCCCGGCGAGCTCCTGGCCCGCCTTCGTGGAGCAGCCCGCCGCCGCCTCGCCGGCCGCCGCGTTCCCGGCCTCGTACGAGGTGCGCGCCGGCTGGGCCGTGGCCGACGACTCCGGCTCACCCATCACGGGCCCCTCTCCGGCCACCGGCACGCCCACCGTCCCCGCCCGCGCGGTCTCGGCCTACGACGACGTCCTGTCGGCTCCGCCGGTGCCGCCCGCGCCGTCCTCCATCGCGTACGAGACCGGCGACTTCACCGCCGCCGGGCCCGGCCCCGCCTGGCCCGAGCCGCCGTCCGGCACGGCCAACTGGCCGACGTACGGCGGGCAGTCGCAGGGCGCGGCCGCTCCCGGCCAGGCCGACAAGAGCAGCGGCCGTCGCCGCGCCCCCGAGCAGGACTACAACGACTACTACCGGTGATCCCCGGCCCCTTACCGAATGAGTAAAACCCCCGCGACGACCCCCTAAAGCGGGGGTGGCGCACCACTAGGGTTTCCGACATGATCGGCGATACCCTCAGTAGCTGGTTGCGTACGCTACGGCATGATCTACCCGCTTCGCTCGTGGTCTTCCTCGTCGCAGTCCCCTTCTCCCTGGGCATCGCGGCGGCCTCGGGCGCCCCGCCGGCCGCCGGGCTCATCGCCGCCGTCGTGGGCGGGGTCGTGGCCGGCTCGCTGGGCGGGTCGGCCGTCCAGGTGAGCGGGCCAGCGGCAGGGGTGTCCGTGGTGGTCGTGGAGCTGGTGCGGATCCACGGCTGGCGGGCCACGTGCATGATCACGCTGCTGGCGGGGGTCGTCCAGCTGGTGCTCGGCGTGGTGAAGGTGGCCCGGATCGTCCCGGCCGTCTCCCCCGCGGTGGTGCGCGGCCTGCTGGCCGCGGTCGGCGTGATCCTCGCGCTCTCCCAGCTCCACGTGGTCCTCGGCGGGCAGCCGCAGCTGTCGGCCCTGGCCAACCTCGCCGCACTGCCCGGCCAGATCGCCGGCCTCCACGGGCACAAGGTCGCGCTGGGCCTGTTCACGATCGCGGTGCTGGCGTCGTGGACGCGGCTGCCGGCCCGGGTCAGGGTGGTGCCCGCGCCGCTGGTCGCGCTGCCGGCCACGGCGGGCGTCGCCTGGCTGGCCGGCTGGGACGTCACCCACGTCGACCTGGCGGGCAGCTTCTCCGGGTGGGGCTTCCCCGTGCTGCCGTCCGCCGACTGGCACACGATCGTGGGCGCGGTGCTGCTCGTGGCGCTGCTGGGCAGCGTCGAGTCGTTGTTGTGCGCGTCCGCCGCCGACGGGACGCACCCCGGCCGCCGCGCCGACCTCGACCAGGAGCTGACCGGCCAGGGCGTGGCCAACATGGTGTCGGGGGCGCTGGGCGGCCTGCCGATCGCCGGCGGCGTCGTCCGTACGGAGGCGAACGTGCGGGCGGGCGGGCGCACCCGGTCGGCGGCGATCCTGCACGGGGTGTGGGTGCTGGCCTTCGCGGTGGGTCTGGGCTGGTCGGTGCGGTTGATCCCGCTGGAGGCGCTGGCGGCGCTGCTGGTGTTCACCGGCGTGCGGATGGTGGGGCTGGCGCGCGTCAGGAAGGGCCGCGGGCACGGCGAGGTGCCGGTCTACGTGGTGACGGCGGCGACCGGGATCGTGCTGGGCCTGGCCGAGGGGGTGCTGGCCGGGGCGGCGCTGGCCGCGCTGCTGGCGCTGCGCCGGCTGACCTGGGTGAGCGTGCGCAGGCGCGAGGAGCCGGACGGCCGGCTGCACGTGACGATCAGCGGCTCGCTGACGTTCCTCGGCGTGCCCAGGCTCACGCACGAGCTGCGGTCGATCCCCGCCGGCACGCCGGTCGACCTCGACCTCACCATCGACTTCATGGACAACGCGGCCTTCGAGGCCATCCACTCCTGGCGGCTGGACCACGAGCAGGCGGGCGGCACGGTCGACCTCGACGAGCCGCACGACGAGTGGTACACGCTGGCGGCCGGCGGGGCCCGCGCGTATCCCGGCAGGTCGCCGGACCGGCGGTGGGTGCCGTGGGCGCAGCGGCGGACGCGCCCGCAGCGCCGGGCCATCCCCGACGACGGCGGCTCCACCCCGGTGACCTGCACCGAAGGGGCGCGCGACTTCCACCGCACCACGGCGCCGCTGGTCCGGCCCATCTTCACCGAACTGGCGCGCAAGCAGCAGCCGACCCACCTGTTCATCACGTGCGCCGACTCCAGGATCGTGCCCAGCCTGATCACCGCGAGCGGTCCCGGCGACCTGTTCACCGTGCGCAACATCGGCAACCTGGTGCCGCGCCGCGGCTCCGAGCCGCACGACGACTCGGTGGTGGCCGCGATCGAGTACGCCACGCAGGTGCTGGGGGTGCACACGATCACCGTGTGCGGGCACTCGGGGTGCGGGGCCATGGCCGGGGTGCTCAGCGCCGGGGTGCAGGCCGGCAGCCTGCCGGGGCTGCGGCGGTGGTTGCGGCACGGGAACCACAGCCTGGCCAGGTTCATCGAGACCGAGGGCGACCGGCTGCACAAGGGGGCCCTCGACGTGTTGTGCCGGGTGAACGTCCAGCAGCAGCTGGAGAACCTGCGCACCTACCGGAAGGTGGACGAGCAGGTCAGGGCGGGCAAGCTGGAGCTGGTGGGCCTGTACTTCGACATCGGGTCGGCGCGGGTGCACCTGGTGCCGCCGCTGCGGTCTTCGCTCTCCGTGAAGTTGTGAGCCCGCGCCCCGCCGGGCGCGGAAGATGGGTTCATGAAGATTTTGCTCATCGGCGGCACAGGGTTCCTGGGGCGCGCCATCGCGGAGGAGGCGTTGGCGCGTGGCCATGAGGTCACGACGTTCAACAGAGGGCAGAGCGGCGGCGATGTGCCGGGCGTCGAGGCCGTGCGCGGCGACCGGGAGTCCGTCGCCGATCTGGAGCGGCTGGCCGACGGCCGGTCGTGGGACTTTGTGGTGGACACGTCCGGGTATGTGCCGCGGGTGGTGGGCGAGTCGGTGCGGGCGCTGTCGGGCCGGGCGGCGACGTACGCGTTCATCTCCAGCGTCTCGGCCCTCGACGGGTTCCCCGCCAAGGCCGCGACCGAGGACACCGGCGGATGGCCGTGCGAGCCCGACGCCGGTCCCGACGACGGCGACTACGGCGTGCTGAAGGCCGGGTGCGAGCGGGCGGTCGAGCAGGGTTTCGACGGCAACGCGCTGATCATCCAGCCTGGGCTGATCCTCGGCCCCTACGAGAACGTGGCCCGGCTGCCCTGGTGGCTGACCCGCATCTCGCGGGGTGGCCGGGTGCTGGCGCCGGGCGATCCCGCTGCGCCGATGCAGCTCATCGACGCCCGCGACGTCGCCATCTTCACCCTCGACCAGGCCGAGCGGGGCGTCGCCGGCCGGTTCGCGGTGACCGGCCCGGCGGGCAACACCACCTACGGCGAGTGGCTGGAGCTGTGCAAGCAGGTCACCGGGTCCGACGCGGAGTTCGTGTGGATGGACGCGGAGTTCCTGGTCGAGCAGGGGGCCGGGGCGTTCGTGGAGCTGCCGCTGTGGGGCGGGCCGCCGTCTGAGGAGAACGACAACTTCTGGAGCGTGCCGACGGGCAAGGCCGAGGCGGCGGGGCTGCGGGCGCGTCCGGTCGCGGAGACCGTGCGTGACACGTGGGCGTGGTTGCGGGAGATCCCGGAGGAGCAGCGTTCCTACGGGCGAAGGATGGTCCACGGGATGGCCCCGGAGAAGGAGGCCGCCATCCTCGCCGCCTGGGACGCCCGCTCCTCCTGAGCCCGCAAGCGCCGCCAGGGCCCCGGTGAAAGCATCGCCGGGCCCGGTGGAAGCGCCGCCGGGCCCGGTGGAAGCGCCGCCGGGCCCGGTGGAAGCGCCGCCGGGCCCGGTGGAAGCGCCGCCGGGCCCGGTAGGAGCGCCGCCGGGACTTGGCGGAAGCGCCGCCGAGTTTCGGCGGAAGCGCCGCCAGGGCCCCGGCCGAGGCCGTCAGGCGGCGTCGGAGGCGGCTGGGCTTCCGGCGCTCGCCGTCGGCCTCCTGGCGCGTCGTCGAAACCTCGTGAGCTGGGAAGACGCATACAGCTCAGTTCGACGGGCAGGTGACTGCCGGTGTACGTGAACTCACGGGGGAGGGTTCGACATGACGTACCAGAGCAGGCCCGTCACGGGCTGGGTGGGCTGGGTATGGTTCGCCGGCATGCTCATGATCATGGCCGGGGTGTTCAACATCATCACCGGTCTCTACGCGGTGATCAACAGCGGGCTGTTCGTCCGCACACCATCCCGCCTGCTGTTCTTCAACGTCGGCACTTGGGGCTGGATCCACCTGTTGTTCGGGATCGTCCTGCTCCTGACCGGTATCGCGGTGAGCGTGGGACAGACCTGGGCCCGCGTCGTGGCGGTGGTTCTCGTCATGATCAACGCGATGACGCAGCTGACCTGGATCGCGGTCAACCCGTGGTGGTCGCTCGCGGTCATCGCGGTGGACGTACTGGTGCTGTACGCCCTGATCGTGCACGGCCGCGAGGCCCAGGAACTGGGAGGTGAGAGACGAGCCGGCCTGTAGGCCGGGTTCTGTCCTTCGCGAACGAAGGGGCGACCATCCATCTAGGGCCGCCGTTGCCGGCGGCCTCAAGCGGTCTACCCGCGCGGCTCGGGCGGGCAGCCCTCGAACGTCGCGCGCGGAACGCTCCGGAGAGCGTCCCTTCTTGACCTTGCTCCGGGTGGGGTTTACCTAGCCGCCCACGTCACCGTGGGCGCTGGTGGTCTCTTACACCACCCTTTCACCCTCACCTTCCACCGAGGTGGGAGGCGGTCTGCTTTCTGTGGCACTGTCCCGCGGGTCACCCCGGGTCGGCGTTACCGACCACCCTGCCCTGTGGAGCCCGGACCTTCCTCGGCGGGCCCGAAGACCCGACGCGGCCGCCCGGCCGACTCGTCTCAAGCGAGGTTATCAAACCTCAAGCCGTTCCCAACCGAGTCGCAAGATCGATTGGGTGGGATGGGCATGTCACCGCCTGAGGGGGGCGGAGGCAGCAGCGGCCGCGCCGGGATGTTCTGGCGGCTCCCGGCGCGGCCGCGCTCAACGCATCCGCGTCGGCCGAAGCACAGCTTCACCGCCATCACCCACGCGGGCCGCTTGAAGCACAGCTTCACCACCACCACGCGCAACCCACGCGAGCCAGCCGAAGCACGCCTTCGCCACCGTCGTACTAAAGCGGATGGGTCGTGGCATCGGCGGTGCTCAGCGTAGGTGGGAGGTGTCGTTGAAGGACTTCACCACGGCGGGGCCGTCGGCGTAGTACTCGATCAGCGACAGGCAGGCCAGGTCGAGGTGCATCCGGTAGAGCGCGCCCAGAGGCGCCGTGAGGGCCTCGCGCAGCAACATCTTGATCGGGGTCACGTGGGAGACGACGAGGACGGTCTTGCCCTCGTAGCGCTCCACCAGCCGCTCCCCCACCGCCTGGACGCGACGGGCCGCCGTGGCGAAGCTCTCGCCCCCGGGCGGCGCGGCGTCGGGGCCGGCCAGCCAGGCGGCCAGCTCGGCGGGCCACTCCCGCTGCACCTCGGTGAACGTGTGCCCCTCCCAGGCGCCGAAGTCGGCCTCCCTGAGGTCTTCGTCGATCTCGACGTCGAGCCCGGTGCGCCGGGCCACGGCCTCGGCCGTCTGCCTGGCCCGCTTGAGCGGCGAGGAGACGATGACGTCCGGCCGGTACGGCTCGCGCGACAACCGGTCGGCGGCCGCCGCCGCCTGGGCCAGCCCGTTGGCGGTGAGCTCGGCGTCGCCGAGGCCGGAGAACCTGCGTTCGACCGACAGCGGCGTCTCGCCGTGCCTGAGCAGCAGCAACGAGGTGGCCACACGGGTGGGCGGGGCCCAGCCGGTGCCCTTGGAACGCTGCTGGGCGGCCGCCACGGACGCCGTGGGGGCCGACATCTCGGCGATGGCGCCCGCGTCGAGGAGGTCGGTCTGCTCGACGACCGGCGCCGGCGTGCGGGCCGCGGGCACGGCGGCAGCCGGGACGGCCGCGGCCCCCGGCGCGCCGGTGTCGTGGGTGCCGCCCGCCTTCCAGGTCAGGCCCTTGGCGGCGGCGTCCATGGCCTCGTTGGCCAGCCGGTCGGCGTGTTTGTTGTGCTCGCGCGGGATCCAGGTCCACTCGACCACCCGCAGCCGCCTGGCCAGCGCCCCGGCCTCGAGGGCGAGCGGACGCAGCCCCTCGTTCTTGATCTTCCAGCGGCCCGCCATCTGCTCGATGACCAGCTTGGAGTCCATCCGCACGGCCACCTCGGCGCCCTCGCCGCCCACCCCCAGCACGGCGGTCAGCCCGGCGATCAGCCCCCGGTACTCGGCCACGTTGTTGGTCGTGACGCCGATCGCCTCGGCGGCCTCGGCCAGCACCTGGCCGTCGGCGGCGTCCCGGACGACCGCGCCGTAGCCGGCCGGGCCCGGGTTGCCGCGCGAGCCGCCGTCGGCCTCGATGACGTAGGACGTCACAGGCCGGACTCCGGGGTGCGGACCAGGATCCGCCGGCACTCCTCGCAGCGCAGCACCTCGTCGTGGGGGGCGGCCTTGATGGAGTTCATCTCGGCGATGGACAGGGCCACCTTGCAACCCTGGCAACGGCCGCCGTGCAGCATGGCGGCGCCCACGACGTACTGCTCCTTGAGCTTGTCGTAGAGCTTCAGCAGGTCGGCGGGGATCTCGCCGGCGACGGCGGCGCGGCGGGCCCGGACCTCGCCCGCCTCCTTGTCGATCTCGGCCAGCGCGGCGTCACGGCGGTCTTCGGCGGCGGCGCGGGTGGCGGCCAGCTCGTCGCGCTGGGCGACCAGGTCGGTGACCTTGCCGTCGGCCGCCTCCCTGCGCTCCATGATCTCCAGCACGACCTCCTCCAGGTCGCCCTGGCGCTTCTGCAGCGAGGCGATCTCGGACTGCAGGCTCGCCAGGTCGCGGGGCGAGGTCACGGCGCCGGAGTCGAGGCGCTTCTGGTCGCGGTCGGCGCGGGTGCGCACGGCGTCGACGTCGTTCTCCGCCTTGGCCTGCTCGCGCGCGAGGTCGCCGGCCTCGGTCTCGGCCTCGATGACCTGGGTGACGAGCCGGGCCAGGCGCTTGGACTGCTCGTCGATCTCGGCCAGCTCGGGCAGGGTGCGCCGGCGGTGCGCCAGCCGGTCGATCACGGAGTCGAGCTCTGCCAGGTCGAGCAGTCGCTTCTGGGCCTCAGGGGCTGCTTTCATGATCAATATCCTCTTGTCCAAGCATCGGTGACCGTGGCGGAGACGCGCGTTTCAACGGTAACGCCACTGGAGCGCAGGATGGACGCCGCGCTGTCGAGCCAGGGCCACTCGGTGGCCCAGTGGGCGGCGTCGATCAGGGCGGGGCCCCCGGCCTCGACGAACTCGCCGGCCGGATGGTGCCGTAGGTCTGCCGTGAGGAACACGTCGACGCCGGCCGCCCTGGCCGCGCCGAGCAGGGAGTCGCCCGCGCCGCCGCTGACCGCGACGCGCGAGACCGGACGGGCCAGGTCGCCCGCCACCCGCAGGCCGCCGGCGGTGCGCGGCAGCCCCTTGGCGGCCCGCGCGGCGAACTCGCCCAGCGTCGCGGGCTCGGGCAGCTCGCCGATGCGGCCCAGGCCGCGCCAGGGGTCGTCGGGGAAGGGCTGGAGCGGCACGAGGTCGCCGGTCAGGCCCACGGCCCTGGCCAGGGCGTCGGAGACGCCGGGATTGGCGGTGTCGGCGTTGGTGTGGGCGGTGTAGAGGGCGACCTCGTGCTTGATCAGGCGGTGGATCAGGCGGCCCTTGGGCGTGGTGGCGGCCACGCTGGTGGTGCCGCGCAGGTAGAGCGGGTGGTGGGTGACGATCAGGTCGGCGCCCCAGTCGAGGGCCTCCTCGCCCACGACCGCCACCGGATCGACGGCGAACAGCACCTTGTGCACCCGCCGGGCGGGGTCGCCGCAGACCAGCCCCACCGCGTCCCACGACTCGGCCCGGGCGGGCGGGTAGGCCGCCTCGAGCACCTCGATCACCTCAGTCAGCGTCACAGCAGCCACCTGCGCAGACTACCGGCCCGCGGAAGGGTCGCGCGGGGCGTGGCGGAGGGTGTCGCCAGAACGCGGTTCGGCGTACTGTAAGTGGATCCTGACTTCGCGGAGGACGGCATGGCACCCAGCGTCGCGATCATCGGAGCGGGCTTCGGCGGCCTGTGCATGGCGATCCGGCTGCGGCGTGCCGGGATCGGCTCCTTCACGGTCTTCGAGAAGGCCGCCGACCTCGGCGGCACGTGGCGGGACAACAGTTACCCGGGCGCGGGCTGCGACATCCCCTCGCACCTGTATTCGTACTCGTTCGAGAAGTACGCGAGCTGGACCCGCCGCTACCCAGCCCAACCCGAAATCCTGGCCTACCTAGAGCATTGCGCTGATAAATACGACGTCAGGCGAAAAATCCGCTTCGGTGCGGAAGTGCGGCGAGCGGCCTTCGACGGCCGCCGCTGGCAGGTCACCAGCATCCACGACGGCGGCGAGCGCACCGAGGCGTTCGACGTGGTCGTCATGAGCGTAGGCCAGCTCAACCGCCCCCACCTGCCCGAGATCCCCGGCATGTCCGACTTCGAGGGCGTCTCCTTCCACTCGGCCCGCTGGAACCACGACCACGACCTCACCGGCCGCCGCGTCGCCGTGATCGGCAGCGGCTCGTCGGCGGCCCAGCTCGTCCCGGCCGTCGCCGAGCGGGCCGCGCACCTCGACGTCTTCCAGCGCACGCCCAACTGGGTGATCCCCAAGCCCGACGCCACCTTCGGCCCGCTCGCCCGGCTGGCCTTCCACTACGTCCCCGGCCTCCAGCGGGCCTACCGCGAGTGGATCTACCGGTACGCCGAGGCGACGCTCTACCCGGCCCTGGCCGAGGGCTGGAGCGCCGGCCTGCTGAAGAAGCGCGCCCTGGACCATCTGCGCGCCCAGGTCCCCGACCCCGTCCTGCGGGCGAAGCTGACGCCCGGCTATCCGCCCGGCTGCAAGCGCGTCGTCATCGACAGCGCCTTCTACCCGGCACTGACCAGGCCGGACGTCGACGTCGTCACCGATCCGATCGTCCGGATCGGGCCGAAGGGCGTGGAGACCGCCGAGGGGCTGCGCGAGGCCGACACGATCGTGTACGCCACCGGCTTCCTGAGCACCGAGTTCCTGGCCCCGATCGAGGTCACCGGGCTCGGCGGGCGGTCGCTGGCCGAGCAGTGGCGCGACGGCGCGCACGCCTACCTCGGCATCTCGGTGCCCGGCTTCCCCAGCCTGTTCCTGCTCTACGGCCCGAACACGAACCTCGGGCACAACTCGATCATCTACATGATCGAGTGCCAGGTGCGGCACGTCATGGCCTGCCTGGCGCGGGTGGCCGAGGAGGGGCCGATCGAGGTGCGTCCCGAGGCGATGGCCGCCTGGGCCAGGCAGCTCGACGCGGCGATGGCCCGCATGGTGTGGGGCGAGGGGTGCCGGAGCTGGTACAAGACGGCCGAGGGGCGGGTCACCAACAACTGGCCGGGCCCGACGACGCTCTACCGGCGGCTCACCGCCCGGCCGCCGCGCGCGGCGTACCGGACGGTCGAGGAGGTCCCGTCTTCGGTGCCGTGAACAAGATATGGGCGAAAAATCGGACTTGAGGCGCATTGGAGCAGGTCGGGGGCGCGCGGTAACGTCCTTCGCATGACGCTTCCCCTGCATCGGCGTGCCGTCGTGGCCGACACCCACAATGATCTGCTCATGGCGGTCGCCGCCCGGCCGCCCCAGCAGTGGGCCTCCTTCTTCCGCCGCCAGTGGCTGCCGCAGCTCGTCGAGGGCGGGGTCGACCTGCAGATCCTGCCTGTCTTCATCGACGACCAGTACCGGCCCGAGGGCGCGCTGCGGCAGACGCTGCGCATGATCGAGTGCGCCCACGTGATCGCGGAGGGCAACCCCGACACCGTACGGCTCTGCCTCGACGCCTCGGCGATCGACGCGGCACTGGAGGAGGGCAAGATCGCCCTGGTGCTCGCGCTGGAGAGCATGCCGGGGCTCGACGAGAGCGTCGAGCTGATCTCGACCGTCCACCGGCTGGGCGTGCGGGTGGCCTCGATCGCGCACTTCGGGCGTACGCCGCTGGCCGACGGCAGCGCCGAGGACGCCACCGGCAGCGGCCTGACCAGCCGCGGCGTGGCCGCCCTGAGCGAGATGGAGCGCCTCGGCATGGTGTTCGACGTCTCGCACCTGGGCGCGTCGGGCGTGGCCCACGTGCTGGAGCTGGCGACCAAGCCCGTCATGGCCACTCACTCCGCGGCCCGCGCGCTGCGCGACCACCACCGCAACCTCACCGACGACCAGCTCCGCGGGGTCGCCGCCACGGGCGGCGTGGTCTGCGTGAACTTCTTCGCCCCCTTCCTGGCCGAGCGCAGGGAGGAAATGACGCTCGACCGCCTGCTCGACCACATCGAGCACGTCGCGCAGGTGGCCGGGATCGACCACGTCGGCCTCGGCCCCGACTTCATCCGCGAGGTCATGGACGACCTGACGCCCCCGTGCTGCGAGGGCCTGGAGCCCGACGACCTCGACTCCAAGGCGTCGATCCCCGGTCTGGAGGGGCCCACCGGGCTGCCCATGGTGACCGAGGGGCTGCTCGCCCGCGGCCTGCCGGAGAAGGACGTCGCCAAGATCATCGGTGGGAACGTCCACCGGTTCCTCGGAGAGCGGCTGGCATGATCGAGGATCTGGAGGAGCTGGTCCTGTGCGAGTCGTTCTCGCGTGACCTCGCGGCCGTGGCCCGCAGCGCCGAGGTCGTGGCCGCGATGGGGGCCCGTCACCTGGGGGCCCGGCCGGAGTTCCTGGTGATCGACGGCGTCACCCATCTGCGCTGGTCGTTCGGCACGCCAAGGGTGCTGCTGCTCGGCCACCACGACACCGTCTGGCCGATCGGCACGCTGGCGACCCATCCCTGGTCGGTCGTCGACGGGGTGGCCCGCGGGCCGGGCGTGTTCGACATGAAGGCCGGGCTGGTGCAGACGTTCCACGCGCTCGCCGGGCTCGGCTCGCTCGACGGCGTCACGCTGCTGATCACCGGTGACGAGGAGCTCGGCTCGATCACGTCCGCGCCGCTGATCGCGGACACCGCGCGGGGGCTGGCCGCCGCGTTCGTCATGGAGGCCAGCGCGGACGGCGGCGCGCTGAAGACGTCCCGCAAGGGCACGTCGATGTACACGCTGCGGGTGCGCGGCAAGGCGGCGCACGCCGGGCTGGAGCCGGAGAAGGGCGCGAACGCGGGCGTCGAGCTGGCGCACCAGATCCTGGCCATCGCCGCACTCGGAGCCGGTGACACGACGGTCACCCCGACCGTGCTGCGCGGCGGGACGACGCTCAACACCGTCCCGGCCGAGGCGACGGTGGGGGTCGACGTGCGGGCGAGCACGGTGGCCGAGCAGCTGCGGGTGGACGCCGCGATGCGCGCGCTGGCCCCCGTGGTGCCCGGCACGCGGCTGGAGGTCGAAGGGGGCCCCAACCGGCCGCCGCTCGAAGCCGCGATGTCGGCCTCGCTCTACGCCCTGGCCCAGGACCTGGCCGCGGGGCTGGACGTGGGCCCGCTGCCCAGCGCGGCGGTGGGCGGCGCCTCCGACGGGAACTTCACCGCCGGGGCCGGCTGCCCGACGCTCGACGGGCTGGGCGCGGTGGGCGGCGGCGCGCACGCCGACCACGAGCACGTGGTGGTGGCCGAGATGCCACGCCGCGCGGTCCTCCTCCGCGCCCTGATCGAGGCCGTGCGCTGAGACAACCAGGCCCGCGGCGGGAGCGGGGGGTGATCGGCGGGGACAGCATTCTGTCACTCCTTCACCAGTGGTATCGATATGGTGACTGCCTGTAGTCATTTGACGTGCGCCGCCGCTCTCGGGGCGCACGTTGACCAGGGAGGTTCCATGAAATCCGTGCTGACCGCCGCTCGCAGGACGGCCGCCCTAGCCCTGTGCGCGTCCGCCGCGCTCGTCGTCCCGTTCGGGGCGAGCCCGGCCGGGGCCGCCGCCGCCGACGAGCCGGGCGTGCTGCTGTTCATCACCGTCACCCCGAGCAACGGCGGCGGCGCGTACTCGATGCGGCTCACCTGCGACCCCGACGGCGGCACCCACCCGCGCCCGCGCACGGCCTGCGCGGAGTTGCACGAGGTCGACGGCGTGGTCAAGGATCTCAACGTCGATCCGGGCGCGTGCCCGCGCAACTACTCCCCCGTCTCCGTGCGCGTCAGGGGCCACTGGTACGGCCGCACGACGACTTACGACAGGAAGTTCGAGAACGACTGCGTCATGGAACGCACGCTCGGGCCGCTGGTGAAGTGATCTCCGGCAGCCTCTGACATGCCCGTCCGCGGTCCGCGGGCGGGCATGTCGCCGTCCGGCGGGCATAGTGGGGGGCATGACGAGCCGGGAGGAGGCCGCCGAGGCGGCGGCCAAGAGTGGTGTGACGATCCGCGAGTTGCACGAGATGGGCGAGTTCGCGCAGGTCTTCCGGCTTTTCGATGACATCTGGCGGCCCGATCCGGGCAACGCGCCGGTCAGCGTCGAGTTGATGGTCGGGTTCGCGCACACCGGCAACTACGTGGCCGGCGCGTACGAGGACGACGTGCTCGTGGGCGCGTCGGTGGGCTTCCGGGCGGCGGACGGCGCGCTGCACTCCCACGTGACGGGCGCCTCGATCGGCAGGGGCATCGGCTACGCGCTCAAGCTGCACCAGCGGGCGTGGTGCCTGGAACGCGGCCTGGACCGCATCAGCTGGACCTTCGACCCGCTCGTCCGCCGCAACGCCCGGTTCAACCTGGTCAAGCTGGGCGCCCGCCCGCAGGCGTACCTGCGGGACTTCTACGGCGTCATGGCCGACGCGATCAACGAGGGCGACTCCTCCGACCGCCTGCTGGCGGTGTGGCCGCTGGACGAGCGGCCGCTGCGGCCACGGCCGGCACCGGCGGAAGGCCGCGCCCGGGTGCTGGCCGAGGACGGCTCCGGCCCGGTCGTGCGCCCGGCGGACTCGGACGTCGTGCTGGTGGGCACGCCGCACGACGTCGAACATTTGCGCGTGCACGACCCGGCGGCGGCCAGGGCCTGGCGGACGGCGATGCGCGAGGTGCTGGGCGGCCTGATGGAGTCCGGCGGGCGGGTGGACGGGCTCACGGACCTCGGGGACTACGTGGTGACCCTGACCGGATAGTTCACCGGCGTGAGCGATCTGCGTAAGGTGACGGTACGGGAAGCCGTAACGAGGAGATCCGCATGACGGACTTCACCCCCACCGTCCCCGCGCGAGTCCTGCCGTCCGTCGCCGTCCGCGACCTGCCCGACCCTCCCCGCTCGACCTGGCGCGTCATCGGCCCGGGGCTGGTCGGGGCGGGGGTGGGGCTGGCGTCGGGCGAGTTCATCCTCTGGCCCTACATCGCCTCCCAGGTGGGGCTGGTGTTCGTCTGGGGGGCCGCGGTCGGCATCGTCACCCAGTGGTTCCTGAACATGGAGATCGAGCGGTACACGCTGGCCACCGGCGAGACCGCGCTGACCGGGTTCAGCCGGATGTGGCGGCACTGGGGGCTGGTCTTCGTCGTGCTGACGCTGGCCTCGAACCTGTGGCCGGGGTGGGTGACGACGTCCGCGACCATGGTGACGTACCTGACCGGGGCCGGGGCGGGCGGGGTGCGGTGGATCGCGATCGGCATGCTCGTCGTCATCGCGCTGGGCCTGACGCTGGCGCCGGTGATCTACACGGCCCTCGAACGGGTGATCTTCGTGAAGATCGCCCTGGTGGCCACGCTGGCCGTGGTCGCGATCCTGTTCGCCGTCAACGCCGACAGCTGGGTCGAGCTGGGCAAGGGGCTCACCGTCGGCGCCCGCTTCCCGGCCGGGGAGCTCGGGATCGCCGTGCTCATGGGCGCCGTCGCCTACGCCGGCGCGGGCGGCGGCCAGAACCTGTGCCAGAGCAACTGGATCCGCGACAAGGGCTTCGGCATGGGTTCGTACGTTCCGCGCCTGGTCAGCCCGGTCACCGGCGAGGAGGAGGCGGCCGCCTCGACCGGCTTCCAGTTCCCGCCGACCGACGACAACCTGGCGCGCTGGCGCCGGTGGTGGCGCTTCGCCAACGCCGAGCAGGGCGCCACGTTCGCGCTGGTGTCGTTCCTGACAATCGGGCTGATGTCGATGCTGGCCTACTCGACCGTCTTCGGCCGGCCGGAGGTGACGGGCAGGAACGACATCGGCTTCCTGAAGGTCGAGGGCGAGGTGCTGCAGGGCACGGTCGGCACGTGGTTCGGGATCCTGTTCTGGCTGATCGGCGCGCTGGCCCTGTTCGCCTCGGCCATGGGCATCGTCGACTACACCTCGCGGCTGGCCTCGGACACGATCAAGACGGTCTACCTGCGCGACCGGCCCGTCTCGGTGAACCGGGTGTACTTCGTCACCGTCTGGGCGATGACGCTGGTCGGCATCGCGATCCTGCTGCTCGGGCTCGACCAGCCGCTGATCCTGTTGGTGTTCTCGGCCTGCTTCGCGGCGGTGATGATGTTCGTGTACTCGATCCTGCTGATCGTGCTGAACCGGCGGGCGCTGCCGGAGGCGATCAAGGTCAGGTCGTACCGGCTGGGGGCGCTGGTCTGGTCGGTGGCGTTCTTCGGGACGCTGACCGTCCTGGTGGTCGTCCAGCAGGTGGGGAAGCTGACCGGCTGATCGTCTCGCGGGCGGGCGGTCAGCGGACGGTAGGAGCCCGGTCAGCGGGCGGCGGCACCATCGGCGGCATGACCTACATGACCTGCGTGGCCGGCGGCAATGACGACTTCCAGCTCGTCACGCACCTCACCGTCACCGGCAGCCAGTTCGAGATCGGCCGGGTGCTCACCGAGGAGGCCCGCCGGCTCGGCTGGTCGCCCAGGACCGCCGACCCGGCGGTGATCAGAGCAAGGATGTCCTGGTTCGAACGGAACTGGCCGCAGCACCACGCCCGCATGGACGGCGCCGCGGCGGCGCTCGGCCTCGACCCCGACCAGGACGAGCTGGCCCTGGACGGCTGGGACTACGTGCCCGCGGAGGCCGCCTGCTCGGCCCTGTGGTGCCCGCCGTCCGCGTCCCCCGACGGGCACGGCCGGGTGGGCCGCAACTACGACTTCTTCCTGCACACCGCCGGCCGGCTCATGGGCGGGCCGGCCCGCCCCGGCGAGCTGCCCATGGCCGCCCGCCCGTACGTGATCAGCACCGTGCCCGACGACGGGCTCGCCTCGACCGTCATCACCATGAACGGCCTCGACGGCTGCATCGACGGCATCAACGAGGCCGGCCTGGCCGTCATGCTGCTGATCGCCGACGCCGAGACGGCCACCGTGCCGCGGCAGGACGCCCCGCAGGTCGGGCTCGGCAGCCTGCAACTGCCCCGGTTCCTCATGGACACCTGCGAGACCGCGGCCCAGGCCAAGCAGGCGCTGCTGGGGGCCAAGCAGTACGACCTCGGCCTGCCCCTGCACTACCTGGTCGCCGACGCCCACGGCCAGGCGTTCGTGTGGGAGCGCGGCACGGACGGCACCGAGCACGCCGTCGAGTTCGGCGACGGCCCGCTGTGCGTCACCAACCACCTGCTGCACCGCCATCCCGACCCGACGGCCCTGCCCGCCGACACCCCGGCGAGCCTGGGCACCTACGGCCGGCTGCGCACCCTGTACGAGCGCAGCAAGGGCGCCACCATGTCCGCCGGAGACCTGCGGGACAGCCTGCGCGCGGTGCGGCCGGCGGAGGATGCCGCCGAGCCGATCCGCACGCTGTGGACCACGATCTTCGACACCGCCGACCGCACCCTCGCCACCCGCTTCTACCTCGGCGACGGCCGCGACTACAGCGAGGAGCTGGTGTTCCCCGCCTCGGCCAGGTAACCCTCGCGCACCTTCGAGCGCGACAACTTGCCCGTGGGGGTGCGCGGGAGCCGGTCGCGGTACTCGACGACCTTCGGGTGCTTGAACCGGGCGAGCCGGGGCCCGCAGTGTTCGAGCAGCTCGGCGGTGAGCGCGGGGCCCGGCTCGACGCCCTCGGCGGGCTGGACGAGCGCGACCACGTTGTGGCCCCACTCCTCGTCGGGCACGCCGATGACCGCGACGTCGGCCACCGCGGGGTGCTCCAGCAGCGCGGCCTCGATCTCGGCGGGGTAGATGTTCACCCCGCCGGAGACGATCAGGTCGGTGCGCCGGTCGCACAGGAACAGGAACCCGTCGTCGTCGAGGTAGCCGATGTCGCCGGGGGCGTACCATTCGCCCAGCATGCTGGCGGCGGTCTTGGCCGGGTCCTTGCGGTACTCGAAGGAGCCCGTCGAGGACTTGACGTAGATCATGCCGGGCTCGCCGGGCGGCAGCTCCTCGCCCTTCTCGTCGCAGATCTTGGCCTCGAACGTCGGCGCCGGGCGGCCCACCGTGCCGGGCCTGGCCAGCCAGTCGTGCGGCTTGACGGAGAAAGCGATCGCGGACTCGGTGGAGCCGTAGTACTCGTACAGCACCGGGCCCCACCAGTCCATGATCGCCTGCTTGACGGCGACCGGGCAGGCCGCGGCCGTGTGGATGACCTGGCGCAGGCTCGACACGTCGTACTTGGCCCTGACGTCCTCGGGGAGCTGCAGCATGCGGTGGAACATGGTCGGCACCATCATGGCGTTGGAGACGTGGTGGCGCTGGATCAGCTCCAGGATGTCGACCGGGTCGAACCTGGGCGTGATCACCACCGTGTGCCCGAGGTGCAGCGCGAACTGGGTGTGCGCGCAGGGCGCCGAGTGGTACATCGGCGAGGTCACCAGGTGCACGGCGTCGCCCGGCGTGAGGT
Source organism: Nonomuraea sp. NPDC049624 (assembly GCF_040675255.1). NCBI lineage: Bacteria > Bacillati > Actinomycetota > Actinomycetes > Streptosporangiales > Streptosporangiaceae > Nonomuraea > Nonomuraea sp. NPDC049624. Next base: position 249,033 of record NZ_JBFAOR010000004.1, on the reverse strand, counting down.
CGACGACCTCGCCGAGGAACCAGGTGTACAGCGGCACGACGGCCTCCGGCTCGGCGTCGGGCAGCGGGCGCTGCACGCCCTTGGGGAAGCCGGTGGTGCCGGAGGTGTACCACATGACCGCCCCGGCCGTACGCCCGTCGGGGGCGTCCGCGGGCTGCCCCTCGGCCAGCCCGGACGTGCCGATCTCCGCGCCCGGCACGGCGTGCGCGGCGTCGGTGACGACGACCTTGGCGTCGCAGTCGGCCAGGATGTAGGACACCTCGGACTCGGTGAGGTGCCAGTTGACCGGCACGTAGTAGAGCCCGATCTGGCCGGTCGCCATGAGCATGACGACGGCGTCGAGGCCGTTGGTCAGCACGCCGGCGACCACGTCGCCCTTGCCGAGGCCGCGGGCCCGCAGGCCGTGGGAGACCTGGTTGACCCGGGCGAGCAGCTCGCCGTACGTGGTGCGCGTGCCGTCGGTGTCGATCACGGCCAGGCGGCCGGGGTCGGCGGCGGCGATGGCGTAGAAGCCGGGAAGGCCGCTGATGTCCATCTACAGCTCCAGGAGTTCCGCGAGACGGGCCCGGTGGATGCGGGGCGGGCCGAGCAGCACCTCGTCGGCCTTGGCCCGCTTGTAGAACAGGTGCGCGTCGTGCTCCCAGGTGAAACCTATGCCGCCGTGCAGGAGCAGGTGGTCGCGGGCGACCTCGAAGCAGGCGCGGCCCACGTACGCCTGGGCCAGGGCGGCGGCGCCGGGCAGCTCGGCGGGCGACTCGTCGGCGGCCCAGGCGGCGTACCTGACGATCGACTCGGCCTGTTCGAGCTTGCCGTGCATGTCGGCGAGCTTGTGCTTGACGCCCTGGTAGGAGCCGATGTAGCGGCCGAAGGCGACGCGGATCTTGGCGTAGGCGACGATGGCGTCCAGTGCGGCGCGCAGCACGCCGAGCTGCTCGGCGGCGAGCGCGACGCACAGCCGGTCGCCGATGCCGCTGCCGGCGGGCGGGCGGCCGAGCACGCGGGCGGGGGCGCGCTCCAGGGTCACCTGGGCCTGGCCGCGCGTGAGGTCGAGCGTCTCCAGCGGCGTCCGCGTGACGCCGGGGCCGGCCAGCTCGACGGCCACCAGCAGCACGCCGCCGTCGCCGGGCGCGGGGGCGAGCAGCACGTCCGCCTCCATGCCGGACAGCACCCGGGGCAGGACGCCGGTGACGGCCGTGCCGTCGAAGGCGAGGTCGCTCTCGGGCTGGACGAGCGTGGCGGCGACGCGGCCCTCGGCGATGCCGCCCAGCAGCTCCTTGTCGGGCACCTGGGTGAGCGCGAGCGCGGCGAACTGGGTGGCGAGGAAGGGGCCGGGCAGCAGCGCGGCGCCGGTCTCCTCCAGGGCCACCGCGAGGTCGGCGAGCCCGGCCCCGGCGCCGCCGTGCTCCTCCGGAACGACCAGGCCGGACAGGCCGAGCTCGCCGTTGAGCCGGGCGTACACCTGGGGGTCGTAGCCCTCGCGGGCCTTGCGCAGCGGCGAGGCGGCGCGCAGGAAGTCGCGCACGGCCTCGCGGAGCTGCTGCTGTTCCTGGCTCAGTACGAGCTTCACCCCTGCGTCCCCACCTTCAGGTCCTTGAACGGCACGGTCTTGTCCACCCGCGGCTCCGGCGGCAGGCCCAGCACGCGGTCGCCGACGATGTTGCGCATGATCTCGTTGGTGCCGCCGCCCAGCGCCATGCCGGGGGCCAGCGAGATCGACCGGGACAGCGGGTGGTCGCCGACCACGGACTCGGGGCCGACGAGCTGGGTGGCGAGGTCGGCCTGGAACAGGGTCAGCTCGGCCAGCAGCAGCTTGGCGGCGCTGCCGCGGGCGCCGGGGAAGATGCCCGCCCTGGTCTCCTGGGCCAGCCGCTGGTTGAACAGGGCCAGGGCGCGGCTGCGGATGTGCAGCTCGACGAGCTGGTCGCGGACCAGCGGGTCGCTGGTGTCGAGCGTCTCGCGCAGCGCCTCGAAGGTGGCCGGGTTGTCCTTCTGCCCGCCCATGCCGACGCCCGCCGAGATCGACAGCCGCTCGTGCAGCAGGGTGGTGACGGCCACGCTCCAGCCGTCGTTGACCTCGCCGATCCGGTGCTCGTCGGGGATCGTCACGTTGTCGAAGAAGATCTCGTTGAAGTTGGCCCGGCCGGACATGTCCTTGAGCGGCCTGACCGTCACGCCGGGGTGGTGCATGTCGACCACGAACATGGTCAGGCCGCGGTGCTTGGGCACCTCGACGTCGGTGCGGGCCAGCAGCAGCCCCCAGTCGGCGTGGTGGGCGACCGAGGTCCAGACCTTCTGGCCGTTGACGACCCAGGTGTCGCCGTCGCGCACGGCGCGGGTCTGCAGGCTGGCCACGTCGCTGCCGGCGCCCGGTTCGGAGAACAGCTGGCACCAGACCTCCTCGCCGCGCAGCAGCGGTCGGACGAACCGCTCGCGCTGCGCGTCGGTGCCCCGGTCCACCAGCGTCGGGCCGGTCATGCCGAGCCCGATGGAGAAGACGTACGTGGGGAGGGTGTAGTCACGTGCCTCGGCGGCGAAGGCGCGCTCCTCGGCCTGCGTCAGCCCCTGGCCGCCCCACTGCCGCGGCCAGGTGATGCCGGAGTAGCCGGCGTCGTAGAGCCTGGCCATGAACTCCTTGGCGCGGGCGAGGGCGTCGGCCCCTGACTGATCGTCGGCCGGGACGTTGTCGCGCAGCCACTCCGCGGCGGCACGCCGATACTCTGCAAGGTCCACATCGACTCCTTGGCATCAGTGTTCACTTACTCTAGTCAGGTCGCGGCGGCACGCATAGAGCAATGCTCTGGAGGGCCTTTCGGTGGCATTTGTCGCCGAAACTCCGCTAATTAGGACCACCCCCGCCTTCTGTGATCGTCTGGTCATCGGAGGGGTGCGTGCGCATGTTCAGACGCTGGTCCGTGCAACGGCGGCTGACGCTGGCCGCCCTGCTGTGCGCACTGGCGGGTTACGGCGTCACCGCGCTCCTCGTCACGCCGATCGTGCACACGATGGCCACCGGCTTCCTCACCGAGCAGACCGCCGGCGCCGCGCGCCGCATCGCCTTCGTCGTCGAGCGGGACGCCCCCGGCCGCCTGCGGCCCGTGGCCGTCACCGAGGGCACCGACCTCATCCAGGTCGTCGACGCCGACGGCCGGATCCGGCAGGCCAGCCCGCGCCTGAGCGGGCAGCCGCCGCTCAGCACCAGCACCGCCACCGGCACCGACGCCCGCCTCGACACCACGACCTGCACCAACCGGCTGCGCGGCGTCCACTGCCTGATCACCGTCGGCTTCCGGGCGCACGTCGGCGGCAAGCCCTGGATGATCTACGCCTACACCCCCGAGCTCCCCTGGTACATCAGCCCCTGGTACCTGCCGGTCACCGGGCTCGGCGTGCTGCTGCTGGCCGCCGTCACGGCCTGCGTGGCCTGGCTGACCGCGCGCAACGCGCTGACCCCGGTCTCGGCGATCAGGGACGAACTGGCCGAGATCACCGCCACCGACCTCGGCCGCCGGGTGCCCAGGGGACGGCACCGCGACGAGCTCGACGACCTCGCCCGTACCGTGAACGAGACCCTCGACCGGCTCGAACGCGCGGTGGAGCAGCAGCGCAGGTTCGCCTCCGACGCCTCCCACGACCTGCGCAGCCCGATCGCGGCGATGCGCACGCAGGTCGAGGAGGCGATGCTCGCCCCCGAGGAGACCGACTGGCCCCGCACCGGCCGGCGCGTGATCGAGGGCCTGGACCGCCTGCAGAACATCGTCGGCGACCTGCTGACCCTGACCCGGCTGGAGGCCGGCGGGCCCGGCCGCCGCGAGCCGGTGGACCTGGCCAGGCTGGTGCGCGAGGAGCTGCTGCGCCGTCCGGAGCGCAAGCCGGTGGAGACGCGGCTGCGCTCCGGCGTGGTCGTCGAGGGCGACGCGCTGCGACTGTCCCGCCTGCTGGCGAACCTGCTCGACAACGCCGAGCGGCACGCCGATACCATGATCACTGTGACTGTGGGTGAACAGGAGGGGCAGGCGGTGCTGCAAGTGCTCGACGACGGCGCCGGCATCGCCCCCGACCAGCGCGAAGTCGTCTTCCGGCGGTTCACCCGCCTGGCCGACTCGCGCCGCCGCGACGCCGGCGGCACCGGGCTCGGCCTGGCCATCGCCCGCGAGATCGCCGAGGCCCACGAGGGCACGCTCACCATCGAGCCCTCCGAACGCGGTGCCCGGTTTGTCCTACAAATACCGTTGATCAGTAGTTAGAGTTACTCGCTGTGACACCCAGTTTCAGCCGATTAAGGCGCGAAGACCTCCTCAAGACGGCCTGCGAAGTGATCGCCGAGCAGGGGTTCGGTCGCACCCGGACCCTCGACATCGCCCGCGCGGCGGGCGTCAGCCAGGCGTTGCTCTTCTACCACTTCGACACCAAGGACCGGCTGTTCGCGCAGGCGTTCGGCTACGCGGCCAGGCTGCAACTGGACGCGCTGTCCGACATCGAGGAGTCCCCCGCCGGCCCGCTGGAACGACTGCGCGCCCTGCTGCGGCGCTGTTCCCCGGCGATCCCCTCCGACGAGTGGCGGTTGTGGATCGACGCCTGGGCCGAGGCGATGCGCAGCCCGGAACTGGAGGAGATCTCCCGCAGGATCGACGCGCGCAGCCGTTCGCTGCTGCGGTCGATCATCGAGGACGGCGTGCGCTCGGGCGCGTTCGCCTGCGGCGATCCGGAGGAGGCGGCCTGGCGGATCTTCGCGCTCATCGACGGCCTGGCGGTCCAGACGCACGTGCATCCCCATGTGCTCTCGCGTCGCCGGGCCGCAGTCCTGCTGCGTAAGGCGGTCGCCGGCGAACTGGGGCTGCCCGTCGAGAACCTGTGACCCGGACCCCTCTTCCGCGCCTATTGGATCCTTCGTACAATTACAAGGGCGAGGAGAGGAGCACCCGCGATGACATCCGCACCGAGCTCTGCCGCCGCCAGGGAGAACGACGAGAGGGTCGCCGGCCGCACCGCCTACGAGGCGGTCGTCGAACGCCTGTCGAAGGCGTCGGTCGACAGACACTGGGAGCCCTACCGCGACATCCCGTGGGACGACCCAGAGTTCCGCGTCGACCAGGCCGACCCTCGCTGGGAGCTGCCCGAGGTCGACAAGCTGGGCGGCCACCCCTGGTACCGCAGCCGTCCCCCCGAGGTCCGCGCCAGGATCGGCCTGTGGCGGGTCGCCACCGCCATGAAGATCGGCCTGCAGTTCGAGAACCTGCTCAAGCGCGGCCTGCTCAACTACGCCTACCGCCTGCCGAACGGCTCCCCCGAGTTCCGGTACGTCTACCACGAGACCATCGAAGAGGGACATCACGGGATGATGTTCCAGGAGTTCGTGAACCGCACAAAGCTCCCCATACGCGGCATGCCGCGGCCGCTGTCCCTGGTCGCCCAGATCGCGCCCTGGATCCCGCTGATCTCCACCGAGCTGTTCTTCGTCTTCGTCCTGGGTGGCGAGGACCCGATCGACCACGTGCAGCGTAAGGTTCTGAAGGACGGCCGGGCCCACCATCCGCTGGAAGAGACGATCATGCGCATCCACATCGCGGAGGAGGCCAGGCACATCTCCTTCGCCCGCCACTACCTCCGCAACCGGGTGCCGCGCATGCCCCGCCACCGGCGCATGTTGCTGAGCGTGATCTCGCCGGTCGTGCTCGGCGTGATGGCCCGCATCATGCTCGCGCCGCCCGGCCCGCTGATCAGGCACTTCCGCGTCCCGCCGCACGTCGTGGCGGAGATCTACCGCGACAACCCGGCCGCCCGGCGGGAGATCCGCGACTCGGTGAGCCGCACGCGCGAGCTGTGCGCCGAGATCGGGCTCGTCAACGTCGTCAGCAGGAAGGTCTGGCAGGCCATGGGGATATGGGCGGAGCCGCGCCGGTGAAGGTCGCGGTGGTGACCGGGGGCGCCTCCGGGATCGGCCGCGCGGTGGCGCGGGAGCTGCGGCGCAGGGGCGTGACGGTGGTGATCGCCGACGTCGACGAGCAGGCGGGCAAGCAGGTCGCCGCCGACTTCGGGCTGGAGTTCGCCCGGCTCGACGTCATCGACGCCGAGGCCGTGGCCGCGCTGCTCACGCGGGTGAAGGCCGAACGCGGGCGGCTCGACTTCCTGTTCAACAACGCCGGCATCGCGGTCGGCGGCCGCACCCGCGAGCTGACGCTCGACCACTGGAACCGCACGCTCGACGTGAACCTGCGCGGCGTCGTCCACGGCGTGCACGCGGCCTATCCGATCATGGTGGACCAGGGCTTCGGGCACATCGTCAACACCGCCTCGCTGGCCGGGCTGGTGCCCGCGCCGCTGATGCTGCCGTACACCACGAGCAAGCACGCCGTGGTCGGGCTCTCGCTGGGGCTGCGGGCCGAGGCGGCCGCGTACGGGGTGCGGGTGAGCGTGGTCTGCCCGGGGTTCGTCGACACGCCGCTGCTCGACCACGCCAACCCCGGGCTGCCGCAGAACGACGTCGCCGCCCATGCCAGGAGCGCGGCGGTGCGGGCGCAGGGGCGGCTCTATCCCGTCGACGCGCTGGCCGCGGACATCCTGCGCGGGGTGGCCAGGAACAAGGCGCTGATCGTGGCGCCCGCCTCGGGGCGGATCGCCTGGCGCGCCGCCCGGCTGTGGCCGTCGGCGGCGGTGCGGGTGGCGGGCCTCGCGGTCCGGCGGCTCACCCGGCGCTGAGCCCCGGCCGCCGGGCTACGCCGGACGCCGGGCGAGGAGGACCTCGGTGGTCGCCGTCAGCTCCCAGCGGCCCGACGGCTCGGCGGCCAGCAGGGCGGCCCTGGCCGCCTCGACGAACGCCTGCAGGCGGTCGCCGAGCCTGGCCGGGGCCGTGTAGGAGTAGGACAGCTGCAGGCCGAGCACGGCGTCGAGGTCGTAGGCGAGGCGGTGTTCGTACCGGCCGGACTCCAGGTCGGAGAAGGGCGAGGCGGCCAGCACGTCGTGGTGGTGCTCGCCGGTCTGCTGGAAGGAGCCGGCGGCCGTCCAGGTGGTCAGCCCGAACTGCTCGCGCACCCGGCGCATGACCGGCTCCCACGGCTCCTCCGCGGGGTCGCGGGTGGGGCCGACGAGGGCGACGACGCCGCCGGGCGGCAGCAGCGCGTCGAGGTCGGCCAGCACCGGGCGGCGGTCCATCCAGTGGAACGACCGGCCCATCACGACGTGACCGAACGGCGGCAGCTCCCGCAGCGTCGTCGAGTCGCCGCGCAACCAGCGGACGCCGGGCGCGCCCGCCGCCAGCCGCCGCCCCTCGGCCAGCATCTCCTCGTCGGGGTCCACGGCCAGCACCTCGCGCACCCGCCCGGCCAGCGGGATCGCGATCGTCCCCGGGCCGCAGCCGAGGTCGAGCACGACGCCGTCCGGGCCGAACGCGCGGGCCAGCCGGTCGATGGCCGGATCGCCGTGACCGGGCCGGTACTTGGCGTAGTAGGGCGCCGCGCCGCCGAAGAGGTCCGTCATGGGTGGGACCATATACGGGTTCGAGACTCGTTCGATGGAAGGTTTTGATCGGTGAGGCGGCTACTCACGGTCCTGTTGCTCGCGTGCGCCGCGGTCGGGTTCGCCCTGCCCGCGCAGGCGCACAACGTGCTGGTCGGCAGCGATCCGAAGGACGGCGCCACGCTGTCCGCCTCGCCCGCGCGGGTGACGCTGGTGTTCGACCAGGCGGTGCGCCAGGGCTACGCGCAGGTGGGCGTGACGGGGGCGGACGGCTCCTCGTGGGCCGACGGCGCGGCGGAGGTGGCCGCCGAGCGGGTCTCCGTCAAGGTCAGGCCGCTGCCCGCGGGCGGCTCGTACGTGGTGGGCTACCGGATCCTGTCCTCCGACGGCCATCCGGTGACCGGCAAGATCAGCTTCACCATGGCCGCCTCGGCCACCGGCGTCTCGGCCGGGCAGGCCGAGCAGGGCGACAGCGCGGAGGCGGCCGAGGCGGCGGCCAACGGCGGAGCCGGCATGGCGGTCGTGTGGATCGTGGCCGCGCTGCTGCTGCTGGCCGCGGGCACCGCCGTCGCCCTCCGCCGCGCCGCCCCGGCCACCGCGGACACCGCGGCCAGCTCGAACACCCAGGACACCGCGGCCACCTCCGCCGCCGGGACCGCTGAGGGCGGCCCTTCGTCCGAGGGCGGGACGCGGGCGTGACCGCGACCGTCTCCTCCCGTTCCGGGCGGCAGGTGGTGGGCGGGCGGCTCGTCGCCGGCGCCTTCATCGTGTGCGGGATCGTCGCCGCCGTGGCGGCGTCCACGTTCACCGCGCAGGAGTCCGTGCCGGGCATCCCCATGCCGGGGCCGGTCGTGGCCTACGGCCTGCCGGTCGTCCGGGTGCTGCTCGACCTGGCCGCCGTCGCCGTGGTCGGCCTGAGCCTGGTGCCCAAGCTGCTCGGCTTCGACGACCCCGACGCCACCGAGCCGGTGCTGCGCCGGGTGCGTCCGCTCGCCGTGCTGGCGGCCTGGGCGTGGGCGATCTGCGCGCTGCTCACCATCGTGTTCCAGACGGCCGAGCTCAATCCGGGCCGGGTGCCCACGTTCGGGCTGATCGCCTCCTACGTCGAGGAGGTCGGCACCGGGCAGGGGCTGCTGTTCAGCGCGGCGTGCGCGCTGGCGGCGGCGGGCATCGGGCTGATGGCGGTCAGGTTCGGCGAGAAGGTGCCCGCGGAGCTGCGGATCATCGTGGCGCTGTTCGGGCTCCTGCCCATCCCGGTCACCGGGCACGCGGTCAACTCCGTCTGGCACGACCCCATCATGATCTCGATGGAGATCCACGTGATGGGCGCGGCGGCCTGGGCGGGCGGCCTGGCCGCCACGGCCGTGTTCGTCGCCCCCCACCGGCGGCTGCTGGCCGTGGCGCTGCCGAAGTTCTCCAGGATGGCCACCGTCTGCCTGCTCCTGGTCTCGCTGTCCGGGCTGGTCACGGGGCTCGGCACGATGGCGCTCACGCCCGGCGTCGAGCTGCCCGGCGCGATCGTGACCAGCCACTACGGCGTGCTCGTCGTGATCAAGACGGCGCTGGTGGCGCTGCTGGTGCCGCTGGCCGCCCACATCCGCTTCCGCCTGCTGCCGGTGATCCGCCGTGGCGGGGCCACCGCCCTGGTGAGCTGGGCGGCGGCCGAGGTCGGCGTGATGGGGCTGGCCTACGGGGTGGCGGTCGCGATCACCCGGGCCTCGATCGGCTGAGCCGGCCGGTGGCGCCGCCCGGCGAGCCACTCGGCGGCCAGCCAGGCGGCCAGCAGGCCGAGCCCGGCCCACAGGGCCGACGAGGTGACCAGGGGCGGGGCTCCGTACAGGCCGGTCTGGCCCTTGATCGCGCCGTAGACCGGACCCAGGGCCGCGTTCTGCACGACCAGCGCGCCGTAGGCGCCGGCGGTCACCGCGACCGCCCCCACGACGGCGCGCACGGCCGGGACGCGCACCAGGAACGCCAGGTCCACCAGCAGCCCGGCCGCCACGAAGAAGAACGGCACCGCCGACGGCGGGAAGCCGCCGAAGGTGAGCAGCGGCCAGATCAGCGTGCGGAACCCGACGTACGCGCCGGCCACCAGCGTCGCCGCGCCGAACCTGCCGATCAGCAGCCTGGCCGCGACCAGCACCGACAGCCCGCCGACGACGGCGTAGACCGCGTAGAGGTAGTCGGGCACGGGCAGGGTGAACCCGGCCATCATGATCCGGTCGACCGGACGGCCCATCTGGTCGGCGGCGAAGCGCAGCAGGATCGGCTCGGCGTAGGTGGCGTGGTTGTCCCAGGCGCCGAGCGACAGGATGCCGTACTCCTGGTGCTGCTCGGGGAAGTGCACGTTCTCCAGGAAGAACGCGAGGAAGGCGCCCAGCACGACCGTGCGCTCCCGGCCGGGGGGCGCGCCCATGAACCAGCCCCTGATCACGCCCATGATCATGAAGAACGTTCCAACGTAGAGCATGATGTGCGACGGGCTCCACGAGGTGATGTCGAGCCCGTTGACGCGGTGGTTGATCAGGTCGAGCGGCACCGCGACGAGGAAGATCCCGGTTCCCCACTGGATGAGCCGCAGCGCCGCCTTGTCGACGCCGTAGCCGGTGTAGCCGTGGACGACGGTCAGGACGACGACGAGGGCGGTGCCGGCGGAGTTGAGCAGGTGCGGCGGGGCGAGGTCGTCGCGCAGCCATTTGAAGTGCCACGAGACGTCCCAGGCCGAGCCGAGGAGCTTGAGCGTGAGCGCCACCAGCCATCCGAAGTAGAGCACCCGGAACAGGTCTTGCGGCGTCTCGCGCCCCGCCTGGCCTCTGGTCCAGTACGGCAAGGCCCACGCTGCGGCCTTCTTGAACGATGCTGGTGACTTCACGGCGCAAATCTTACGGTCATCCGGCCCATCGGTCTCAGATGTCTTATTTGTCTGGATGGCAGGCGGTCTTCAGGCCGGGCGGCGGGTCAGGCGTACCGGGAGGTGTTTGAGGCCGTTCTGGAAGTTGGAGGTGAGGCGTACCGGGGGGCCGGCGGGTTCGACGTCCCAGGCGAGCAGCTCGGTGAAGACCGCGCGGAGCTGGACGCGGGCCAGGTGGGCGCCGAGGCAGAAGTGCGGGCCGAACCCGAAGCTGACGTGGTCGTTGGGGGTGCGGGCGACGTCGAAGCGGTCGGGGTCGGCGAAGACGGCCGGGTCGCGGTTGGCCGAGGCGTGGTAGACGACCACCTTCTCGCCCGCCTGGATGCGCCGGCCGCCGAGCGTCAGGTCGCGGGTGGCCGTCCGGCGGAAGTCCATCACCGGCGGCCAGTGGCGCAGCATCTCCTCGACCGCGGACTCCAGCAGCGACGGGTCGGCGCGCAGGCGGGCCAGCTCGGCGGGGTGGCTCAGCAGGCTGAGCAGGCCGCCGGGGATGCCGTTGCGCAGGGTCTCGTTCCCGGCGACGGCGAACAGGAAGAACATGTTCTCGAACTCGGCCCCGGTCAGGCCGCCCTTCCTCATGGCGGACATGACGGACTCGTGCGGGGTGTCGGCCAGGGCGTGGGCGTAGGCGAACATGTCCGTCAGCGCGGCCCTGGACCTGGGGTTCCTCCCCGGTTCGAGCTCGGGACGGGCGGCCACCGCCAGGCGGCCCACGGGGGTCAGGGACTCGACCTCGGCCGTGGACAGGCCGGCGTAGTCGTCGTCCTGGTAGCCGATGACGCGGGAGGCCCAGTCGTACAGCAGCCGCCTGTCCTGCTCGGGCACGCCCATCACGTGGGCCAGCGTCCAGACCGGCAGGTCGGCGGCCACCTCGACGAAGTCGCACTCGCCGGGCGCGAGCAGCGCCGCCACCCGGTCCTTGATCGTGCGTTCCAGGGCGCGGACGGCGCGCGGCGTGAAGGCGGCCGCCACGATCCGGCGCAGCCTGGAGTGCTCGGGCGGGTCCATGTTGAGCATCATCGACCGGACGAACTCCAGGTCGGCAGGGGTGTCGGGGTCGCGGATCTGGGTGGCGCCGAGGTGGGAGGAGAAGTCGTCGGGGCTGCGCAGCACCCGCTTGACGTCGGCGTGCCGGAACACGCCCCAGTAGCCGGGCCCCTCGCGCCACGGGCCGACGGCCGGCTCGGGGATCCAGCAGACCGGGCTCTCCCGGCGGAGCCGGGCGTACAGGTCGTAGGGGACGCCCGCCGCATAGGTGGACGGCAGGAACACCTCGGCCAGGTCGCGCTCCTCCCCCTGCCCGGGGTTGTCCACAGGACGCTCCCCCCGCTCTGGGTTGTCCACAGGACGCTCGCTCCGCTCCTCCCCCTGCTCGGAGTTGTCCACAGGACGCTCGCTCCGCTCCTCCGCCATGCCCTACAGCGTGCATGATGAGCGCGTGACTCCAGAAGACGCACAGGCGATTCTCCGGCAATACTTCGCTCCCTGGATCCAGGAGCTCGGGCTGCGGGTGGAGGAGGTGGGCGAGCGCCACGCCGTCGTCCGGCTCCCCTGGTCCGACTCTCTGGCCAGGGAAGGCGGCGGGTTGTGCGGCCAGGCGATGATGGCCGCCGCCGACACCGCCACGGTCGTCGCGATCTCCTCCGCCAGGGGCGGGTTCGTGCCGATGACCACCGTGCAGCAGTCGACCACGTTCCAGCGGCCGGTGGTGGGCCGCGACGTACTGCTCGACGTGCGCGTCACCAAGCTGGGGCGCTCGCTGGCCTTCTCGGAGGTCACGCTGACGCCCGACGGCGACGGCGACCCGGCCGCGCACGCCTCCACCGTCTACGCGATCCTCGGCTGAGGGCCGTCTCAGGGATCTCTCAGGTGCGGAAAGTAGGCTCACCGCCATGAAACGTGTGGCCGCGCTGGTCGCGGTGCTCGCCGTCATCGGGGTGACGACGTGGCTGGTGTGGCCGTCCACCGCGGAGGCGCGCGGCCTGGACCAGCGGATCACGGTCGTCGACGGGCCCGCCGACGACCAGCGGGTGGAGCTCGACGCCACGTTCTTCCCGCCCGCCGGCGGCGGGAAGGCGCCCGCCGTGCTGGTCGCCCACGGGTTCGGCGGCAGCAAGCAGAGCGTCCGCCAGCAGGCCGCCCGTCTGGCCCAGGACGGCTACGCCGTGCTGACCTGGTCCGCGCGCGGTTTCGGCCGTTCCACGGGCGAGATCGCGCTCAACTCGCCCGACTACGAGGTCAAAGACGTCAAGCAGCTCGTCGACTGGCTGGCCAGGCGCCCCGAGGTGCAGCTCGACGCCGCCGGCGACCCCCGCGTGGGCATCACGGGCGGCTCGTACGGCGGGGCCATCGCCCTGATGACCGCCGCCTACGACCAGCGGGTCGACGCCATCGTCCCGCAGATCACCTGGGCCGACCTGGCCGACGCCCTCTTCCCCAACGCCGCCGCCGGATCCGCCACGGGTCCGCAGGCCGCCATCGGGCAGGGCGTGGCCGACGGCGTGTTCAAGCGCATGTGGGCGGGCATCTTCTTCGGCCAGGGCGTCTCCCTCGACACCTTCGCCGCCCAGTCCCGCCGCGAGGCCGCCGCGCCGCTCACCGTCGAGCAGGCCAGGTGCGGCCGCTTCCTGCCGGCGATCTGCGCGATCTACCAGCAGGTCGCCGAAGACGGCCGGGCCACGCCCGAGGCCGTCGCGCTGCTGCGCAGATCCAGCCCGGTCACCGTGGCCGGCCGGATCAAGGCGCCCACCCTGCTCCTCCAGGGCCAGCGCGACTCCCTGTTCCCGCTCGCCCACGCCGACGCCAACGCCCGGGCCATCGCCGCCGCCGGCACGCCGGTGAGCATGGCCTGGTTCGACGGCGGCCACGACGGCGGCAACGGCGAGGCCGACTGGCTCTACGACCAGTCCGCGGCCTGGTTCGCCCGCCATCTCAAGCGCGAGGCCGCGCCCGCGGTGAGCGCGTTCACCGTCACCCGCGACGGCGGCCGCGACCCCGGCACCCGCCAGCGCATCAGGCTCCACCCCGAGGCCGCCGCCTACCCCGGCCTGGCCGGCACCGACACCGCCACGGTGCAGCTCGCCGGCCCCGAGCAGAACGTCGTCAACCCGCCCGGCGGCGCCCCCGCCTCGATCTCGACCGTTCCCGGCGTCGGAGGGCTGCTCAGCGGCCAGGGCGGCGGCGCGGGCGTGTCCATCGACATGCCCGGCCAGAGCGCGGCGTTCGAGTCGCCGCCGCTCACCGCCCCGCTCCAGCTCACCGGCAGCCCCACGGTCAAGGTCAAGGTGTCCGGCAAGGGCCAGGCGACCCTGTTCGCCAAGCTCTACGACGTCGCCGACGCCGTCCAGCCGCCCGCGCTGCCTGCCGGGCTGGTGGCGCCGTTCCGGGTCACGATCCCCGAGGGGGCCGGCTCGGCCGAGGCCACGGTCACTCTGCCGGCCGTCGACCACCGGTTCGCCGTGGGCCACCGGCTGCGGCTGGTCGTGACCACGACGGACATGGGGTTCGCGACCCCGGCCGAGCCCGCCGCGTTCGGCGTCTCCCTGGCCTCGCCCGCATTGGCCGTCCCCACGGTCCGCACGCTCGCCGCGCCGCCGGCCGGGGTGGCCTGGTGGGTGTGGGCGATGCCCCTGGCCGCCGTGCTCGCCGCCGCCGTCCTCCTGGCCACCGGCCGTCCCTCGGGCCGCGGCTCGACGGCGAAGGCCGGCGTGAGCGCGAACGGCGACCGGCCGTCGGAGGCGCCGGGCGGTGCCGCTGGGCGAGAGGCGCCGGGCGGTGACGGCGGGCGTGAGGTGCCGTTGGAGATCGTCGGGCTGACCAAGGCGTACCGCAACGGCGAGCGGGCCGTCGACGGGCTGTCGTTCCGGGTCGAGCAGGGCCAGGTCCTCGGCCTCCTCGGCCCCAACGGCGCCGGCAAGACGACCACGATGCGGATGATGATGGGCCTGATCCGCCCCGACTCCGGCGAGATCCGGATCTTCGGCGACCCCGTCACCCCCGGTGCGCCCGTGTTGTCCCGGTTGGGCTCGTTCGTGGAGGGCCCCGGCTTCCTGCCCCACCTGTCCGGCCGCGACAACATCGAGCTCTACTGGGCAGCCACCGGCCGGCCCGCCGCCGACGCCCATTTCGAGGAGGCGCTGGAGATCGCGGGCCTGGGCAAGGCGCTCGACCGCGCGGTGCGCACCTACTCCCAGGGCATGCGCCAGCGGCTGGCCATCGCCCAGGCCATGCTCGGCCTGCCCGACCTGCTGGTGCTCGACGAGCCCACCAACGGTCTCGACCCGCCCCAGATCCGGGAGATGCGCGAGGTGCTCAAGCGCTACGCGCGCGACGGCCGTACCGTCATCGTCTCCAGCCACATGCTGGCCGAGGTGGAGCAGACGTGCAGCCACGTGGTCGTCATGCACCGCGGCCGGCTGGTCTCCACCGGGCCGGTGGAGCGGCTGCTGAGCTCGGCGGCGGGCAACGGCAACGGGCACGGCGGTCCGCGCCTGGAAGACGTGTTCCTCGACCTCATCGGAGACAGATCATGACCGCCGCGCCGGGCTACGCGCCGCGCCGCACGCTGCCGCTGCGCGTGGAGATCGTCAGGCAGTTCAAGCGGCGGCGGACGCTGGTCATGTTCGGGCTGCTGCTGGCGTTGCCGTGGGTGCTGGTGATCGCGTTCCAGTTCGGGCCGCAGTCCGGCAACCAGGGGCAGTCGTCGCTGCGGATCAGCGACCTGGCCACCGCGAGCGGCCTGAACTTCGCGGCGTTCGCCCTGTCGGTGTCGGCGAGCTTCCTGCTGGTGGTGGCGGTCGCCCTGTTCTGCGGCGACACGGTGGCCGCCGAGGCCAACTGGTCGTCGTTGCGTTACCTGCTGGCCGCGCCCGTCCCCCGCGACCGCCTGCTGCGCCAGAAGCTGATCGTGGCGCTCGGCTTCTCGGCGGCGGCGGTGATCTGCCTGCCGCTGATGGCGCTGCTGGCCGGCACGGTCGCGTTCGGCTGGCACGACATCCAGGTGCCCGGCACCGGCGAGACCATCCCGGCGCTCGACGTGCTGCCCCGGTTCGGCATCGTGATCGGTTACGCGCTGGTCAGCCAGCTCGTGGTGGCGGCCCTGGCGTTCCTGGTCTCCACGGTGACCGACTCGCCGCTCGGCGCGGTGGGCGGGGCGGTGGGCCTGTGGATCGTGTGCACCATCCTGCAGGCGGTCGAGGCGCTGGGGACGCTGCGCGAGTTCCTGCCGACGTTCTGGAACAACGCGTGGCTGGACGCCCTGGCCCCCGAGCTCGACTGGAGCGGGATGGCCAAGGGCGCCTCGGTGTCGATCACCTATGCCGCGATCCTGATCGCCGTGGCCTTCCGCAGGTTCCGGCGCAAGGACGTGGTCAGCTGACGCCCTTGGCGGCGTCCTCCAGGCCCTTGATCTCGATCTTCCGCATGCCCAGCATGGCCTGCACGACCCGCTGGGCGGCGGCCGGGTCCGGCACGCTCATCAGCTCCTGCAGCGCCCTCGGGACGATCTGCCACGACAGGCCGTACCGGTCCTTCAGCCAGCCGCACTGCGACTCCTCGCCGCCGTCGGTGAGCCTGGCCCACAGGTCGTCGACCTCCTCCTGGGAGACGCAGTCGACGTAGAGGGAGATCGCCTCGGTGAAGGTGAAGCGCGGGCCGCCGTTCAGGGCGAGGAAACGCTGCCCGGCCAGCTCGAAGGAGACCACCATGGCCTGCCCGGCGGGCCCGGGGCCGCCCTCGGAGTAGCGCTGGACCTCCAGGATGCGGGAGTCGGCGAAGATCGAGGTGTAGAACTCGGCCGCCTCTTCGGCCTGGTTGTCGAACCACAGGTAGGTCGTGATCTTCTGCATGTCGCCGGTCGTCCTTTCGAGACGTGTCGCGGGGGCCGGATCCGTGCCCGTCCCCTTCCTTTCATCGACGCGTCGAACGGGACGGGGGCGGATCGACACGCGTCCCCAAGAATCTTGAAAAAGATCTGGGAAGGCCGGTCGCGCCGGTTGGAACGGCGTCAGGCAGAGGGGTCCGCCGTCCTGAAGAAGCGGGCGGTGTCGTCGTCGGCGGGAAAGTAGGCCTCGACGGCGATCTCCTCGAGCGTGACGTCGAAGGCCGCGCCGAACGTCGTGATGGTGTTGACGAAGCACAACTCCGCGCCGCGATGGCGGATGCGGATGGGCAGCGCGATCTCGGCCGGATCCGGTGGCCGCGGATCGCCCGCGGGACCGTAGGACAGCACCTCCTCGTACAGTGCGCTGAGTTCGGCGTCACCGCTCTGCGCGACCTGGCGGGCGAGCCGGGGCAGCAGGAATCCGCGCACCTGCCCGAGGTTGAGCAGCCGCGACGCGAACCCGCCCGGGTGCAGGCCGAGCCGCATCATGGGTGCACGTCCCGCTCGCCGACGCCGTCTTCGTCGGGGACGCCCTGACCACCCGGCACGTCCTCACCGGACGCGAAGGCCCCCAACCGGCCCCTTCACCGACGACCCGGCCGAAGCGCTCGACTCCCTCGACCGGATCGCCCGGCTGCCGGCGTCCTGGGTGCTCCCCGGCCACGGCACACCCTGGCGCACCTCGCCGGTCCGGGTGAGCGAGGCGGTCCGGGTGAGCGCGGCGGTCCGGGTGAGCGAGGCGGTCCGGGTGAGCGAGGCGGTCCAGGTGAGCGAGGCGGTCCGCGCGGGTGGCGTCGGCGGGTAGCCTGGCGCTGCTCGGGTCCGGTGCGAGGGGATGATCGGTGATGTCTCGTCCGCACACCGGCATGCCGGCGAGCGCGCATGGCATCGACCGGCTCGAACGCCGTGGCGGCATCGACTGGCTCGAACGCCGTGGCGACATCGACCGGCTCGAACGCCGTCGCGGCAGCGCCGTCCGGTACGGCGAACCCGCCGTCCGATCCTCGAAAAAGTGGGGCGAGCGGGATTCGGCGCGCCAGAAAGTGGCGTACCGGGATAGGGCGGGCTCGATCCCGATGGGCCGGAAAAGGGGATCAGGCCGGCCGATTCAGGAACGGCCGGGGCCCAGGAAGGCGGGCGCCCGGCCCGGCGACGGCACGGGCGGCCAGGTCAGCCCCAGTGCGGAGGCTTGTTGTCGAGGTAGAAGGCGTCGGGGTCGGCTTCACGCCAGTCGCCCCAGCCGAGGTCGGTGTCGTCCGAAGTCTGCTCCGGGAGAAATTCGTCCACGGAAAACATGCTACCGAGACGTACAAACCCACACCGGTCGTCTTCCCGGCTCCACGGACAGCCCTCGCGCCCGGCGGTACGATGCCAGGGCAGGTGTCGCCGATCCCCCGTGAGGCTGCGCATGGCCACCCCTACAGGCTGGCGGAGAGAAGGCAATCTACCGGCGGAGCTCACCAGCTTCGTGGGGCGGACCCGGTTACTCGCCAACCTCAAGCGGCATCTCGCCGAGTCCCGGCTGGTGACCGTCACCGGCATCGGCGGGGTGGGCAAGTCGCGCACGGTGCTGCGGCTGGCGCACCAGGTCCGCACGCAGTACCCCGACGGCGTGTGGTTCGCCGACCTGGCCCGGCTGCAGGACGCGGGCATGGTCAAGCACACGATCGCCTCGGCGCTCGGCATCGCCGACCAGTCCTCGCGGGCGGAGTCGGAGTCGTTGTCGGAGTGGGTCGGCGAACGCGACATGCTGCTCATCATCGACACCTGCGAACACCTGGTTCAGGGCTGCGCCGAGCTGGTCCACGAGCTGCTGGAGGCCGCGCCCAACCTGAAGGTGCTGGCCACCAGCAGGCAGTCGCTCCACCTGCCGTACGAGCAGGTGGTGCCGGTGCCGCCGCTGGTGGTGCCCGGCGACGACCCGACGGAGAACCTGTTCACCAACGAGTCGGTGCAGTTGTTCGCGCTGCGGGCCGGGGCGGTCGTGCCCGACTTCCAGCTCGACGAGGACAACATCGGCGCGGTGGCCGAGCTGTGCCGCAGGCTCGACGGCATCCCGCTGGCGATCGAGCTGGCGGCGGTGCGGCTGCGCGCCCTGTCGGTGGAGCAGATCCTCGGGCTGCTGGCCGACCGGTTCAGCCTGCTGGCCGGCGCGAGCCGTACGGCGCTGCCGCGCCACGCGACGCTGCGGGCGGCGATCGGCTGGAGTCACGAGCTGTGCGAGCCCGCCGAGCGGTTGTTGTGGGCGCGGCTGTCGGTGTTCGCCGGCGACTTCGAGCTCGACGCGGCCAGGTTCGTCTGCTCCGACGGGCGCCTGCCCTCGGAGGACATCACCGATCTGGTCACCGGGCTGGTGGAGAAGTCGATCCTGATGATCAGGAGCCACCACTCCGGCGTCCGCTACAAGCTGATCGACACGCTGGCCGAGTACGGCGAGGAGTGGCTGGACAAGCTGGGCCAGGCCCAGCAGATGCGGCAGCGCCACCTGGAGTACTACCTGAGCCTGGCCCAGCGCAGCGAGGACGCGTGGTCGGGTCCGCGGCAGATCTACTGGTTCGTGCGCATGCGTCAGGAGCACGACAACGTGCGGGTGGCGCTGGAGCACGCGTTGTCCTCGCCCATGCGCAGCGGTTCGGCGCTCACGCTGCTGTCGTCGTTGTGGTTCATGTGGGTGTGCTGCGGTTTCGTCCGGGAGGGGCGGCTCTACCTCGAACGCGCGCTGGAGGCCAACCCCTCGCCGAGCAAGGAGCGCTGCAAGGCCCTGTGGGTGCTGTCCTACGTGCGCAGCGCGCAGGGTGACAGCGACGGCGCGCTGGCGGCGGCCGAGCAGTGCAGCACGGAGGCCGTCCGGGTGGGCGACTCGCGGGCGGTGATCCTGGCCTCGAAGATGCAGGGCACGGCCGCGCTGCTCCAGGGCGACCTGCAGAAGGCCAGCGCGCTGCTGGGCGTGGCGATCGAGTTCAACACCGACAACAAGGAGCTCAACCCGGGTCTGCTGCCCGCGATCGTCGAGCTGTCGCTGGTGTTGTCGGCGCAGGGCGAGCTGTTCGAGGCCGAGTCGCTGCTCCAGGACTGCCTTCAGGTCTGCCGGGAGCGCGGCGAGCTGTGGGTCAGCTCGTACGCCCAGTGGGCGATGTCGCGCACGAGGCTCGCCACCGGCAGGCCGGGAGAGGCGCTGCACAACGCCCGCGAGGGCCTGCGGATCAAGCGGCACTTCCACGACACGCTGGGCACGCTGCTGGTGCTGGAGACGACCGCGCGCATCCTCATCGCGCTCAAGCAGGCGCCGACGGCGGCCAAGCTGCTGGGCGCGTTGCAGCAGAACTGGCGGACGGCCGGCCTGCCGCAGATGGGCGCCCCGTTCCTGACCGACGACCACGACGCGTGCGTCGAGGACTGCAAGTCGATGATGGGCGAGCTGGCCTACAAGAACGCCTTCGAGAACGGCGCCCGCCTCGACCTCGACGAGGCGTCCACGCTCGCGCTCGGCGACCTGGACGCCCCGGCCGAGGACTGATCCCGGGCCCTCACACGGCCTGGGGCCAGCGAGTTCCCTCCGGCCACGCGTGCACGTAACGCGCGCTGCCCAGCGAGAACTCGATGTGCCCGCGTACCCAGTGCTCAAGGCCGCGGACGTACGTCCGGACGGGCGGCGTGGCCCACTTCTCCAGCGCCGCGCGCCGGTCGAGGAAGGCGGCGAGGGCCTCGTTGTGCATGTCGGAGACCTCCAGGAGGGCGTCCTGGAGGGTGAGGTTCCGGTGGGTGGCCAGCACGGTGACGAGGTTGTGCCGGGCCTTGTCGTTGTCGCACTCCTTGGCGTAGGAGAGCAGGTCGTTGTCCCAGCCGATGAGGTCGCAGGCCAGGTCCGACAACATCCGCACGTCCGGATGGTGCCACTCCTCGGCCTCCAGGCGGTAGCCGCCGCCGGCGTCGATGAGGGCGAAGCAGGTATAGGTGGCTCCGGTGATGCGGCGCATCAGGATGTAGTCCTGTGGGGTGGGGATCAGGTCGGCCTCGCGGTTGGCCGCCTCCCAGATCTGGGCGAACAGATATTCCTTGACGGTGATGCGCCACCGGTCCACCTGCGCCGGGGTGGAGGTGGCGACGATGCGGTGCAGGAGTTCGTTGAGGGCGAGGCCGAAGGGGTCGTCGTCGTCGGGCTTCCTGCGGTCGTCCAGGATCTCCAGGAGCGGCGGCAGGGCGCGGGCGAGCGCGGAGGCCCGGTGTCCCATCAGCTCGCCCTCGCAGAAGGCGTCGTCGAACGCGAAGAGCCAGTTGTACCAGTCGTTGATCAGCCGGAGGCTGTCGCGCGGGACCTCGGGGTTGGTACGGGCGGCGAGCAGGCCGATCTTGGAACGCCGGAAGTGCTCGATGGTGTCGGCGTCCTTGAGCATGTTGGAGGCGGCCAGCCACGTGTGGCTCTCCGCGTCGACCTCCGCGGCATGCACGTTGATCTCGTTGGGGAACGGGCACGGGAGCGGAGGGATGTGGAGCGGTCGCCTACTGAAGGAATGCGCAGAAGTTGCCACGCCCTTCAGCATGACGATCGGCTGCTCAAAAGGCCACACTCGACAACTTGGAGCCCTTTAATGCCTTTTTCACACTATGGATACCTCCAAGGGAACTGGTGGATAAACTGGGCATTTGCCAATATTCAGGCCGGGCCATTGCCGGCGGAGCGCCGTCCCGCTGCTCGGCTTCCGTCACCGGCAGCGCTCTGACCACGGCCGACTCCCGCGTGAACCCGCCCCCGGAAAACGACCCGCGCCCACGGCCCCGGACGCGGCCGGACCCGGATCCAGACGCGACGATCATTCACCGGACTCCACGCCACCATGATCGGCCATCACCATCAGCAAAATGTCACCTTTGCTGATGGCGAGATTGACCGGAACGGCAGCCTCCGGAGCCGGCGGGCGACATCCTGGACCCGCCGCGCCGGCCAGGGCGGACCCCCACCTCCGACCGGATGCCGGATTGTGCCTCGATAGGGTGCCTTGCGCGGAATCGATCCGACTCGCCATAGGTTCTGGGGAAGAGTACCTAGGGAAAGGCTGTCCAACCGTGTTCGACCCGAAGGATCTCTACAGGCTCGCAGACGACGCGCCCGAGCTGACTGATCCGGTGTTGCTGTACCACTTCGACGGTTTCGTCGACGCGGGCGGCGCCGGACGCCTCGCGCTGGGCCACCTGCTGGCCGAGCTGGAGCACCGGGTCGTGGCGACGTTCGACGTGGACCGGTTGCTCGACTACCGGTCCCGGCGGCCCATCATGACCTTCGACACCGACCGCTGGGTCGAGTGTGAGAGCCCCGAGCTCGCCGTCCATGTCGCCCATGACGCCACGGGCACGCCGTTCCTGTTGATGAGCGGCCCGGAGCCGGACCGGGAATGGGAGCTGTTCACCCGCGCGGTGGGAGAGTTGCTGGAACGGCTGAAGGTGAGCAAGATCGTCACGCTGCACGGCATCCCGATGGCGGTGCCGCACACGCGTCCGCTGGGCATCACCATGCACGCCAGCCGCCCCGAGCTGATCAACTCCCAGACCAGCGCCTTCGGCCGCGTCCAGGTCCCGGGGAGCGCGGCCGCGCTGCTGGAGCTGCGGCTGGGCGCGCAGGGGCACGACGCGGTCGGGTACGCGGTGCACGTGCCGCACTACCTGTCGCAGGCGGAGTACCCGACGGCGGCGGTGACCGGGCTGGAGGCGGTGACGCGGGGCACCGGCCTGGTGTTCCCGATGGAGGCGCTGCGCGACGCGGCCCACCGTACGACGGCGGAGATCGAGGAGCAGATCCAGGCGTCCTCGGAGCTGTCGACCGCCATCAGCGGGCTGGAGCAGCAGTACGACGCGTTCGCGGGCGGCGCGGAGCGGCAGAACCTGATGGCCGAGACGACCCCGATGCCCACCGGCGACGAGCTGGCCGCCCAGTTCGAACGTTTCCTGGCCGAACGCGACGACGAGTGACGGGCGGGCCGGGCCGTACCGGCTAACCTGGGCGGATGAGCGAGATCCGGGTCGGCCTGATCGGATACGGCACCGCGGGGGCGTACTTCCACGCGCCGCTCGTCCACGCCACTCCGGGCCTGCGCCTGTCCGCGGTCGTGACGCGCAATCCGGAGCGGCAGGCCGAGGTGGCCCACCGGTACGGCGCGGCCGGCGTGCCGGACGTGCGTGAGCTGTGGGAGCACAGCGACCTCGTGGTGGTCGCCTCCCCCAACCGCACGCACGTGAGCATGGCCGCCGCCGCGCTCGCCGAGGGCCTGCCCGTCGTCGTGGACAAACCGGTCGCCCGTACCGCCGAGGAGGCCCGCGAGCTGGTGCGGCTGGCCGAGCAGGCCGGCGTCATGCTGACCGTGTTCCAGAACCGGCGCTGGGACGGCGACTTCCTCACCGTGCGGCGGCTGATCGCCGAGGGGCGGCTCGGCGAGGTCCTGCGCTACGAGTCGCGGTTCGAGCGCTGGCGGCCGGTGCCCAAGGGCGGCTGGCGGGAGACCGGCGGCGCGGAGGAGATCGGCGGCCTGCTCTACGACCTGGGCAGCCACCTGGTCGACCAGGCGCTGCAGCTGTTCGGCCCGGCGCACGAGGTCTACTGCGAGAGCGATGTCCGGCGGCAGGGCGTGGCCTCCGACGACGACACGTTCATCGCGCTGCGGCACGCGGGCGGGGTGCGTTCCCACCTGTGGGCCAGCTCGGTGGCGGCCCGGCTCGGGCCGCGGCTGCGGGTGCTGGGCTCGGCGGCCGCGTACGTCAAGCACGGCATGGACGTGCAGGAGGAGCGCCTGCGGGCGGGCCTGACCCCGGACTCCCCCGGTTTCGGCGCGGACGAGGAGAGCCGCTGGGGCCTGCTCGGCACCGACGACGACGCCCGGCCCGTTCCCACCGAGCCGGGCGCGTACCTGGACTTCTACCGCGGGGTGGAACGCGCCCTGCGCGAGGGCGCGCCGCCGCCGGTGGACCCGCGCGGCTCGATCGACACGCTGGCCGTCATCGAGGCCGCCCGCCTGTCGGCCGCCCAGCGCATGGTCGTCCACCTGGGTTGACGGCTGGGTTGACGGCTGGGCTGGCAGCTGGGCTGATCAGTCGCGCAGGCGGGCGCGCAGGGCGGCGTCGTCGGCGTCGGTCCAGCCATGGCCGCGCAGCCAGCCCATCGGGCCGCCGAAGCGGTCGTCCAGCACCTTGAGGAACTGCTCGATGTAGCGGGCCCGGGGCCGGTGGTCGTCGGCCGGGCGGGAGTCGAGGTCGTCCCGGTAGGTGTCGCTGGCGCGCAGGCGCTTGAGTATCAGCTCCAGGCGCTCGCCCGTGGCCACGTAGTCCTGCACGATGGCCTCGCGGGTGGCCCCGGCGACCTCCAGCGCCAGCGCCGAGAGCACGCCGGTGCGGTCCTTGCCCGCCGCGCAGTGCACCAGCGCGGCGCCGTCGTCGAGGGCCATGGCGCGCAGGGCCGCCACGACGGCGTCCGGACGGTCGCGCAGGTAGCCGAAGTAGAAGCCGGTCACGCGCAGCTCCTCGTCGACCTCCCGTTCCTGCCAGGGCAGCACGCGGTCGCCGTCGATGGAGTCGGCCTCGACGTCGGTGTGCCTGCCGCCCTCGGCGAACAGCGTCAGGTGGTGGTGGGTCACCTCCGGCGCCCGGGTGAGCGGGCCGGGGCCCTCCAGGTTGACCTCGGCGGTCGAGCGCAGGTCCACGACGTGGCGCAGGTTCAGCTCGCCCACCAGGAGCGACACGTCCGCCGGGGTGAGGCCCTGCAGGTTGTCGGCTCGGAAGATCCGGCCGCGGCGGGTGAGCCCGCCGTCACGGGTGGGAAGTTCGCCCAGGTCACGTACGTTGACGGCGCCTTCCAGATCGATCCATCTTGTCATCTCATCCATTACTTCGACCTTATATGTCGGCCAATCATGAGCAGATTCCTAGTTCATAACGCAGCATGAACGTATGGATCCACGCGCGCTGCCTCCCCGGCTGGTGATCGATCCATCGCTGCCCCCGGACGTCTCGGTCGAATTGCGGTCGAGCCCGCACATCCTTCACATGGCCCGTTCCGGCAGGCGGATGGATCCCAGTTTCAGCCCCGCCCTGCTCTTCGCGCTTCCGGCCCTGCTGGTGATGGTCCTGATCGTGACCGGCGAGCCCGAGGCCGTCTTCGTGGCCGGGCTCGGCATGGGGCTGATCGCCCTGATCCGGTGGATGGCGCTGGACAGCTCCCACCGGATCGTCAAACGACGGCTACGTCTCGCCACCACCCACGCCGACCGCTACGTGCTGCCCGAGGACCTCGACCATCCCTGCCAGGTGCTGCTGCGCCGCGCCCAGGACGCGGCCACGGCCGTGCTCAACTCCAAGGTGCACAAGGCCGGTCTGATCGACTCGGTGGAGAACCAGGTGTCGCTGCCCGAGGAGGTCTGGCAGATCGCCCACCGGCTGCGGCGGCTGTCGTCGATGCACGCCGAGCAGGGCAGGCTCATCCCGCGCGAGCTGCCGCCGGGCATGGAGGACGCCTTCAAGCCGTACACCAGCGCCCTCGACGCCGCCTGGACCTCGCTCTCGCACCGCGTACGCCATCTGGAGAAGTACGCCAAGCAGGTGCTCAAGGCCGACAAGGTGTACCACGCGCACCGACGCCTGGAGGCGCTGGCCGCCAAGACCCCCGAGTACCAGCAGCTCCTCGCCGACACCGTACGGGACGAGCTGGCGCACGAGCGCATCAGGGAGCTGTCCGACCAGGCGGCCCACGTGCGCAAGCTGTTCGAGGAGAGCGTGCTGCAGGCCAGGCAGGCGGCGGGCGAGCTGCTGAGAAGCCCCTTCAGCGACGCCTACGGCACCGGCGCGCTCGGCCCCCGCACCGGCGGGCACGACCGCGGCGCCCGCGGCGCGACCGGCCCGCGTGACCGGCACGAGCGCGGCGCGACCGGCCCGCACGACCGGCACGAGCGGCACGAGCGCGGCGCGACCGGCCCGCAGTGGCATCCCTCGCGCGACTCCTGACCCCCGCGGACGGTCAGGGCCGGGCCTGCCGCAGGAGCTCCAGGGTGCGGCGCATGCCCGCCTCGTTCCCCAGGCTGCGGTAGATCTCCCTGGCCTGCTCCAGGGGCCCGACCGCCGCGTCCGGCCCGCCCGCGTCGAGGTGCGCCTCGCCGAGGTAGCGCAGGCTCCTGGCCATCCACCAGCGGTCCTCCAGCTCCTGGAAGCCGCGTACGGCGCGGCGCAGCTCGTGCTCGGACTCCTCGATCCGGCCCAGCCGGGCCAGCGCGCGCCCGGCCGACACCGCGGTGCGCGCCACCCCCCACGAGTCGCCGAGCGCCACCAGGATCTCCTCGGCCCGCCGGACGTACTCCAGCTCGCGCAGCCCGCCCGCCGGATCGCCCACCTCGCCCGCGGCGCGCAGGCAGCGGGCCTCCTCCCACAGCTCGCCGCGCTGCCGGAACATCTCGGCCGCCCGGTCGAGACTGAACCCGGCCCTGACGAACAGGGCGTCGGAGGCCCGGTGGTCACCGGCCCGGCGCTCGCCGCGCGCCTGGGCGGCCAGCACCTCGCCGTAGACGCGCAGGGTCTGGGCCTCGGAGTAGCGGTTGCCCGCCCGCTGGAAGATCTCCAGGGCGTCTTCGAGCAGGTCGCGGGCCTCCTCGGGACGGCGTTCCGCCATGCGCATCTCGGCCAGGTTGCGCTGGGTGCGGGCCATCCACCACAGGTCGTCCTCGCCCTTGAACGCGGTGATCGCCCCGATCAGGTAGTCCTGGGCGCGGTCGAGGTGCCCGCCGCTGATCAGGGTCATGCCGACCGTGCGCATGGCCCGCGCCGCCCACCAGGTCTCGCCGAGGTCGCCGAAGATCTCCAGCGCCTGCTCGGCCTCGCGCAGAGCGCGCTCGCGCAGGCCCATGCCGCCGCGCACGATCGCGCTGTTCAGCAGCGCGATGGCCAGCGCGCGCCGGTCACCGGTACGCCGGCCCGCCTCGCAGCCCATGTCGGCGACGTCCGCCCAGTCGGCCCAGTAGGCCCGCAGCGAGTGGCACAACGAGCAGAACGCCCTGGCCAGCCCCCAGGTCAGCTCCCAGAGGCGGAGCTGCGCGGCCAGGTTGATCATGGCGAGCAGCGACAGCCGCTCGGCGTTGAGCCAGTCGCCCGCCCCGAGCTGGCCCTCGGCGTCGGCGCGCCGGCCGCCCTTGCTCCAGTCCTGCGGCCAGCGGTTCTGGGCGGCCTCCTCGGCCCGGCGGCGGTAACCGTGCAGGACGCGCTCGACGGCGGCCCTGCGGCGCTCCTCCTCGTCCTGGCCGGCCAGCTCGGCGCCGAACACCCGGACCAGGTCGTGCAGGCGGTAGCGCATCGCGCCGGTCTGGTCGGTGCCGGAGCACTCGGCGAGCTGGGCGTCGATCAGCGCTTCGAGCTGGTCGGCGCCGTCCAGGCCGGAGATGTCGAGCAGCTCGCCGGCCACCCAGCCGGGCACGTCGGGCGCGGGCAGCGCGCTGAGCAGGCGCAGCAGGCGGCGCTGGATGCCGGTGCAGTCGTCGTAGCTGAGCTGCACCGAGGCCCGCACGCTCTTGTCCACACCCTGCGCCACCTCAAGCTGGTCGAGACGGCGGCGCTCGTCGCTCAGCCGCCCGGCCATCTCGCGCAGGGTCCACTGCTCGCGGGTGGCCAGCCGGCCGCCGCAGATGTTGATCGCCAGCGGCAGGTGGTCGCAGAGCCGGACGATCTCCTTGGCCGACTCCAGGTCGTCCACCACCCGCGCGCCGCCGGCCAGCCGGGCCAGCAGCTCCACGCCTTGCGCCTCGGTGAACACGCCGAGCCGGGTGTCGTGGGTGCCGTCCAGGAACAGCGGGGAGCGCGAGGTGACCAGCACCGCGCAGCCCGGCTCGGCCGGGATCAGCGGTTTGACCTGGGCGGCGTCGTGGGCGTTGTCCAGGCCGATGAGGATCTTGCGGCCCTTGGTCCAGGTCAGCCAGAGGGTGCGCAGCTCGTCGAGGCCGCCGGGGTCGGTGGCCAGGCGCACGCCCAGGCCGCGCAGGAAGCCGATCAGCACCTCCTCGGGGCGTACCGGGGCGTCGACGCCGCCGCGCAGGTCGGCGTGCAGCCGGCCGTCGGGGAACCAGTCGGCGACCTCCTGCCCGAACCGGGTCATCAGCGCCGATTTGCCGACGCCGCCGCGACCGTACACGGAGACGACCAGGGGCGGGGACAGGTCGGAGGACTTCCGGCGGGCGGCGAAGATCTCGCGCAGGGTGGCGAGGGAGTCGGCGCGCCCGGTGAAGTGCTCGGGCACGGGCGGCCACTGGTCGGGCGGCCGCACGCCGGGCTCGGGCGCGGGCGCGGCGCGCCGCCGGGGCGTGGCCTCGGTGGTGGCCCACGTGGTGACGCCGACGAGCAGCGCCGCCGCGAGCGTCACGCCGATCTTGGCCGTGGGCGGGATGTCCCACTCCAGCGAGGCGGCCAGCACACTGGCGGCGGCGGCCGCGAGCCCCGCCGAGACGGGCGCCGCCCACGTCACCCGCTTACGTCGCGGTTTGTCCGGTAAGTTTCCCGGCACCGAACACCCCCTTCCGGGGGTGATTCAAGCCGATGGGGCACGGCGAGCGCCAGCCGTGCCCCATCGTTCCGCTAAAGGCCGATCACGTGACAGGTGGCCGTGGCGGTCTTGGTCGGGTCGCTCTCCGAGACGGCGGTGAGCTTGACCCGGGCCAGACGGTCGCCGCCGGGCGCGCGCACCGCGTTGACCGTCACCGGCGCCTGCTTGCCGAAGGCGACGGAGGCCAGGGCGTTGGGCACCTGGGCGGTCCAGCCCTTGCCCTGCACCTCGGCCTTGACCCGGTAGACGTCGGAGTTGAGGTAGGCGCTGACGTCCTCGGGGTGCTGCCCCTGGGCGGGGGCCGCCTTGCCGGTGTTGAACACCGGGAACGTGCAGGTGGAGACGTTCTTGCCGGTGGGGACGCCGGCCGCGGGCAGCACCCGCACGCCGCGCTTCTGCGGGCCCGAGCCGTCCAGCGACCGGATGGCGACGGTGTAGGACAGCTCGCCGTTCCGGTTGCGCTTGAGGTCGGTGACGTAGAAGTGCAGGCGGTTGGCCTGGTCCACGTACTCGTACTCGCTGCCGGAGTCGGTCCCGGCGTGGAAGAGGGCGTCGGAGAGCTGGCGGTAGTCGCCGACGGTGATCGGCACCTTGGTCCCGTCGGGCATCACGTAGTCGGTCATGCCGATGTCCTGCGGGTTGGCGTCGATCACCCACTCGAACGGCGCCCGGTCCTCGTTCTTGGTCTTGGCCAGCAGCACGCCGGAGTCGGGGGTGAAGGAGTCGGAGCCCATCCGGTCCACGACCTCGACCGTGTAGTTCTGGTAGCCGCCGCGGTCGCACAGCGGGTCGGTCGCCGAGCAGGTGCTCTTGTCGCCGGGGGCGTCGAAGGAGATGTTGACGCCCGACAGGTCGTCCTGCCCCGGCCGCACGGCGCGGGCCAGGATCTTGGCCGTGACCAGGCCGGACTCGTCGAGCGCCTCACGCGACAGGCGCAGGACGTTCTGCTCGTCCACCATGCCGAGCTTGAGCTTGTTGCGCAGCATGTGCTGGGCGCCCATGGACGCGCCCGCCGTGGGCGGGATCAGCCAGCGGGAGTGCGGCCCGCCGGGGCCGTTGAAGCTGCCGCGGCTGAGCATCTCCCAGACGCCGGTGTACGCCCGGACCGGCGGCACCCCGTACGGGTTGTTGTAGTTGTCCAGCACGCCGAGGATGTGGCTGAACTCGTGGGCGTAGACCGCCATGCCGGAGCTCTCGGCCTGGACGGAGTCGACGCCGATGTTGGCGTTGGGCCAGAAGTTGGAGGCCGCCTGCCAGGAGGACCACTCGACGTAGCGCGTCTTCAGCCAGTTGGGCAGGGCCGGGTCGGGCGGGCCCCACTCGTCGGGCACGTCCTCCTTGGTCGGGAACTTCATCATCCCGAACTCCTGCCAGGTGGACGACTCGTCCTGGCCGGCGCTGAGGTAGAAGACGAAGTCGTACTGCTTGGCGACGTCCTCGCCGACGGCGTTGATCCAGGCGTTGTGGCCGTCGGTGCGCAGGTTCTTGTTGCAGGTGTCGCCCGCCGGGCAGCCCGAGGTGCCGTTGAAGCCGGGCTCTAGCGCGTACTCGTGGTCCTTGCCCGGCATCGTGTACGGGCCGAACCCGGTCAGCTCGACGCCGTACCGGCCGCCGGAGTCCTCCATCCAGTACTCGTGGATGGTGTGGCCCTTGTTGAGGGTGTTCGGGGTGTTGAGGAAGTCCTGGTAGAACTTGGCCACCTGGTCGCGCGGGACGTCATGGGCCTCGGCGCTCGGGTTGGCGTAGATCGTCGAGCCCTTGGGCTGGGTGACGACGAACGCCTGGTTGGGGTAGTCGAGCAGCACCAGCGCGCCCTTGAAGGTGCGCTTGGAGCCCTTGACGGCCGGGTCGTTCCAGTTGGTGCCCGGGGGCTTCTTGTAGTCCGCCCACGTCATGTGGTCGGGGTTCTCCCAGTTCTGCGGGTCGAGAGGCGTGAGGCCGCCGGGAGGACGGGCGCGCAACGTCTGGGCGTCGGCCGATTCGTCCTGCTGCCAGGGCTGGGTCTGCGGCCAGTGGTTCTGCCGCCAGGGGTACTCGGGATCGACGGTGGGGGGTGCTGCGGAAGCAGGGGTCGCCATCAGGCTCACCGGGAACAGCACGATGGCCGCCAGCAAACCCTTCAGCAGCTTCTTCGGGGCATTCACGGATTGACGGTATAGACGTTATTGACGGAGATCACCGATCAGCTGTAGGGAAGACGTGTAGCAACCCTTCCGACATTTGTCGAAATGTCCAGCGTGACCTAGGTGGAGCAGTGGCGGATCTCCAGCGGATCGTGGACGACCTCGCCGTGCGCCTCGGGCGTCCCCTGCTGCTGGAGGACCGCGTGCAGCGCGTGATCGCCTACAGCGAGCAGAACGGCGCCATGGACGACATCCGCCGCGACTCCATCCTGCGCCGGCACACCACCCCGGAGGTGCGCGAGTGGCTGCGGGCGGCCGGCGTGCACGAGGCGCAGGCCCCGCTGCGCACGGCCGGCGCGCCGCACCTCGGGCTGCTGCCGCGCGTGTGCGTCCCGTTGCGGCACGCCGACGGCCTGCTCGGCTTCCTGTGGTTCATCGACGCCGGACCGGCCATGTCCGACGAGAAGGTGGCCGAGGCGGCGGCGGCCGTCCCCGGGCTGGCGCTCGCGCTGTTCCACGAGAGCCTGGCGACCGGGCTGGCCTCCCACCGGGAGCTGGAGGCGGTCACCGGGCTGCTGCGCGGCGAGCGGGACGCGGCCAGGCAGCTCATCGAGGCGGGCGCGTTCCCGCAGGGCCAGCCGGTGACCGTGCTGGTGGCCCGGCCCCGCTCGGCCGAGCCCGACGAGGGGCTGCGCCTGGCACTCGAACAGGGGCTGCTGGCGCTGCGCCGGCGGCTCAGCGGCCACCACCCGCTGCACCTGGTGCGCTACGACCACGCCGTGCTGCTCACCGCCGGGCCTCCGGTCCCGCCCGACGAGCTGCACGCGGCCATGCCGGTGCCCGTGGTGGTGGGGGTCGGGCGTACCCGGCTGGAACTGGCGGAGGCGGCCGGGTCGTACGCGGAGGCCCGGCACGCGGCGGAGGTGACCGCGCGGGTGCCGGGGC
Organism: Nonomuraea sp. NPDC049624; assembly: GCF_040675255.1. Taxonomy (NCBI): domain Bacteria; kingdom Bacillati; phylum Actinomycetota; class Actinomycetes; order Streptosporangiales; family Streptosporangiaceae; genus Nonomuraea; species Nonomuraea sp. NPDC049624. Next base: position 218,164 of record NZ_JBFAOR010000004.1, on the reverse strand, counting down.
TCGGGCGGTCGGCCGAGTGGGCCCGGCTCGGCGTCTACCGGATGCTCACCCAGCTCGCGGACCAGGAGGTGCATCCCGGGCTCGACGGGCTGCTGGCCGACGAGCAGTACCTGCCGCTGCTGGAGACGCTGGAGACGTACCTGGACCTGGCGGGCAGCGCGGTGGCGACGTCCCGGGCGCTGCGGCTGCACCGCACCTCGCTGTACTACCGGCTGCAGCGGGTGGAGGAGCTGGCGCGTACGGACCTCAAGGACGGCGGCGAGCGGCTGGCCCTGCACCTCGGCCTGAAACTGGCCCGGCTGTCCGGCCGCTACCAGCCCCGGGACGCCCGCGGCGACTGATTGCCTTCGCCGCCGCAGCTCGCGTTTAATGCCAAAAGGGCAAATCCGACGGGAGCGCCGATGGCGGGTGCGAAGCGTGCTGCGCGGGTTCCAGGTCCGGGTGCGGGACAGGCTTCGGGGCCGGTTCGCGGGTCGGTTTCGGGGTCGTTTCCGGGCAGGCGTGCGCCCTCGCCGGTCGTGGCGCACTCCGCTCCGCTGGTGCTGCCGGTCTGCGCCGAGCCCGTGCGCGACGGGACGGTGGTGATCAGGGGCGGGCGGGTGCTCCAGGTGGGCTCGCGGGCCGAGTTGCTGTCCCGCTTCCGCGTCGCGGAGGAGGTCCGCTGGCCGGGCATGATCGTGGCCGGGCTGGTGGACGCCTGCTGCGCGCCGCCGCCGCCGGGCCCCGGCGTCGGCCCCGGAGTCAGCCCCGGAGTCAGCCCCGGAGTCACCACGCGGGCCGCCGTGGTGGCCGACCCCGCCGATGTCGCGGGCGTTCCCGGCGTCTCGTACGTCGAGGCGTCCAGCGCCGGCGAGCGGGAGTGGGAGGAGCACGACCGGGACGCACTGATCACGGCCCTGCGCGAGGTGGACCGGCCGTGCCCGGTCGGCATCGCGGCCCGGACCCGCGACCCGCAGGTGCTGGAGGACGTCGCCGTGCTGGCCAGGACGTTCGGCCTGCGGCTGCTGGCCGGGCTGGACCGGCACTCCCCCATGGCCCTGGACGAGGCCGGCGCGCTCGGCCCCCACTGCCACGTGGCCTGCGCCCGGCCGCTCGACCCCGGCGAGCGCAAGCTGCTGCGCCTGCGCCGCAGCGTGGTCGCGATCTGCCCGCCCGGACAGGACCAGGCCGCCGACGTGCTGACCCTCCTGGAGGAGGGCAACCCCCTCGCCCTGGGCAGCCGCCCCCTGGACGGCCTCGCCCCGGCCGGTGACCTGCTCGGGCTCGCGGCCGGGGTCCGGCGACGGGCCAGGGAGCTGGGACTGCGGGTGCGGGGGCTGGACCGCCGCCTGGTCGAGGCCGCGACGCTGGGCGGGGCGCGGGCACTGGGCCTGGACGCCGGGCCGGGCCGGATCGGCTCGCTCGGGCCGGGCAGCCGGGCCGACTTCGCCGTCTTCGACGCCCGCGGACGCTACCCGTACTCGGCCCTGATGACCCAGCCGCCCTGCCTGGCCACGGTCATCGGCGGCGCGCTCACCTGAACCGGCCGCCCTTCCCCGAGCACGGTCATCGACGGCGTGGTCACCGGAACTGGCCGTCCACCGCGCCGAGCAGATCCCTGAGCTGGTCGCGCTGCTCCTGGGACAGCACCGCGAACAGGCCCTCGCCGGCCTCCCTGCGCGCGTCCCTGGCCCGCTCGGCCATGGCCCGGCCCGCGTCCGTGATCACGACGAGCGTCGAGCGGCGGTTGGCCGGATCGACCTCCCTGCGCACCAGCCCGGCCTCCTCCAGCGCGTCCACGACGGGCGTCAGCGAGCGCGGGACGATCCGCAGCTCGTCGGCCAGTTGCACCATCCGCAGCGGCCGGCCGGCCTCGCCCAGCACGCGCAACGCCCGCGCCTGCCCCGGATTGAGCCCGAGCGGCACCAGCCGGTGCACGTATCCGTGCCGCAGACGCCTGCTGACCAGGTGCAAGAGCTCCGCGAGCTCCTTCTCTCCCATACCGACGATTTTAGCCGGAACAATTATGAGTTAACCTCTGTTTGAGTGGACATCCGAAAGGAGGCCTCCTATTGGCCGACGAACCACGCGCGCCGCTGCGGCGCATCATCGGACTCTTCACCCCCTACCGCGGCCGGCTGGTCCTGGTGGGCGCGTTCATCCTGCTGTCGTCCCTGGTCGGGCTGGCCTCGCCGTTCCTGCTGCGCGAGGTGCTGGACGTGGCGATCCCGTCCCGCGACGCGCTGCTGCTCACGCTGCTGGCGCTCGGCATGATCGCGGTCGCGGTCACCACGAGCGTGTTCGACGTGCTGCAGACGCTCATCTCCACCACCGTGGGCCAGCGGGTGATGCACGACCTGCGCATCTCGGTCTACTCCCACCTCCAGCGCATGTCGCTGGCCTTCTTCACCCGCACCAAGACGGGCGAGGTGCAGTCGCGCATCGCCAACGACATCGGCGGCATGCAGTCGGTCGTCACCTCGACCGCGACCTCGATCATCTCCAACCTCACCACCGTGATCGCCACGATCGTGGCGATGCTCGCCCTCGACTGGCGGCTGACGGTCATCTCGCTGCTGCTGCTGCCGGTGTTCGTGTGGATCAGCAGGAAGGTCGGCGCCGAGCGCAAGCGCATCACCAACGAACGGCAGCGCAAGCTCGCCGTGATCTCCTCGATGGTCCAGGAGTCGCTGTCGATCAGCGGCGTCCTGCTGGGCCGGACGATGGGCCGCTCCGCCGAGCTGACCGACCGGTTCGGCCGCGCCTCCGACGAGCTGGCCGAGCTCGGCGTACGGACGAGCATGGCCGGACGCTGGCGGCAGTCGTCGATCCAGATCATCATGGCCGCGATGCCCGCCCTGATCTACTGGGCCGTCGGCTACACCGGCATCATCTCCGTCGGCACCCTCGTGGCCTTCACCACGCTGCAGTCGAGCCTGTTCCGGCCGACCGTGTCGCTGCTGCGGCTGGGCGTCGAGGTGCAGAGCTCGCTGGCGCTGTTCGGCCGCATCTTCGAGTACCTGGACCTGTCGGTGGACATCCACCCCGGCACCCGCACCCTCGACCGGGTACGCGGCGAGGTGCGCTTCGAGCGCGTCGACTTCGCCTACGAGGACGAGCGCACCCTGCACGCCGTCGACGTCACCGTCCCCGCGGGCACGACGCTGGCCGTCGTGGGCGAGACCGGCTCGGGCAAGACCACCCTCAGCTACCTGCTCCCCCGCCTGTACGACGTGACCGGCGGCCGGGTCACCATCGACGGCGTGGACGTGCGCGACCTGACGTTCGAGACGCTGAGCGAGGTGGTCGGGGTGGTCTCGCAGGAGACGTACCTGTTCCACGCCTCGATCGCGGACAACCTGCGCTTCGCCCGTCCGGCGGCCACCGACGAGGAGCTGGAGGCGGCGGCGCGGGCCGCGCGCATCCACGACCACATCGCCTCGCTGCCCGACGGCTACGACACGATGGTGGGCGAGCGCGGCTACCGGTTCTCCGGCGGCGAGAAGCAGCGCCTGGCCATCGCCCGCACGCTGCTGCGCAACCCGCCGGTGCTGATCCTCGACGAGGCCACCAGCGCCCTCGACACCCAGACCGAGCGAGCCGTCCAGGAAGCCCTGGACACGCTGGCGCGGGGGCGGACGACGATCACGATCGCCCACCGCCTGTCGACCGTCCGCGACGCGGACCAGATCGTCGTGCTCGACCACGGGAAGGTCGTCGAGCGCGGCACCCACGACGAGCTGATGGCGCTCGGCGGCCACTACGCGGCCCTGGTGGACCGGGACCGCCCGCTCGAACTGGTCTAATTTTTCACGCTAAACCTATTTTAACCGTGTCTTACCTCACATTTCGGGCAAATCGGAATCGTCGCGATCGTGCCGCGCGTTGACTCCCGCGTTTCCCCGTACCGAGGCTAGGACCAGTCTTGCCACCGCGCTCCTCCACCTTCCGCGCCCTGCGCCACCACAACTACCGGCTCTGGGCGGGAGCCGACATCGTGTCCGTCACCGGCACCTGGATGCAGGTCCTGGGGGTGAACTGGCTGATCCTCACCATGACGGGGTCGGCCACCAGCGTGGGGCTCAGCCTGGTGATGCAGGCGCTGCCGACGTTGCTGCTGGGCATGTGGGGCGGGGCGCTGGCCGACCGGCTGCCCACCCGGCCCGTCGTCGTCGCCGCGCAGCTCGCGCAGGCCGCGCTGGCCGCCGTCCTGGCGGTGATCGCCTTCTCCGGCGGCGACTCCGTCGTGCCGATCTACGCGGTGGCGCTGGCGGGCGGCGTGGTCTCCGCGCTCGGCGGGCCCGCGCTCGGACGGTTCGGGGCCGAGGTGGTGCCGCCGGCCGACCTGCCCAACGCCATGGCGCTCGGCTCGATCCTCAACTCCGGCGGACGCATTCTCGGCATGAGCCTGGCCGGCGTGCTGCTGCCGTTGACCGGCAACGGCGGGCTCTTCCTGCTCAATGCGGCCACCTTCTTCGTCGTGATCGCGGCCGTCGCGCTCATGCGGCGCGCCGAGTTCCACCGGCTCGCCGGCTCCGAGCGGCAGCCCGGCGCGGTCGCGGCCGGCCTGCGGTACGTGCTGCGCACCCCCTGGCTGCTCGTGATGCTGGCGCTCTCGCTCGTGCTGGGCAGCCTCGGCCGCAACTACCAGGTCACCATGGCCGCCATGAGCGCGGGCCCGCTGGCGGCCGGCGCCGCCGGGTACGGCCTGCTGTCCAGCGTGTTCGCCGCCGGCACGGTCGTGGGCGGCTTCCTGGCCGCCGCCCGGCCGCACCTGACGATCCGGCTACTGCTGATCACCGCGTTCCTGACCGGGGTCGCGCAGACGCTGAGCGGCCTGATGCCCGCTCTGGGGACGTTCGCCACGATGATGTTGCCGATCGCGGCGGGCGCGGTGATCATCGACACCACGGTCTCGGCGCGGGCGCAGCTCGACAGCCCCGACGCGATGCGCGGGCGGGTCATCGCCGCGCTGGGCATGGTGAGCGCGGGGGCGGGCGCGATCGGCGGGCCGCTGCTCGGGTGGCTGAGCGACGCGTTCGGGCCGCGCCTGTCGCTGGGCATCGGCGGCGTGTCGTGCGTGGCCGCGACGCTGCTCGCGGCGCTCGTGCTGGCCCGCCTGTCCGGCCGGACCGTCCGTCAGGCGGCCTTCCGGCCGCGCCTGGAGCGCCGTCTGGAGCACCGTCTGGCCCCGGAACGGGCTTAGTCTCTTCACGTGCACAACACCAGATACGCCCCGAACGGCATGGTCTGCACCGTCGACCACCTGGCCTCGGCCGCCGGGGTGGGCGCGCTGGACCGCGGCGGTTCGGCGGCCGACGCGGCGATCGCGGCCAACGCCGTGCTCGCCGTGGTCGCGCCGCACATGTGCGGGCTCGGCGGAGACCTGTTCGCGCTCGTCCACGACGGCACGGCCACCGGCACAGTCGCCGACACAGTCACCGGCACAGTTCCCGGCACGGTGACCGCGCTCAACGCCTCCGGCCGCGCCGGGTCCGGCGCCGACCCCGCCCGGCTGCGCGCCGAGGGGCACACCCGCATGCCGCACCTGCACGACATCCGGTCCGTGCCGGTGCCCGGCTGCGTCGACGGGTGGCTCGCCCTGCACGCCAGGCACGGCCGCCTGCCCATGGCCGAGCTGCTGCGGCCCGCGATCGCGCTGGCCCGCGACGGCTTCCCCGCCTCGCCGCTACTGGTCCCGGGCGCCCGTACGGCGGCCGCGCGGCCGGGCGGCGGCGACTTCGCCTCCGTACGCCGGGCCGGCGATCGCGTCACCCGTCCGGGCGTGGCCCGCGCGCTCCAGGCGGTGGCCGACGGCGGCCGCGACGGCTTCTACCTCGGCGAGTTCGGGCAGGGCCTGATCGAGCTCGGCGCGGGCGAGTACACCGCCGCCGACCTGGCCGTCCCCGGCGCGGACTGGGTCGAGCCGCTGCGGGTGCGCGCCTTCGGCCACGACGTGTGGTCGATGCCGCCCAACTCCCAGGGCTACCTGCTGCTGATGTCCCTGGCCGTCCTCGACGGGCTCGACCTGCCCGGCTCGCCGCGCCATCCGGCCTGGGCCCACCTGCTGTCGGAGGCCGCCAGGGCCGCCGGGCACGACCGGCTCGACCTGCTGCACGAAGACGCCAAGGACCTGCTCGACCCCGGCGAGATCGCCCGCCGCCGGGCCCTGGTCGACCCGGTCAGGCGCAGCCGTCTGCGGGCGCCGTCCGCCGACGGTGACACGACGTACCTGTGTGCGGTCGACGGCGACGGCATGGGGGTGTCGCTGATCCAGTCGAACGCGTCGGGGTTCGGCGGCATGCTCTTCGAGCCGCGTACCGGGATCAACCTCCACAACCGCGGCATCGGTTTCTCGCTGCGTCCCGGCCACCCGGCCGAGTACGGCCCCGGCCGCCGTCCGCCGCACACCCTGGCCCCCGCGCTGATCACCCGTCCCGGCGGCGGGCTGCGCACGGTCGTGGGCACGATGGGCGGCGACGCCCAGCCGCAGATCCTGGCCCAGATCATCACCCGCCTGCTGCGCCACGGCGAGGAGCCCGGCCAGGCGCTCGCCGCGCCGCGCTGGCGGCTGGGCGGCGGCAACGGCTTCGACACCTGGGACGCCCCCGACGACGCCGTGCTCGACCTGGAGGAGGGCACGACCTGGGCCGACGGCCTGACCGTGCTCGGCCACCCGGTGCGCACGCTGCCGTACGGCGGCTCCTTCGGCCACGCCCACCTCATCGACGTGCGCCCCGACGGCATGCTGGCCGGCGCCGCCGACCCCCGCTCCCTGGTCGGCGCCGCGATCGGACGTTGACCGGGCGGGCCGAGCTGCGCGCTCTGCTGACCGCGCACGCCCGCGCCGAGGAGGACCGCGTCTACCCCGGCCTGGACGCCCACCACGGCGTCGAGGAGCACAAGGAGGCCGAGCTGCGCGAGCTGGGCAAGGCGTTCCTGCAGCGCCGGGAGGAGGAGCTGCGGGCCCTGAAGGGCGGCGGCGCGGCCGGGCCCACGAAGGCGGAGCTGTACGAGCAGGCCAAGCAGGCCGACATCCCCGGACGGTCCCAGATGGACAAGGATGAGCTACAGGAGGCCCTAAGCCGGGCCAAGTCGTAGGATTCCGGTCCGTACGGTGGGTAGAGGGCGCAGTATGAGCGAACTACCTCCAGACCGATTCGGCATGGCCGACGAGCAGGACATCGAGGTCAGGGAGTGGACCGACGACCTCGGCCTGCACCACGAGGTCAAAGAGGACGACCCCCAGCACGAGGCCACGCTCGACGAGCGGCTGCGCCAGGAGTTGCCCGACCGCCCGCGCCGCGCCCCGCGCGAGGAGCACCGCCTGACCGAGCCCGACGAGGGCGCCCACCCCGACACCGAGGACGAGGCCATCGGCGTGGACTGGGACGCGGACCGGGAGGACCTGTCGGCCGAGGAGCGCGCCCTGCGCATCGACCCCGACGAGGACCTCACCTGACCCGCGGCAGCCCGCGCGCGGCTCATCTGACCCGCAGAAGCCCACGCGCGGCTCACCTGACCCGCACGGGCGCAGCGCGGCTCACCTGATCCGGATCATCCCCGTGGGCCTCAGGTGAGCCGGCGCAGGGCGGGCAGCAGGGCGTGCAGGTCGTCGACGATCATGTCGGCGGCCTTCGCCTGCGGGCGCTCGGCGTGCAGGAAACCCCAGGGGCCGCGGCGCAGCAACGCCGTGCGCATGCCCGCACGGGCGGCGGGCAGCACGTCGTTGTCGAGCCGGTCGCCGACGTAGAGGATCTCCCCCGGCTCGCGACCGGCCACCGAGGCCACCTTGGCGAAGAACTCGGGGGCGGGCTTGGACAACCCCCAGCCCTCGGAGGTGTGCACCGAGTCGACCGGCAGGTCCATCGCCACCAGGGCGTCGAAGGCCCGGCTGGGCTGGTTGCCGGCGATGATCACCTGGAACCCTGCCGCGCGCAGCGCCGCCAGGGCCTCCCGGACGTCGGGGTAGAGGTCGTCGCCGTCGAAGTGGTTGCGCAGCCCGGCCGGGTCGTCGCGCTCCCAGGCGGCCATCTCCGCCTCCACGTCGAGACCGGGCCGGACGAGCTGGAAGGCCTCCCGGTGGGAGCGGTCGAGCGCCGCCATGCCGCCGAGCACGCCCATGAGCACGAACCTGCTCACCCCCAGCCGCTCGGCCCAGCGCGACCAGATGCGCGTCTCGTCGATCAGCGTCTCGCCGACGTCGAGCACGACGGCCTTGACGGCCTTGACCATCACTCCCCCTGTACGTCCGTGTGCCGCCCCGAGGTTCAGGGCCGCAGCTTCTCCATCGCCTTGGCGATGCGCTTCTCCGACACCGGCGTGGGGGTGCCGAGGGTCTGGGCGAAGAAGCTGACCCGCAGCTCCTCGATCATCCAGCGGATCTCCGTCACGTCGGGGTCGCCCCGGCGGGCCGGGTGGAGGCTCGCCAGCAGGTCGTGGTAATCGTCCTCGATCTTGTGCACGCGGTCCATCCACTCCTCGTCCCGCCAGGGCTCCTCCGGGAGCTTGGTGAGACGCCGCTCGATGGCCCGCAGGTAACGCAGGACGTCGGGCAGGCGGCGGCTGCCGGTGGCGGTGACGAAGCCCTTGAAGACCAGCTTGCCCAGCTGCTCTCGCACGTCGTCGGTGGAGGCGCTCGCGCGCAGGCCGTCGAGGCGGGTGCCGATGGCGTGCCAGACGCTCAGGATCTGCTCGACCTTGGCCAGCACGTCGGCCGCCGTGTCGTGCAGCTCGGCCCGGACGTGCTGGTAGAGGCGGTCGAACGCGGCCGGGTCCCAGGCGGGGCCGCCGAGGTCGAGCATCAGCTTGTCGACGGCCGCGTTGACGACGTCGTCGAACAGCGCGACGGCGCCGCCGTGGGGGCTGCGCGACAGCGCCAGCTTGGCCTGGTTGGACAGGCCGCCGAGCAGCGACCTGGCCGGGTTGGTGACGTTGAGCAGCAGCAGCCGGCGGGTGCCAGGCCAGTGGGCGCGGCGCTGCTCGGCGGCCGTCTCGAAGATCTTGACGGAGACCGACTCGCCCGCGTCGACGAGCGCCGGGTAGCCCTTCATCCGGCCCTGCTCGAACACCTTGGGCAGGGTGCCGAAGCTCCAGGTGCGCAGGCCCGTGCGCTCCAGGTCGTCGCCGGCCTCCGACAGGGTCTTGCGCAGGCGCGGCGCGAGCCGGCGCTTGAGCGCGTCGAGGTCTTTGTCCTCGGCCACTGTGCGCTTGCGCTCGTCGATCACCCGATAGGTGATGCGCAGGTGGTCGGGCACCTGGTCGAGCTGCCAGGCCTCGCGCGGCACCCGGACGCCGGTGAGCCGCAGCAGCTCCCGCTCCACGGCCTCCAGCAGCGGCTCGCCGCCCTGCCTGACCCCGGCCAGCACCTGCCTGGCGTAGTTGGGGGCGGGCACGAAGTTGCGGCGCAGGTGTTTGGGCAGCGACCGGATCAGCGCGGTGATCAGGTCTTCGCGCAGGCCTGGGATCTGCCAGTCGAAGCCGTCGGAGTTGACCTGGTTGAGCACCTGCAACGGCACGTGGACGGTGACGCCGTCGGCGTTGGCGCCCGGCTCGAACTGGTAGGTCAGCTTCATCCGCTGACCGAGCTGCTTCCAGGTGTCGGGATAGTCGCGGGCGCTGATGTCGGCGCCCTCGTTGACCAGCATCTCCGGCGAGAACGTGAGCAGCTCCGGCTGCTCCTTCCCGGCCTTCTTCCACCAGGAGTCGAAGTGCCTGGCCGAGACGACGTCGGCCGGGACGCGCTGGTCGTAGAAGTCGTACAGGACCTCCTCGTCGACCAGGATGTCGCGGCGGCGGGCCCGGTTCTCCAGCTCCTCGACCTCTTCGAGCAGCCGCCGGTTGTCCTTGAGGAAGCGGTGGTGGGTGTCCCAGTCGCCCTCGACCAGGGCGTGCCGGATGAACAGCTCGCGCGACAGGTCGGGGTCGATGCGGCCGTAGTTGACCTTGCGGCCGACCACGAGCGGCACGCCGTACAGGGTGACCTTCTCCAGGGCGATCACCGCGCCCTGGTTCTTCTCCCAGTGGGGCTCGGAGTAGGTGCGCTTGACCAGGTGCTGGGCGAGCGGCTCGACCCAGTCGGGCTCGATCTTGGCGTTGACCCGGGCCCACAGCCGCGAGGTCTCGACCAGCTCGGCCGACATCACCCACTGCGGCTGCTTCTTGGCCAGGGCCGAGCCGGGGAAGATCGCGAAGCGGGCGTTGCGCGCGCCGATGTACTCCTGCATCGGCCGCCGCCCGTCGGCCGCGCGCTGCTTGTCCATGACGTCTTTGACGCCGATGTGCGACAGCAGCCCGACCAGCAGCGACACGTGCACCTGGTAGGGGTCGGCGGGCGCGCTGCCGGGCTGGGCGCCGAGCGCCTGGCGGACCTGGCTGTAGATGTCCTGCCACTCGCGGACCCGCAGGTAGTTGAGGAACTCGGCCTTGCACAACCGCCGGAAGGCGCTGGAGGACAGCTCCTTCTGCTTGTCGCGCAGGTAGTTCCACAGGTTGAGGTAGGTCAGGAAGTCGGAGTCGGGGTCGGCGAAGCGCCGGTGCTTCTCGTCGGCCTGCTGCTGCTTGTCCGACGGCCGCTCGCGCGGGTCCTGGATGGACAGGGCGGCGGCGATCACCATGACCTCGCGCAGGCAGCCGTTCTTCTCGGCCTCCAGCACCATGCGGCCGAGACGCGGGTCGACCGGCAGGCTCGCCAGCTTGCGGCCGATTCCGGTGAGCTTGCCCTGGGCGTCGAACGCGCCGAGCTCGTGGAGCAGGTTGACGCCGTCCTTGACCTGCCGGCGGTCGGGCGGCTCGACGAACGGGAACGCCTCGATGTCGCCCAGCCCGATCGAGGTCATCTGCAGGATGACCGAGGCCAGGTTGGTGCGCAGGATCTCCGGGTCGGTGAACTCCGGCCGGGAGAGGAAGTCCTCCTCCTCGTAGAGCCGGATGCAGATGCCGTCGGAGGTGCGGCCCGAGCGGCCCTTGCGCTGGTTGGCGCTGGCCTGCGAGATGGGCTCGATGGGCAGGCGCTGCACCTTGGTGCGGTGGCTGTAGCGGGAGATGCGGGCGAAACCCGGATCGACCACGTATTTGATGCCGGGCACGGTCAGCGAGGTCTCGGCCACGTTGGTGGCCAGCACGATCCGGCGGCCAGTGTGACGCTGGAAGACGCGGTGCTGCTCGGCGGCGCTGAGCCGGGCGTAGAGCGGCAGGATCTCGGTGTTGCGGAAGTCGGCCTTGGACAGGGCGTCGGCGGCGTCGCGGATCTCCCGCTCGCCGGACAGGAAGACCAGGATGTCGCCGGGGCCCTCGGTGACCAGCTCACGGCAGGCGTCGACGATGCCGCCGGTCTGGTCGTCGTCCTCCGCCAGCGGGCGGTAGCGGACCTCGACCGGGTAGGTGCGGCCGGAGACCTCGATGATCGGCGCGTCGCCGAAGTGGCGGGAGAAGCGCTCGGGATCGATGGTGGCGCTGGTGATGACGACCTTGAGGTCGGGGCGCTGCGGAAGGAGCTGTTTGAGGTAGCCGAGGATGAAGTCGATGTTGAGGCTGCGCTCGTGGGCCTCGTCGATGATCAGGGTGTCGTACTGGTCGAGCATGCGGTCGTTCTGCAGCTCGGCCAGCAGGATGCCGTCGGTCATCAGCTTGACCAGCGTGCGGTCGCTCGCCTGGTCGGTGAAGCGCACCTTGTAGCCGACGACCTCGCCGAGCTCGGTGCCGAGCTCCTCGGCGACGCGCTCGGCGACGGTACGGGCGGCGATGCGGCGCGGCTGGGTGTGGCCGATCAGCCCGCGCACGCCGCGCCCGAGCTCAAGGCAGATCTTGGGGATCTGGGTCGTCTTGCCGGAGCCCGTCTCGCCCGCGATGATCACCACCTGGTGGTCGCGGATGGCGGCCAGGATGTCGTCCTTGCGCTGGGAGACCGGCAGGTTCTCCGGGTAGCGGACCTGCGGCACGGCCTCGCGGCGGCGCGCCAGCCGCTGCTCGGCGCGCTCGACGTCGGCGAGGATCTCGGTGACGATCTTGTCCCGGGCGTCGCGGGAGCGGACCCGGCGCATGCCGTCGAGCCTGCGCCGCAGCCGCCGCTGGTCGCGCGGCATGAGCTCGGGCAGGCGGGACTGGAGGTCGGCGAGCGGAGAGGACAACGAAGGCGTTCCCATACTGCTTTCAGGATATTTGAGCCCCGTGGCCCCGGAGCCAACGGCCCATGGTGCCCGACGCGGCCCGCCTCCCGCATCCCAATATCGCGCCCGGCACCGCCGCCCGCGCTCCCGGCCGCGCCGGGACCGCGGCGGCGGCCCCTACCGCGCCGGCCCGGTGGTGGCGGCGTGGCGGGCGGCGCCGATGATGCCGGCCTCGTTCTGCAGGGCGGCGGGGACCACGGGGGTGTCGAGGGTGACGTGCGGCAGGAACTTGTCGGCCTTCTTGCTCACGCCCCCGCCGATCACGATCAGGCCCGGCGAGAACAACATCTCCACGTGCCTGAGATACTCCTCGACCCGCTCGGCCCACTTCTCCCAGCTCAGGTCGTGCTCCTCGCGGGCCCGTGCCGACGCGCGCTCCTCGGCGTCCTTGCCGCGCAGCTCCAGGTGGCCGAGCTCGGTGTTGCAGACCAGCGTGCCGTCGGCGAACAGGGCGCTGCCGATGCCCGTGCCGAAGGTCAGGATCAGCACCGTGCCCTTCTGGTCGCGGCCCCTGCCGAAGGTCATCTCGGCGATGCCGGCGGCGTCGGCGTCGTTGAGCACCGTCGCGCCGCCGAAGAGCGCGGCGGCGTCGACGCCGATCCACGAGTGGTGGACGTTGGCCGCCGTCTGCACGACCCCGTCGACGACGACGCCGGGGAAGGTGACGCCGACCGGGCCGTCCCAGTCGAAATGCTTGACGATCTCGCCCACCACCTCGGCCACCCCCTCGGGCTTGGCCGGCTGGGGCGTGGCGATGCGCAACCGCTCCTGGACGAGCTCTCCGGCCTCGGTGTCGACCGGGGCGCCCTTGATTCCCGAACCGCCGATGTCGATGCCCAACACGTTCATGACTCTCCTTCTCCCCCGCCCTGGACGGGAAAACTCGCCCGCCGATATTTCCGGCCCGGCTGAACCCGCTGCGCGCCCACCGCGTATCTCGCGTCACAAGCGCTCACTAGGAGGCACGGATGCGGCTCCGCATCATCACGCTCTGCGCTGTCGCCGTCGTGGCGGGGACGACCCTCACCGCCCCCGCGCAGGCGACCACCAGGACCCGTTTCGACGTCATCAACCTTGTGTCGGACGTCAAGGGCAAGGCCCCGGTCACCGACCCCAAGGTCGTCAACCCGTGGGGCCTGGCCATGGGCAAGACCTTGTGGGTCTCCAACGCCGGCACCGGCACCGCCACCGTGTACTCCGGCACGGGCCGCAAGGAGAAGACGGAGGTGTGGATCCCCGGCGGCTCCCCGACCGGCCAGGTGTTCAACCCGGGTGACGGCTTCACCGTGAAGGGGAGACCGGCCACGTTCATCTTCAGCAGCCCGAGCGGCGCCATCACCGGCTGGAACGCCGAGGCCGACCCGGCCAACGCCGTGATCGCCGCGTTCACCCGCGGCGCCGACTACAAGGGCCTGGAGCTCGTACGCACCGACGAGGGCGAGTTCCTGCTGGCCGCCGACTTCGCCCACGGCCGGGTGCACGCCTTCGACGAGAACTTCCGGCGCATCCGCCTGGCCGGCTGGCAGTTCCAGGACTCGCGGGTGCCGCGCGGCTACAACGCCTACAACGTGGCCGTGGTCAACGGCAGCGTGTGGGTGGCGTACGCGCTGCGCGACCGTACCACCGGCAAGCCCGTCTTCGGCGCCGGCAAGGGCTTCGTGAGCCGCTTCGACGCCGACGGCCGCCTGACCGGCCGCATCTCCAGGGTCGGGCTCGACGCCCCCTGGGCCATGACCGCCGCGCCGCGCGGCTGGGGCCAGTACGCCGGCGCCCTGCTGGTCGGCAACTTCGGCGACGGCACCGTGCACGCCTACAAGGGCGACCGGCACCTGGGCGCGATCACCACGTCCGGCGGCCGGCCCGTCAAGCTGCCCGGCCTGTGGGACCTCGAACCCGGCACCGCGGCCACCGGCGGCGTGAACACGCTGTGGTTCTCGGCCGGCATCGAGGGCGCCAAGCACGGCCTGATCGGCGTGATCGCCCCCGCCGGCACGAAGCCGACCTCCACGGCCGCCGCCCCCGCGAGCACGCCGGCCCCCACCCGCTCCGCCGCCCCCAGGACGAAGTCGCCCTACGGCGGCGGCAGCGGCTACTGACCGGCGCCACGACCGGGCCCACGACCGGGCCCACGACCGGGCCCATGATCGGGGCCGCTTGACGTTTCCGGCGCGGCCGGCGCGGGCCGCGCCGGAAACCCGGATTCCCGGAAAAGCCCGGATTCCCGGAAAACCTGCGGAACACGTATGGACACGGAATGCGACGGAGCAGATACTCAACGTGTCAACACCCTCATCCCTGCTCTCACGTCGCCCCCTTAAGCACCGCATGAGCCGGCGTGTCGCGTGCTGCCCGGAAACCGTGCCTGTCAGGGAACAGGACAAGGAGAGACCATGCCAGTCAAGAAGTCTCTGTTCCTTTCCGTCATCGCCCTCGCCACCGCTGCCTGCGTCACGGCCACCGTCGTGGCCCTCCAGGCGTCCAGTCCCGTCTCGGCGGCCACCCGCGCCGCGCTGCCCCCGGGCTACCAGCTCGTCAGCCTGCCCAACGCCAACGTCCCGAACTTCCAGCGCCGCACCGTCTACTGCCCGGGCTCCAAGCACGTGCTCGGCGGCGGCGGCGAGGCCCGGGGCAACGGCGCGATCCTGGTGGGGTCGTTCCCCACCGACGACGCCCGCGGCTGGATCGCCCTCGGCCGCCAGATCGGTTACAACGACGTCGGCATCAGTGTGTTCGCCATCTGCGCCGACTGACCGCCCGCCGGCCCCGCCCGTTCTCCCGCGGGCGGGGCCGGCGCACGTCCGGCCTCAGAGCCCGCCGAGGACGGCCGCCAGGTCGGCGACGCTGCGGTAGTGGACGCCCGTCATGCCGAGCGCCCTGGCGGCCTCCACGTTCGGCAGCCGGTCGTCGACGAACAGGCAGCGCGCGGCGTCGGCCCCGGCGCGCTCGGCGGCGATCTCGTAGATGCGCGGGTCGGGTTTGATCACGCCGACCCTGGCGCTGCTGACCAGGTCGTCGGCGAAGTAGGTGAGCCCGAGCCGGTCGAGGTGCTCCTCAACGGTGTCCGTGGCGTTGGTCACGATGATCACCGGCACGTGCTGCTGCGCCTTGGCCAGCAGCTCCCTGACCTCCTCGTCCACCCGGAACGGCACCGCCGCGAACTCGGCCACCGCCTGGCGGGCCCGCTCGTCACCGCCGAGGGCGACCGCCACCGCCGCCAGCCATTCACGCTCGCTGATCCGGCCCAGGATGGCCGGCTCGATCAGCTCGGGAGCGAAGGCCGTGGCCATGAGCGGCAGGGCGTACCGGGCCTCGATCTCGGCCTGGGCGGTGTGGTCGAAGAGGCGGAGCACGCCATCAAGATCGGTGAGAACCGCGTCAAAGGGCATCACAGCCATCATTGTGCCGTGAAGTACCGCATCCGCTGGTCCAAGAAGGTTTCGCGTGCCGCCAAAGCCCCGGGGCGACCGGCGGCACTACCATCTCCGAGACGGGATTCGGTATCGGAACGGTAGGGCATGGACGATCACCAGCTGCCACCTGAGTTGTGCCAGCTGTTCGCCGACGGCGGCAGGGGGCGCAGACTGCCCCCGGGCCTGCCCGCGGGCGACGTGGTCTGGCCCGACCCCGCCTACACCCGGCAGGCCGTGGCGGCCCGGCCGGCGTTCTGGATGAGCGACGAGCCCGCCGCCGGCGAGGACTGGTCGTTCATGCGGGTCTGGCACGCCCACAGCGGCCTGTGGCCGGTCCTGCTCGACGAGTCGGCCCAGCCGTGGGCGATCGGGCAGATCGTGCCCGACGACCCGATGCTGATCGGCCACTTCACCGCCGAGGGGTTCATGACCGAGGTGTGGCAGGAGTGGGTCGCACAGATGCCGCGCGACGCGCTGGCGGAGTTAGAGCCGTACGGGGCGCTCTGCCCGGGGCTGGCGCCGCCGGGGGTGCCCCGCGCCGACCCCGGCGACGTGGCCGACTGGCTGGCCCGCGAGCTGGCGCCCAAGGGCATGCCGCTCGGGCTGGTCGCGGCCGGCCGGGGGGCCGACGCGCTGGCGGTCATGGGGTGGCAGGGCGCGCTGCACCACAACGAGTGGATGGTGCCGCTGGCGGCCGTGGTGCGCAGCTGGGAGGACCGGTTCGGGGCCCGCGTGGTGAGCGTCGGGTTCAACACGCTCGATCTCAGCGTGGCCGCGCCGCCGGCCGACCCCGAGCACGCCCTCCACGTCGCCGCCGAGCACTGGGCGTTCTGTCCCGACAACGTCGTGCAGGGGCCGGGCGACCTCCAGGGGTACGCCGAGCAGATCATCGGGCGACACGCCTGGTCGTTCTGGTGGGACTGAATCCCCGGCTTTTACGCTACTTTTAACCGCGACAGGGAGGGCTCGGTCACAGCATGTCACGGGGAGACCTGACTCCGGAGCTACTGCATTCCTCGTCCTGGACGGACTGGCTGGTGCAGTCGGCCGGCATCCCCGTCCACGACGTGCCGCTGGTGTCGGTGGGCGGCGGTCTCGGCTCGTTCACGCTGGTCGACGTGCTGCGCATCAGAGGCGTGCCGATCCCGGCCATGCGGGTGCTCTCCACCAGCGACACCCCCTGGCAGACGTGGGAGTACCTGACCCGCGTCTCGCAGCTGCCCGCGCACGAGCGCATCCGGTCCGACGCGGGGGCGCGTCCCGACAACATCTGGGGCTTCCCCTCCTACGCGGTGCAGGAGGCCTGGCAGGACGGCTCGCTCAAGCCGATCCTCCAGGTGCTCGCCGAGCCGCTGTTCACCGACTTCTACAGTCCGCGCGCCGGGCTGGTCACCCAGACCGTGCGGCGCGAGGCCGACCGCATCGGCTACTGGCACATGCTGGCCAAGGGCCAGGTGCGCATGGTCAGGAAGCGGATGGGCGGCGGCTACTTCACCGTGCTGACGCCGCCGCCGGGCACCTCGCCGACCAAGCGGGTGGTGCTGCGCTCCCAGTACGTGCACCTGGCCGTCGGCTACCCGGGGCTGAAGTTCCTCGACGACCTCCAGGAGTTCCGGCAGGCGCAGGGCGAGCGTTACCGGGTGGTCAACGCCTACGAGCCGCACGAGCACGTCTACGACCAGCTGCGCAAGCGGCCCGGGGTGGTGGTCGTGCGCGGCGCCGGGATCGTGGCCTCGCGGGTGCTCCAGCGCCTGATGGACGACCGCGAGCGGTACGGCCTGCACACCCAGATCGTCCACCTGTTCCGCACGTACGTGGCCGGCCCGCACGGCCCGAGCGTGTTCATGCGGCGCAAGGGCGGCGACGGCTGGGCCTACCAGGCGTTCACGATGCCCAAGTCGGCCTTCGGCGGCCAGCTCAAGGCCCGCTTCAGGAAGGCCACGCCCGAGCAGCGCGCCCTGATCTCCAAGACGGTGGCCGGCACCACCACCCCGAAGCTGGCCCGCTGGCAGGAGCAGATGCGCAGAGGCCGGCAGGGCAACTGGTACCACCCCACGCAGGCCGTCGTCGACCGCATCGAACGCGCCCCCGACGGCCGCCTGATCACCCACACCCGCAGCGTGAACGCCGCCGCCATGCAGTACGTGTCCGACTTCATCATCGACTGCACCGGCCTGGAGGCCGACATGCCGGAGCACCGCGTCCTCGACGACCTGCTGCGGCACGGCGGCGCCCGGCCCAACAAGGCCGGCCGGCTGAGCGTCGGCCAGAACTTCGAGGTGCTCGGCGCCGAGAGCGAGGGCGGCGTCCTGTACGCCTCCGGCGCCGCCACGGCCGGCAACCACTTCCTGGCCGTGGACAGCTTCCTCGGCATGCAGACCGCCGCGCTCGACATCGCCGCCGACCTGACCAGGCGCGGGTTCTGCAAGGGGCTCGGGCCGGTGCGGTCCACGGCCCAGTGGCTGCGGTGGGCGGGAAACAGGAGGCTCCCTTGATCCCGACGCTGGCCGGGCGGCTGCAGACCCGGCTGTTCACGCTGGCCACCGTGGGGGCGGCGCTGACCGCGCTGATCACCCTGGTGCTGCCGATGTCCTTCCGGGACGCCTTCCTCGTGCTGCTGGCCGTCGCCGTCGTGGGCGCCGGGTGGGAGCTGCTGTACCACCTGCTCATGCAGTTCCGCTGGGACAAGGACTGGCCGACGCTGTTCGGGCTGGTCACGGCCGTGCCCGAGGGGCTGCTGATGTGGGTGCTGCTGGACAACGGGCTCGTCCCCGGCGTCGCCGGGCCGGTCAGGGGGTGGGCGTTCGCGGTGATGTTCGCCTTCGTCTGGGTCGGCCAGTGGTTGTTCGTGAACGGGCCGATGCGGGTGTTGTTCGTCGAATGGCGGCTGCGCGGCGGCCGCCTGATCTGATCACGGATCTGCTCACGGTTCTGCCTACGGAGGGGCGATGGGGGGCGTCGAGCTGGCTCGACCGCTGTACTTCTGGCTCGGTTTCCTGGCCACGGTGGCCGGCGTCGTGCTGCATCTGCCGATGTACCTGCACGGCGCCGACATGCACTACCGCCTGGCGGGCATGCCGATGGACCTGCCGATGACGATCGGCATGGCGCTGATCGTGGCGGGGCTGGCGGTCACCGCGTACGGGCTGATCCCGCCCGGCGCGCTGACCGCCAGACCGGCCGCCGAGGTACGCGTCCGCGCCCTGGACGACGCGCGCATGCGTCCGGCGCACATCGGGCTGATCGTGGTCATGTCGGTCGCTGTGATCATCGACGCCATGAAGCCGATCACGCTCGGCTTCGTCGCGCCCGGCATGGCCAAGGAGTACGGGCTGAAGTCCGCGCTCAACCCGGCCGGCGAGCTGCCCGTGGCGCTGCTGCCGCTGGCCGGGCTCACCGGGACGGTGCTCGGCTCGCTGCTGTGGGGCTGGATGGGCGACAAGATCGGGCGCAAGCCGTCGATCCTGTTCGCCGGGGTGCTGTTCATCGGCACCGCGATCTGCGGCGTCATGCCGGACTTCGAGTGGAACCTGGCCATGTGCGTGGCCATGGGGCTGGGCGCGGGCGGCATGTTGCCGATCACGTTCTCGCTGCTGGCCGAGACGATCCCGCCGCGGCACAAGGGCTGGGTGATGGTGCTCATCGGCGGCAACCTGGCGGTCGCCTACCTGGCGGCCAGCTGGTTGTCGGCGTCGCTGGCGCCGACGTTCTCCTGGCGGGTGCTGTGGCTGGTGGGGCTGCCGACCGGCGTGTTCCTCATCCTGCTCAACCGGTTCATCCCCGAGTCGCCGCGCTTCCTGCTCGCGCACGGCCGCGACGCCGAGGCCCGCGCGGTCCTGGCCAGGTACGGCGCGGCCGCCACCACCGAGGAGGCCGCCGCCGGCGTCGAGCGGGTGGAGGACGAGCACGCGGGCGGCTACTCGCGGCTGTTCCGCCCTCCGTTCACCGGGCTGACGGTGGCCGTCGTGGTGCTCGGGCTGAGCATCGGCCTGGTCACCTACGGCTTCCAGCTGTGGATCCCGTCCAACCTGCAGAAGCTGGGCCTGGACCAGCAGACGGCCGACCGGGCGCTGCGCGACTCGACGCTGCTGGGCCTGCCGCTGATCTTCATCTCGGCCGCCATGTACGGCCTGTGGAGCGCGAAGAAGACGATCGTCACGCTGTCGGCGCTGGTCGGCGTGGCGCTGGCGGTGCTGGCCTTCTCCGGCGAGACGCTGGCGCACGACCGTACCTGGCTGTACCTGCTGCTGGCCGGGCCGATCGTGGGGACGGCGACGATCGCCGCGGTGCTGGCCGCCTACAGCTCGGAGATCTACCCGACCCGGGTGCGCTCGCGCGGCTCCGGGCTGTCGGCGGGGATGGGCAAGGCCGGCGGCGTGGCCGTGACCGCCGTGCTCGTGGCGGGGGCGGCGGCGCCGTCGATCGGCACGACCGCGCTGCTCGGGGCGGTCCCGCTCATCCTGTCGGTGGTGGCGGTGCTGGCGTTCGGGGTCGAGCCGCCCAAGGGCGCGGCCGGTGAGCCGGCCACGCCCGCCGCCGCCTCGACAGGCGCCTGACGGACGGCCGGGCGTACACAGAGGCTCGACGGGCGATCAGGCGTTCACAGAGGCTCGACGGACGGCCGGGCGTTCACGGGACGCGTGCCACGGCGCCGTACGTGCCCGACGAGCTCGGCCGGGCGGAGCAGGCGGCGCCGTGGTCGTCGGGCCGCCACTCCGGGACCCACACCAGCCCGGGATCGACCAGCACCAGCCCGTCGAGCAGCGCCGCCACCTCCTGCCTGCCGCGGATCGCGTGGCCGGGCAGCGTCATCGCCAGCAGGTCCCGGACCGCCGGCAGCAACTCGCCCGGCACGCCGTCGAAGGTGGTCTGCAGCAGCGACAGGTAACTGCCGTCGGACGCCGCCTGACGGACCCGCTCGATCACGTAGTGGACGTGGTCGTCGTCGGCCAGGCTGTGGGTGGACAGCAGCAGCACGGCCACGGGACGGTCCCAGTCGAGGAAGGCGCACACCACCCGGTCGCCGAGGATCGCGTCGATCTCGCGCACGTCGCCCTCGACCACCCGGACCAGATCGGTGCCCGGCTCGATGGTGGCCCGCGCGCCCGCCAGCACCATCGGGTCGTTCTCCACGTAGACCACCCGGACGGGCACACCGCCGGGGCCGCCGGGGCCGCCGTGGCAGCCCGCGGCCACGTCGTGCAACCGGCCGCCCGGGGGCAGGCCGCTGGGCACGCCGCTGCCCACGACGACGAACTGGTCCACGCCTTCGGCCGCCAGATGCCGGACCACGCGCACCAGGAACTGCAGCACGGCCCGCGCGGCGGTGGTCGTCACGGACGCGGCCTGGTCATATCGGCGTACCAGGTCGCGGTCGGCCGAGAAGTTGTTCTTCCCGCCCGCGGCCGCGTCGAGCACGCGGGTGGTCATGGCTCGGGTCATCTCCAGCTTCGCCAAGTTTCGGATGGCACGCTGACGCATTGAGTGTTGCCCCTTTCCCCTCGCCCACTATCTCGGGAAAAGCCGGTCCTTTCGGACCCCACTCGATGACCCAGACCTTATGATCCTCGTTGCGCGCTGGAAGACAACAGGAAAAGCATGAATTCTGCGGAAATACGCCTTACCTGAATGGCCGCCGGCCGGAGATCATTTCCCTGTCGAGCGTGACAGGCGGTCGCGGTGGGACTCCAGCACCTCGTACGTCTCCTCGCGGGTGGTGGTCGTCACCGACAACTTCGTGAACGCCTGGTGGTAGGTCTCGACCGCGGCGGCGTCGGTGATCAGCTCGTCGGCCTCGACGCCGTGGGCGCAGGCGACGTCGGGCTCGAACGCCTCGGCGAAGCGCCACAGCGTGAACGGGCCGGTGCGGGGCACGTACGCCGGGTCGTCGATCGGCACGACGTGCAGCGAGACGTTGGGCCGCTTGGCGTGGTCGAGTAGCAGGTCGAGCTGGCGGAGCTGGGCGTGCGGGCCGACGATCGAGCGCAGCAGCACGGCCTCGTCGATCACCGCCCACAACACCGTGTCGCCGGCCCCGGCCAGCGCCTCCTGGCGGGCCATGACCAGCGCCAGGGCCTCCTCCACCGACGACTGCCCGAGCGTGGCCGGCCCGGCCACGGTGATCGCGGCCCGCGCGTAGTCCTCGGTCTGCAACATCGGCGGGACGAACTGGGGATGGTAGGTGCGGATCACCGTGGCCCGCTGCTCCAGCGCGTAGGCCGTGGCCAGCCAGACGGGCACCGACTGGGCGTCGTACCAGGCGGCCTCGCGCTCGCCCCTGGCCAGCGAGAGCACGTACTCGCGGACCGGCGGGGCGGTGACGCCGTAGAGGCCGAGCAGGCGCTCGACCGTGATCGGCGTGGGCGCGAGGCGGCCCTCCTCGATCGCGGGGATCGCGGCGGCGCCCTTGCCGAGCGAGCCCTCGACCTGCTCGACCGAGAGCCGCACGCCCATGCGCAGGCCGTGCAGCCGCTTGCCGAGCGCGCGGCGCTGTGAGTCGTTGAGCGGCGTGGCGGCCTCGGGGATCTCGGCGGCCGGCTCCGGCTCGCCCGGCAGCCCCTCGGCCCGGCGCGCCAGCTCGACCACGCCGCGCAGGACGGCCAGCGACCCCTCCGACAACCCGGAGGCCGACAGGCCGATCGCGGCCGCCCGCAGTTGCAGGTCTTCGACCGCGCCGGACTCGTAGTGCTCGTCGCCCACCAGCCAGCCCACGCTCACCTGGAGGCAGGCGGCCAGCGCCCGCAGCACCTGGAGGGTGGGGTTGGTCTGCTTGCCGGTGCGCAGCTGGCTGACGTAGGCGCGCGTGATGGGTATGCCCGCCTCGGTGAGGGCGGAGGCGACCTGGGCGCCCGTGAAGCCGCGCTTGGTCAGCGCGAGATCGAGCCGTTCGGCGAAGTTCGCCACGGCGCACCTCCTACCGCCCGTGAACTTTTCCCAGCCTAAGGTACGAGACCCCCACTGTCCCCTGCCACGCGAGCCAGCTCTGCCCGGCGGGTAGGTATCAACATATTCGCAAAGTGTGAGTTGACATAGGGCCTCTTTCCAGCACAGTATCGGAGCGCGTGGTAACTGTGGCTTAACAGCTCGGACGATTCGCGAGAGTCTCCGGCAAGGAGGTGGCCGGACGTGACCATGGACTCCCTCGACGGCTCACGCTTCCTGGAGGATCCGGTCTCCCGGGGGCAGCAGCAGGTCGTCCGGCGCATCTGCGCGCGGGTCGCCGGCCCGCTGACGAGCCGCGACGTCCAGGTCGCCGAGCTGCCGCTGGGCGGGGTCGAGATCTGGCTGGACAGCCCGCGGCACCGCTGGCGCCTGCATCACCGCATGGCCCGCGAGCTGCGACTGGCCGGCTGGCACACCGAACCCGGCCCCGACCGGCTGCTGCTGCTCGGCTGGAGCGCGGTCTGCCTGGGCCACCGCGCCAGGATGCTGGGCGCGGCCCTGTCCGGCCGGCTGGCCCACTTCGACCGCACGTCGTTCGCGGCCGTCATGATCGCCACCCGGCTGCGGCACGAAGGGATGCCCGCCGCCGAGCTGCCCGCCGCGGTGGTCGAGCGCTGCCGCGACGCGCTGCGCTGGCCCGTCCGGCTGGCCGACCTCGACGGGCTCGAACGCCGGTCGTCGCTGGAACCCATCAGGCTCAGGCTGGCCCAGGTGGCCGGGCTGGAGTCGAAGGTGAGCCGGCGCTGCGCTGAGCACCTCGCGCTGGCCGCCAGGGTCGCGCGCACGGTGGCCGGCACCGCGCCGCCCGCCCGCTCGCGCGCCGGCGGGCCGCGTGCGGGGCTGACCGAGCGCATGGTCTGCGTCAGCGTGCCCAACAGCGTGTCCGACAGCGTGTCCGACAGGGCCGCCACCGCGCTCGACCCGGAGACGGCGCGATGACGCCGCTCCCCCTCCCCCGCCGGGCCTGGCCGCCCGCCGGCCCGCCCGCACCGCCCGCGCCGCGCGCGGCCGTGCCGGCGGCCCTCATGCGGCCGGCTCCGGCGCTACCCCATCCCTCCGGCACCGTGCGTCACGTGCCCGACAAAGTCGGCACGGTGCTGTCGGCCGGCGCGGTAGCGGCTGGCGTGCCGGCCAAACCAAGGGGTAGTGCCTGGGGCCGGCTTTCCTCGCGG
This sequence comes from Nonomuraea sp. NPDC049624, assembly GCF_040675255.1. Classification (NCBI taxonomy): domain Bacteria; kingdom Bacillati; phylum Actinomycetota; class Actinomycetes; order Streptosporangiales; family Streptosporangiaceae; genus Nonomuraea; species Nonomuraea sp. NPDC049624. The sequence goes on along the minus strand of NZ_JBFAOR010000004.1, from coordinate 194,494 downwards.
CCGTCCGCCCGTGATCGGGCGACGGCCTCCCCGGCCGGGGAGGCGGGCCCGCCCGGCTCCCCGGCCGGCGCCACCGGCACGGCGGCGACGCCGGGCGCGACGATCGGCGTGACGGGCGCCACGGCTCTGATCGACCGCCCCCTCAGGGGGCCGGCGCCCGCGCGGGCCCCCGTGCCGGTGGCCACGACGTCCGCGGGCCGCGCCCGGCCCGCGTCCCCCGGATCCGCGACCGACAGGAGTGATCATGCTTACCGACGAGGTGTCCAGGCGGCAGCCGCACGAGGTGCACGCCCGGGGCGCACGACCCCAGCCCGCCGAGCCGAGGAGCGAGGGCCGGGACGAGCCGCCGCGGGCCGAGGCCCCGCCGCGCACCGTCCACCGGCTGCGCCGGATCCGGCAGGTGTCCGTGCAGGCGATCGGCGAGATCGACCAGGCGCTGGCCTGACCGTCATGCGGACGGTCCCCGACCCGGAAGGTACGAGATGAGCCGCGGCAGGGTGGGCGTGATCGTCGCCCCCGCCAATCCCTCGGCGGAGCCCGAGCTGACCCGCCTGCTCGGCTCGCGTGCCGACATGCACGTCACCCGCTTCCCCGTGCACCGGGGAGTGTCGCTCGCCGAACGGCTGGAGAGCTACAACGAGGCCCTGCCCGGCATGGTCTGCGCGTTCGACGGCCTGCCGCTCGACGCCCTGGTCATGGCCTGCAGCGAGTCCCGCTACCTGCTGGGCCCCGACGACGACGCCGACCAGTGCGCGCGGCTGTCGGCCTCGACCGGCGTGCCGTTCGCCTCCTCCACGCAGGCCACCAGGGAGGCGGTGGAACACGCCGGCGTGAGCGACATCGTGCTGGTCTCGCCGTACCAGCCGTGGCTGACCGAGCTGGCCGAGCGTTTCTGGAAGACGGCGGGGCTCAACGTCACGCAGGTCGTGCAGGTGCGGGCGGCCAAGGGCGGCTACTCCTCCTACGCGGTCACCCCGGCCGAGCTGATCACCCAGGTCGAGCGGGCCGAGGTGCCCGGCGACGCGGTGCTGCTGTTCACCGGCACCGGCATGGCCACGCTGCCCGTGCTCGGGCCGCTCAGCGCCGGCAACGACCGCATGCTGCTCACGTCCAACCTCTGCACCGCCTGGTGGGCCCTGTCGCGGGCCATCGGCGAGCACGTCACGCTCAGCCGCGTGCCCTACCGCCGCCAGATGGCGGAGCAGGGGAGGCGCCCCGCATGAACGGCGTGATCGTCGTCGGGGCCGGCCCGGCGGGGCTGACCGCGGCACTCTCGCTGGCCAGGGCCGGGATCCCGGTCACCGTGCTGGAGCGGGAGAACGAGCTCGCCGGGCAGGCGCGGGCCTGCACCTTCCATCCGGCCACGCTCGACCTGCTCGACGAGCTGGGCGTGGCCTCGCAACTCGTCGCCAAGGGCCGCGTGGTCGACCGGGTGCAGTGGCGCGACCGGTCAGGGATCGTGCTGGCCGAGATGGGCATGAACCGGCTCAACGGCCTGACCAAGCACCCGTTCAGGGTCCACGCCGACCAGGCCGCGCTCACCCCGCTGCTGCTGGCGGCCCTGCACGCCTACCCCGACGTCGACGTGCGCTTCGGCACCCGCGTCGACGGCGTCTCCGAGGGCGGCACCGGCATCCGGGTCCGCGTCGGCCAGACCTGGACGCGGGCCCGGTACATGATCGCCGCTGACGGCGGCCACAGCACGGTGCGCGGCTCGCTGGGGCTGCCCTTCCCGAGGTCGGCCTACCCGACGCAGGCGCTGCGGGTGTTCACCGACTCGCCGCTCGACCGGCTGCTGCCCAGCCTGGCGCCGCTCACCTACGTCCGCGACGTGCAGCAGTCGTGCACGCTGCTCGCGCTGCCCGACCACTGGCGGATCATCTTCAGGATCCCCTGCGACGCCACCGAGCCGCTGTCCTCGCCCAACGTCTCGATGCTGGTCCGCCGCGCCCTGCCGGGGGCGAGCGGGCCCATCCACGTGACCGGGGCCGACCAGTTCGGGCTGTCCAGGGGCGTGCTGACGTCCTACCGCTGCGGGCGGGTGCTGTTCGTCGGCGACGCCGCGCACCTGACGTCCACGGTCGGCGGCCTGAACATGAACGCCGGCATCCACGACGCCGTCGAGGTCGGCCAGGTGATCGCGGCCGTGCTCGGCGGTTTCGCGCCGCCCACCGCGCTGGAGGCGTGGGCGTGGCGGCGGCGGGCCGTGCTGCTGCAGCGGGTGATGCCGCGCGGCGAGACGCGGCCGGCCGGCGTGCGCGAGCGCGACAGCGCCCGGCTGGCCGCGGCGATGGCCGGGCTGCGGGCCATCGCCGGCGATCCGGAGGCCACGCGGGCCTATCTCGCGCAGGCCTCGCTGCTCGACACCGTTCCCGGCTCCGCCGGTGGGGCCCAGCCCGTCTGAGACACCGCTGAGGAGGTGCGACACCGCATGTGGCGAACGCTCTCGGACGAAGCGCGCCAGGCCATCCGCGAGCTGTGCGACACGCACGGCTCCCGCCTCTACGACTACTGCCGCACCGAGCTGGCCGCGGGCGACGCCGAGCAGGCGGCCGCCGGCGCGCTGGTGTCCGCCCACCTCTACGCGGACCGGCTGCGCGACCCCGCCCTGCACCAGCCCTGGCTCTACGCCCTGGCCCGCGCCCACCGCGCGTTCGTGGCCAAGCCGGCCAGCATCGGCTCCTGGTCGCGTCCGGGGCGGATGTCGGAGCTGCTGCCCGAGGCGCTGCTGTCCCTCGACCGCCCGCTGCGCGAGCTGCTGGACCTGTCCCTGCGCCACGGCCTGTCCGACGCCGAGCTGGCCACCGTCTTCAGCCTGAACCAGGACGAGGTCAGCGCCGTGGTGGCGCGGGCGGCCGACGCGCTGGAGGGCTGGTTCGCCGCGATCATCGCCGCGCGCGGCCGTACCGGATGTCCTGATCTGACCACGCGGGTGGCGGCCTGGGTCACCTCGCCGGGCCGCCGGGCCCGCGCCCGGATCAGCCGGCACATCCAGGGCTGCGCCGCCTGCCGGGCCGCGCCCCGCACCATGTCGGCCGCCACGCTGCTGCGCCGGCTGCCGATCGCGGAGCTGCCCGGCACACTGACCAACCGGCTCGCCTCGGCGCAGCCGCTGCCCGGAGAGGGACCCCTCTGGCGGGCGGACGGCTTCCCCGTGCTGGCACGCACCCTGGTGGAGCCGTTCGCGGCCCCGCCGGGCGTGGGGGCGACGTCGATGCCCCCGGTCGCCGACCCCACGACGGCGACACCGGGAAACCCCTGGTCGGCGGCGGGCGCGGCCGCCGCCGACCAGGAGCCCCCGGGGCGGGCGGCACGCGGGCGGCACCCGTTCACGCCGACGAGCCGCGCCCGGCCCTTCCGCGGCGGCTCCCCGGGCGACAAGCTCGTCTACGACAACCGCGCAGAAGGCGGCCTCAGCGGCACCGTGGTCGGCGGCCCGGTGGGTGGCCCGGTCGGCGGCCCGGTGAACAGCCCGGTGACCGGCCCGTTGAGCGCGCCGATCGGCGGCGGTGAGGCCGGTGGCGGTGACGGCGCCGCCGCCCCGCCCGGCGCGATGATCATCCGGTACGGCGGCATCGGCTGGAACGGCGAGCCGGGCGGACTCGACCGGCTCGACGGCGAGGCGCCCTGGCAGGAGTTCTGGCGGGAGCAGCCGGAGGAGCCCGAGGAGGAGAGCGAGGCCCCGATCCGCACGGTGGCCAGGCTGGGCCTGCTGCTGGGCGTCGGGCTGCTGGTGGTGGGCCTGGTGTGGGCCGTGCTGAACGCGCGCGCGCATCCCGCGGTGGTCACCAGGGCGGCGGCGCAGGCGGCCGTCCCGGCCGAGACGCCGACGCGCTGGACGGCCGCGATCGGCCCGGCCGCCGGGTCCGCGCTGTCGTCCCTGGACCGGAAGGCCGACCTGCCGAAACCGGCGGCGCCCACGGCCCGGGTGTCGCCCCGGTCGGCGTGGCTGGGGTCCGGGCGGGCCGGGGCGTTCTCGCTGGCCTGCACCGCGACGTGCCGGGTCGTCTCGGCCACCGGCACGCGCGGCATCGTCGTCGACGGCACGACCTTCCGCGTCCTCGACCCGCGTTCGCGGCCCGGTTGCCCGGGAGGGCCCGACGTGCGGCGCGGCCGGATCACCATCGTCTGGACGGGCCGCGCCACCGGCGACGGCCTGCGCACCGGCGGCACGGCGACCGCCGGCGGCACGCTCACCCTGAAGGTGGCCTGGACGGTCGCCAGGGACAAGGGCGTGCGGCGGCTCGACGCCGGCGGCGTCCGCTGGAGCAACTGCCGATGAGGCCCCGGACCGGCCGGGGCCCCACGCGCGGCTAGAAGAACCGGAACCCGGGCTCGGGCTCGGGCAGGTCGAGCTGTCGCGGCCCTCTGAACGTGGCGCTGTCCTCGGGCACGTCGGCCAGCGGCGTCCCGAGCACGAACGGCACGGACACGCTGCTGCGGGTCAGGTCGACGGTGACGGTCGCGCCGGTGCCCTCCTCACTGGTGTAGGTGGTGTCGGTCCCGGCCAGCACCAGGCCGATCCGGTGGCCCTTCCTGAAGGTGTAGTCCTGCGGCAGCGTCTGCCACCTGACCGTCCCGTACGTGCCGACGGGCAGCGGCTGGGGCCGGCTGAGCGAGTCGCGGTTCTGGACGTCGATCCAGCCGCGGGCGACGATCTCCAGCGGCCGGGTGGCCACGTTCGTGGTGACCTTCTTGTAGCAGGCGTCGTCGGCCGCGGTGCTCTCGCCGTGGCAGTCCTCCTCGGTGAGCGTGGTGACGCCCTGGCCGCGCCGCCAGTCGACGCGGGTGTCCTCTCCGAAGTCGACGAGCAGGGCGGTCAGGTTGGCGGTGGGCTTGTCGAGCTTGACCCGCAGGTCGGCGGTGGGGGTGCCGGACAGGCGCAGGTCGAGCGGGAGCGCGCCGGTGGTGAAGGCGGCGCGGCCCGGCTTGGCCGCGCCGACGTCGGCCACCATCTCGGTCTCGCTCAGCGCGAGGTCGGTGAAGGTGGCGGTGCTGTTTCCGCGGGCCTTGAGCAGGCCGAGCGAGCCGTCGGCGGCGGGCCGCAGCACGGCCTTGAGCGCGTACGGGGCCGGCCAGTCGCGCTGGGTGGTCCACTGCGCCGGGCCGAGCTGCACGTCGGCGCGGGGCTCGTTGGTGATCCCGTTGCGGACGCCGTGCAGCCAATGGTCGAACCAGCGGTGCAGGGTGTCCACCCACAGGTCCCTGCGGCCCTCGAAGTCGAACGGGTCCACGTGCTGGTACTGGCCGACCCAGATCTTGCGCGGCACGTTCCGCTGGGCCAGGGCCTGCCACCAGGCGGAGAAGTTGTCCGGCCGGACGTTGAGGTCGTTGACCGTGTGCACGACGAAGACGCTGGCCCTGACCTTCGAGACGTCGCCGAGCAGGCCCTTGAGGTAGTCGCGTTCGTTCCAGAAGGCGTTGTAGTCGCCGGTGTCGTCGCCGTCCTCGGCGTCCATGCGGTCGCGGACGGCCTGGCACTTGGCCTCGGGGTCGGTGTCGACGTAGTTGGTCAGCCAGGAGGCGTAGTCATAGTTGTAGACCACGCCGTTCGAGCGCTGGTACTTGTACCAGGAGCTGATGGCCGAGATGGGGACGATCGTCTTCAGGCCCTCGACGCCGGTGGCGGCCACGGCGTTGGCCAGCGTGCCGTCGTAGGACTTGCCGATCATGGCGGCGTCGCCGGTGGTCCAGTCGGCCACGGCGGGGGTGCCGTCGGCCCTGACCGCCTTGGCGCGGCCGTTCAGCCAGTCGATGACCGCCTTGCCGCCCAGCACGTCGGCCTTGCCGCCCATGTCGGGGCAGCCGTCGGACCTGGTGGTGCCGAGCATGTCCACGTTGAGCACGGCGTAGCCGCGCGGGACGAAGTAGTTGTCATAGAACAAGGGGAATTTCGTGACATTTCCGGAGGCGTCGTACTGCTTGCGCTCCCCCTCGTTCCCGCGCCCGGAGTTGTCGTAGTACGGACTCTCGTCGATGATCACGGGCACCTTCAGGCCCGGACCGGACTCCTTGGGACGGATGATGTCCACCCTGACCCGGTCGGGCGCGCCGTCGAGGTCGCTGTCCACGGTGGACTCGACGTACACGTGCTCGCGGACGGCGTCGGCGTAGGAGAAGACCGGCTGCGTCCGGCCGTCCTTGACGGTGATCGTGGGTCCGGCAGCGGCCTGTGCCGGGGTCGCGATCGCCAGGGTGAGGGCGACCGCGAAGAGGGCCGGGCGTAATTGTGGCACGCGTGACCTCCGTGACAAGCGTCGTAATTTCTCCCGCAATCTCTCACTCGCCCAGAAAGCTGACAAGATCCCACCTATGGAGGCACAGGATCGGATCCGGGGCTGCCTGCTCGGCGGCGCGATCGGCGACGCCCTCGGGGCGCCCATCGAGTTCGAGTCGTTGCGGGAGATCCGCCGGCAGCACGGCCAGGACGGCGTCACCGGCTATGTCACCACCTGGCGGGGCAGGCGCGCGCTCGTGACCGACGACACCCAGATGACCCTGTTCACCGTCGAGGCGCTGATCCGCGACCGCACGCCCGGCGAGGTGCGGCAGGCGTACCTGCGCTGGCTCGACACCCAGGAGCACCAGGCCCCGCCGCCCGCCGACCGGCCGCACCGGACCGGCACCCTGCGCGAGGAGGGCTGGCTGTACTCCCGGCGGGCCCCGGGCAACGCCTGCCTGTCCGGGCTGCGGCAACCCTTCCCCGGACCGTCGCCGTCCGGCGCGCCCGGCCCGGTGAACCCCGGCTCCAAGGGCTGCGGCACCGTCATGCGCTCGGCGCCGTTCGGGCTGCTCGCGCCGTACGACGCGGACGCCGCGTTCGAGCTGGCGGTGGTCTGCGCGCAGATCACCCACGGCCACCCGACCGGCTACCTGGCCGCGGGCGCGTTCGCCGCGATCGTCGCCCGGGTGATGGCCGGCGAGCCCCTGGAGGCCGCCGTCGGCCACGCCCTCGGCCTGCTCGGCGGCCGTCCGGGGCACGAGGAGACGTCCCTCGCCCTGCGCGCGGCGCTCGACCTGGCCGCCTCAGGCCCGCCCTCCGCCGAGCGGGTCGAGACGCTGGGCGGCGCGTGGGTGGCCGAGGAGGCGCTGGCCATCGGCGTCTACTGCGCCCTGGCCGAGCCCTCGCCCGAGCGGGCGCTGCTGCTGTCGGTCAACCACTCGGGCGACAGCGACTCGACCGGCTCGGTCTGCGGCAACCTGGTGGGCGCGCTGCGCGGCGCGGACGCGCTGCCGGCCGCCTGGGTGACACCGCTGGAGGGCCGCGAGACGATCGAGCGCCTGGCCGCCGCGCTCCTCTAGGCTGGAGGCTCACCGGGACGGAAGAGATCGCATGCGAAACGTCGCGCGGACCTCGCTCGTCGATGCCGCCATCGAGGAGCTCCGCAGGGAGATCACCAGTGGGGTGTGGCCGGTCGGGACGAAGATCCCGTCCGAGAGCCGGCTCGCCGAGAGCCTCGGCATGAGCCGGTTGTCGGTGCGCGAGGCGGTGCGGGTGCTGGCCCACGCCGGCCTGCTGCAGACCAGGCAGGGCGACGGCACGTACGTCACCGCCACCGACGAGTCGCAGGTGGCGCTGCGCCGGCGGCTCGACCGGGCGGCCGCGATGGACATCATCGACGTGCGCCGCGGGCTCGACCTGGTGGCCGCCCGGCTGGCGGCGGTCAAGCGCACCGGCGACGACGTGGCCGCGATGCGCGAGGCGCTGGCCCGCCGCGGGTCGGCCGCGGGCGCGGGCGACCTCGACGGGTTCGCCGACGCCGACGCCGACTTCCACCTGCTGGTGGCCGACGCCGCGCACAACCCGCTGCTGGCCGACCTCTACCGCAGCATGCGCGACGCGCTGCGCGACAGCGTCCGGGACCAGGAGCAGGCCGCGCTGGCGCCCGACCCGTCGCACGACGACCTGCTGGCGGCGATCGAGGCGGGCGACGCGGCCAGGGCGGTCGAGGTCTCGGTCGCCATCCTCGACGCCCAGGAACGCGAGCTGTGACCCGCGCGCCGGGTCAGCGGGCGATCAGCACGGCGAGCCCGGCGGCCGGGCCGAGCAGGATCGAGGCGGCGGCGCACACCTGCGCGACCGGGCTCGATCCGGCGGGGTGCGCCGGGCCGTCCGCGGCGAAGACCGGGCGGATCCAGCGCAGGTAGTAGAACAGGCTCGCGACGGTGTTGGCGGCGGCGACCACCGCGAGCCAGGCGTACCCGCCGTCCCAGGCGGCCGCGAACATCAGCAGCTTCCCGGCGAAGACCGCGGTCGGCGGCGTCCCTACCAGGCCGAGCAGGCACACCACCAGCGCGAACGCCGTCCAGGGCGAGCGGCGGCCGAGCCCGGCGTAGTCGGCCAGCCGTTCGGCCCCGGTGGCGACCACGACGGCGAACGGCCCCAGGTTGGTGACCGCGTAGGCGGCCAGGTAGACCAGCAGGGCGGGCGCGGCCAGGGCGGTGCGTCCGGCCACCGCGACCGGGACCAGCAGGTAACCGGCCTGGCTGACCGTCGAGTACGCCAGCAACCGCCGCACGTTCTCCTGCTGGAAGGCGGCCAGGTTGCCCAGCGTCATCGTCACGGCGGCCAGGACCGCGAGCAGCGCGGGCTCGTCCAGCACCGTCGTCGCCAGCCGGTACAGCGCCACCAGCGCCCCGATCTTGGGCACCGTGGTCACGAACGCGGCCACCGGCGCCGACGTGCCCTCGGTGACGTCGGGCACCCAGAAGTGCGCGGGCGCTCCGCCGGCCTTGAACAGCGGCCCGGCCAGCAGCAGCACCGCGCCCACGGCCGGGGCCCGCGCGGCGGGGTAGGCGGTGGCGCCGGACCAGCCGTACACGACGGTGGCCCCGGCCAGCATGAGCACGCCGAGGAAGGCGCCCAGCAGGTAGTACTTGAGCGCCGCCTCGGTGCCGGACGCGTCCTTGGCGAACCCCGCCAGCGCGTACGCCGGAACGCTCGCCAGCAGGTACGCCGCCACCAGCACGAGCAGGTCGTCCGCCCCCGCCATGAGGACGGACCCCAGCGCCGCCAGCACCATCAGGACGTACAGCTCGCTCTCCCTGCCGTCCCCCCTGACCCGGCCGGTCGCCAGCCACACGGCCAGCAGGGTGGCCAGGCAGACGATCAACCGGGCGGCTCCGGTCGGCGGATCGACGGCGTAGGCGTCGAAGGCCACGACGGCGGGGCGCGGCAGGGCGGCGGCGCTCGCCGCGGCGGCCCCGGCCAGCGCCGCCATGCACACCCAGGCGGCGACGCGCTGCCGCCCGCGGGCCACGAACAGCCCCGCGAGCAGCGCCGTCACCGCGCCCAGCAGCATCAGCACCTCGGGCAGCATCGCGGTCACCGCCGCGCCGCCGTGCGGTGCGCTCATCGGCCCGCCAGGGCGACGACGGCACGCGCGGCGGGCTCGATCAGGTCCAGCAGCGGACGCGGCGCCAGGCCGATGACCAGGGACAGGACGAGCAGCGGGGCGATCGCGCCCAGCTCGCGCGGCCGCACGTCGGTGACCCGCGGCGTCAGCTCGCCCGGCTCGCCGAGGAACGCGCGTTGCAGCGCCCGCAGGAACAGCGCCGCGGTGACCAGGATGCCGGTCACGGAGAGCGCGCCCGCGACCACGGCCCCCGAGCCGATCACCCCGGTGAAGATCTGGAACTCGGCGATGAACCCGGACAGTCCGGGCAGCCCGAGCGAGGCGAACACCGCCACCGCCGTCAGCCAGGCCAGCACGGGCGCCCGTCCCGCGATGCCGCCGTAGCGGCCGAGCGCGTAGCCGCCCGCGCGGTCCCACAGCACGCCGGTGATCAGGAACAGCGCGCCGGTGACCAGGCCGTGGCTGACCATCTGGGTGACCGCGCCGCTGACCGCCAGCTCCTTGGCCCGCGCCGGCCCGCCGGCCAGCCCGGCGGCGCCCAGGGCGAGCACGACGTAGCCCATGTGGTTGACCGAGGTGTAGGCGACGAGCCGTTTGAGGTTCTCCTGGGCGAGCGCCACCAGGGCGCCGTACAGGACGCTGACCAGGCCGATCACGATGACCAGCCAGGCGTAGGCGCGCCACGGGCCGGGCAGCAGCGGCACGGCGATGCGGGCCAGCCCGTACGCGCCCATCTTGAGCAGCACCCCGGCGAGGATGGCCGACCCGGCGGCCGGGGCGTCGGTGTGCGCGGGCGGCAGCCAGGTGTGCACGGGCACGACCGGCGTCTTGACCCCCAGGCCGATCCCGATCGCGAGCAGCACGGCCGCGCCCGCGTCCGGCGGGCGGCGGGTGAGGTCGGCCAGGTCGAACGTGTGCGGGTCGGCGGCCAGGTAGAGGCCGATGAAGCCGAGCAGCAGCGCCAGCGAGCCCAGGAAGGTGTAGAGGAAGAACGTCAGCGCGGACCTGGCCCGGTCGCCGTGCCCCCAGCCGACGATCACGAAGTACATGCCGACGATCGACAGGTCGAAGAAGACGAAGAACAGCAGCAGGTCGAGTGCCGCGAACAGCCCGGTGGAGACGGTCTGCAGGAACAGGAACAGCGCCGCGTGCGCCTTCGGCCTGGTGGGCTCGCCCAGCGAGTGCACGGCGCAGAGCAGGAACAGCACCGCGGTCATGGCGATCAGCGGCAGCGACAGGCCGTCCACGCCGACGTGGTAGCCGGCCCCGGCCGTCGGGATCCAGCGCAGCCTGGTCTCGTACGCCAGGCCGCCTCCGTACCCGGCCCACAGGGCGACGACCAGGGCGAGGTCGGCGGCGGACGCGGCCACCCGGATCAGGCCGGCCGCCCGTGCCGTGACGCCCGGCAGGAGGAACAGGGCGGCGGCGGCCAGCGGCAGGAACACGACGACGTCGAGCACGCCTCACCTCACGATCGCGAACACGACGGCCAGCACGACGAGGGCGACGGCGGCCTGAGCGAAGTAGGTGTGGACCTGTCCGGTCTGGGGGCGTCTGGCCAGCCCGCCGAGGCGTCGCACCGCGCCGCCGGCCCGCCGGACGAGCGCGTCGAGCCCCGACTCCAGGGGGCTTCCGGCCAGCCGCGCGGCCCGCAGCCCCGCCCGCGCGACGGCCTCGACCGCGCCCTGCACGACCCGCTCGTCGAACCAGGCCGCCCACCGCGCCGCCCGCAGCAGCGGCCGCCACACCCCGGCCCGCGCCGCCCGCTCCAGCCCCAGCCAGCCCCCGAACACCCCGCGCACGCGCGGAAGCACAGCCGTCCCGGGCGGCGCCGCGATCGCGGCCTTTCCGGGCCGCACCGCGATCATGAGCGTCCCGGGCCGCACCGCGATCGCGGCGGTCACCAGGGCGAGGGCCGGGACTCCGGACAGGGCCAGCTCGCCCGCCGTGAGGCCGGGCGCGCCCGGGTCGCCCACCAGCCGGGACCACCAGCCGTGCACCGCGGGCAGCCCGACGACGCCGAACCCGGCCGCCACCAGGGCGAGCACCGGCAGCGGCAGCAGCTCGGGCCAGGCCACCCGGCCGGTGGCCCGCCGCTCGCTCCCGGCGCCGGTCGCCGCGTCGGCGGGCCGCCAGACCGCGGCCAGCGCCTTCCCCGCGTACAGGGCGGCCGCCAGCCCGGCGGCGAAGGCCACCACGCGCGGTCCGGGTTGCGCGACCCCGCCCAGGACGGCGTCCTTCGTCACCCACAACGACAGCGGCGGCACCCCGGCCAGGGCCGCGGCCCCCACCCCGAACACCACCCCCACCAGCGGGAACCGACGGGCCGCGCCGTGCAGCCCGGGCAGGTCCTTGGTGCCGAGCGCCGCCAGCCAGGCCCCCGCCGCGAGGAACAGCAGGCTCTTGACGGCGGCGTGCGCGACCAGGTGGGCCGTCCCGCCGGAGACCGCCGACTCCCCCGCCGCCAGCACCATGAACCCGACCTGCGCGCAGGTCGAGGCGGCCAGGAGCTGTTTGAGGTCCCGCTGCGCCAGCGCCACCAGGCCGAGCAGCAACGCGGTCACCGCACCCGTCCAGGCCGCCACCGCCGCCGCCCAGCCGGTGGCCGCGAGCAGGGCGTGCAGCCGCAGCAGCAGGTACGCCCCCGCGACCACCATGGTCGCCGCGTGCAGGAACGCCGACACCGGGCTCGGGCCCGCCATCGCCCGCGACAACCAGAACGCGAACGGCCCCTGCGCCGACTTGCCCAGCGCGGCCAGCACGACCCCGCCCGCCACCACGTCCCGCCACGGCGGCGGCAGCCCCGGCAGCCCGGCGAGCGCCAGGCCGCCGCCCGCGGCCAGGGCCGCGCCCGAGGCGACGTACAGGCCCAGGTCGCCGGCCCGGGTGGTGACGAAGGCGACGGCTGCGGACCGTACACGCTCGCGGTCGCGCCACCGGTAGCCGATCAGCGCGTACGACATCGCGCCCATGACCTCCCAGCCCATCAGCAGCAGGACGAGGTCCGTCGCGGTCACCGTGGCCAGCATCGCGGCCAGGAAGATCAGCATCAGCCCGTGGAAGCGCCCCGACCGCTGCTCGGCCGCCGCGAACACCAGCACGGCCAGCCCGACCGCCGCCACGGTGACCACCATGACCGCCGAGAGACCGTCCACGGCCAGCCCTTCGCCGAGGATCAGCCGGGCGGTGGCCGAGGGCCTGGTCGCCGCCGCGTGCCCGGCCAGCGCGAGGGTGAGCGCGGCCGTGGCGACGGACAGGGCGACGGACAGGGCGGGCGCGGCGCGGCGCACGGGGATCAGCAGCGCGCCGGCGGCGGCGGGCAGCGCGGGCAGCAGCCACAGGGACGGGCTCATCCCTTGAGGTCTCCGGCGGCGTCGGTCGTGTCCACGTCGCGGGCGCGGAAGACGGCCGTGGTGACGGCGAAGCCCATCGCCATCTCCAGCGCCATCACGGTGACCGCGACCAGGACGAGGACCTGGCCGTCCGCGGCGGCCGGGGCGACGTGGTACCAGAAGCCGCCGGCAGCCGCGATCACGCCGTTGATCATCAGTTCGAGGCCCATCATGAGCATGACGATCGACTGCTGGGACAGCACGCCGTACAGGCCGACGGCGAACAGGGCGGCGGCCAGCAGCAGGAAGGCCTGGAGCGTCACCGGTCGTACCGTCCCCGGTGGGTGGCCAGCAGCACGGCCGAGATCATCGTCGCCAGGATCGCCACCCCGACGACCATCATGACCAGCATCTTCGGCCCCATCAGGGACAGGCCGAGCGCGTGCGTGGGGTCCGCCGGCGGCCGTCCGCGCCGGCTCGGCGGGCGGACGAGCAGCGCCCCGGCGGCCAGCAGGACGAACACCGCCGCGGCGACGGCCGCCGCGCCCCGCCGGTTGTGCACCATCTTCATCGGCATGAGCCCGGCCGGGTTCATCATGTACATGATCATGAAGACGGCCATGACCAGCATCTCCATGACCATCATGAGGACGACCAGCACCCCCAGGTACTCCAGGTCGATCAGCAGCAGCGTCCCGCCCACGGCCAGCAGCGAGACCAGCAGCGCGAACGTCGCCCGCGCCATCGAGTCCACCGCGAACACCGCCACCCCACCCGCCACCGCGACGACCGCCAGCGCCCAGAACGCCACGTTCACGGCAGCACCGCCAGCGCGACCACGAGCAGTTGCACGAGCGTGGCCGGGATCAGCACCACCCACGCGAACTGCACGAACCGGTCCATCCGCACGACCGGCATACGATGCCCGGCCAGTACCAGCACGGCCAGCACCGCCGCCGTCTTGACCGGCCCCCACACCCAGCCGGGCAGCACGGGCCCCGCCGCGCCGCCGAGGAACAGCGGCACCGCCCCGGCCGCCGCCACGACCAGCAGCGCATGGCGTCCGGCCAGGAAGACCAGCCGGTCGGGGCCGCCCAGCTCGCCCGGCACGCCGCCGCACACGTCCCGCCCGACCGGCTGCCCCATCGGCCCCCAGAACGCCATCGCCACCGCCGAGACGAGATAGACCACGAACGCGACCGGCATCCACGCCACGAACCACCACCCGCGCTGCGCCGCCACGAGGTCGGCGAACCGCAACGATCCCGCCCCCACGCCCGCGGTGATCAGCACGAACATGTGCGGCAGCTCGTATGCCAGGCCCTGGATCAGGAACCGGTAGCCGCCGACCAGCGGCCACACGGCGTTGACCCCCCACCCGACCAGCCACAGAGCCCCCCAGGCGCACACCTCCATGGCGTTGAACCACACCACCCCCGCCCTCAGGTCCAGCACCGGCGCGCCCCCGACCGGCAGGACGACGGCGGCCAGCAGTGCGGCCGCCGGCAACACCACGACCCCGGCCCGGGTGAGCAGGACGTCGGCCCGGTCCGTGCGCCGCCGCTGCTGCACCACCAGCCGGGCCCCCTCCCTGAACGGCGCCACCGCCGCCGCCCGCCACGAGCCGCGGCGGCCCGCGCCGAGCGCCGCGTCGAAGGCCGCCGCCCCCCACGTCAGCACCGCCATCCCCGCGGCCGTCCCCCAGACCGTGCCCGCGACCATCGATTCACCCGTCCCTGGCTGCCGACGGCAACCGGTCGAGGTCCGGATCGAGACCGGCCACAATCAACCGGGCCACGGCGAGCTCGGTCCCGGTCAGCAGGCCGGGCAACAGGGCCAGCACGCCGTCCACCGGGACGTCCCCGCCGTCCTCAGGCCCGGAACGCCCTCCGGTCAGGGCCTCCACGTCGTCGAGCCACCGGCGCGCCCGATCCAGGGTGTCCCCGCGCAGCCGCCGTGGGGCGCCGGGGCCGAGTTCCCCCGTGCCGCGCAACATCCACCGCAGCACCCGTGACCGGCGCACCCGCCGCGTGAATCGGACGCATCGGCGTCTTCCCCGCTCGTCCACGGCGCCCGCGAGCAGGCGGTCGCGCAGGCGCCGGGCGTCCGCCGCGGCGGCGGGCCATCCGGCCACGCCGAGCAGCCTGCCGAGGCCGTCCAGCCGGGCCGCCGCCGTACGCCGCCGGGCTTCCTCCTGGCTCGCGCCCGGTCCGGGCGTCCAGAACGCGTCTTCCGTGCCGTCGGCCGGCAGGGTCCGCACCCGCGCCTCCTGGATGACATCCCCTTGCAGGACGGTCTCCACCACCAGCCCGGCGGGCCAGTCCGCGAGCACGGGACCCAGCGGCACGTGCAGCCGGTCCAGCTTCAGCCCGTCCCGGTCGGCCCCTCGGTCGGCCATGGGCGTGCCGTCCGGGGCGTCCCCGGACGTGCCCGCGGCCAGGACGCCGGCCTCCCGCCACTGGCGGGATTCGTCCCCCAGCACGCGGACGGCGTCGTCCAGCGCGGCCACGACCTCGTCGGCCGGGACGTCCGGCGGCAGTTCCACCAGCGCCCTCGGCACCGGGACCGTCCCCCGGACCTGCCGCACGGCCGCCGCCAGCTCCGCCCCGGGACGCCCGCACACCACCATCACGCTCGCCTCCGCCGCCGACGCCGCCACCGGCCAGCCACGACGGTCCGCCTCCGCCTCTGCCAGCAGCCGCGCGCCCGTCCCGTACGGGCAGGCGACGAGGAGCACCCGGGGGCGCAGCGCCGCCTGCCGCAGCAGCCACCCCCTCAGGCCCACCGGAACGCCCCTTCCCGCCACGCGTACAGGACGCCGACCAGCAGCAGCCCCAGGAACGCGAACATCTCCAGCACCGCCGGCAGCCCCACCTCGGCCACCACGAGGGCCCACGGGTACATGAAGACCATCTCCATATCGAAGGCCAGGAAGACCAGCGTCACGGCGTACCACCGGACGTGGAAGCGGGACACCGCGTGCTCCCGGGGCCGCGCCCCGGACAGGAACGGCTCCACCCGCACGACTCCCCCGGGCGACAGGGCCAGGGAGGCCAGGTACACCGCGGCGACCCCGGCGGCGAGCAGCGCCACGAGCCCCAGCACAGCGCCCACCGCTCTCACCTGCCGCAGAGCCCGAAGATCAGAATCACCTGCCCCTCACGGTAGCAACCGGAATCCGACTTGCCCGCGACCGACATCCCCCCTCACCAGCACGAACGCGGCCGGGCCGGCGACCGGAGGGGTCAGTGCTGGAGGCCGAACCGCCCCCGCCGGACCGCAGCCTCGCCGCCGCCGGACCGCAGCCTCGCCACCCACGCCGGACCGCAGCCTCGCCACCCAGTCGCGGCGCAAGCCGTGCGAACCACACAAGGAGCTCACATGTCGCCGTCGTCCGCCTCCGGGGCGCCGGTCACCGTCGTCATGCCTGACCTGTCCTGGCGGCGCTGACCGCCGATGACGAGGGTCTCCGTCGAGCCGTCCTCGTCGGGAGGGTCGGCGGCGGCGGCGTTCCGGCGCGCGCCGGCCGGTCGTTCCGCTCGTCCCGGTCGTCCCGGTGTGCCGCGAAGGCGAGGCAGGCGGGACGCCAGGAGCGCCACCAGCGCGCCCGCCACCGCCGCGGGCACCAGCAGGTACGCCGGAACCCCGCCGCCCGGCGCCTCTCCGGCCGGAACCCGCGCCGCCGCACTCCCCGCGGCCCCGCCTCCGGCCTCCATCCCGGCCTGCACCTCGGGCTGCGTCCCCGTCGGGCCACCGGCCTGCGTCCCGGTCGGCTCACCGGGCGGCGCCGGTGTGCTCTTGCCCGGGGCGAAGCCCGGAGGCCGGACCGCGCCCCATGGGTCCTTTCCGTCCCCGCCGAACGTCGCCACCTTGTCCGGCGGCACCGGGTCGGCCAGCAGCCGCCCAGGGACCGTGAGCGTCCCCACGGCGTACGGCTCGAACCAGCCCTGGAGGCCCTCCACCCGCCACACCCCGTCCGGCACGGCCACCGACGTCGCGTAGTGTCCGGCCTCGGGCAGCGGGGTGCCGGGGAAGGTGACGCTCCTGCCGTCGGCCCTGGTGAGGCGCAGGCCGACCGGGTCCAGCTCGCCCGCGTACGGATGCGTGCCGTGCTGCAGCACCCAGAACCCCACCGTGTACGTCTTCCCGCCCGCGAACGCCGCCGGCGGCGGATCGAGGTAGGTCACCGCCCATCCCCCACGCGAGGACGCGGACGCCGCCCCCGCCCACCACCCGGACACCACCAGGACGCCCAGCACGGCGGCCGTCAGGGCAGCCACCAGAGCGGCCGGCCTGCCGACCGGTATGACCATGTTTCTCGTCATCACGCACCTCCGACCTCCCTACACCGCCCGGCCCCGCCAGGTTCCGCCCGCGAACCGGCGGAGCAGCCGAACGATTTCCCACCGGACGGTGCGACAATTCCCGGTGCGGCGCGCACAATGGAGTCAGCACGAAGGAATCAGGGCGAGAATTCGGCGAGGAGCGAGGAGGCTTACGCCGTGTCCGCCACCGGAGGCGAATATCTGACCGCGATGCTCGACGTTCTGGTTTACGAGAACGTTCTGGTCGCCTGGCGCCGCGCGCCGGGTGGTTATCTGATCGTCACGCACGAGGGCGAGGAGGTCCGGCTGACCGCGCAGCAGGCCGGGATGTGGGCACAGGGGGCGTTCGCCGTTTATCTGGCGTTGGTGGATCAGCGCCGTATCACGCCCCGCATCCCCGGTGACACCACAACGCAATAACCCGCATCAGAACAAAAACCCATTTTTCCAGATTTGTCGCCACAGCGGCCGTGAAGAACCGTCCGGGCTACCGGTCAAGCCGGTTTTCTGGCGCGTCCGAGAATGTGCGGCAACCTCGGCGCCAACGCCAACGGCCGGAACGCGAACCGTTCGCGCTCCTCGACCACCAGCCCGCTGTCGGCCATGGCGCGCTCGGTGTCGCGGTTGAGGCGGCACCCGCCGGCCATCCGCCGCCACAGCGGCGTCACGAGGTCCTGCACCAGCGCGCCGGCGGCCCGCGAGGAGCGCACGTGCTCGTAGAACCGCACCTCGCCGCCGGGCCTGAGCACCCGGGACACCTCGCCGAGAACCGCACGCTGGTCGGGCACCGAGCACAACACCAGCGAGAGCACCACGGCGTCGAAGGAGGCGTCCGCGAACCGCAGGTCGGCGGCGTGCCCGGCGACCACGGTCACGGGCACCGGCGCGCCGGCCGCGGCCCGGCCGGCCAGCCCGCGCAGCCGGTCCTCCGGCTCGACGGCGACCACCTCGCGCACCGCCGCCGGGTAGTGCGCGAAGTTGAGCCCGTTGCCCGCGCCGACCTCCAGCACCCGCCCGGCCAGCCCGGCCAGCAGGCGCCGCCGGTGCCCGGCCGCGCCCCGCCGCTCGGACTCGGCGCTCATCCGCTCATACGCCTGGGCGAAGCGGGGGTTCTGGAACCGCGTCAGGTCCTGCACGTCCCCACGCTAACCCGCCCGCGCGCGCCCCGCGTGGATCCGTCACGACCGGACGAGGCGGGCGATGGCGTCGGCCGCCTCCTTGACCTTGGCCTCCGCCTCGGCCCCGCCCTTGCGCGCCGCCTCGACCACACAGTGCGCCATGTGCTCCTCCAGCAGCGACAACGCGAACGACTGCAACGCGCTCGTCGTCGCCGAGACCTGCGTCAGGATGTCGATGCAGTACTTGTCGTCCTCGACCATGCGCTGGATGCCCCGCGCCTGGCCCTCGATCCGGCGCAGCCGCCGGAGGTGGTCCTGCTTGCCGTCGGTGTACCCGGCCATCTCCCGGTCCTCTCGCTCGCTACACCGACCGCAACACGGTACCCCCCTACCGTATTCCGGAGCAGGGCCGGGTCAGGCGCCCTGGTTGTTCATGAAGCGCGAGATCAGCCACTGGCCGCCCTGGTGCGTGAGCATGAACAGCTCGCGGTAGGTGGTGTCGCCCTGCTTGCTGGTCGCGCGCGCGAAGGCGTCCTGGCTGCCCGCGTTCCGCGTCTCATCGATGGTGTGCGTGGCCGACTTCAGGTCGGCGCCGTCCTTGAGCAGCTTCTCGTAGAGGCTGCGGACGGCCTGCGAGCCCGTGGCCGTGGCCTGCCCGTCGAAGGCCACCACCGCGTCGCCGGCGAACGTCTTCACGACCGCGTCCACGTTGCCGGACTTCAGGGCGTCGAAGTAGTTCTGGACGGCGGCGCGCGGCTGGGTGGCCGCCGTCATGGTGCCGGTCGGCGTGGCGGTCTCGGTCATGGTCTCGGTCGTGGTCGGCGACTCCATGCCGGTCTCGGTGGGCGTCATCATGGTGTCGGTCGGCGTGGCGGGGCTGGCCTCCCCCTTCATCGCCTGCGTGTTGCTCCCCGCGGAGCAGCCCGCGACCAGGAGGACGGGAACGATCGCGGCCAGCAGGAGTGCCCTGCGCTCAGAAATCTTGCTCATGGCCGGGTTGATGCCCTCGCCGGTCGTTCCCGAATGCCCGGTTTAGGCACTCCGCACGACCCCTTTACCTCATGTCGGTATTACTCACGGTAACGCTTCACTGTCATTGGAGAGACCGTTCAGAGCTGTGATCGTTGCCGACCCGAGACCGGGCGGGGTAGGGCCGCCTATAGCGTCCCTCCAGTGCGGCCAACACAGGCGAACCCGGAACCACTGCCCCAGCGTGAGGACGCCGAACGCTGTGCCAGCGTCCGGTCCGGGCGGCGGTGCGTCCTTCCCGCGGCGCACCCCACCCCGCACGTGTACCCGCCCGTGGAGGCCTTGTAGCGACGTCCTCGCAGGTGAGGGGGCCCGCCGGCGGGGCAGGTGACGACGATGGACGAACCGACGACCACCGTCACGCCCTGTGCGGACGGCCCGCTGCTGATCAGAGGCCCCTTCGAGCTGCTGACTCAGGACGGCGAGCCGATCGACCCGGGAAGGGCCACGGTCGCGCTGTGCCGGTGCGGCCGATCCTCGACCAAGCCGTTCTGCGACGGCTCGCACAAGTCCGTCGGCTTCCAGGCGCCGAGCGAGCCCGACCCGCCCGCCGACTCCTGAGCCCGCGCGCGCAGCCACCGCGCCGAGTGGGCGGCCCGCGCGAGCCGTCCCCCCGCGTACGGCACGCCGCCCGCGCAGGCCGCGCCCACCGCCAGCCAGGAGCACACCGCCCGCTCCAGCACCCACACCGGCGCGAACAGCGAGGCGCCGGCGGGGAAGACCCGCCGCCCGCCGGCCCGCCGCCGCCCGGCCTCGGCCAGCGCGACGACCGCCCCGGCGGCGGCCAGCAGCGGCAGCGGACGGCGTACCAGCGCGATCGCGGGCAGCACCGCCAGGAAGGACGCCAGCCGCACCGGCTGGGCGAGGTCGTCGTAGGCCTGCCGCACCCGCTGCGACCAGAACCGCCGCGCGTCGCACGGCAACCTCCGGACGTACAGGCCGGGCGGGCGCAGCTCGCGTCCGCCGTGGGCGCGCACGGTGCGGACGAGCTCCAGGTTCTCGAACAGCACGTCGCCGTCGTAGCCGCCCATGGCCAGGAAGAACGACCGCCGGACGCCGAACGTGCCCGGGTAGTCGGCGCCGAAGGCGCGGTTGAGCAGGGTGCGGGCGGTGTCCCAGCGGGCGTGCCAGGGGGCGGGGTCGAAGTAGTTCTGCGGCCTGACCAGCTCGGCGCGGGCGAGCAGGTCGTGCATCTGGGCCAGCGCGGACAGGTCGTAGCGCACGTCGTCGTCGGCGATCACGACCCGGTCGCCCTCGGCCAGTCGCAGCCCGGTGGTCACGCCGTTGACCTTGCCGTTGGCGAAGGACAGGCCGGCCGCCGGGCTGACGTGCCGGACCAGGCAGCGCCAGCGGCGGGCGTGGCGGGCGTACAGCTCGGGCCGGCTGCCGTCGACCACGGTCACGCGTACGTGCGGCGCGAGGGCCCGCAGGTACTCGGTCAGCTCGTCGAGGCCGGAGTCGTCCTGCCAGCGCAGCGGGACCACGTAGTCGAGGTCGATCATGCGGGCACCTCCTGGCCGAGCAGCGAGGACGCGCCGCGTTCCCAACGGCCCATGACGTGCTCGGCCCAGCGGCGTTCGAGGGCCAGGGCGCAGGCGGCGCCGTACAGGACGTCGCCGGTCAGGGCGGGGAAGGCGGCCGCGAACCCGCCGCACAGGTCGGCCGCGGCGATCTGCTCGTGCACGGCGTCGGCCTGCACGTGCTCCTCGTAGAACCGGGCCGCCGCCGCGTCGCCGCCGAGCCGGCGCAGGCCCGCGGCGTAGCGGCGGTTGGGCAGCGACGAGGTCATCTCGATCGCGGCCAGGTGGCCGACCAGCGCGCCGCGCAGCCGCCGGTGCAGCCCGAACAGCGACATGGCGTTGGTGACGGCCAGGGTGACCGCGGGGACCCGGGGCAGGTACGCGCCGTAGGAGTCGTCGAGGCCGAGGCCGCGCATGGTGTGGCCGAACAGCTCGCAGTGCATGCGCTCGGGCCGGCCGCCGCCGTACTCGTCGGCCTGGATCTCCACCAGGGCCGCCTTGGGCCGGCCGCGCAGGCGCGGGATCGCCCACGTGTGCGGGTCGGCCTCCTTCAGGTGGTAGATCGAGCGGTGGATCACGAACTCGCGGAAGGCGTCGATCCCGGCCTCGCGCTGGAGGTGGAGCGAGAGCGACGGGCCGTCGTCGTCCTCGGCGGTCAGCGCGGTGAGCGCGCGCCGCACCTCGCCGGGCGGCACCGGCGCGGGACGCGGCACGGCCCCGGCCAGCTCCCGCTCGAAGCGGTCCTCCAGCAGGCCGCGCAGGCGCAGCAGCGACGGCTCCCACTCCCAGCGGTCGTCCACCTCGTCGAAGCCCTGGTAGTGCAGCTCGTAGCAGGCGAACAGGGCGAGCTGGAGATCCTCCTCGCCGTCGGGGCCGGGCGCGTCGGGCAGCGTCGCGGGCGGCCGGGCGAGCCGGTCGAACAGCAGGTCGGTGAGCTGGCCACGGGCGGGCGGCAGGCGCATCAGGGGGCCTTGCGGTAGACGGAGACGTGCGCGCGGCTCTCGTCGGTGAACGGGGTGCCGACCCAGTCGGCCCAGCGGTGTTCCAGGGCCATCCCGGCCAGCCTGGCCATCAGGTCGAGCTCGCCGGGCCAGGCGTAACGGTGGTTGGCGGGCAGCAGCCGCACGCCCTCCCCGGTCAGCCGTACGCGGGTGGTGCGCATGTGCTGGGTGGCCGGGGCGAGCCTGGCCGCCTCGATGAGGACGACGTCCTCGGCCAGCGACAGCAGCCGCAGCGCCGAGCCGTCGCGGAAGGCGGCCGGGTCGGGCACCCACGCCTCGACCACGAACCGCCCGCCCGCGCGCAGGTGCCGGGCCGCGTTGGCGAAGCAGTTGACCTGCGCCTCCTGGGTGGGCAGGGCGAAGATCGTGTTGATCGCGAGCACCACGAGCGCGTACGAGCCCTCGACCCGCATGGTGGAGAAGTCGCCCACCGTCACGGGGACGGCCGCGCCGCCGGGTTTGGCGCGCAGCTCGCGGGTCATCTCCGGCGAGGCGTCGATCCCGGCGACGGACAGGCCGCGGGCGGCGAGCGGCAGCGCCAGCCGTCCGGTGCCGATGCCGAACTCCAGCACGGGACCGCCCTCGGCCAGCGTCGCCAGCCGCTCGACGGCCGCGGCGGTCGGCAGCTCCGTCACCGTGGCGTCGTAGATGTCGGCGATCCCGCGCCCGTAGGCGGAGGCGTCGTAGGCCACACGCACCTCCCGTCCCCGTGTTTCAGCAGGTCAATGCCCCTGCTCTGATCGGCTAAACGCTCACCTCCACCCGCCCGGCCGCCACCCGGACGGCGTAGACGGGCACCTGGACGGCCTCCTCGTCCAGGCACGCCCCCGACACCAGCGAGAAGACCTGCTTGTGCAGCGGCGAGGCCACGGTGGGCTCCCCCCGCCTGGTGCCGACGATGCCGCGCGAGAGCACGTACGCGCCGCTGAACGGGTCGAGGTTGTCCAGAGCGTGCACGTGCCCCTCGTAGGTGCGGAACAGCGCCACCTGCCGGCCGCCGACCAGCGCGCAGACGCCGCGCTCCGGCGGCAGGGCGGCGTACTCGCAGACCGGGGTCCAGCTCATCGGGCCATCACCGGCCTGATCTGGCCGCGCTCGGAGGCGAACACGATCGACGGGTCGGGCACGCCGGGCGCGTTGACGAAGCTGACGAACCTGCCGAGCTTCTCCGGGTCGTCCAGGGTCGCCGCCCACTCGTCGGCGTAGGTGGCGACGTGCTGTTCCATCTGGGCGTCGAGGTCGGCGCAGATGCCGAGCGAGTCTTCCATGATCACCTTCCGGAGATGGTCGAGGCCGCCGTCCAGCGACTCCAGCCAGGCGGCGGTGCGCTGCAGCCGGTCGGCGGTGCGGACGTAGAACATCAGGAACCGGTCGATCGTCCTGATCAGGTCGCCGGTGCTCAGGTCGGTGGCCAGCAGGTCGGCGTGGCGGGGCCGGAAGCCGCCGTTGCCGCCGACGTACAGGTTCCAGCCCTGCTCGGTGGCGATGACGCCGAAGTCCTTCGACCTGGCCTCGGCGCACTCGCGGGCGCAGCCGGACACGGCCGACTTGAGCTTGTGCGGCGAGCGCAGGCCGCGGTAGCGCAGCTCCAGGGCGATGGCCAGGCCGACGGAGTCCTGGACGCCGTAGCGGCACCAGGTGGAGCCCACGCACGACTTCACCGTGCGCAGCGCCTTGCCGTAGGCGTGGCCGGACTCGAAGCCGGCCGCCACCAGCCGTCGCCAGATCTCCGGCAGCTGCTCGACCCGGGCGCCGAGCAGGTCGATGCGCTGCCCGCCGGTGATCTTGGTGTAGAGCCCGAAGTCGCGGGCGACCTCGCCGATCACGATGAGCTTGTCCGGCGTGATCTCGCCGCCCGGGATGCGCGGGACGACCGAGTACGTGCCGTTCTTCTGGATGTTGGCGAGGAAGGCGTCGTTGGTGTCCTGCAACGCGGCCCGCTCGCCGTCGAGCACGTGCCCGTGGTGCAGCGAGGCCAGGATCGAGGCCACCGCGGGCTTGCAGACGTCGCAGCCGCGCCCCTGCCCGTGCTCGGCGATGAGCCGGGAGAACGTCGTGATCTCCCGCACCCGGACGATGTCGAACAGCTCGGCCCGCGAGTACGCGAAGTGCTCGCACAACGACCTGCCGACCTCGACCCCCGACTCCTCCAGGAGCTGCCTGAGCATCGGCACGCAGCTCCCGCAGGTGGTGCCGGCCCGCGTGCACGCCTTGAGGCCGGGCACGTCGGTCACGCCCAGCTCGGCCACGGCGTGCCGGACGTCCCCCGCGCACACGTTGTTGCAGGAGCAGACCTGCGCGTCGCCGGGCAGGTCGAGCGGCGCCCCGGAGCCGCTGAACAGCAGGTCGGAGGGCGGCGCGGGCAACGGCTTGCCGACGAACGGCCGCAGCGCCGCGTACGGCCCCGCGTCCCCCACGCAGATGCCGCCGAGCAGCGTGCGGGCGTCGTCGCTGACGAACAGCTTCTTGTAGATCCCGGCGACCGGGTCCATGTAGGTGACGTCGAGGGCGCCGTCCATCGCGCCGAACTGGGCAACCTCGACGCCGAGCAGTTTCAGCTTCGTGGAGGTGTCCCCGCCCGCGAACGAGGACGTCCCGCCCATGATCCGGTCGGCGGCCACCTCGGCCATCGTGTTGCACGGCCCGACCAGGCCGTGGACCGTGCCGCCGGCCAGCGCGCACTCGCCGATCGCGTAGACCGACGGGTCGGCGGTGCGCATCCCTTCGTCGACCACGACGCCGCCCCGCTCCCCCACCTCCAGCCCGCACGCCCTGGCCAGCTCGTCGCGCGGCCGGACGCCCGCCGAGAACACCACGACCTGGCCCTCGATCAGCGTGCCGGACGGCGTGCGCACCCCGGCGACCCGGCCGTCCGGCCCGGTGACGACCTCCTGGACGCCCGAACCGGCGTGCACGCCGAGCCCGAGCGCCTCGATGTGGCCCTTGAGCACCGCGCCTCCGCCCTCGTCCACCTGGCGGGGCATCAGCCAGGGGCTCATCTCGACGATGTGCGCCTTCAGGCCGAGCGTCCGCAGCGCGTCGGCCGCCTCCAGGCCGAGCAGGCCGCCGCCGACCACGACGCCTTCGGCCGCGTGCCCGGCGGCCGCGCGGATGGCGTCCAGGTCGTCGATGGTGCGGTAGACGTGGGCGTGCTCGCGTCCGGGCACCGGCGGCACGAACGGCGCCGACCCGGTGGCCAGCACGAGCACGTCGTACGGCTCGACGGCCCCGCCCTCGACGGTCACCGTCCGCGCCTGCCGGTCCACGGCGACGGCCCGGCTGCCCAGCCGCGTCACGGTCCCGGCGGGCACCGGGTAGGTGAGGTCGGCCACGGTGGCCCCCGACAGGTACGAGGTCAGCGCCACCCGGTCGTAGGCCGGGCGCGGCTCCTCCCCGATGACGGTGATCCGCCCGTCGAAGCCCCGGCTCGCCAGGGTCTCCACGAAGCGGTGCGCGGCCGGGCCGTACCCGACGACGACGATCCTCCTCATGCCGGCACTCCTTCCTGATCGCACAACCAGCCGACGATGCCCTCCACGGCGTCGCGGCAGGTGCCGCAGCCGGTGGTGGCCCTGGTGGCGGCGGCCACCCCGGCCACGTCGCGGGCGCCCGCCTCCCAGCACGCCCGGATCTGGCCCTTGGTCACGTTGTTGCACCGGCAGACCTCGGCCGCGTCCGGCATCAGCACCGGGCTGCCCGCGACGGGCGCCGGCGACAGGCCCGGGAACAGCAGGCCCGCGCGGTCGCCCGGCACCGGGCCGCCGCGGTCGAACAGCTGGGTGAGGGTGCCGACGGCGTCGCTCTCGCCCAGCAGGATCGCGCCCACCAGCCGCCCGTCGCGGATGACGAGCTTGCGGTAGGTGCCGCGGGCGCGGTGGCTGAAGCGCACCACCTCGGCGTGCTCCTCGCCGAGCTGCGTCTCGCCCATGGCGGCCAGCTCGACGCTCCTGGCCTTGAGCCTGGTGACCAGCCGGGAGCCACGGTAGCGGGCCTTGCCGCCGGTGATCACCTCGGCCGCCACGGCGGCCTGCTCCCAGGCGGGGGCGACCAGGCCGTACACCGTGCCGTCGTGCTCGGCGCACTCGCCGACAGCGAAGATCGACGGGTCGCCGGTGCGCAGCTCGTCGTCCACGACGACGCCGCGCCGCACCTCCAGGCCCGCCGCGGCGGCGAGCCCGGTGACCGGGCGCACCCCGCAGGCCAGGACGACCAGGTCGGCCTCGACCAGCTCGCCGCCGGCCAGGCGGACGCCGTCCGCCTCGACCGCCGCCGCGCTGACGCCGGTGCGGGCCGCCACGCCGAGCCCGGCCAGGGTCTCGCCGAGCACCTCGCCCGCCTCGGCGTCGAGCTGGCGTTCCATCAGGTGCCCGGCCAGGTGCAGCAGCGTGACCGGCAGGCCGCGCCCGGCCAGGCCGCGGGCGGCCTCGACGCCGAGCAGCCCGCCGCCGACGACGGCCGCCCGGCGCGCCCGCCCGGCCGCCCGCACGATCCGCTCACAGTCCGCCAGCGTGCGGAACGGCACGGCCCGCCCGACGCCGGGCAGCGGCGGCACGACCGCCTGGCTGCCGGTGGCCAGGACCAGCAGGTCGTACGGCTCGCGCCGCCCGTCCGCGGTCACCACGTGCCTGGTGTCGCGGTCGATGCGGGCGACCTCGGCGCCGGGCACGGCCTCGACGCCGTGCGCGGCGTACCAGGAGGGGTCCACCAGGCGCACCTGGTCGGGCCGCGCGCTGCCGGCCAGCACGTCCGACAGCAAGACCCGGTTGTACGGCGGGCCCGCCTCGGCCCCGAACACGGTCACCCGCATCCGCGGGTCGCGCGCCCGCACCTCGCTGACCAGGCGTGACCCGGCCATCCCGTTCCCCACGACGACGAGCCTCATGAGTCCCTCTCCACCCTGACCGCGCAGACCTTGAACTCCGGCATGCCGGAGACCGGGTCGAGCGCCGGGTTGGTCAGCCGGTTGGCGCCCTCCCAGTGGAAGGGCATGAACACGGTGTCACGCCTGATGGCGTCGCTGATCCTGGCCACCGCCCTGCTGCGGCCCCTGCGGCTGCTGACCCGCACCAGGTCGCCCGCGGCGACGCCGAGCTGCGCGGCCAGGTCGGGATGCAGCTCCACGAACGGCTCGGGGGCGGCCCGCACCAGCGACGCGATCCGGCGGGTCTGGGCGCCGCTCTGGTAGTGGGACAGGACGCGGCCGGTGCTCAGGTACACCGGGTAGTCCGCGTCGGGCTCCTCGGCCGCGGGCCGGTGCTCGACCGGGACGAACCGGGCGCGGCCGTCCGGGTGGGCGAAGCGGTCCAGGAACGGCCGGGGCGTGCCGGGGTGGTCCTCCGACGGGCAGGGCCAGAACAGGCCGGTCCCGGCGGCGATGCGCTCGTGGGTGATGCCGGAGTAGTCCGCGACGCCGCCCGCGGTGGCCCGGCGCAGCTCGTCGAAGACGGCCGCCGGGTCGGTGTCGAAGCGGTGGCCGAGCCGGGCGGCCAGCCCGGCGATGACGTCCAGGTCGCTCCGGACGCCCTCCGGCGGCGCGACGGCCCGGCGGCGCAGCAGGACGCGGCCCTCCAGGTTGGTCATCGTGCCGCTCTCCTCGGCCCACTGGGTGACCGGGAGCACCACGTCGGCCATGGCGGCGGTCTCCGAGCGCACCACGTCGGCCACGACCAGCAGGTCCAGCCCGGCGATCCGGCCGCTGACGTGCCCGGACGCGGGCGCCGACACCACCGGGTTGGACCCGAACAGCAGCAGCGCCCGCGGCCCCCGCGGGGTGCCGAGCGCGTCCAGCAGCTCGTACGCCGACCGCCCCGGCCCCGGCAGGTCCTCGGCCCGCACGCCCCACACCTCCGCGACGTGCGCGCGGGCCGCCGGGTCGTCGATCCTGCGGTAGCCGGGGAGCTGGTCGGCCTTCTGGCCGTGCTCCCTGCCGCCCTGGCCGTTGCCCTGGCCGGTCAGGCAGCCGTAGCCGGAGCCGTACCGGCCGGGCAGGCCGAGCGCCAGGGCGAGGTTGATGAACGCGGTGACGGTGTCGGTGCCCTTGGCGTGCTGCTCGGCGCCGCGCCCGGTCAGCACGTAAGCGTTCCGGGCGGCGGCCAGCGCGCGGACGGCCTGCCGCATCCGGTGCACCGGCACCCCGGTGACGCGCTCGACGCGTTCGGGCCACCAGGCGGCCAGCGAGGTGCGCACGGCGTCGAACCCGGTGGTCCTGGCGGCCACGTAGCCGGCGTCCACGAGGTCGTCGGCGATCGCCAGGTGCAGCAGCCCGAGCGCGAGCGCCAGGTCGGTGCCGGGCGTGGGCTGCAGGTGCAGCCAGGCCAGCCGGGCCGTCGGGGTGCGGCGCGGATCGACGACGATCAGCCGCGGCCCCGACAGGTGCCGGACGAACGGCGGCATGGTCTCGGCCACGTTCGCGCCGGCCAGCAGCACGACGTCGGCGCCGGCCAGGTCGGTGACCGGGAACGGCAGGCCCCGGTCCATGCCGAAGGCCCGGAGGGAGGCGGCGGCGGCCGAGGACATGCAGAAGCGGCCGTTGTAGTCGATCTGGCTGGTGCCGAGCGCGACCCTGGCGAACTTGCCGAGCTGGTAGGCCTTCTCGTTGGTCAGCCCGCCGCCGCCGAACACGGCCACGGCGTCGGGGCCGTGCTCGGCGCGGATGGCGCGCAGCCGGGCGGCGACGTGGTCCAGGGCGGTCTCCCACTCCACCGGCTCGCCGTGCAGGAGCGGCGTGGTCAGGCGTTCGCCGTTGGTGAGCAGCTCGGCCGCCGTCCAGCCCTTCTGGCACAGCGCGCCGGGCGCGTTGGCCGGGACGTCGGTCCTGGGGGTGATCTCCAGTGCCGGGCCGATCTCCATGCCGCACTGGAGGGCGCAGTAGGGACAGTGTGTCTTCGTCATGTCAGACCCGGGCGTGGGCGAGGCTGGCGACGACCGTGACGCCGACGGTGCGCGTGTAGCACCACCAGGTCAGCGCCAGGCAGGCGGCGTAGAAGGCGGCGAAGGCCAGGAACGCCGGCGCCGGGTCGCCGGCCGCGGCGAACGCCATGCCGAAGGCCCGGTTGACGAGGAACCCGCCGAGCGCGCCGACCGCCGAGATGACGCCGATCGCCGCCGCGGCCTGACGTCTGCCGTGCAGCAGCGCCTCCGGGCCCGCGCCACGCTCGGCGACCGCCTTGGCGTGGAAGATCGCCGGGATCATCCGGTACGTCGAGCCGTTGCCGATGCCCGCGGTGAGGAACAGCAGCTGGAAGGCCAGGAAGAACGGCCAGAAGCCGCCCGCGGCGGCGGCCGCCCAGGCCAGCAGCACCCCGGCGCCCATGGCCGCGAAGTTCCACTGCGTCACCCGCGCGCCGCCCAGCCGGTCGGCCAGCCAGCCGCCCACCGGCCTGATCAGCGAGCCGAGCAGCGGCCCGGCGAAGGCGACCGCCGCGTACGGCGCCTCGGGGAACAGGCTCTTGCTCAGCAGCGGGAACGCCGTCGAGTAGCCGATGAACGACCCGAACGTGCCGACGTACAGGACCGACATGATCCACGTCTGCGCCCGTCCGGCCACCGCGAGCTGTTCGCGCGGCTCGGCCCTGGCGCCGGCCAGGTTGTCCATGAAGAACCACGCGCAGGCCGCGGCCACCGCGATGAACGGGATCCAGAACCAGCCGGCGGCGGCCGTCCCGAGCGAGCCGATCACCAGCGGCACGACCAGCTGCACCGAGCTGACCCCGACGTTGCCGCCCGCCGCGTTCAGCCCGAGCGCCAGCCCTTGCTTGCCGCGCGGGTAGAAGTAGGTGATGTTGGCCATGCTGGAGGCGAAGTTCCCGCCGCCCACCCCGGCCAGCGCCGCGATCACCAGGAACAGCCAGTACGGCGTGCCGGGATCCTGCACCGCCACCCCGAGCAGCACGGCCGGGACCAGCAGCAGCGCCGCACTGGCCACGGTGAAGTCGCGCCCGCCGAACCGGCCCGGCCCGAACGTGTAGGGCACCCGCAGCACGGCCCCGACCAGGTTCGGCAGCGCGACGAGCCAGAAGAGCTGGTCGGTGGAGAAGTCGTAGGCCCCCATCCTGGTGGCCACGACGCTCCACAGGGTCCAGACGGTGAACCCGAGATGCTCGGCCACGATGGAGAAGACCAGGTTGCGCCGGGCGACGTGCCTGCCGGTCCGCTGCCAGAAGGCCGGGTCGTCGGGGTGCCACTCGGTGATCCAGCGCGCCATCGATCTCTCCTCCGCTCGGCGTCGGGAGCACCACGGTAGGAGGGCCGCGTTACGCGTTCGGGCAGCCGGCGAGGCTGCGGCGGTTACGGGGGATTCACCGCGGTAACAGGACGCGCACAAGCGTCACCGGCGAAACACGCCGGTAATGATCGGAGTTCTGGCTGGTTACGTGGCCTTCCCGGGGGTAACAGCACTCATGGCAAGGGGGGAATAATGATCAAAAAGCTGCACCAGATGGGCATCAAGTCAGGCCACATGTACGCCGCGGGGCTGGCGTCCATCGGCCTGTCCTTCGCTTCTTGGATGATCTCCAAGAACCAGGAGGGCGCGGGCCTCGACCGGGCCGACCGGTGGGGGATCTTCATCGGCGAGTGGGCGCCCACGTTCTTCGCGATGGGCGTCGCGCTGCGGATCGAGGAGACGCACAAGGACCTCGAAGAGCGGGGCACCGAGATGTTCGACAGCACGCAGGGCCAGCGGTCCCGCTCGCACGTCGGAGTGTGACGAGGAGGCCGCGCAGGTCACGCCGGGGGGCCGGCCTGCGCGGCACACCTGTTCACCGGCGGTCTCAGCGGGACAGGCGCTCCAGCGGCTCGTCGGTCAGCCGGTACTTCAGCCACTCGTCCTGCCGCTCGGCGCCGAGCTTGTCGTAGAAGGCGATGGACGGCTCGTTCCAGTCGAGCACCGACCACTCCAGGCGCTGGTAGCCGCGTTCGGCGCAGATCTTCGCCAGTTCCGCCATCAGCGCGCGGCCGTGGCCGCCGCCCCGGTGCTCGGGGCGCACGTACAGGTCCTCCATGTAGATGCCGTGCACGCCGCGCCAGGTGGAGTAGGTCAGGAACCAGATCGTGAAGCCGACGGGCTCGCCGTCCTGCTCGGCCACGTGCGCGAACACGGCGGGCCGTTCGCCGAAGAGCGACGTCCGCAGCATCTCCTCGGTCACGCGCACCTCGTGCGCGGCGTTCTCGTACGTGGCCAGCTCAAGGATCATGCGCACGACGGCGGGGACGTCTGCTGGGGTGGCGGGGCGAATCATGCGCACAGGGTAGCCAGCGCGTTCGGCTGAACCGTCCACCGCCCCCGCACGTCGTTATGGCAGAACGGTATTCGGGGGACCGTCTGGAAGCTCAGCCCGGATGACCGAATGGGGACGGAAACCGTGGGCGTTTTAGAGGAGCTGGGGGTTCGCCTGCCCCCGTATCCGGACATCAGGCTCGCGCTCGTGCTCGGTGAGCGCGCTTTGTACGTGAACGGGGATCTGCAGACCGCCAGGCGCTGGTTCGACTCGGCCTACCGGCAGGCCGAGGCGTGCGGCGACGTGCCCGCCCTGGCCAGGGCGGCGCTCGGCCTGGGCGGGGTGTGGGTGCAGGAGCACCGCACGTGCGCGGAGTCGGAGACGGTGCGCGCGCGTCAGCGGCACGCGTTGTCGCTGATCGATCCGTACTCGTCGCTGGCGCTGCGGCTGCGGATCAGGATGACCGGGGAGGAGGACTACGGCGCGGGCGGGCACGAGGAGATCATCCGGCTCGTCGCGCGGGCCAGGAGCGCGGGCGATCCGGCGGCGCTGGCCGAGGCGCTGAGCCTGGCCCATCACTGCCTGCTCGGCCCGGAGCACGGGCCGGCCCGGCTGGAGCTGGCCAGGGAGCTGATCGGCCAGGCGGCGGTCACCCGGCGCAGGGGCGACCTGCTGATGGGCCTGCTGTGGCGGACGGTCGACCTCTACCTGGCGGCCGACCCGCACGCCGGACGCGGCCTGGAGGAGCTGCGCGGCCTGCTGGCCGAGCACGACCACCTGGCCGTCGGGTTCGTGACCGACGTGATCAGGGTGATGCTGGCCATCAGGGCGGGCCGGTTCGAGCAGGCGGAGAAGATGGCCGGCGACTGCTTCGAGCGCGGCGTCCAGGCCGGCGACATGGACGCCACCGGCTGGTACGGCGGCCAGATCGCCGCCATCCGCTGGTACCAGGGCCGCACGGCCGAGCTGCTGCCGGTGCTGGCCGACCTGGTCAGCTCGCCCACGCTCAGCCCGATCGACAACTCCTACCTGGCGGGCCTCGCGCTGGCCGCGGCCACCTCGGGCGACCGCAGGGCGGCGGCCGGTCACCTGGCCCGGCTGCGCGGCCGGGACCTGGCCGACCTGCCGAGGTCGAGCACGTGGCTGTTCTCGATGTACTGCGTCGTCGAGGCCGCCCACCTGCTCCAGGACGCCGGCGCCGCCGCCGAGGCGTACGCGCTGCTGCTGCCGTTCGCGGCTCTGCCGGTGGTGGCCAGCCTGGGCGTGCTCTGTCTCGGCTCGGTGCAGCACAGCCTGGGCATGGCCGCGCTCACGACCGGCGACGTGGACCGCGCCGCCGGGCACCTGACGGAGGCCGTCCGGGCCAGTCTCGCGCTCGGCCACTGGCCCGCGGCGACGCTGTCGCGCTGGCGGCTCGGCCAGGCGCTCGCGCTGCGCGACGGGCCGCAGGACAAGGCGGCGCGGGCCGCCCAGAACGCCGCCGCGCAGGAGGCCAGGGAGCTCGGCATGGTGCTGCCGGCCGTGGTCGGCAGGGCGGGCGCGGCGCACGGGGCGTTCCGGCTGCGCAGGCACGGACGGCACTGGCAGGTCGAGCACGGCGGGCGGCTGGTGGTGGTCGAGCACAGCGTCGGCATGCAGCACCTGGCGACCCTGATCGCCAACCCGGGGCGCGAGATCCTGGCCGCCGACCTGGCCGCGGGCGCGCCGGCGCAGGACAGCGAGCCGGCCTCGGCGCAGCCGGTGCTGGACGACCTGGCCAGGGAGACCTACCGGCGGCGGCTGACCCAGTTGCAGGCCGACATCGACGAGCTGGAGGCGATGAACGATCTGGAACGGGCCGCCGCGCTGCGGCTGGAGCGGGAATGGCTGGTGGCCGAGCTGTCGGCGGCGACCGGGATCGGCGGGCGGGCGCGGCCGTTCACCGGCACGGAGGAACGCGCGCGGATCGCGGTGGGCAAGGCGATCAGGCGGGCGATCTCCCGCGTCTCGTCGGCCGACCAGGCGCTGGGGGACGAGCTGCGGGCCACCGTGCACACGGGCGTGCGGTGCAGCTACCGGCCTCGCTGACGGCGGTACGGGCGTGCCCCCGCGGCGCGCCCGTACCTTTCGTCCGGGACACTGGTCGCAGGAACCAGACGAACGGACAAACAGCATGGAACACCGCACACTCGGACGTACGGGACGCCAGATCGGCGTCGTGGGCCTCGGCGCCTGGCAGCTCGGCGCCGACTGGGGCGAGGTGAGCGAGGACGAGGCGTTCGCCACCCTGGAGGCGGCCGTGGGAGCGGGCGTCACGTTCGTCGACACCGCCGACGTCTACGGCGACGGCCGCAGCGAGCAGATCGTCGGCCGCTTCGCCAAGGCGCATCCCGGGCTCACCGTGGCCACCAAGATGGGCCGCCGGATGGCGCAGGTGCCGGCCAACTACGTGATGGACAACTTCCGCGCCTGGAACGAGCGCTCCCGGCGCAACCTCGGCGTGGACACCCTCGACCTGGTCCAGCTCCACTGCCCGCCCACCCCGGTGTACTCCTCCGACGCGGTCTTCGACGCCCTGGACACGCTGGTCGCCGAGCAGAAGATCGCGGCGTACGGCGTCAGCGTGGAGACCTGCGAGGAGGCGCTGACCGCCATCGCCAGGCCGGGCGTGGCGACCGTGCAGATCATCCTCAACGCGTTCCGGCTCAAGCCGCTGGAGCGGGTCCTGCCCGCCGCCCGCGCGGCCGGGGTGGGCGTCATCGCCCGCGTCCCGCTGGCCAGCGGCCTGCTGTCGGGACGCTACGACGAGCACACCGTGTTCGCCTCCGACGACCACCGCACCTACAACCGGCACGGCGAGTCGTTCGACGTCGGCGAGACCTTCTCCGGCGTGGAGTTCGGCACCGGCCTGGAGGCGGTGCGGCGGCTGGCCGGGCTGGTGCCCGAGGGGGCGTCCATGGCCCAGTTCGCGCTGCGCTGGATCCTCGACCAGCCCGGCGTCTCGGTCGTCATCCCCGGCGCGCGCAACCCCGGCCAGGCACGCTCCAACGCGGCGGCGGCCGACCTGTCCCCGCTCCCGGCGGAGACGCTGGAGGCCGTGCGGGCCGTCTACGACGAGCTGATCCGGCCGCAGGTGCACGACCGGTGGTGAACCGTTGACGGTACGGCTTCCCGGCTCTAATGTTTAGGAAACTTTCCTAAGCAATTCTCGCCGCGCGCATACCTCCGAGGAGCCCCGCATGAACGCGAGAAGACGGACCGCCGGCTGCGCCGCCCTGGCCGCGGGCCTGGTCCTGCTGGGCGCCCCCGCCGCCTCCGCCGCGCCCACCGGCTGCACGTACCAGCTCAACCAGGCCGAACGCTGGGCCACCAGCTACTGCCCGAGCGGCACCGGCGAGCACCGCATCCACGTGATCCAGCGTCACTTCCTGCCCGAGGTCGGCCTGATCCCGATCGAGGGCCCGTGGGTGCCGGCCGGGCAGACGTCCTACACCGGGATCACGCCGCACACCACGGTGAGCGTCTGGGTGGACACCCGCGGATGAACCCCAACGGATACGGCGGTTTCCGTCCGCACACGACCATGAACGCCAACGGCTACGGCGGTTTCCGTCCGCACACGACCATGAACGCCAACGGTTACGGCGGTTTCACCGCCCGCTGACGCGGGGCTTCACCGCCTACGGCCCCTGCGCCTACCGTACGCCAGGTAGGCGATGGGGCCGAACGGCTGCACGAAGATGCCCAGCCACCAGACGCCCTTCCAGCCGTGGATCTCCCGCTGCGGCCGCCGCCACAGATCCACGGCGGCGGCCCCGGTGAGCACCAGCTCCGCGGAACCGAGCCCGAGCAGCACCGCCCGCCGCCGGCTCGACATGTCACTCCATCGCATGGCCGAACACTCCGATCGACCTCTCTACTGCATGTCTACTGCATGGCCGGACACTCGGGCCGACCTGCCTGGGGATGATCCCGTCCTTCTGTCCTCTCTGAGGACAATCTCGTCCTTCTGCCCTCTCTGAGGACAATCCCGTCCTTCCGTCGTCTACCCCACCCGTCGGCTCCCGGCAAGCCCCCTTCGCCCCGGCCCGCCCTCACCGCCGGATCGCGATCTCGTACGAGTAGCGGTCGCCCCGGTAGATCGACTTGGCCGCCTCGACCGCCCGCCCCCGCTGGTCGTAGGCCACCCGTTCGACCAGCAACGCCGGCGCCAGCGGCGCCGCCTCCAGCAGCTCCGCCTCCTCCGGCTCCAGCACCGTGGCCCTGATCGACTGCTCGGCCCGCTCCAGCCTGATCCGGTACGCCCCCGCCAGCACCTCGTACAGCGACCCGCCGAGCGGCCGATCGAGCAGTCCGGGCACGAACGCGGCCGGCACGTGGGCACGCTCCAGGCACATCGGCGAACCGTTGGCCGTACGCACCCGGCACAGCCGCACGACCGCGTCCGCCGGGCTGATGCCGAGCGCCTGCCCCACCCGCGCCCCCGCGGGCACCTCGGCCGCCTCCAGCAGCCGCGACCCCGGCTCCAGCCCCCGCCCCCGCATGTCCTCGCTGAACGACGTCAGCTCGATCGTCTTGGCGATGCTCCGGTGCGCGACGAACGTCCCCGCGCCCTGGACGCGGTAGACCCGCTGGCCCGTCTCCAGCCGGTCGACCGCCCGCCGCACGGTCAGCCTGCTGACCCCGAACTCCTCGGCGAGATCGCGTTCGGCGGGCAGCCGTTCGCCCGGCTTCAGCTCGGTCTCGATGAGCGTGAGCAGATGGTCTGTGAGCCGGCCGATCTTCGTCACGGTGGTCATCCTCGGTCAGGGGGTCCTCTTGACGCTCCGATCGTAATTGGGCTATACCAATCGGGCAACTGAGGTGGAACTTCTGCCTATGCCGAAAGATTGGGCTGTACCAAATGGATGTGGTGACCGCGATCGAAGGCGGCCTGGTCGTGAGCTGCCAGGCCCCCGAGGGCCACCCCCTCCGCGACCCGCACACCATCGCGCTCCTCGCCCGCTGCGCCGAACTCGGCGGCGCGGCCGGTCTGCGCGTGAACGGCCCCGAGGACGTCCGCGCGGTCAAGGCCGCCACGGACCTCCCCCTGATCGCCCTCGCCAAGGTCCCCCGCCCCAACGCCCGCCCCCTGATCACCCCCACCTTCGCCCTGTGCGAATCCCTGGTACGCGCCGGCGCCGACATGGTGGCCCTGGAGGTGACGGCGGAGGCCGAACCGGCAGCGGGCGACCTGCCGTCCCTGGTCGAACGGGTATGGAAGGAACTGGGCGTGCCCGTCATGGCCGACGTCTCGACAGCAGAGGAAGGACTGCTCGCCTGGAACCGAGGCGCAGCCCTGATCTCCACCACCCTCTCCGGCTACACCCCCTACACCGCCACAGATCCCGCCCCCGCCGCCGATCCCGCGCTCCCCGTGAGGGCCGACGCCGCTGATTCCGCCTCCCGTCCTGGGACCGGGTCCGCCCCTCGGCCCGGGGTTCCGTACGAGCCCGACCTCGACCTGGTCGGGCAACTCGCCGCCCTCGGGGTCCGCACGGTCGCCGAGGGCCGGCTCCGCACCGACGCCCACGTGGCGGAGGCGTTCGCCCGTGGCGCCTGGTCAGTCGTGATCGGCGCCGCCATCACCGACCCCCTCGCCCTAACCCGCCACCTCACCGCAGCCACCCCCAGGGGACGCCGGTGACCCCCATCCCACCCCGCGCCCACCCTCACCACACCGGCAACCCCATGCCCACCTCAGCACGCCCCCCAGCCGCCGCCCACACCGCCTCCCCGCACAGCACCGCCCAAGTCCCCGCAGCCGAACACCCCCACCCAAACAGCACCGCGAGATCCCTCCCGGAAAGCACCCCGGCGGTACACACCCACCTGAACAGCGCCCCCACCGTGCGACGCCACACCAGCAGCACCCCAACCGTGCGACGCCGCACGAACGGCATCCCCGTCGTGCTCGGCATCGACATCGGCGGCACCAAGACCGCCGCCGCCCTGATCCCGGCCTCGGCCACTCGGGGCGAGACGGAGATCCACCTCCCCGCCCGCGTCCCCACACCCGCCGACGGCGGTGCCGCAGCGGTGCTGGCCGCCGCACTGGAGCTGGCCGAAGACCGCCTCATCCAGGCACGCGCCGCCGGAATGGACGTCATCGCCTGCGGCGTCGGCAGCGCCGGGACGATCGGCGACAACGGCGTGGTCACGCACGCCACCGACGCCCTGCCCGGCTGGCGGGGCACCGACCTGGCCACCGCCTTCACCGACCGGCTCGGCCTGCCCGTCACCGTGCTCAACGACGTGCACGCCTGGGCGCTAGGCGAGGCCCGCCACGGCGCGGCCCGAGGGAGCCGCCTGGCCCTGGTCCTCACGATCGGCACCGGCGTCGGCGGCGCCCTCGTACGTGACGGCGAACTCCTGCGTGGCCGCAACGGCATGGCCGGCTCGCTCGGCCACACCCCGGCCGTCCTGCCCCCGGACGCCGACGCCGACCGCCCGTGCCCCTGCGGCGCGACAGGCCACCTGGAGGCGTACGCGTCGGGCCCGGCGATCCTGTCGGCCTACCACGCCCGCGGCGGCACCGCCCCCGACTTGGGATCCCTCTCCGCAGCCCGACACAACACCGGATCCCCCTCCACACCGGGACACAACACCGAGCCCCCCGCCCTGCGACACCCGGCCGAAACCACCGACCCGCGGAGCCCCCTCGGAGCCGCCGGCCAGCAGGCTGGGCCGGAGAACGCCGACCCATTGGCCCGCGAGGTGATCCGCGAGGCCGCCGTCATCCTCGGCCGATCGATCGCCTCCGCCGCCACCCTCCTGGACCCGGACGTGATCGTCCTGGGCGGCGGCGTCACCGGTCTCGGCGAGCTCCTGACCGTCCCCCTGATCGAGACGATCCGCCGGTACGCGCCCCGCGGCCTCGGGTCCGTCCCCGTCCGGCTCTCGACCCTGGGCTCACACGGAGCCGTGCTGGGCGCGGCCTCGGCCGCCCGGCCCTGACTCCGGAGCAACACGCACCGGCCGACCGGCGTCAGCCGCGAGGCGGGAGGTGCAGCCAGATGTCGGGCGGCCCCAGGACGGGCCGGGCGTCAGTGAGCCGCAGCCCCGTGTACGCGCAGCAGTACGCCACCCCCTCCCCCTGGTAGAGAAAGGCGTTCAGCACCTCGTCCGCCGAGCTGTCCGGCGACACCCAGCCGCCGCCCGGATGGGCGTCCCACTCCTCGACGACCCCGTCCCGCGAGCTGTAGCCCTGGTTGCCGCCCTTCGGGTCGGCGTACATCGCGTAGCAGACGGTCCCGGCCGAGAGGCGGTTGATCACGTCGGCGCTCGTCATCTCGGCGCCCCGGCGCCGGCTGAGCACGCATCCGCCCGGCACGTCGGTGGCTCCCACCAGACCGTCCCCCTCGCCCGGGTACGGCTCGTCGAGCACCCCGTCGATCCCGGCTCCCTCGGCCACCGTCGCCCCGAGCCGCCGCGCGGCCTCCGCTGCGGTGACGCCCGCGACGCACACCAGCCCCAGCCCGTCGTACTCGAAGTCGCCCAGGGCCTCGATCAGCCGCTCGGCCTCCACGACGGCGGCGTTCTCCGCCTCCGACAACGTGGGCCTGTCGCGCGGGAAGGGGAAGAACAGGCCCGGATTGGGACCGGCCAGGCTGAGCCGCCCCGGCGACCAGCCGCCCGTCATCGGCCGCCACGGATCGGCCCCGACGGCGACCAGGGCGAGCGCGTTGTCCCTCTGCTGGGCGAACACGGCTCGCCAGAGCGCGCTGTGCCCTTCGTACGCGGCGTCGACGTCGCCGACCCGGCGGGCCAGCTCGGCGACCACCTCGGGCGAGCCGTACTCGGCCGCGAGGTGGAGGGGCGGCCCCTCGTGCCACAGGTCGGCATGCGGATCGGCGCCAGCGTCGAGGCGGGCGCGGATCTCGCTCAGATCGGACCAGTCATCCCAGCTCAAGCCCACCCATGCGGCTTCCTTGGCGACAACCACGACACTCCCCCAGAGGCAGGCAGCTTATCGAACACCAGTACGAGCATATCGCGGCTCCGGCGCCGGCCCGCCTCCGACAGCCCGCCCGGCCCCGCCCGCGCAACCGTCCGCGCGAGGCAGGCCGAGGAGGGCCGCACAAGCCTCTGACCTCGGACGTCGGCCACCCCAAGGGGGCCGGCGACCAGTCAGAACCCTAAGCGCAGCGTCGCCGCACCTCGACCAGGAGTGACATAACCGTGCCCTTCCGGCGGTACACCCCTGTCTCCGTCGGCGCGTCTCCTCACGTCCGGACCATCCGTCCCTGGAGTCACGCCATGCCTACGAACGCGAGCACGGTCAGGATCGTCACCGCCACGGCCGCCGCCCTGCTGCCCCTCACCCTCGCCCTGAGCACGCCGGCCGATGCGGCCGCCGTCCCCAAGGGCACGGTCGCGGCCCGGGTCGTCAAGATCGTGGACGGCGACACCGTCGACGTCGTGCGCGGCACCACGAAGATCCGCGTGCAGCTGCTCGGCGTGGACACGCCCGAGCGCGGGCGATGCTGGTCCAGGGCGGCGACCGCCCGCACGGCGGCGCTCCTGCCGCCCGGCACGACGGCCCACCTGCTCACCGCCAAGACGCCGGGCCGCCCGCCCTCGCACGTGTGGAACGCCAAGGGCGTGCACGTCAACCGCAACCTGATCCGTTACGGCTACGGCAAGGCCGTCTTATCCAAGTCGGACGACAGCTACAAGAGCCTCTTCCGCTCGGAGCAGGCCAAGGCCAAGGCGGATGAGTTGCGGATCTGGTCCGGCAGGTGCGACACGTCCACCTCCACGCCGGCCCCGACCCCGAAGCCGACCCCGTCCCCCACGCCGCCCCCGCCCTCCGGCACCGACCCGCGCTTCCGCACCTGCGCCGAGGCGAACGCCGCCGGCTACGGCCCGTACCGCCGCGGCGTCGACCCCGAGTACGCCTGGTACCAGGACCGCGACGGCGACGGAGTCGTGTGCGAACGCTGACCCGCGCGAGCCCGCCGCCCGTCCCGCTGAAGCCTCCCGGCCGACCCGCCGGGAGACAGGCCGGGCGGCACGGGCGCCGGGTCAGCGGGCAGAACGCGCCAGGATCGCCGCCTCGACGCGCAGGCCGACCCCGACCAGCGCGACGACGAGCAGGAACGCCAGCCAGGTCAGCGGCGGGCTCGACCACTGCAGCAGCATGAACGCGGCCGAGGCCAGCCCCGCCGCGATGCCGGTCGTCCCGAGCACCCGAAGGATCGTGACGGTCTCGCGCTCATCGGTGGCGGGACGGCCCCGCCGCCCTGGTTCACTCACAAAAGCGAGCCTCCCAGACGCCCGCTCCACCCCGAAAGACGTCCGACGAACACTTCCCAACAGACACCGGAAAGCGGCCGACCTCCAGGCGAGCACCGCCGCCTCGCCATAGATGCCGGATTCAGGCTAACATCGCCGTATGGCGATTGATCCTGAAGGTGGCCGTTGTGTCAGTGCCGACATCGCCGCCGGCATCTCCCCCGCGGCCGCGCTGTTCCACTCCCTGGCCGACGAGACCCGGCTGCGCATCGTCCAGCGCCTGGCCCGCGGCGAGGCCCGCGTGGTCGACCTGACCACCCAGCTCGGCCTGGCCCAGTCCACGGTGTCCAAGCACCTGGCCTGCCTGCGCGACTGCGGCCTGATCGACTACCGCGCCGAGGGCCGCCAGTCGTTCTACTCCCTGACCCGTCCCGAGCTGATGGACCTGCTCGCCTC
Source organism: Nonomuraea sp. NPDC049624 (assembly GCF_040675255.1). Lineage (NCBI taxonomy): Bacteria > Bacillati > Actinomycetota > Actinomycetes > Streptosporangiales > Streptosporangiaceae > Nonomuraea > Nonomuraea sp. NPDC049624. The sequence goes on along the minus strand of NZ_JBFAOR010000004.1, from coordinate 153,884 downwards.
CGCCGAGCAGCTGCTGGCCGCCACCGGGCACGCCGTGACGCTGTGTCCTACCCCCGCTGGGGTCGCAGAGGAGCCGGTGTCGTGACCGCCGCCCACGTCACCACCCCGGCGCGCCGGACGGCCCTGCGGCGCCGCATCCGCCTGCTGGTCGCGGCCACCATCACCTACAACGTGATCGAGGCGGTGGTGGCCGTCACCGCCGGCACCCTGGCCTCCTCCGCCGCGCTGGTCGGGTTCGGCCTGGACTCGGTGGTGGAGGTCGCCTCGGCCGCCGCGGTGGCCTGGCAGTTCTCCGCGGCCGACCATGAAAGGCGGGAGCGGACCGCACTGCGCGTCATCGCGATCTCCTTCTTCGCGCTGGCCGCCTACGTCACCTTCGACGCCGTCCGCACGCTGCTGGGGGTGGGCGAGGCCGAGCATTCGACGCCCGGACTGATCCTTGCGTCGTCGTCGCTGGTGATCATGCCGTTCCTGTCCCACGCACAGCGCCGTGCCGGACGCGAGCTCGGCTCCGCCTCCGCGGTGGCAGACTCCAAGCAGACCCTGCTGTGCACGTACCTGTCCGGCGTGCTGCTGGTGGGGCTGGCGCTCAACAGCCTGTTCGGCTGGTCCTGGGCCGACCCGGTCGCCGCGCTGGTGATCGCGGCCGTCGCGGTCAAGGAAGGCCGCGAAGCCTGGCGCGGCGACGCCTGCTGCGCCGTCCCGGCCGGCCCTGAGGAGCAGGCGGACGGACCCGCCGCCGGCTGCTCCTGCTGCTCCGCGCCCGGTGAATGACAGGCCGCGCATCCCCGGAGAGAGGTGAGGGGCGTGAACACCGTCCTGGTCGTGGTCGTCATGGTGGCGGCGACGTTCGCCACCGCGACGCTGTCGGCGGTGGCCGGGTTCGGCGGCGGGGTGCTGCTGCTGCCGGTGTTCGTCGCGGTCCTCGGCACCCGGGACGCGGTCGCGGTGCTGACCGTCGCGCAGCTCGCCGGCAACGGCAGCCGGGTGTGGTTCAACCGGGACGAGGTCGACCGCCGTCTGGTGGGCGTTTTCGCGGCGGGGGCGGTGCCCGCCGCAGCGGCCGGCGCGCTGGTGTTCGCCGCCGCCCCGCTGGCCGCGCTGACCCGGGTCATCGGAGTGTTCCTGCTGGTCATGGTGGTCTGGCGACGCAGGCGGCCGCATGGCGTCCGGCTGGACGACGCGGCGTTCGCGGCCGTCGGAGCCGTGTCCGGGTTCGGTTCGGCGCTGGTCGGCTCCATGGGGCCGCTGGTCGCCCCGTTCTTCCTGGCCCGCGGCCTGCTGCGCGGCGCCTACATCGGCACGGAGGCCGCGGCGGCTGTGGTGATGCACCTGACCAAGCTGGTCGTCTTCGGTGCGGCCGCCGTGCTCACCACGTCCGGCGTCGCCACCGGGCTGGCGCTGGCGCCGGCGAGCGCGGCCGGGGCCTGGGCGGGCAAGAAGATCGTCGATCGGCTGCCCGCCGGCGCGTTCGTGGCGGTGGTCGAGGTGGGGCTGGTCGCGTCGGGGCTGGTGCTCGTCGTCACCGGAGGCTGAGGATCCGGCCGCCCGAAGCCGGACGACGTCAGGCCCAGCCCCTCACGCCCCGCGCAGCCGGACGACGTCAGGCCCGGACCTTCACGCCCCGCCCAGCCGGGCCGCCTGACGGGTGAGATGGTCGCGTTCGGGGAGGGTGGGCGCCGATCGGGCGGCCTCGGTGTAGAGCCGTGCCGCGGTGTCCGGGTCGCCGGCGCGTTCGTGCAGGTAGGCCGCGACGGCGGCGTGGCGGGGCAGGGCCGGGTCGAGCTCGGCCAGGGCGGCCAGCCCGGCGTGCGGGCCGTCGGCCTCGCCGACGGCGACGGCCCGGTTGAGGCGGGCCACCGGGCTGTCGGTGAGGCGCACCAGCTCGTCGTACCACTCGACGATCTGCGCCCAGTCGGTCTCCCCGGCCGTCGGGGCGTCGGCGTGCAGCGCGGCGATGGCGGCCTGGGCCTGGAACTCGCCCACCCGCTCGCGGGCGAGGGCCGCCTGGAGCACGTCGACGCCCTCGGCGATCAGGCGGGTGTCCCACAGGCCGCGGTCCTGCTCGGCCAGGGGCACGAGGCTCCCGTCGGGAGCGGTGCGGGCCGGACGCCGGGCGTGGTGCAGCAGCATGAGCGCGAGCAGGCCCGCGACCTCCTCGTGCTTGATCTTCGCCGCGAGCAGCCGGGTGAGCCGGATCGCCTCGGCGGCGAGGTCGACGTCGCCGGAGTAGCCCTCGTTGAAGACCAGGTACAGCACGCGCAGCACGGTCGCGACGTCGCCGGGCTGGTTGAACCGCACGCCGGAGACGGTGCGCTTGGCCCGGCTGATCCGCTGCGCCATGGTCGCCTCCGGCACCAGGTACGCCTGCGCGATCTGACGCGTGGTCAGCCCGCCGACCGCGCGCAGCGTGAGCGCGACGGCCGAGGCCGGCGTCAGGGACGGGTGCGCGCACAGGAAGTACAGCTGGAGCGTGTCGTCCACCGCCTCCCCGGGGGCCGGCGGGGGCTCGCTGTCGACGCGGGTCTCGCGGTGCCGCCGGGAGGCGTCGGCGCGGGCGGCGTCGAGGAACTTGCGCCAGGCCACGGTGACCAGCCAGCCCTTGGGGTCGCGGGGCGGGTCGTCCGGCCACACGCGCACGGCCTCGGTCAGGGCGTCCTGGACGGCGTCCTCGGCCGACGCGAAGTCCGCGCCGCGGCGGACGACGACACCGATCACCGCGGGCACCAGCTCCCGCAGCAGCGCCTCGTCCACTCGGCCACCAGATGCGTACCGGCCAGGAAACGACTCGTTCACTCGTCCACCAGATGCGTCCCGGGCAGGAAGGGCCGCACCTCCAGCCACTCGTGGATCGGCTCGCCGCCCGCGCCCGGAGCCGCGGACAGCTCGCCGGCCAACTCCAGCGCCCGTTCGTAGCTCGCGACGTCGATCACCATCCACCCGGCGATCAGGTCCTTGGTCTCGGCGAACGGACCGTCGGTGACCGGCGGCCGCCCCTCGCCGTCGTAGCGGACGAACGTGCCCTCGCGCGAGAGCCCCTGACTGTCGACGAACTCACCGCTCTCCTGCAGCCGGGCGGCGAAGTCCCGCATGTACTGGACGTGGGCCGCGACCTCCTCCGGCGTCCACTGGCCCATCGGCACGTCATTGACCGCCGCCGGCGCGCCCCGGTAGTGCTTGAGCAGCAGGTATTTGGCCATCAGGTTCTCCTTCGAACTGTCCGGCCCAGTCTGGCCGGATTCCGCCACACGGCAAAACTCGGTTCGGCGTTGACGTTGCGGCAGGGGAAAAGGGGCCGACATGGTCTGAAGGAGTCGAACGGGGAGCCTTCCACCGCTCTGCGGCCGATTCGTTGGCCGGAGCATGCACAAGGGCAGCCATGATGCGAGCGCCTCAGAACTCTCCCTCGCCTGCCCCCGCGCCTCGGAGCCATCCCCGCGCGTGCGCGGCCTCCTCCTGCTCCTGGTGGGCCTGGATCGAGGGGAAGGCGCGCATCAGGTACGCCTCCTAGCGGGGGTGCACTTAGCCGGAGCTCTCCCTGATGGCATAGCGGGTGTGCGTGCCGTCGAGCCACGCGTCGTCGATCTCCCTGCCGGTGATCCGGCCGATGAGGCGCAGGGCCGAGGTGACCTCCGCGTACGCGGTGTCGCCGAAGAAGGACAGGCCGTCGAGGTAGTCGTCGAGCGCGTCGGGATCGCTACCGTCCCGCTCCTCGGGATCGCCGACGACCAGGGAGGTGACTAGTTCCCCGCCGACAAGGTACTGGAGGTCTTCCACACCGTCGAGGTCGTGCAGTGGCCAGCCGAGGCTGAGCAGCCTGCCCTTCTCGCCGGAGAGCCGCGCCCAGGCGTCCCACTCCCAGAGCCGGTTCCCGTCGAGCTGGATCGCCAGGATCCAGCCGGGGGCGTAATCGCCGATCCAGACGACTCCGCCCTCTTGACCGCGATACTCGCCCGTCACGATCTCCCGGATGACGCCGGGCCGGGCGGTGTCCGGGTCGGCGCCCAGCCGGTGCGCCGCCTGCTCGACGGTGAGCCCCTCGCACCAGACGCCGCGGAAGGGGGTCTCGAAGTCGATGCCGTGCGCGGCGAGCCGATTCCACAGATCGGTGTCGTGATCCATGCGTTCTCCTTCGAGGTGGAGGCCGGGGGCGCGACGACGTCGCCTCCGCGGCCCCCGACCGGCGTCACTTGGCGATTCTGGCCATGATGCAAGCGCCTCAGAACGTTCCCTTGCCTGCCCCGCGCCTCGCGACCATCCCCGCGCGTGCGGCGGCAATTTCGTCGCGGTCGTGATGGACAAGATCTTCAAGCCGCAGGCCAGGTAGAGCCAGTGGCTCCCCGTTTGGCTCCCTAGGATCAGCAGTAACGCCCGACTCCCCTTCTGAGCAGTCACGAAAGCCGGATCGTGCTGATTTGACGTTGACGTTGCGTCAACTTTTAGCATCGGGGCCATGTCGATCACCGTTCTTGACACCTGCTCCGCCATGCGGCGGATCCTGCTGGCCCCGATGGCGGACCGGGCCGGTCTGCTGCGTTCGATGCTGGAGCCCAACGCCGGCATGTACCGCTACCACCCGGGCGAGGTCGATCTGGTGTCCGTGCATCTCCAGACGTCCGGGTTCCCCATCGACCGGGACGAGGAGCGTTGCCTCGACGCGCTGGACACCCTGGAGGCGGCCGGCGCCTGGGAGCGGATGCAGCGCGCGCTCGACGACGCTCTCGCCGTGCTGCTGGAGGCGACGCCGGGGCTGGAGGTGCCGGACATCACCGTGCTGTTCGTGCTCGGCGACCCGGCTGACGAGCATTTCATGGGGCCCTGCAAGGGGCTGACCGGGTTCGGCGGCATCTCGGGCAACATCGCCATCACGTTGTGGCCCTTCCCCGAGAACGTGGAGCGGCTGGAGGCCACCGCCGTGCACGAGCTTCACCACAACCTGCGATGGAGCCCGGGCGGAGTGGTGTGGGATCCGATGACCGTCACGGTCGGCGAGCACATCGTCGGCGAGGGCCTGGCCGACGCCTTCGCCCGCCAGCTCTACGGCGACGAGCTCGGCTACGCCCGCATCGGCGTGCCGCACCTGCACGACGACGCGGTCTTCGCCAAGGTGCTCACCGGCCTCGACGTGACGGGCATGGAGAACTTCACCGCCTGGGTGCACGGCGACCCCGGGGCCAAGCACCTCGGCGTCACCCCGGTGGGCCTGCCGATGGGCGCCGGGTACGCCGCGGGCAACCGGCTGGTCGACGCCTACCTGGCGGCGACGGGCCAGACGGCGGCGCAGGCCCTGCACGCCGACAGCGCGGAGATCATCGCGACCACGCTCCGCCGGGGGTGACACTGGAACGATGGAGTGGACGATCCAGGAGCTGGCGGCCAGGGCCGGCGTCAGCAGCCGCACCCTGCGGCACTACGACAGCGTCGGGCTCCTGATCCCGTCCCGGGTGGGCGCGAACGGTCACCGCCGCTACGACTCCGCCGCGGTCCTGCGGCTGCAGCGGATCCTGCTCCTGCGCCGGCTCGGCATGGGCCTGCCGGCCATCGCCGAGGTGCTGGCCGAGGAGGTGGACGCGGCCGACGGGCTGCGTGCCCACATCGCCGCGCTGGAGAAGGAGCGCGACCGCGTCGACCGGCAGATCAGGTCCGTGCGTCACACGCTGGACGCCCTGCTGGCGGGGGCGGAACCGCGGATGGACGTCATGCTGGCCGGCTTCAACGACCACCACAAGGACGACGTGATCGCACGCTGGGGCGAGCGCGCGTTCCAGGTGAGCAACGACTGGTGGCACGGCAAGACGCTCGACCAGCAGCGGGCCTGGAAGCGGGCGGCCGAGGACCTGGTCGCCGCGTGGGTCGCCGCGGCGCAGGCGGGGGTCTCGCCCACCTCCGACCGCGCCCAGTCGCTGGCCGCCCGGCACGTGCGGTGGCTGAGTCAGATCCCGGGCACGCCGACGGCCGAGGGCGATCGGGAGCGTTCGATCGAGATGGTGAGCTGCCTCGGTGACATGTACGTCGACGACCCCCGCTTCGCCGCCATGTACGACGACGCCGCCGGGGCGAGGTTCGTCCGCGACGCGCTGCAGGCGTACGCGCGTACCCAGATGTAAGCGCGCGTACCCGGATGTAAGCGCGCGTACCCGGATGTAAGCGGCCATCCCTCGCGTCCTGGGACGGACGGAGGGATGATCGAGGGCATGCGGGTCTTGTCCCTGTGGCTGTTCGCGGCGTTCCTCATGGTCACGGCGTGCGGTGACGACGCCCCGAGGAACCCCGCCCTGCGGGCCGAACTGTTGAAGATGCTCAAGGCGGACCAGGGGCTGCGCACCCTGGAGTCCAGCCAGGAGGACTGGGACCGGACCGAGAAGGCCAACACCGAGCGTTTGCGGCAGATCCTCGACGCCTACGGCTGGCCGGGGTACGAACTGGTCGGCAAGGACGGCGCGCAGGCGGCCTGGGCGCTCGTCCAGCACGCCGACCGCGACCTGGCCTTCCAGCGCCGGGGCCTGGAGATGATGCGGCGGGCGGTGGACGACGGCGACGCCGACCCGTCCGACCTGGCCTACCTGGTGGACCGGGTGCGGGTGGCGGAGAAGAAGCCCCAGGTGTACGGGACGCAGTGGGAGACCACCCCCGAGGGCCGATGGCGGCCCCGCACCCCGATCGAGGACGAGGCGCGGGTCGACGAACGGCGCGCGGAGGTGGGTCTCAAGCCGCTGAAGGACTACCTGAAGGAGCTCCAGTCGGTGAAATGAGCACCTGAAGCTCGCGATGTGCTCAGCCGTAGGGATTTCCCGGCCCTCGCGGCGTCCTCAGAAGTAGCGGGAGGTCAGGTCCGTCGTGGGCCAGGAGGAGACGGTGACCTTGTTCATGTCGTCGTCGAGCGCGTCGAAGTCGAGCGACCCGGTCTCCTCCCTGCGGTTGAACACGACCGCGTAGCTGAAGCCGTTCTGCAGGCGGGCCAGGTAGGAGTACGTGCCGGGCATCGAGCCGTCGTGCCAGGTGTTGAGGTGGCCGGTGACCTGGCGCACCCACCAGCCGCCGCCGTACCAGGATCCGTACTGGTTGACGCCGATCTCCGGCTTGGCGACCAGCTTGGCGATCGAGGCCGAGCTCAGCACCGTGCCGGGCCGGTCGAAGGCGAGGGTCCAGCGGACCAGGTCGACGGCGGAGGCGAGCCAGCCGCCGTTGGCGTCCTGGTTGGGCATGTTGAAGCCGCCGTACTGGTAGGGGACGACGGCGCCGGAGGCGTCCACCACCGACTTGTTGGTGTACTGCGACTCGTAGGCGACCTCGCCGGGCGCGGCCTCGCTCCGCAGGCTGCGGCCGAGCCGCATGCGGGTGATGCCGAGCGGCTGGAGCAGCTTGGTCTTGACGTACGACTCGTACGACATGCCGGAGACCTTCTCGATCACCCGGCCCAGCAGCAGGTAGCCGTAGTTGCTGTAGACCATCTTGCTGCCCGGGTCGAAGTCGAGCCGCCGGGCGGTGGCGTACTTGACGATGTCGGCGTGGCTGATCGGCAGCGGCACGTCGAGCGCGGCGGAGATGGTGTGGTCCAGCCAGAGCTGGTCCTTGGAGACGCCGCGGTCCCAGCCGCCGAGGTGCTGCATGAGGCGCAGCACAGTGACCTGGCCCATGCGCTCGTCGAGCGGGGTGAGCCCGAGGAGCTGGGTGACCTTGGCCGACAGGCTGAGCTTGCCGTCCTGCACCAGCCGCATGATCGCGGCGGAGGTGATGTTCTTGCTCAAGCTGGCGATCCGGAACAACGACGTCGGCGAGACCGCGGGCAGCGCCTTGGAGAAGTCGTTGTAGCGGTAGCCCCGGGCCAGCACGATCTTGCCGCTCTTCATGATGGCGAGCTGCGCGGCGGTGATCCGCCGGTCCAGCACGAACTTCTTCAACAGGTTGTCGAAACCGGCCAGCGAGGCGGGCGCGACGCCCGACATCTCGACCCCGGGCATGGGCCGCGCCATCCGGGCCGCCTGGGCCGCCGTGCCGGGTGCGAGGATCGCGGCAGGAACCGCGATCGCGCCGGATTTGAGAAGATTTCGCCGGGACAGCAGCGTCACGTCAGGGCCCCCAAGTCACATCCGTACCATTAGGGCCCGTATCTTACGGACTTTTCGGTCATCCTTGACAAGGTTCTGCCAGATCGCGTCCGGCCGCAGCCCGGCGACCTCGCCGCCGGGCCGGCGCGCCGAACGGGGTCAGACCCGGGTCATCGTGGACTGGTAGCCGCCGCCGGGCCACTCCCAGGCGCCGGTGTTGGTGTTGCCGTCCTCGCTGAACTTGCCGACGAAGCGGGCGGGCGAGCCCTGGTCGCCGTACCAGATGGTCAGCGTGTCGCCGCTGACCTCCCAGGTGTACTTGAGGATCTCGGCGGACTGGCCGAACAGGTGCGACTTGAGGGTCTTGCTCTCCTCGTCGTAGCCGATGTACTCCACAGCCTTGGTGTCGGCCAGGTCGACGTGCTGGACGAGGAAGTTGCCGCCCTCCAGCCATTCGAAGCGCACGGTGCCGGCGTCGGTCGCCTTGCCGTCCTCGACGTTGCTGACGCGCCAGGTGCCGATGAGCACGTCGAGCTGCCGGAGCGCGGGATTGGGGGATTTATCGGTCATGGGTGGTTTCCCTCCGTTTCAGGGTGACAGTGCACGGCTTGGCGCGGCGGGACCAACGGCCCGGTGCCGTCCGGCGAGGGCCGGTGATTTCGCGACTGACCTGCGAGGACACCGATCGGCGGCACTCCGGTCGCGCGTCCAGCATCCCTTGGCGCCGAGCCGATTGTCCACTGAAAGAGCACGTTGAAAGAAGCCGCGACACGGACGCCGTGCGATTCTCGGGAAGAATTGCTTTCGTGCGGGAATTGTCGCGCGGCAGCGAATAGGCTGGAGGATTTTCATGGATTCGCCGTCGGTCTTCCGCAGGCCGCCGGCCCGCATCCCCGGCGCCGCTCCCGCCTCTCCGGCTGCTCCCCCGCCCTCCGCCTGAGCAGATCGTCCATGAGCAGACATTTCATGAGCAGGCCATCCATCTCGACCCCAAGGAGACGCATGTGAGCCGCCGTGGCTGGGTGCTGTTCGCCCTGATGTCCGTGATCTGGGGCATTCCCTACCTCCTCATCAAGGTCGCGGTCGGCGGCGTGCCGGTGCCCGTGCTGGTCTTCGCGCGCACCGCGATCGGCGCCGCGCTGCTGCTGCCGCTGGCGATCCGCGGCGGGCAGCTGGCGATGGTCCGGCGGTACTGGCGGCCGGTCTTCGCGTTCGCCTGCCTGGAGATCCTGGCGCCCTGGTGGCTGCTGTCGGACGCCGAACGGCGGCTGACCAGCTCGACCAGCGGCCTGCTGATCGCCGCGGCGCCCATCCTCGGCGTGGCGCTGGCCCGCCTGAGCGGCGGCAGCGAACGGCTCGGCAGGGCCCGCTGGACCGGGCTGGTGATCGGCCTGGCCGGCGTCGCCGTGCTGGCCGGGCCGCACCTGGGCGGCGGGGACGCCTGGGCGATGGGCGAGGTGCTGCTGACCGCGCTCTGCTACTCGATCGCCCCGCTCGTCGCCGACCGATACCTGCGGGACCTGCCCACCATCCCGCTGACCGCCGCCTGCCTCACCCTGGCCGCGCTGGTCTACACGCCCGCCGCGATCTGGACCTGGCCGTCCGCCATGCCCAGCTGGCAGGTGCTGGCGGCGCTGGGCGGCCTCGGCGTGGTCTGCACCGGGCTGGCGTTCGTGGTGTTCGTGGAGCTGATCAAGGAGGCCGGGCCGTCGCGGGCGCTGGTGTCCACGTACATGAACCCGGCGGTGGCGATCGTCGCCGGGGTGCTGATCCTGGACGAGCCGCTGACCGCCCTGATCGTCGTCTCGTTCGCACTCATCTTGGGCGGCTGCGTGCTGGCCACCCGCGCCGAGGAGGAGCCGCCCGCCCCGGCGGCCGGCCCGCCGGAGCGGGCCGAAGAACTGGAAGTACGGTCCTGACCCGTTCTCGTGGTCGAGGCGTTGCAGGAAGCTGCCGGACCCGGGCAATTAGCTGAAACCCGCATTCCCGATTCCGCGGTCGCACATCGAACAAAATCATTGGTATCCGGCAACCAAGAAATCGATGGGTGACCTTCCGATGACCACAGAACTGCTCCGCGATTTCATCGCGCACGCCGAGAGAGAACCCTCGGCACCGGCGCTGCGCACCAGGACGGAAAAAGTCAGCTACGCCGAACTGGCCGCCATGGCCGGACGGGCCCAGAAACAACTGGACGCATTTCCAGCGGGCCCGGTGGCGGTGCTCGCCCGTAAGTCGCCGCAGGCGGTCGCGCTCGTGCTCGGCTGCCTGGCGGCCGGGCGTCCGCTGCTGCTGCCGCCGATCGACCTCGGCACGGTCGCGCTCGGCGAGTTGTGCGCGCGGGCGGGCTGCGTCGAGGTGCTGGCCGCCACGCCCGAGGACGCCGCCGAACATCCCGACGTGGTCACCGCCGTGATCGGCGGGCCCGACGGTGAGCACCCCGGCGGGCCGGCTGTCCCCGAGCCGGTGGCGGTCCCCGAGCCGGTGGCGGTCGCCGGCCAGGACACCGCGTTCATGCTGACCACGTCCGGCTCGACCGGCACCCCGAAGATCGTCCCGCTGTCGGCGGGCGCGGTGGCGCGGTTCACCGAATGGGCCGGCGACGCGTTCGGCCTCGGCCCCGGCGAGGTGGTGTTCAACTACGCGCCGCTCAACTTCGACCTGTGCCTGCTGGACGTGTGGGCCACCCTGCGGCACGGCGGCTGCGTCGCGCTGGTCGACCCCACGCTGGCCGCCAACCCGCGCTACGTCTGCGAGTTCTTCGCCGCCTGCGGGGTCACCGTCGTCCAGGGGGTGCCCATGTTGTACCAGCTGCTGGAGGAGGGCGTCTTCCCCGGCGTGCGGCACGTCATCGTCACCGGCGACCACGCGCCGGCCCCGCTGCGCGCCGGCCTGCCGCGCCGGTTCCCGCGCGCCCGGCTGCACAACGTCTACGGCTGCACCGAGACCAACGACAGCTTCTGGCACGAGTTCGACGCCGCCGAGGCGGCCGGGCCCGCCCCGCTGCCGATCGGCCGCCCGCTGCCCGGCGTCGTCGTGGCCTTCGGACCTGATCTGGCCCCCGTCCCGCCGGACGACGGCGGCACCGAGCTCCTGGTCTGGACGCCGTTCCAGACCGAGGGGTACGTGACCCCCGACCCGGCGGCGGCCACCGGCAGGTTCGTGACCGGGCCGGACGGCCGCCGCTTCTTCCGCACCGGCGACCTGGTCCGCCGGGACGCCGCCGGCCGGCTGTTCCTCGTCGGCCGGGACGACTTCCAGCTCAAGGTGCGCGGCATCCGGGTGAACCTGGAGCAGATCGAGCGGGTGCTGCTGGAGCACGACGACGTCCTGGAGGCGGCCGTCGTCCCGGCCGTGGACGGCGCCGAGACGCGGCTCACCGCGTTCGTCCGCGGGACGGGGCCGGGACGGCTGTCGGGGCTGCGCCTGCGCACGCACTGCGCGATGCGGCTGCCGCGGGCCGCGATCCCGTCCGCCATCAGGCTGGTCGAGCAGCCGTTCCCGCGCACCTCGACCGGAAAGGTGGACCGAAAGCGCATCGGCTGACACGCAAAAGCCTATTGCGGGCACGCGCATTCTCGGAGATGCGTCCGCGTGCGCGCGCGTGTGATGCTGCCTTTCGTGGACATCACACACCAGATTAAAGAATTCGTGGTGACCGAGTATCTTCCCGATACTCCGCCCGACGAACTCGAGGCCGACTACGACCTTTTCCGCAACGGGGTCATCAGCAGTCTGGGCCTGTTGAAGCTCATCGGCTGGATCAAGGACCGGTTCGACGTCCCGGTGGACGAGCTGGACATCGCCCCGGAGAACTTCCGGACCGTGGCCGCCATTCGTGAATTCGTCGGAAAAGCATTATCAGCACCAGCAGAACGGACACTGCAATGATCATCCGCAAGATCTCTGACGTGACGCCGGTCGAGTGGGGGAACGGCCTGAGCCACCGCTTCCTGGTCGAGCGCGACGGCATGGGCTACTCGCTCACCGACACGATCGTCTGGGCCGGCACCAGCTCGCCCCTCCAGTACCGCAAGCACCTGGAGGCATGCTACTGCATCAGCGGGCGCGGGGCCGTGATCGACGCCGACGGCCGCCAGCACGTCCTGGAGCCGGGCACCATGTACGCGCTCGACCAGAACGACCCGCACCACCTGATCGCCGACCCGGGTGAGGACCTGCGGCTGATCTGCGTCTTCTCCCCCGCGCTGCAGGGCGACGAGCGCCACCAGCTCGCTGAGGCTGAGTTCTCCCACTACTGACGGATCTGGTCACCCATGGACGAGTGGAGCGACACACACCGCGAGCTCAGGGCCGAGTTCGCGGACTGGTACGAGGTGCTGGGCGAAGGCCACCTGGACGCCGACCGCGACGCCGACCGGACCGCCGGCCTGCCGGCGCACAAGTGGGAGCAGGTGCGCGCCTCCGGGCTGCTGCGCCTGCCGTTCTCCCCCGAATGGGGCGGCCGCGGCCTGGACCTGCTCAGCACCATGTACGTCCTGGAGGGCCTCGGCGAGGGCTGCCGGGACGGCGGGCTGTGCTTCTCGCTCTGCACGCAGATCGTGAGCGCCGGGATCCCGCTGCAACGCTTCGGCAGCCCCGAGCTGAAGGCCCGCCACCTGCCCGGCATCTGCGACGGCACGACGATCACCGCGCACGCGATCACCGACCCCGGGGGCGGCTCCGACGTGCTGGGCATGGGCATGACCGCCAAACCCGACGGCGACGACTGGATTCTCGACGGCGACAAGGTGTTCGTGACCAACGGCCCGGTCGCCGACCTGATCGTGGTCTACGCGGTGACCGACCGCGACCTGGGCCCCTTCGGCCTGACCGCCTTCCTGGTCGAACGGGACACCCCGGGCCTGCTGACCGGCCCGGACGTGCCCAAGATGGGGTTGCGCACGTCCCCGCTCGGCGAGCTGACGCTGCGCGACTGCCGGGTCCCGGCCGCCAACGTGGTGGGCCGGCCGGGCATGGGCTTCACCGTGCTGGAGCACGTGATGCGGTGGGAGATCCTGTGCTCCTTCATCGTCCAGGCCGGCGCGATGCGGCACCGGCTGGACCGCTGCGTCGAGCACGCCTCCCGGCGCCGCCAGTTCGGCCGGCCGATCGGCTCGTTCCAGCTGGTCGCCGGCCAGATCGTGGACATGAAGATCGGCGTGGAGACCGCCCGCCGCTGGTTGTACGACGCCGCGCGCGGCTTCGCCGCCGGCCGGGACGTCGCCACCGACATCGCGATCGCCAAGGTGGTCACCAGCGAGGCGAACGTCAGGTCGGCGCTGGCCGCGATCCAGATCTTCGGCGGCAGCGGCTACCTGACCGGGACCGGGCTGGAGAAGGAGCTCCGGGACGCGGTCGGCGGCACCATCTACTCCGGCACCTCGGAGATGCAACGGATCCGCATCGCCCGGATGCTCGGCCTCAAGGAGTCACACACATGACCGCTGACCTGGCCGCTGACCTGGCCGCCACGAAGTTCCTGGACGCCGGCCACCCCGTGGTGCGCGAGTTCGCCGAACGAGCCGTCGAGGGCGCCACCACGCCCACCGAGCAGGCCGTACGCCTGTACTACAAGGTGCGCGACACCATCCTGTACGACGTCTACGACATCGACATGTCCCGCGACGGCCTGCGGGCCAGCACGATCATCGCCCGCGGCAGCGGCTTCTGCCTGCACAAGTCGGTGGTGTACGCCGCCGCCGCCCGCGCGCTCGGCATCCCGTCCCGGCTGGTGTTCGCCGACGTGCGCAACCACCTGGCCTCCGGACGGCTCAAGGAGCTCGTCGGCGGCGACGTGTTCCGCTTCCACGGCCTGGTCTCCGTCCAGCTCGAAGGCCGCTGGGTGAAGGCCACCCCCGTGTTCAACAAGATGTTGTGCCGGTTGTACCGCCTGAAGCCCCTGGAGTTCGACGGCACCGCCGACAGCGTCTACCACCCGCACGACGAGTCAGGCCGGCGGCACATGGAGTTCCTGCACTGGCACGGCGAGTTCGACGACTTCCCCTACGAGCTGGTCCTGGAGGGCTTCAGGACGTCCCACCCCGGGCTGCTGGGCGGCCGGGACCAGACCGTGAAGGGCTCGCTGACCGCGGAAGCGGGCGTCTGACATCCCTCGACGAAGTCCTGATGAGAGGTATCCGTTGAACGAGACCGTCAAATACACCCTGAACGAGGACGACATCCCGTACACGTGGCTGAACATCGCCGCGGACTTCGGCGAGCCGGCCCCCATCCTCGACCCGGCCACCGGCGCGGCCATCACCCGGGCCGAGCTGTGCAGGACGATCGCCGAGCCCCTGGTGGACCAGGAGCTCAGCACCGAGCCGGAGTTCGAGATCCCCGGCCCGGTGCGCGACATCTACCGCCAGTGGCGGCCCACCCCGCTCTACCGGGCGCGCCGCCTCGAACGCGCCCTGGACACCCCCGCCCGCATCTACTACAAGTACGAGGGCGTCTCGCCGGTCGGCAGTCTCAAGCCCAACTCGGCGGTGCCGCAGGCGTACTACAACAAGCAGATCGGCAAGACGGGGCTGGTCACCGAGACCGGCGCGGGCCAGTGGGGCAGCTCGATCGCCTCGGCCGCGGCCATGTTCGGGCTGAGCGCGCAGGTGTTCATGGTGGGCGTCAGCTACCGGCAGAAGCCGTACCGCCGGGCCCTCATGGAGGCGTACGGCGCGGTCTGCAACTCCAGCCCCAGCCCGCTGACCGCGGCCGGACGGGCCGTGCTGGCCGAGGACCCCGACCACCCCGGCAGCCTCGGCATCGCCAAGTCCGAGGCCCTGGAGGTCGCCTACGCCAACCCCGACCTGGGCTACACCCGCGGCAGCTCGCTCAACCACGTGTGCGCCCACCAGACCGTCATCGGCCAGGAGGCGATGCTCCAGATGGAGCTCGCCGAGGACTACCCGGACATCGTGGTCGGCCCCTGCGGCGGCGGCAGCACCCTGGCCGGGATGTGCTTCCCGTTCCTGCGGGACAAGCTGCGCCGCGGGCGCGAGATCCGGCTCGTCGCCGCCGAACCGGTCGCCTGCCCCACCCTGACCCGTGGCCGCATCGCCTACGACCACTCCGACGCGGCCCGGCTCACCCCGCTGTCGCGGATGCACACGCTGGGCCACAAGTTCGTGCCGCCGCCCGTGCACGCCGGCGGCCTGCGCGCCCACGACATCTCGCCGCTGATCAGCCGGGCCGTCGAGAACGGGCTGATGGAGGCGGTCGCGGTGCGGCAGACCGCCTGCTTCGAGGCCGGCGTGCTGTTCGCCCGCGAGGAGGGCATCGTGCCCGCGCCCGAGTCGGCGCACGCGGTGCGGGCCGCCATCGACGAGGCGCTGCGCTGCCGCGAGCAGGGCCAGTCGAAGGCGATCCTCATCGCGCTGTCCGGGCACGGCCACTTCGACCTGGCCGCCTACGAGATGTTCCAGGCCGGGCTGCTGCCCGACGACGAGCCGACGGACGACGACCTCGCACACGGCCTGTCCAGCATCCCCGACCTGGCACGCGCCTGACCGGGCGGTGACGCGCGGCCTGCCCGCCGGCGGGCCGCGCCGTCATGTCCGAGACGCGGCGGCTAGCGCTGCTTGAGCCGGAGGGCTTCCTTGCGGGCCTCGGCCTGGACGGTGCGCTCGCGCTCCAGCCAGTCGGGGTTCTCCGCCTTCAGCGCGTCGATCTCGGCGGTCGTGAGCGGCTCGGTGATCCCGGCCCTGAGCAGCCCCGAGATGGAGACCCCGAGCTTGGCCGCGACGACCTGCTTGGGGTGCGGCCCGTTCCGGCGCAGGTCGGCGAGCCAGGCGGGCGGCTTGGCCTGCAGCTCGTTCAGCTCGTCCCTGGAGACGACGCCCGCCTGGAACTCCGCGGGCGTGGCCGAGAGAAGGACACCCAGCTTCTTGGCCGCCGTCTCGGGCTTCATCGTCTGGATGCTCTTCGGTTTGGACGAGGTCATGCCCCAAGCCTAGCCAGTCGGGACAGCGTCCCCGACATCGATACCCTGAGGACGTGACTGACGAGAGCGGCGAAGACTTCCGGCTGGCGTACGCGCCCGGCGTGACCCCCGCCAAGTGGGCCGGCGTCTGGGCCGAGAGGCTGCCCGACGTGCCCCTCACGCTGGTCACGGCCCCCACCCCCGAGGCGGTGGCGCTCCTGCGCAGCGGCGGGGCCGACGCCGCGTTCGTCCGGCTCCCGATCGACCGCGAGGGCCTGAGCGCGATCCCCCTCTACGTCGAGACCACGGTGGTCGTGACGCCGAAGGACCACGCCGTGGCCGCCGCCGACGAGGTGACCCTCGCCGACCTGGCCGACGAGGAGATCTTCCACCCCCTCGACGACGCCATCGAGTGGGCGTCGCGGCCCGGGCAACCGGCCTTCACCCGTCCCGCCACCACGGCCGAGGCGGTCGAGATGGTGGCCGCCGGCACCGGCCTGCTCCTGGTCCCCCAGTCACTGGCCCGCCTCCACCACCGCAAAGACCTCACCTACCGCCCGGTCACGGACGCGCCCCAGTCCCAGGTCGCCCTGGCCTGGCCCACCGACGCGACCACCGACCTGGTGGAGGACTTCATCGGCATCGTGCGCGGCCGCACGGTCAACAGCTCCCGGGGCCGCGCTCCCGCCGCCCCTCAGGAGAAGCAGGCACGACGTCAGCCCCCCAAGCCCGCCGCCCAGAACCGCGCCGGTCGCCGCGCCGCGCCGGCGAGCCGCAGGAAGAAGGGCCCGCGTCCCCGCTGACGGCGGCGTCCCGGCGGCCGGACAGGGGCTTGACGGCGGGAACGGTGCGGTTACTTTCTCTTAAGAAGCTTTCCTAAGAGTGCACTGCCTGACGACCCTCTGGAGGTCAGCACATGCGCGCGAGAAAGCACGTGACCCTCTCCCTCGCGACCGTCCTCACCACCGTCGCCCTCCTCGGCGCCGCCTCCCCCGCGCACGCCTCGCCCACCGGCTGCACCACCGGCCGGGACGGCAAGACCGCCTGGGCGTACTGCAGCGGCGGCTCCGGCAACTACGCCGTGGTCATCCGCGTCACCCATCCGGACCCCACCGTGGGCTCATGGCCCGAGGTCGGCCCCTGCGTCTCCCCCGGCCAGCGGTCGGAGTACACGCCGTACCACAACATCCCGTTCACCGTCACCGGCATCACCTACTGCTGAACGGGCCGGGCGGCCGGTCTCCTTCGCCTACGTGACGATGAGACCGGCGTCCGCCAGCACGGACATGAACAACCCGCCGCACAACAACGCGATGGGCCACACCCTCTGGGTGAGGGCGATCAGGATTCCGGCGAGGAGTGCCAGCAGAGCGACGATGGTGAGGGCGTCCATGTGCGTGTTCCTGCCCGTAGGGGGTGGTCTCAGGCGCTGGGGGTCAGAGCTGGCCGAGCTTCGGGATGATCTCGCTGAGCACCCAGAGGGCCAGCCCGAGGGCGAGCAGGTTGACGCGCGCGCCGCCGATGTTGAAGGCGGACAGGACGAAGCAGGCCAGGGCGAGGATGAGCAGAATGAGAGTGATCATGCCGTGCTCCACTTCTGTAGCTGGGGTGGTCGCACAGCGCTACCCGTGATCATCCGATGTAGGCATGCCCGGCGAGTTGGAGGAAGTGGATCGCCGTGTTGGCTCGGCAGCCGATGCGTTCGTAGACCGGCTGCCCGGCCGGCGTGGCGTGCAGGACCAGCCGCCGGTGCCCGCTGCGCCTGCCGCCTTCGTGGATCGCCTTGCGGGTGACGGCCTCGCCGTACCCCTTGCGCGTCTCCTCCGGAAGGGTGGCGACCAGCGCCAGGAAGATCGAACGAGGCCCGGCGACGGTGGCGGCGCAGGTCACCGGCCGTCCGTCGCGGTACCCGAGGTAGGCGTGCACGTCGCTCCGCCACAGTTCGGAGCCGGCCAGGGCGAGCCTGCCCGCCTCGGGCGTCATGCCGTAGGCGCGTGCGTTGATGTCGCCGTACGCGGCGAGGTGCTCCTCGTTCTCCACCCGCCGGAACTCCAGGTCCGGATGAACCGGATCGGGCACGGACAGGTCGCCCGCCATGCCCCGGCCCGAGAACGCCGGCTCCAGCCCGGCCTCGGCCGCCCGCCGGAACAGGCTCTCCCGAGCCTGAGGGCTCAACAGATCCTCGAAGATCCACACATATCCGCCTGCGGCCCTGCCCCTCATGAAGGACGCCGCGCGCGCGAGCCGTTCGCCGAGCGCGTCCGCGGGGATGCCCGTACCGGCCAGGGTCAGGGTGTTCCAGAAGCCGAAGGGGCTGTCGGCCCACATGTGCACGACGCCGTCGTCCGTGCCGGTCCGGCCGCCTCGGTCCCGTACCAGCTCGCTCCAGACGGCGACGAGATGGTCCCTGGACTCCACGGCCTCTTCGAGCGATGCCACAACCGGCCCCTTTCCCAAGAAGACGCCACGAGCAACCAAGCGGATCGTACGACCCGGGACCCCCGGCCGACCCACTGTCCATGACGACCTTCCCTGCGGTACCCGGCTGTGCTTCCCTTAAGGGTGGCGACCGAAGGGTGGTATCTCGAAGAGATGAAGCGCGATGACTCCCGCTCCATCAACGCCTTGCGCGCCACGTCGCAATTCGCCGCCTTGGAACCGATCTGGGCCGGCATCACGTCCACCATGCAGCTACGGGCCCTGCTGGTGTTCGGGGCGCTCTTCAACGAGCGGGTCTACGTGCATGACACGCAGCTGGTGGACAACCCCCGGGTCGTGGGCGACTTCAGCAGGTCCGACCTGCGGGAGAACAACTTCTACCGCCTGCTCAGAGACCTCGTCGCGGGAGGCGTCGTCGCGGTCGGCCTCCGCGCCCACAACTACCTCTACCAGGAGGACCGGCTCGATCCCTGCGACTCTCTCGCCGAGGTCCTGGACAGCTGGAAGCGGAACAGCCCCGACGGGAAGGGATGGGTCGTCTCGCCGGTCTCGGCCGCCCGCGACCGCATGATCAGGGAACTGGACGGCGTTCTCGCCGGGGATGGTTCCGTCGTCGTCCGCTACGACTATGTCACCGCCAAGGACGACTTCATGCGGCAGGTCCGCGAGGCCGCCAACTCACCCGACTCGGTGCTGACCGGCCTGCTGTCGGCGCAGCCGATCGAACTGAGACGACGGTACGACGACATCCTGTCGAGGCCGCGGTTCTCCCACACCCCCATCTTCGCGCTGCTCCACGACTCCGGACTGCCGGTGAGCAGCGAGCTGATCCAGATCCACGGCCTGTTCGACGAGACCGCGCACGCCCGCGCGTTCAACGCGCGCATCATGGGCTCGGACTGGAACTCCGGGGACGCCACCGGCCTCGCCGAGGCCGTCCTCGCCGATGAGCGGCCCGCGCACGGCGGGCCGGACCCCCAGCTCGACATGCGGGAGCTCGTCGAGACGGCCTATCGGATGGTCGAAGGCCCGCCGCCCGACCTGCTGGCCATGCTGCGTTTCGAGGAGATACTCGAACTGCGCGAACAGGCCAGGGAGCTGTTCGAGATCCAGTCCTACCTCGAGGTCTCGAACGCCCGTGACGCCGACGACGTGCTGGCCGCCGCCCTGGCCGACTGCGCCGCCGACTACTGGCAGCGCGTCTGCGACCACATCCGGGCCACGCGTCCTCATCTGGCGGTCAAGCCCACGAAGCTCGGCATCTTCCTGCGCAGGAAGATGCCCGGACTGGCGAAGGTCGCCGAACGGTTCGCGATGACCGGCCTGTCGACGCTCACCGAAGTGGCGGTCAACGCGGTGCCGCTGGTCGGGGGCCTACTGGGCGAGGAGTCGAAACACAGCATGCTGCGGCGCGCCAACCTGGAGTTCGTCTTCTTCACGGACTCCTCCCGCATGCGGGAGCTCAGGAGCTACTACCCGCACCGCAGCTGGATCTCCTCCGACGCGAGAACGATCACACGTGGGTGAGCGCGGAACACCTCCCCGGGAGTCCTGATGTCGACGACGCCTTCCCTCTCCCAGCGCGACGGACTCACCTGGGCCCTCCGGCCCGCCAGCGGTGACCGCGTCGGCCCGGGGCCGCACGAGCAGGACATCTGGCGCCTCCTGCAGTCCTTCGCCGAGCCCGGTTCGGCCTTCCTCGACGTCGGCGCCCACGTCGGCCACTACGCCTTACGCATGGCCAGGGCCTTCACCAAGGTCGTCGCCGTCGAGCCGAACCCGGTGGCACTGCGCGCGCTGCACCTCAATCTGCGGCTCAACGAGATCGGCAACGTCGACGTGCACCCGGTGGCCGCGCACGACTCCGGAGGACGACTACGGCTCTGGGACCCCTACGACGTCACCGCCGGCCCCTGCACGCGTACGCTCGCCGCCGGCGAACCGGCGACCGTCCCCGCCGACTGCCTCACCTCCGCGCTCCACCACGGCGAGGAGGGGTACGGCGCGTTCCTCGGCGAGGCGGACGGCCTGCCGATCGACGCCATGGCCTCCCGGTCCCGGGAGCGGATCCGGCTGGTCAAGGTGGACATCGAGGGACATGAGGGGAAGGCGCTGGCGGGCGCGGCGGAGACGATCGCCCACCACCAGCCGGCACTGCTGATCGAGATGCACGACTCCATGTACGGCGAACGCATCAGGCAGGAGGTGATCGAGCAGCTCACCCGGCACGACTACGCCTGGTGCGACTTCTCGCTCTACCAGCGATCGAAGATGACCCGGTCGGACATGTGCCCCTACATCTACGCCGAGCCGGTCAGCACGCGGCGGATGCGGGACGTCCGCGACTTCGCCGTCCGGGCGAACGACGGCGCGGCGTCACGCTGGGTGACGACTTCGTGAGACGGTGAGGATCACCAGGCTCATCTCCTCGTGCCGCACCCAGCACAGGGCCTCGAAGTCGCCCATCTCCGCCTTCAGCAGCCCCGCCTCCTTGTCGATCGTGCGCAGCAGGCCCGAGTCGAGGTCGGTGGAGAGATACTCCAGGCAGTCGAGGACGAACGTGGCGGCCATCGGCTCCGCGGCGTGCACGGCACGGATCTGCCGCACCGCCGCCGACGAGAGCTGGATCTCGTAGTAGCCCTTCATGAGGCCAGCTCACGGCGCAGGTCGCCGAGCCGCATCGTCTCCATGCCGCTTTCGAGCTCCGCGATCAGCCTCAGCCCCGACCGCCGGTCGGCGGCGTCCTGAGCCTCGTTGAGCAGGTCGACGCCGGCGGCGGCCACCTCGTAGGGCACCACCGCGGCCACGAGGCGGCCGGCCTGCTCCAGCAGGACGACCTCTCCCGCCGTCGCCTGGTCGATGGCTTCCTGGACGGCGGCCGCGGTGGCGGGGATCCGCAACGTGCGATTTCGCATGGCAGGTGGCTCTCCGTTCGCGGACTGCGCAGCCCCTTCGGCTTAAGAGCCCTTACCCCGGGCACCTCCACCACAATACTTCGCGGCCGTTACGGAGAAGTCGCACTCAGTGCACATCGGCCTGGCGATCGGAGAGCGTTCCCGCCCGGCCCGTGCCGCATCCGCTCCTTGCCGCTGACCAGCCCCGGCACGCCCGGCCTCGGATCAGGACTTCAGCTTCAGCCTCTTCCTCGACGCGCCCGGGAACACGACGACCAGGTGCTCCTCCCCCGCCTCGCCGATCCGCACGTGGACACGGAGCCGGTAGCGGCCCTTCCCGGCGATCGCCAGGTTCGGCATCGGGGCGCCCGCGCCCACCTCACCGCCGTCGCCCATCTCGGGCACCGCGAGCCGGCCGCCGCGACTGACGATCGGCACCTCGTGGACCTGATCCCACCCGGCGGTCCGCAGCGGCGGCGCGGCACGGAAGGCCTTCACCGTGAGGCACAGATCGACGACGTCCTCGACGTGCCCGATGAGCGCCGTGCTGCCGGCCACCCCGATGAGGGCGCCGTCTTCGTAGGACCGGGCCGTCGCCAGCTCCGCCTCCTCCATGGCCGCCTCGCCCTCGCCGTCCTGCACCAGGTATCCCGGATCGCCGTCGACGAACAGGAAGTACTTGGCCGTGGCCTGGACGACCCCCTTCGTCCGGGGCCACGGGTCCCGGCACTTCGCGTTCTCCCCGGCGAGGCGGGCCGCGTTCGCCGCCGCCTCCTCCGCCGTCGACCGCAGCAGGTCGGGACGGGTGGCGCCGATGATCTCCGGGCAGAGGTAGACGAGCTCCTCGGGGTCCACCCGCCAGGCGGCCCGGGCGCTGCCGGCCCGCGTCAGGATCGCCTCCTGCTCGCCGGCGTCCTTGGCACGGCACAGCGCCCGTCCGTACGCGAGGACCGCCTGGTCCGACGTGGTGTCGGGGAACATGGGCGGAGTCGCGCCGTCCGTGCTCCGCGCCCGGCACAGGAACACGGCGTCGCGGTCCGCGAGATTCACGTCACCGAAGCTGGGCCGGCTGTAGCACTCCGCCGACCTGGCGGTGTAGGTCAGGCGCGCGTCCTGCTCCGGATTGATCAGTACAACGGGCGACAGCACCGCGACGGCCGCCACCGCGACGCGGAACCCCCGCCACCGGACGGGCGGAAGATCCGCCGGGCGGCCCTCGGCGGGCAGCTCACGAGCGGTGGCCGCGATCCACACGGTGGTGAGGAGCCCTGTCGCGTCCATCGCGATCACCATCGCCAGACCGCCGCCATAGGGTCCTCCGACGAGGAGGTTGAACGGGATCGCCAGCGCGTAACCGCCCACCGACGCCACCCCGGCGATCAGCGTGCCGCGGCTCCAGCGGCCGTCACGCCACTGCCCGAGGACGGTGACGAGGGTCGCCAGCACTCCGCCCCCGATCAGGATCACCTGGATGACGCCGCCCGGTCCGAGCTCCGGGAGGTCGAGGTCGTCGAGCAGGTTGTCGGCCGCCCCGGCCAGCTCGACCGCGAACAGCACTCCGGCCACCCCGCGCAACAGGCGGGACCGCCACCGGATGACGAGCAGGTAGAGGACGTCGATCGCAGCCCACAGAACGAGCGTGAACGCCGCATCGACCGCGTCCGGGAGCAGCGCCAGCGGGTACCACAACACGAGCGCGTGGGCCACCGCCAGATACAACAGCCGGCGCAGCGCCCTCTCCGCGCGGTCCAGCGACCCCGGTTCCGGGGTGCGCAGAATCAGCCACAGGAGCGCGGCCTTCACCAGGGCGGCCCCGAACAGCGTCAGACCGACCGAGGCGCCGGACCCCTCGGCCGTGTCCAGCTCGCCGAAGGTCGGGGGCGACCACTCGGCGGCCACCCAGAGCCAGGTGTCGCCGAGCACCAGTCCCGCGACCGCCGTCAGAAGAATCAGACTTACTAATCCGATCCTGATAAACCGCCATAAATGTTCCGAAGACACGGGACGCGATCTTAGTGCGATCTTGGCGCGGCACCGCCGCACCGGCCGGCACAGCGGAACAAACGATGCCGTACCGGTGTCCGGCCAGGCGCCCCCATTCACCGGCGATCTGATTTGATCATCACTGTTCGACCGGCATCGGCACGCACGGGAGACCGCCTTGACCGCAGACAGCCGCACCGGAAATTCACGCAGAACCGGGTATGTCCTCGTCGTCATCCTCGTTCTGCTCGCCTGTCTGGCCGAAGGCGTGCACCTGTTCGGCGGGCGCGCCGAACGCATGCGCGAGGTCTATGGCGGCGCCTTCCAGGTGGCGCATCCGGAGTACGACGTCATCGTGGGCCACGAGGTGGGTGTGGGCCCCCTGTCGATGGGCGTGACGGTCAGCAGTTTCGAGACGCATCCGAGTCTGCGAGGTCGTCCAGCACACGAAGAGATAGTGACCGACGTGCTGGGCAGGACCTCCGCTCCCGCCATGCCGGAGGCGATGATGAGCCCGTTGCTGCGCTCGTTCCACGGCGGCGAGGGCGTCGACGAGCCGGCCAAAAGCCAGGCCCGCCAGGCGATAGCGGCCCTGGGCAAGAACGACTTCTCCACCGCCGTCGTGGAACTCACCGCCCCCATGACCGAGAACGAGCTGACCACCGCCTTGGACGTGCAAGGAATCCGATTGGACGCCGTGTTCCTGTTCCTCTCCCGATCGCGCGGGGACGCCGACAAACCGGTCTACTGGCGGTCGTGCGCGGTCTATGAAACCGAATGCCAGAACACTTCGCCGATCGAGCTGTACAGGCGTTGGGCGGCCAAGCTGGAGTGGACCGACGCACTGAACCTGAAGTCGTTCGGGCTCGATCTCCGCCGTTTACGTCAGGCGGCACATGAAGGCAGGATCTATGGATTGGTCGTCTACGGACACTCGAAACCGGCACTCACCGAGCTGATCGGAAAACCCGGAGTACGCACGATCGAAATCGTCGGCTCATCTCGCATAGGGTCATGACCCCCGCTCGGCGCCCCGCCTCAGAACGACAGCTTGAACCCGTCATGACTGCGGGCGAAGCCGAGAGAGTCGTAGAAACGATGGGCCTCGGTGCGGCGCTTGTTGCTGGTGAGCTGGACCAGGGTGCAGCCGCGGGCGCGTGCCCGCTCGATCGCCCAGGTGAGCAGTTCGCGCCCGAGCCCCGCCCCACGTCGATCGGCACGCACCCGGACCGCCTCGATGAGCGCCCGCTCCTGCCCGTGTCGTCCCAGGCCAGGGATGTACGTCAGCTGGAGGCAGCCGACGACCGTACCGTCTGCCTCGTCCATGACGATCATCTCGTTGCGCTCGTCGGTGTCGACGGCCTTGAATGCTCGCTCGTACGCCTCGTCGACCTCAACGGTTTCGGGATCGACCACCGTGTCCTCGTCGGCCAGGAGCGCGATGATCGCGGGCAGATCCCGGCGCGTCGCAGTACGAATCGTCACACCACAGAGCATGCCAGCCACCGAAGCACAGTCGAACGCCGGCCACCGCCGTTGAGGCGGCCGGCCACTCTATCCGTCTGAAACGGATATGCGTCGCCGTGAAAGGAAGGCGGCGAACAACGTGACCCCGCCTACGGCGATCAGCACGGTAGCGGGAATCTTGACGAGGTTCCGCCGGTCTGTGCAGTTGTCCATATGTTGCAGCCTGTCGGCCAAGTCGGAGGACGGATCGAGTTGCTGCCAGGTGACTCCGACAAATGCCGAGCCGCAGGATTCACCACCTGCCGTAACGGACATCAGGCCAGTGAGAATGCCCGAGCCGATCAACAGGAAGGCGACGAACGCCATCGCTTTGGGAGACATGCCAGTCCTCACGTGGATCCAACCGCAGTGGATCATTTCATGACGAGCCTTGGGCCGGGAAGCCGTTGGGATCGGCCATTGGCAGTGCAGGCGTGGCACCGCATCGGGGGTGGAGCCTCGCGCCTACCTTGCTTTGAGCCTTGCGGATGACACGCACGCTCCTAACCCGTACTACCCGAGTCGCGTGCCCATGCCGACCGCAAGATCGTCCACGCCATGAACGCAAAGATCGAGAAAACCCTCGCACCGGCTAATGGCACGAAGCCCCGTTTCCGCGAGCGGAAACGGGGCTGTTCTACGAGGTGGGCGGTACTGGGTTCGAACCAGTGACCCCTCGCTTGGCACGGCTCGCCGCGAGAGGGTGGGACCTCGGGTGATTTGGGGCCCCCTCGGCGAACGTTCCGCCCTGGTCCTTAATCGTCCACGCTCGTCTTGGCCGTAGTCACTCAGATAGTCACTCAGATAGTCACTCAGCGGGAACGGCCTGGCCATGCTCCAGATAAACGGTCCTGCCAAGCTCGCGTGCAGTGGCGGCGGCCTTGACGCGACGAGCAAGCCGCTCGATCAACAGCCCGTCCAGTTCCTCGACGGGATGAAACTCGTAGGCGCTCAACTCGTTGTCCACGAACCTGATCTGCTTGAGCAACTCGCCGTCCAAGGTGCCGCCGTCGAACACGAACAGGACCTTGTCGCCCTCCTTAGGGAGGGGCGCCCAATCGACCACGAGGAGTCGACCGATGGCCGGCTGAATGCCCAGCTCCTCCTGCACCTCTCGAACGCACGCCTCGTACGGGGTCTCCCCCGGCTCGACGTACCCGCCCGGGATGTCCATGGACGGCTTGTACGTAGGACGAACAAGAAGCACACGGCCGCCGTCATCGAAGAACAGCGCACCGGCGGCGGCACGGGCCTGGGCGAACGGCGGAGCCTCCTGATCGTTCACAGCCCCGACCTTACGCCACGGGGACTGTCTTCACACGATGTGCAGTCGCCGGGCGAGAGCTGCGAGTTGGCAACTGGGTTTGCCCTTCTGCCTTCTGATCCACGACATCGTGAGCTGGCGGCTGAGGTAGTGATGGCGCACCTGCTCGGGAGCGATGGTCTCGGCCTCCAACAGCGCGGCCATCGCGTCGTCGGTACGGTTCCACAGGCTCAAGGCATGCGCCACGGCCAGGCCATGACGAGCACGACGTTCGATCGGAAGCCCGCTGGTATCCAGTTCGGCCCGAGCTCCACAGCCACCTGGATGTCCCCCAGCTCGATTGCCGTGGCCACCTGATGGATACGCACGTTCGTCGGCCCGAACGCGGTCCAGACATGGTTGGCGTCACCGCCGAGCCGCACCGCCGCTTCCTGTGCCTCGGCGAGGAACGCGCGTGTCGTGCTGCGGTCGTCGTCTCGCGCCGCCGCCATCGACCCGGCGAGGTACAGCGTGCCGTACACCGAAAGCAGCTCAGCCGTGGCGTGCGGGAGGTCAGGAGACAGCAGGTCGGCGGCGTCAATCGTGAGTTGCTTGGCTGCCTCGTAGCGGCCGTTGGACAGAAGGGCGTGGGTCACGGAGCGAAGCAATGAGGCCGTCACGAGCTGATCACCGGATTGCTGTGCGAAGGAGACTCCCCGCTCAGCGGCGATCCATGCGAGATCAGCCTCACCCACCCTGGCCAGGATGCTGGCAGCGGCGTGGTAGACCTGCCCGAGCACTCCCGATGCGGCCATGCGCGCGTCACCGTTCGCTGCGCGCGCAGCATGATGCGCCTCCCCCCGGAGTCCGGGCAGAGTCCGTATCACGTAGCCGTACTGGGCTCCTTGGTACGCCCGCCACACCTCCGCAAGGGCACGTCGCAGGTCGGCCTGCCCGGAGGGTTCCGCGTTCTCCACGAGCCCGGCCATCGGCGAGAGCTGCCGATAGTCCGTGATCGCGGCGCGCAGTGCTGGGATGGTCTGATCGCCGCTTTCGTCCGTCCACTCGAACAGGTGCGGCTCGGCCAGGAGATCACCGAGGGACACGTCCAATACCCTCGCCAGGGATTTGATGACGGACAGACGATCCAAGGTGATGCGGTCGTTCTCCACCTTGCTCAGCCAATCGGTGGTCCGTCCCACCAGCCCAAGATCGGCTTCCCTGGCCTGCACTTCCACGATCTGCGGCACACCGGGAACACGATCGCCGCCAGCTCCGGCGCGAGCCTCAAAGATCTCATGCAGCGCATGGGACACGACTCGGTCCGGGCCGCGCTGATCTACCAGCACAGCACGGCGGAGGCAGACCGCAAGATCGCCGACGCCATGAACGCGAAGATCGAGAAGGGTCCTTGCACTGGCTAATGGCACGTTAATGGCACGAAGCCCCGTTTCCGTGATCGGAAACGGGGCTCTCTTCGCTGGTGGGCGGTACTGGGTTCGAACCAGTGACCCCTCGCTTGTAAGGACCGCCCAAACGAAAACGCCATCTGGATCAACGCAAGAAACCCCTGCTCAAGGGCCTTTCGGAGGGCATTCGCGGGGCGCTCACGGAGCACTCATTGGGAGATCACATCTCCCAATCCTCTCCCACTCCTTCGCAGGGTCAATCCGAGGCGCCACGCTCCGGCCGAGGTACCACAAAGGTGCCTTTGCCGGGTATCGCACGAATATAGCCGTCTTCCTTCAGTTTGTTCAGAACCTTCTTGACCGTCCCCCTAGCGACACCAAACTCCTGCTCTAGGTGCGTTATGGACGGAAGCGGCATGCGCGGCTTGTAGACACCGGTTTGGATACGTTTACGCAGAACGTCACACATCTGCTCCCACACCGTCTCATCCGGCGCCCACTCGATCATGTGGCCGACCGTAGGAGGGCATGGCAGCGCCTGGTCTGCCGAGGCAGGGCATGCCCGGGCATGCCCTAGCGTGCCCTGGTGCCTGACATGTCCGACAGTTCCATCAGCTTTCGGGAGTCTTCACCGACGCCACGAACGTCCCGACACCACGCACCGAGTAGGCGACGCCTTGCTCCCGCAGACGGGTCATCACCTTCTGGGCAGTGTTGGGCGCGATGTCGAACTCTTCCACCAGTTGATGCTGCGAAGGCAACTGCGTGTCCGGCAGATATGTGCCGTCTGCGATCCTTTCCTTCAGGATCTCGGCCACTTGAGCCCACTTCGGCGCATTGGGCTTCCATTCGATCATCACTGGAAGACCGTACGCATCCATGCTTACCTGCGGAAACTCACGCAGTACCGTGGTACCCCATGGTTAAGCATGGTTATGCTGGCTACTCTGAGCCCTGAACGAAACCGAGGCCCGACCAAGGTGTTCGCGTGCCTGAACAGGGCCCCATGTCGAACTATGGAGGTCGACTCATGGCGCAATCTTCGCCAGCCAGTACGTCCGCCCACCTCCCCGACATTCCTGAGTGCACAGTGATGCGCACCGATGATGGGCAGCTACACCTCACCCACGAGAGCGGTCGAACAGCCATCGCCCACACCGACCGTGGCGCGATGCTTGTCGGAATGGCGCTGCGTATCCTCGCCGCGTACGCCAAGCCACAGCCCCCCGGTCTGCGCCCCATTCAGTGGGTCCATGACAGGGAGGACACCTTTCGCACGGGCGACCTGGCATGACGGCCGGGGTGCGCGTACAGGTGCCCTACATCACCGCCTTCAGTGGAGAGGATGTCACCTACCAACTCGCGATCGCCCCTGCACTGGAAGCCACTAACGGATTTCGACTCTCCTACTCTGACCCCACAGAAAGCGACTGGCTGTTCGGTGTGCTTTGGCATCGACACGGCATGAGCCGCGCCGGCCGCCCCGAGTGGAAACTGGTCAATACCCCCAGGCAGCGCCGCTGCATGCTGCGCCTGCTGTGTCAGGTCTGCGGACAGCCGGCCACACAGGACGGGCGGATCTGGTGGGTTATGGCCGAGCCGCCTCCGATGAGTGGAGCGGGTCACCCGTTTACGAACGCTCCCCCAACCTGTCGATCCTGTATCCCGGCGTCCAGGCAGCTCTGCCCTCGACTGCGACGGTCGGCGCATGTCTACACCGCCGCTACGGCTGTGCCTTATGGAGTCGTGGCCGACACATACAAGCCAGCCGGCCGCGGACTAGTGTCCGTTGGCGGCAGTGTAGAACTTCCCTTGGAAGCGTTCCGTGAGCTGGAGTATGCGTTGGCGAAGCAGCTGATCGTAGCGCTGGACGGCCTGCAGCAGGCGCACCTGCCGTAAGCCCCTATTGCTCAATCGGTTGATGGTAGAGCAGCTCGTACAGATGTCCACCCTTCACAAGGATCGACACCTCAACGGGTCGCTCGTTGTCGCTGAAAATGACGCGAAACTGCCGGAAGACGGGGACGTTGGGCGGCAAGGCGAGGGCGTCGATCTCTTCCTTCAGGGGCTGGCGAACCGAGACGCGGTCCTGAAACGCTCTCTCGGGAAAGCCCAGCTCTGCGAGCACCCGCGGAGCGCCTCCCGGGATCCGGGCCTTACGCGCGAGCGGAGTGCCCGCCGCGAATGACGATGGGTAGTACGACGAGGACAGCTCCACCGGCTCGCCGTCATGAAGAAGTAGGCGTTGGCGGAGAACGACCCGCTCCCCCTCGACAAGACAGAGTGCGCTCGCCACCTCCTTCGACGGGTTCATCTCATCGACTTGCAGCACGTCGTACTTGTATCCGCGTGGCGATGGCTCCTTGTAAGCCGACGCGGCCACCACGAAGGGCTGTTTGTTGCGGACGAACACGGCCTTTCCGGTCTCGCCGCGGACGAAGCCTTCGTCTTTGAGCATGCCGATCGCCTTTGAGACCGTCGAGCCTGCTACCCCGTACATCTCAGCAAGGCGTGGAGTGGACGGGAGAGCCACCCCAGGCTCGAAAGCTCCGGACATGATCTTTTCGCGCAGGTCCGCAGCAACTTCTTGGCTGGGCCGTCGCTTGTCATCGGTCGCCAACGTGGTCAGCCTTCCTGGTCAGGTGCGGTCACTTCGTAGCGGAGCTCCCGCCCGGCAGCGATCATTATCATCACGGTGGCCTCGAATGGAATGTCGTCCGCTGCATAGGTGACGCGGGTCAAGGTCAACACCCATGCGTCCGGGCTGACCCGGAGCAGCTCTTGCTCTTGCTTCGTTGCAGGCCGCGCGCCCACTGTCTCCATGACACGGCGTGGACGCAAGCCGAGGCTTTCGAGGAGCGTAACTGCGCCTCCGCGGATTTTGCGTGGCTCCGCAAGCGCCGTGCCCTGCGCGACTGAGAGCGGATAGTAGGAGTCTGCGATCTCGACAGGTTCGCCGTCTAGTAGGACCAGGCGACGACGGACAATAGCCGGCTCCCCATCCACAAGGCCCAACGCTCTGGCAATCCCCTCCGGCGGCTGGGCCACCGTGACTTCGCGAAGCTCGTTTGAGCCAACACTCCCTTGAGCGGCAGCCTCGTCAGTCCACGCGTCCCTTTCTCCAGGCGGCCGAGGACGCACGTATGGGGTCGACTGGCTGGTCCATGTCGTGCGCTCCATGAGGCTCCCTTGCACGTTGCGACGCCAACATCCTTGCCACCTTACTCGAAAGGCGGCAAGGCCGTCGATCAACAAACCTGCACCTCACTACCCGGATACCCTTTCTGCCTTTCGCGAAAGGATGCTTGCGGCCTTTCGCGAGTCGCAGTACGGTTGAGACTCACCAAGAGCGACAGGATGCACAAGGAGCACCGTTGAGCGACAAGAGCGCTAAGAGCGGTTCCGGCGCTGACGATCGCCGCCAAGCGCTGCCGATCTCTGAAGTCGCCGAATTGCTCGGCGTCGCGCCAATCACTATCCGCCGCGCGGTAGCAAGCGGCGAGTTCCCGCATGTTCCTGTGCGGAGCCGCAAGCAGGTCCCTCGCGACTTCGTCGAAGCGCTGCTCGCCTCGCCCAAATGGGGCGCGAAGCCGGACGCGGAGGTGGCGGTCTAATGCGCACATTCCCCCAGGACATGCTGAAGGCGGCCCCCATCCGCCAAGACCGAGGCCGCCCGCATGTCCCTCTGGCCGGTCAAAGCTGGAAGGACTCCACCATCATGGCATACCCCGACCCTGATCACCTCTGCGTGTCCGCCGCCGACCTGCGAGACCTGGCCGACGAGGTGGCCCACCTGTATGCCCGCGTCGGCATGGTCCTCAACGCCGCCGCTGTGGACCTCGCACCGGCCACGGTTCTGCCCTCCAACGTCATCCGCATCGCGGACTACCGTCCCCGTTCCACCCGTCAGGCGGTGTCGTGATGACCACCGCCGAGATGGAAGCGCTCGCTGCTGACCTTGAGTGGCGGATGCGAGTCCCACCCGAGCAGCTCGCGCACACGGTCGACACCCGCGGCTGCACGTGCTCTGCGTGCGTCCCCAAGGCGACGAGATGAGACCGGCCCGGCTGTTGTCCCTCCAGGTCTACGGGCCCACATCAGCCGGGCTCTCCCCTACTCCCCGTCCGCGGCGTGGCGTGTCCGGAATCCAACCATCTCGCCCCGCGGACGGGGCCCACACCACACGATCTGAACGGATCTCCGCGATGAAACCCTCACACCAGCCGGGCGAGGTCGTGCCGGCCCCGACCGTACCGGCGGAGGCTCGCGCGCAACTCCTTCGAGTGACCGCCCGCGGCGCGACGACCAGCGACGCCGCCGAGCAGGCCGGCCTCACCAAGCTCACCGCCTGGCGCTACCTGGACCTGATGCGACGCGAGGGCGCTGTGCACCTGCGGCCGACCGCTGACGGGTCCGGCGCCGAGTGGTGGAAGACCACCAAGAACCGCAGGAGCAGCTGATGGACTGGGCCTCATACCTCCCCCCCGCCTGGGTGGTGTGGATAGCCGGCGGGGCGCTCGCGCTCGCAGTCGTCAGCGTCCCCCTGGCCATGCTGTGGGGGGCGTGGAAGACCCGCGGCAAAACTGCCAAGCCGGTGCCGGTCGAGGACAAGCTGACCTGGTTCATTGCGGCCATTGCCACCAGTGTCTCCGCGTCCGGCATGTGGAAATTCGCCGGCGACGTCCTCAAGCTCGACGGCTTCTGGCGGGCGCTGTTCTTCGCGTTCATTGAAGGCGCCATCGTCATCTCCGCCCTACGAGCACGGCGCAGCATGCGCGAGAACTACACCGCGGGCCTGGACGGGATCGCCGTGTGGGCGCTCGCTGCACTGACTGCTGTCCTGGCCAGCATCGACGCGCGAAGTCTTGGCGAGGTCGTGTTCCGGCTGTCCGCGCCGCTGGTCGCAGCGTGGCTGTGGGAGCGCGGCATGCGGCTGGAGCGCCGGAAGCTGCGCGGCATGTCAGGCATTCACTGGCGCATCACCCCCGAACGACTCCTCGTCCGTCTGGGTCTCGCCGAGGCGCGCGACCGCAGCACGACCGAGGTCGACGCCCACCGCCGACTGACCCGGGTGGCTCTGGCTGCCAAGAAGGTCCACCAGCTCCGCGCCATCGACGCCTCCCCGCGGAAGGTCCGCAAGGCATCCGCGGCGCTCGACCGGCGTCTGGACGAGGCCGTCGCCCACACCGGGCTCGCCCGCGACGACCGCATGAAGTGGGCGCTGCTCGACCAGGTCGGCACCCTGGGCGGCGCAGAGTCGCTGTGCGACCTGCTCTCCACGGCCGCCGGCCCGTGGGCACAGACGGACCACCCGCTCGTCACCGGCGCCGCCAAGCATCACGAGGCCGTCCAGCTCGCCGAAGCGATGCGCGAGTGGACCGACGCCATCAACCGGCAGCGCGACCCCGAAACGTCGTCGGCCATCAAGTCGATGGCCGCCTACATCGCCCAACTGGAGGGCCGTCCCGCCCCCCAGTTTGAAACCGAGGATGAAACCCGCCCCCCGGTTGACGATCAGGTTGAAGGCGAGGTTTCACAAGCTGCCATCGACGAGCTGATCAACAACTACCGCGAGACCGCCAACCGCGCCCCCGATGAAACCGGCAATGAAACCGCCGATGAAACCCGCGCCACCGAGGCCATGTGGGCTCACTGGCAGCAGGTTGTCGAGGTCGAACGGCGTATCCCCACCGGCACCGAGCTCGCCAACGCAGGGGGATGCACCCCCCAGTACGGCGCCCGGATGCGCACCAAGTGGCTGGAGGCCATGGACGGTCGTACCCGCCGCGCTCTCCTGCCTGGAAAGAGGAACGGATCATGAACTCCTTCCTGATGCTCGCGCTCGTCGCTCTCGGCGTGCTCTTGGCCACCAACCGCCGCGAGCTCGGCAACGCCCGCACCCTGTCGGAGATGTGGGAGCCGGCCCGCGCCAACGGATGGGGCCGCGGTACCGCGCTGACCGTCGCCGGGCTGTTCGTGTTCGCGCTGCTGCTCGCAGCCAGCCTCGGCCTGGTGGCTCTCGCCGTCGCCACCAAGACCGTGCAAGGGGTCGGGTTCGTGGCCGGCATCGTCCACGAGCACCTGCGTGACCTGCTCAACCCGCCCCTCCCGATCGGACGTGTGGAGACGGCATGACCCCCAACCCGCGCCCCGACCTGCCGCTGGAGGAACACGGCACGGAGGTGGCCCGCCAGGACGATGCCGGCGAGCTGGAGCAGATGGTTTACGAGGGCGAGGTCCTGTCCGACCAGCCGGACCGCCCCAGCCGCCTGCCCGCGGTGGTCGTCGAGGGCATCACCGTTCTCCGCTCCGACCGGAGCAAGCAGGTAGCTCGCGTGGTCGCCCGGGAGAGCGTCACCGTAGCGCAGGGCTGGCACTCCTGGTGGGTGCGAGCCTGGGACGGGCTGACGCTCGGCACCTACCGCAAGCAGATCCGCATCGCCGACGCCACCGGCAACCAGGAGGCGCTCGCGTTGTGGCAGGACCGCAAGGAGCAGGCGGTGCAGCGGCGGCGTGACCGCATGCTGGAGCTGCCGAAGGTGGCCCTCAGCGTTCTGAAGGTCGCCGTCGGGGTCGTCGCCCTGCTGCTGGTGCTGATCCCCCTCATCGCACTACTGGTGTGGATGACCGGCGGCAACGGCATCGACGTGTTCCGATGGGTCGGCGGCGTCATCCGGTTCCTGTTCGACGCCATCGCGTTCCTGTGGGTCCCCGCCCTGGTCGCCGCACCGATCGTGGCCGTCGTGGCAGGCCGGAGGGAGGGGCGACGCAAGGACACGATCGCTCCGAAGTGGCTGGCCACAGAAGCCGGCAAGGTCGCCGGGGAGACGTCCAGTAAGGACTCAATTCCCGATGAGAGCGCCATCCTGCAAGCGCTCCGCCACCTGGATCTCGCCCCGCTCAACAAGGCGTTCAAGGCAGGCTGGCGGCCCCGCTGGATCCTTCCGACCGAACGGGACGGCAACGGCTACCACTCCCAGCTCGAACTACCCATGTCCGTCCCCGTCGAAATGATCGTCGAGAAGAAGAAGACGCTGGCGCACAACCTGTCGCGCTTCCCGATCGAGGTGTGGCCGACAGAGCCGCGCACCATGCCCGGCGTCCTTGACCTGTGGGTCGCCGACCAGGGCGCCCTCTCCGGCCCCGTCCCCGACTGGCCGCTCCTGTACGAGGGCAGCACCGACTACTTCACGAGCGTCCCCTGCGCTGTCGACATCCGCCGCCGGCCCATCAACGGCCGGCTGTTCGAGGCCAACTACGCGATCGCCGGAATGATGGGATCAGGCAAGAGCAGCCTCATCATTACGCTCCTGCTGGGCGCACTCCTGGACCCACTGGTCGACGCGGACGTGTTCTGCATGGCAGACAACGCCGACTACGACCCGATGGCGCCGCGCCTTCGTACGCTCAGGACCGGGACTGGCGAGGACGTCGCCGAGCACTGCCTGGCGACGATGAACGACATCTACGACGAGCTGAGCGTGCGCGGCAAGGCACTCAAGGAGCACGGGGTCCGCGCGGCGAGCCGAGCGTTGGCAGAGAAGGACGAGCGGCTACGCCCCCGCGTGATCGTGGTGGACGAGTGCCAGGCGCTCTTCCTGCACGAGAAATTCGGGCAGAAGGCGCTGGAAATCGCAGTGAAGACCGAGAACGCCGCCCGCAAGTACGCGGTCACCATCGTCTACGCGACGCCAGAGGCATCCTCGGACTCGCTGCCCCGCCGTCTCATCGCGATCACCTCCAACAAGGCGTGCTTCGCAATCGGCGACCAGACCAGCAATGACGCCATCCTGGGCACCGGCTCCTACAAGGCCGGCATCTCCGCAGTCGGCCTGGAGCCGAAGACCGACGAGAGCCTCGGCGACGTCGGAACGTTCATGGGCCGGGGCTTCACCCCGAAGCCGAGCCTTCTGCGCTCCTACTTCGTCTCCCAGAGCCAGGCAGTCCCCGTAGTGCAGCGTGCCCTACAGATCCGCGAGAAGGCGGGATACGGGACGGGCAGGCCCGCGGCCCTGCAAGCGCGGGACCTCCTGGACGACTTGGACGAGGTCCTGGGTAGCGACCGGGTCCGCTTGGCCGACGTGCCGGCCCGTCTGCGGAGGCTGGCCCCGAACTGGCTGCCCTACCAGAACCTGACCGGCATCGAACTGAAGGACATCCTCACCCGCGAGTACGGCGTGAGGGTGACCAACCCGCACAACGTCCTTCACCTCGACCCTGCCGACTTGAGGCGGGTACGCGACCAGCGCGAGGCAGGTGAGTGAGGGCGAGCATGCCGGCGAAGGCACCCGAGACGGCCCATTCATGGCGCTTGCCTCACCCCTGCTAACCGCCTAACCGAGCTAACAAATCGCAGGTCAGAGAGAGCGCCCAGGCGCACTGGCCCTCAGGTGAGATCACTAACCGTGTTAGTCGCTCTCGCCGCTCTCAGCTAACCGGATGCGGTGGCTGCGGAGGCTCCCCCGACCGGTTCGGGAGGGCGTCCGGAGCGCCCCGCTCCCCCATTCTCCTCAATGCCGATCAAGAAAGAAGACAAGGTGTTCAGCTTCCTCGACAAGGTCGCCAACGCCGGCGCCCGCAGCACCATGCCGGCCGAGATGCTCACCCACGCCAAAGACCAGGGCCGGACCACGAGCAGGCGCAACCAGCTCGCTCAGATCGCGAACGGCTTCGGCGTGAGCCGGGACGCCAAGCGGGCGGCGTGGGACCAGCTCGTCAACGCCGTCGGCCCGGCCGAGGCCAAGCAGTTAGTCGACCAGGCCGCCCACAAGGTGCGGACCTCTTTCTCCCGCTAGGAGCAGCCATGAACCGCAAGAGGAAGTTCGGCCTGTACCTGCTGGCCGCGTTCGCGATCTTCTATCTGTTCACCCGCCCCGCGCAGGCCGCCACCGCGGTGCACGGCGTGTTCGACGGGATCGTCCACGGGGCCAACCAACTGTCGGTGTTCTTCACCAGCGTCCTCGCGTAGGAGACAACCCATGTTCGGCAAGAAGAAGCAGCACCTGCAAGAGATCGAACGCGACATTGCGGAGACGCGGAAGCGGATCGCTGAGAAGCGTGGAGCCGCCGCATCGGCAGGACACCGCACGGTGAATGCGATCAACGAGGCGTCCCTCCGCCGGGTCGAGCGTGGCCGCTGACGTTGCGGGTGTCCGCCACGGTCGGGGCGTGGCGGACGCCCGGAGCAGCCAGCTCCACCACCACCGAAGGAGATCACCATGAGCGACGAGAAGAGCTGCGAAGGCCACGTCGTCAAGTGCGGCACTTGCAGCGGTAGCGGCAAGGTCATGGGCTTCAAGTGCAACGTCTGTGAGGGCGTCGGCAGCGTCCTTCTCAAGTAGCGATCGACGGCTCGTGAGCCCCCGGCCTTCCCACGATGGGGCCGGGGGCTCACTCACGCCTTGGCTGCTTCGCGCAGCCGGGCCTGAACCTTGGTCCGGTCGCCGGCCTCGACGTCCTTCCAGAACGGGTGCCGGTGGATCCGCTCCACGATCTGCAGCCGCTCCTCCCGGGCCGTGGCGAGGGTCTGTCGCTGCTCGTCGCTCAGCTCGGCTTCCAACGCCGCTACAGAGACAGGAGACGGCTCAGCGGCCACCAGCTCAGCACAGCGGGCCTCGGCCTCGTAGAACGCCTTCTGTGCGTCGATCAGGTCCTGCGGTAGTTCGTAGTCAGCCATGACGGTCTCCCCCGATAGAGCGCGGTTCGGGAGGATCCTACGACCGAAGGAGTGTGCGCCACGACGATGAGCCGTCAGTGCGCGTCGTGACCAGATCGAGTCCTCAAGCCACGGGCTTAGCAAACAGCGTCCCAGGTAGATTCGAGGCTTCCGTGACCGCCTGGAGTCCTATGGATGGTGCAACGTGGCGGAAGTGCCCGAGGCCAAGTGGGAGTTGTACAGCACGGAGTCTGGGCATCGAATCGTGAGCGACGAGATCAAGGAAGTGCTCGGGAACGGTCCGCCCACGCGCGAGCTCGGGAACCTCATGACCCGCATTCAGCGCAATCAGGCTCTGCCGCGCGACACCAAGGCTCTCGGCCAAGGACTCTTCGAGGCGCGGCTCACCTACGCCAGCAACGAGTACCGCCTGTACTACGCCTACGGGCCTCAGAAGGAACACATCCTCCTCGGATTGGCCTTCCACATGAAGGGCAGCCAGGGCGCTCAAAAGCGGATTATTACCCGTGCGAGGGATCGTCTAGCCGACTGGTTGCAGAGAATATAAGGTGAACCCGATACGAGGAGGTCGACTGTGATGGATCCCCACGTCGCAGAACTGCTGGGCATCGACCTAGAAGATCCCGAAGTGCAGCGGGAGAACGCGGCCATCGATCGCGACATGCGACTGATCGAGACGCTCGTGATGATGCGTAGACAGCGCGGACTCACTCAAGCCGAGGTCGCCGAGCGGATGGGACGTAGCCAGCCGGCCGTCTCCGACTTTGAGCGCCTGGGCGGCGACCCTCACCTCTCGACCATCCGTCGATACGCGCTGGCTATCGGGGCGGAAGTCGTTCACACGGTGACCGCTCCAGGTGCAAGCTCCACGACGAACTCCGTCACAACACAAGTTCGGGTGTGCACTTTCGGCCTTCCACGCAGCTCAGGGACCACGTCTGAGCCGCTCAGTCTTGACTTGAAGCAGGCCGTGCTGTGATCCAGGGCTTTCTCGTACTCGCCGACTCAGCTACCACCGATCAGACAACCGGCAAAGTACACATGCTCGGCGCCGGCTGGTCTCTGACGGGGCCAGTCGTGCCTCCGTCTGCGGTCGCCGGCTTCCTGCGCGTCCCATGGGATGAAGTCGAGGGCCAAGTCCAATTTCGCCTGCTCCTCGTGGATGAGAATCGCGAAGGAGTGAAGGTGCTCCACGACGATGGCGAGAATCGCGCGATCGGCTCAGAAGGGGTCATCTCCCTCCTCAACGCCCGGCCTACTGACGAGATCGCCAAGGGCATGCCCCTCAACTTGAGCTTTGCGGTCTCGGTTCCCCCCCTGCCGTTGCCAGGAGGCCACACATACGAGTGGATCCTTGAAATCGGCGATTCAGAGGTGGCGTCCGTGAGCTTCGGCGTGCGCTCGGTCGAAGCGTAGCCCGCTCCAGTCGTCCCACCCTCGCTACTGGACTCTCTCGTGTCCGCATCCGGACAACCAAGGCCGCAACTCTCGGTGAGTAGCAGGCGTCTCACCCTTGTCACGTTCCATCCCCCACGCACCTGGAGTCCCTAGTGCTCAGACGCCTGCTCGTGTCCGCCGCTCTGATCGGCTCGGCGCTCGCCGTCCCCGCAGCCGCCGTGCCGGCCTTGGCAGCGGTTCAGGTCCACGCCGCCTCTTCCACGTCCGCTTGCACCTACCAGCGGTCCGGTAACCACTGGAGCTGTGTCACCCCCGGCGCGTACTGCCCGGCCGCCGCCCGAGGCAAGTACGGGTATGCGAAGGGGACCAGCCGCCGGTACAAGTGCAGCGAGTACAGCAACCACCAGTGGCGGTGGAAGCGCGCCTGAGCTAGGCCAACGCAACGAAGCCCCCGTCCGATCCGCGAGGACCGGGCGGGGGCCTGTCGCTGCAGGAGGTAGGTCAGACCTGGTCGCCGGTCTCTGGCAGGCGCTGGTCAGGACACGCGGCGCCAAGCTCCGTCAGAGCTTGCTGCTCGGCTGTATCGATGGAGAGGGACCACCGCATCTTGACCGCGGCCCACTCGGCCGCGTACCTGCAGCGGGCCGGCTCGAACGGCGGCTGCCACGTGGCGGGATCTTGATCCGCTTTCTGACGGTTCGAGCGGGCCGTCACAGCGACCAGATGCCATGGTTCGCGCAGGTCATTGGCGTAGTCCTGACGCTGCGCCGGGGTCCAGTCGTAGGCGCCACTGTCCCATGCCTCTGCCAGCGGCACGAGATGATCTACGTCGAGTCCGCTCGCGCCCTCCACGTACTGATCGTCGTAGTAGGAATACCACCGGCCTCCCGACAGCCGACAGCCGGCTTCGACCTCGGGAGCATCGATGGCCTCGTCGATCAGGACTTCGGCCCGCGTGGAACAGGAATCGCGATCTTCGTCGATCCAGTGGCGGAACTTCGTCCTGACGTACCCCTCGCGCCGTTCGTCAGCGACGGGTAGCTCGGCCACAGCATCGGCCAGCAGCGGGCCAAGACGATGAGAGTGAGCGGCGGCTGTGGCGGACGCGGCGGGGGCGACTGCCATGGAGGCTGCGAGCAGGATGGCGGCGGCCATGGCCATGCGGCGCGGGGGGTGTGACATGCTCCGACCCTTCATCTGACTACAGCGAGAGACGATCAGTCACACACTGTAGCGATGGGCGAGCGTGCGGTTACTTAGCGCAGAGGTGACAGGAACCTCCCGCTACCCGACGCGGGAGGTTAGTCGGTTACGAAGGGTCGGCGGGGTAGCGGTAGCGCAGGTTCCATTGGTACGTCGGCATGACGTAGGTGGTGACCTTGACGGCTCGGTCGTCCGCCGTCCACCCAACATGAAAAATCTCGTAAACCCACTGATCAGGGATCATGCGCAAGAAACGCGCTTCGTCGGGCGTCGGCGGCCGGACACGGATGTTCTCTTCGAGCTCGACCTGCGCATGCCCCAGTTCGGCCAGGCGGCTACTAATTCCGCCGACTCCCGGGTCGAGTTCGGCGATCGGCGTCCCGTCGGCGATGCTCCGCGGGATGTAGCTGATCGCGATCTGGATCGGGACGTCTTCGGCCTTCATGCGCCGCGCACGGATGATGACGCTGTCGGTGTCCGCGTCAACGCCCAGGGCGTCGGCCACTTCCTGTGGAGGCTGGCCTGCCGACACCGTGTTGGCGGAGTTCAATTCGTAGCCGAGCTGGGCCAACTCGCTCGCCAAGGACCCTCGGGCGCCCCCGCGTTCGCGATGGGCGCGAGTGTGCCTCACGGCAGCATCACGCAGCAGGGGCGGCAGCGCGTGGACATAGGTCCCCACGCCCATGTGCACGTAGACCAGCCCTTCGCCTTTCAAGATCCGCAACGCCTTGTTCACGGTGGCCCGGTTCACGTTGAGCTCTTGCGCAAGCTGATCTTCGTTGGGGAGCAAGGAGCCGCGGGGGTAGACGCCGTCGTGGATGGCCTGACGGATGGCGTTCGCCACGTCGCGATAGCTGCCGCCTGATGTGATCACCATCTCACCCTAGCCGAAGTATGTACTACATACTCATTGACCCCGCCCTGCCCGAGGTCTATGAAGTATGTAGTACACACTCCGCTGACCTGCAAGAACGATCAGCAGACTCGACCACGCCAAGGGCGGACGGCCGTAAGTGTGTGCTGCAAAGCCGCCCCAGCCCGGGGCGGATCCCAACTCCCTCGGAGGACGAAATGACCATCACCATCGAACGCCCCACCCTGGCCGACCCCGCGATGCTGGTCACGCCGCAGCTGTTCGACCGGCTCACCGCACGTATCCGCGCCGACTACCCGGAGCACGCCGACCAGGCCGACGACATCATGACGCAGGCGCTCGCGTTCCTCGCCGCGTGCGCCGCCAACCCGGGCGCCGGCCTGGGCCCGTCCGAGCTCGTCGACATCGGCTGGCATACCTTCCTGATGTACACCGAGGAGTACGCGCGGTTCTGCACCCGGATCGCCGGCCGGATGATCCACCACCAGCCGGACGACATCCCCGGCCAGACCGGCGGTGGTGCCGGTATCACGGCCACCATCAGCGCGATCAAGGCGACGGGCTACCGAGTGAACTCGGCGCTGTGGCCGACCGCCGCCGACTGCAGCAGCGGCGGCGGCGACAAGTGCAGCCAGTGCCACGCGGGCTGTGTCGACAGTCCCAAGTAGGCGGCGGCGCAGGTAGGAGCGGCGTACAGTGCGGCACATGATGTACCGGTGGGAGGAGCTCCCCGCGGAGGTCCGGGACGCGGTCACATCCGCGTGCGGCCCGATCCGGCATGTGGTCAGCCTGCCGAGCGGGCTCACCTCGGGGGCGGCTGTGCGACTGGCCACCGCCTCGGGGCTGATGTTCCTGAAGGCCCTGCCGGACGATGTGCCGTCTGCCGGGCTCTACCAGCGTGAACGCCGGGTAGGCGCCGTCCTGCCCGCAACCGTGCCCGCCCCGCGGATGTTGCGGGGCGGGCATACCGCTGGCTGGGTGTGGCTGCTGTTCGAGCACGTCAACGCCGCCCGCGCCGTGAATCTCGCGCCCGGCTCGCCGGATGTCGCTGAGGTCGTCGAGATCGTGCGCGTTCTCGGCGAGGCTCTCACGCCGAACCTTGGCGCTCACGTGCCGTCGGTCGGCGACAACGTGGAGTTCCTGCGGAAACGAGCTGACGCCCTGCTGGCCGACCCGCCCGCCGACCTGGAAGCCCTCGACGCCTACCGTTCCGCCCGCGCCGCACTCGACGTCGACACGCTGGACGGAGGCACGCTCCTTCACACCGACCTCCACGAGGGCAACCTGATCGCCGCCGAGCACGGGATGCGCGTCATCGACTGGGGGCTCGCCTGCCACGGTGCCGCCTGGGTCGAGGCGGCGCTGCTGATCCCTCGCCTGATCCTGGCGGGGCACACGCCGCAGCAGGCCGAGGCGGTCGCCGCCCAGATCCCCGCCTACAAGAGCGCGCCCGACGAAGCGGTGACCGCGCTCGTCGCCGTCTGGGCCCTGTTCCGCGAGTTCGTTGCCCGCCGCGGCCCTCTGCCGATCCGTGCCTCGCGTGCTCGCGCCGCCTCCGCCGGGCGGGCATGGGTGGAGTACCGCACTTCCTGACAAGACAAGAAGCCCCCGCCCCTCCCGAAGGAGGAAGCGGGGGCTTCACTGCTCCCAGGCAGCGGCACAGCCAGATTAGTACGGGCGAGCGACAGCCTTCGGGCTGGACACCTGCCGCACGAACAGGCTCAGCCCCGTAGCGACGAGAGCCATGATGGCCGCGGTCTGCTCACCCGACAGGGACAGCCCGAACACCAGCGCCAACGTGATGCCCGCCTGCGAGAAGCCGAGCACCGCCGAGTGCAGCGACGAGCCGCCATCCGCGGCGCGGGTCACGAACGCCGTCCACACGCCGATCGCCGCCGCCGCAACCGCGTTGATCGCGCCCACCTGGTCAGAGGTGAGGGGCAGAACGAACGCCGTCAGCAGCTGCAGGGCGGCGGAGACGAACCCGAGGATGACCGCGGGCTCACGTCCGAAGATCTTCATGCGAGCCTCCTACGGCTTGACGGTGTAGCCACCGTTCCAGTCCCACGACTTGCTGGAGTACGCGTCGCCGTTGCTCTTGGTCACCCAGGCGGTGTCGGCGTCGTTGTTGTAGAACTGGCCCGCGGTGCCGCAGTCGGCGTCGCTGTTGGCGAACAGCTGGTACTCGTTGCCGACCTTGCGGTTGCCGCCCCAGCGGGTGCCGTTGTACACGGTCACGTACTCGCCCGGGGCGAGCATCGTGGTCGGGCTACCCGGCAGGTCCACGATCTTGTACGTGTTGCACGAGTGGGCGTCACCCGCCAGCGTCTTGGCGTGCGCCCAGTTGTCCTCGACCAGGACGCCGGCGACGTCGACAGCCGCGGTGGACACGTTCTGGACCTTCACGAACTCGCGGTTGCGGTTGGCGTAGGTGTCGGCGCCCATGGCGTCAGTGCCGACCTCGACGATCCGCAGGACGTCACCAGGGACGTCAGCGGAGGCCGGGACAGCGCCGACCAGGCCGGCGGCCAGAGCAGCAGCGGACAGGACGATCGCGCTCTTGTAGCGCATGAGGATGCTCTCCTTGTGGAGGTGACATAGAAGAAGCGCCGCCCCTCGGGCAGCGCTCAGGTGAGCCTCTGAAGGCTCGTCAGTTGCATTCATCGACGAGGGCGGGCAGACGCCCGTCCTCGCTCTGCTCCTCCGCGTGCTCGGGATGCCGCGGAAGAGACGTCTGGTACGGCCAGTAGCGCAGCCACAGGCCGTCGCTCACGAGACCCTCAACAGGGCGGCGTACGTCTTGGGCCCAACCCGCCCGTCCGCCTCGAGCTTGGCGCGCTTCTGGAACGCCTTCAC
Source organism: Nonomuraea sp. NPDC049624 (assembly GCF_040675255.1). Lineage (NCBI taxonomy): Bacteria > Bacillati > Actinomycetota > Actinomycetes > Streptosporangiales > Streptosporangiaceae > Nonomuraea > Nonomuraea sp. NPDC049624. The sequence continues at coordinate 110,434 of NZ_JBFAOR010000004.1, read as the reverse complement.
GTCCTCGAGCAACGCCCGGTCGAACACCGTCAGCTCGAGCCACGACTTCAGCCCAGCAGCGCCACCGTAGGCCGCTTCCGAGAGGCCACCACGGGCGAAGAGTAGCCCTCTGAGGGTCTTCACGTCGTAGTTGTCGGTGCCCACCTCGAGCAGCGGCAGGTCCTTCACGATGTCCTCCGTGGGGGATGTCTTGGCCGGCGCGTCGACGAGCTCGGCGGGCATGCCTGCGTTCACCCACGCCTGCAGCCGCGCGCCGGGGCATTCGGTCGGGTAGCGGTCGCCGTGGCCGAGCTTCTTCAGGCTGCGTCCGGCCTTGCGGCACGCTTCGTCGTACAGCCAGCGGGCTGACCTCAGGGCGGCCTCGGTCGGCGCGTTCTTGCCGATGTACGCGGCGCTGATGCCGGTCCTGTTGTGGTCCGGGCAGTGAGCGCCGACAACGAGCCAGCCGCGGCCCTCATAGATGACGCCGTCGTCGTCGAAGAGGAAGTTGTAGCCGATGTCGCTCCAACCTCGGCTTGGTCCCATATGGAAGTCCTGGATAGACCTCAGAGTCTGATCGGTGGGGCCGTCCGTATGGTGAATGAAGAACTCTGTGCGCACCGACCAGGGGACGGTGAGACGGTTCCGCGGGTCGCGGGCGTTCCAGCCAGCCCGAGCGATGACCTTCACAACGCCTCCTTGTGCTTGCGGCGCTTGGCACGCCAGGTGCGGATGATGATGGCCAGCCGCCAACCCAAGACGATCGGCAGGCCAACGAACGCGATCGAGCGCGCAATGCGGATGGCCTCGACGTCGGGGAACCAGACCCGCAGCGCCCACAAGCCCGCCAGTGCCGCCAGTTCGGCCTGGAACGCCATCACATGCCTGCCAGCGGCGGTCTCCCACCAGCGGGCCAGCAGCGCCTGAGAGACCACGCAGGCCCATGCGATCAACGCTGTGACGACCAGGAGGACGTTCCCGATCAGGAACAACGGGTCAGGCATGGCCGCCTCCGAACGCGTCGTCGAGGAGCGTGGCGAAACCGTTCGCCTCCCGCAGTTCACGCAGCCGTTGAGTGATCGACCGGATTCGCCGGGCACGTTCGCGGGCCTGCCGCAACTCCTGCTGAGCTCGGAGTTTCGACTCGGCGGCTGCCTGTTCGGCGCGTCTCATCTCTTCTTCTGGCGTCATCGCTGAGCCTCGCTCTGGCGCTTGCGGATCTCTTCCAGCAGCGCCATTGCTGTCTGGCTGCCCTCGGCTGCGGCTTGGAGCGCGGCCCGGGTCTCTTCGGCGTGGCCCTTGCGGGTCAGGTCGTGCGCCTGCCGCTCGATCTCGTACAGCTTGCGCCACTGCTCGGCTTCCTTGGTGAGCCGATCAACGGACGGTTTCGGCGCGATCCAGCCTCTGAGGAAGAGGACGAATGCGAGCCCGGCCAGACCGGCGTTCAGGAGGATGCCGATGATGTTCGGGTCCTGCACACGCACACCTTCGATCTTGGGTTGGATTAGGGGCGCCGTCCCGCCCGCACCCTCAGCAGCGGGACGGCAGTACAGGGGACGTGCAGGGTCAGGGGGCGATGTGTTCTGCGCCGATCAGGCTGGCCCGCAGCGACGTGTGGCCGCTGAACAGGCGGCTGATACCTACGGACTGCTGCTGCGCGTAGGTCTGGTCGTACGACGCCGGCGCGTTGCCCAAGTCGAAGGTGGTGAACGGTGCTGCAGCACCCTGTTTGAACATGCGCTTCACATCGCCCGCCGAGTTCACGGAGAACACGTCGCCGCCGTTGCAGCCGATGTGGCAGGTGCCTGCCGACACCGATGGGATGGTCATGTTGCTCATCCGCCAGCCCTGGGAGGCGGTCGTGAGCGGGGCGCGCTGGCCCTGCTGCGCTTCGAGCTGTTCCACCCGCGCGGTCAGGCGCTGAATTTCGGCGAACAGGTCATCGGGGTAGCGGTCCACGTCATTCCTCTCCGACGCCGAACCCGCCGTCCTCTTGCCCTTCGAGGACGAGTTCGGCCAGCTCCTTGCCGTTTTGTCTGCTCACCGGACGTATGCGTAGGCCGATGATGCGGCGCTCCCGCCAGTGCGGGGCATGCCATTCGTTGTCGAGGTAGATCCGGCAGCGGTCGCCCAGCTTGTTCGGGTGCAAGCTCGGCGACGCGCCCAAGGCGACCGTGTACGTCTCCACGCGGACCGCGCCGGGGGCGACCGTCACCCAGTGGGCGGCGTAGTCCTCCAGCGTGTCCTGGACGATCACGTCGCTGTAGGAGAGTGTCCGGTCAATTCGGGGCCACCCTGCGGCCAGGTGCGCGGTCGCCTCGTGCGGGGCGGACAGGAGCGCGGTCGCGCTGACGGATGCGTCCCCTTCCGACGGAGGGGTGCCGCCGCGGGCCCGGTAGCGGGTCGCTCCGCGGGCGGCGCTGACCTGCTCGGCCCACGCGGTGATGTCGCCGCCGTTCGGCCCCCACCCGAAAATGTGCACCTCAGGTCCGCCCAGCTTGGGATACCCCCAGGTTAGCTGCCGGACGATTGTGCCTTCGGAGGCGACCAGGTCCACCGTGTACTCGAACCCGTTGTCCACCTCGGCCAGCTGCTGGATCCGCTGCCCGTACGTGCCGCCGTCGTCGGTGTAGGTCCTGTCTCGCACTACGCCGGACGTGCCGGCCGGGACGACCAAGCCGATGTTGGCGTGCGACTGGGACTGCATGTCCGCCACCAGGGCGCGCAGGATCGCGATCTGGTCCTCGCCGGCGAACGGCAGTTCCGCCTGGAGTTCGACGGAGGACATGTAGCCGTCCAGCGTGGTGCCCTGCAAGTGGATCTCCGGTGTGCCCCGATCCGACTGAGTCGGGTTGGCTTCGGTGATCCAGTACTCGCCCCACACCTCCCCCGCCCGCAGGATGTCGACGACGACCACGCCGGCACCTGCCGACAGGACGGTGGAGTCGCGTGGGAACACCTCGGCGACCAGATCCCCGACCGCACGCGACGGGATCGGAACCGTCGCGGTGAAGCTCCCTGGCTGATTGATGCGTTTGTCGAAGCTGACGTCGGCCAGGTCCAGGAACCCGAGGAAGTGGCCGTCCCGCAGCCGGCGGAACCGGTAGGCGTACAGGGCGTCGCCGCGGGTCGGCGTGAACGGCGGGAACGTCGGAATCTCAGGCTCTTCAGCCGCGGCGGCGGCGACGCTGATGCTGACGCCGACACCGGCCCGGGGCGAGGATGGCAGCGGCGTGAACGTCTGCCTGCCCGAACTGGCCGAGGCGTTGACGGTCCGGGTCGCGACCGTGCCAGCGACGAGCTGCAACGCCGACTCGGCGCTGCCGCGCGGCGTGTACCCGGGCGGCGTCTGCCAGGTGATCGACGACAGGGCCAGGTCGACGGCGGCGACCCGGATCTCCAGGAACGGCACACCGGCCGGTGTCACGTCCGGGGTGGGTGTGGAGGTGCCTGAGGAGTCCTCGAAGGTGACGATCGGGGACACGGACGAGTTCGCGCCAGGGATGGCCAGTACGAAGACTTGCCCGTCGGCCAGGTCCGCCTGCCCGAAGTCGTAGGTGTCGGGCTCGGAGGAGGTGGCGGTGCGCCTCCACACCTTCACGGCCAGGTTGCCGGCGTGCGACCCGGCAGGCGCCCAGGCGGACGCCGTCATCGACGACAGTGCGCCGTCGCTGATGTGGATCGCGTACAGGTGGTCGCCCGCCACCACGGTGGGCCGCTCCACGACGATGAGGCCGAGAGGGCCTGCCGCGGAGGTGACGTCGCGGACGGAGATGGGCATCTGCCACCCCCGCCCCGGTCAGTGTGCGCGGGTCACATCCACGCGTCGCGGTACAGGCAGACGGCCGGGTGAGTGTCCCCGCCCGACGTTGAGGAGTAGAGCAGCCGGTTGGCGCCGCGGGCGAGCACAAACTCTGTGGGCGGCACCGACACCCCGGTCAGATCCGACATTTGCGAATCCGACCCGACAATGGCAGTGCCGGCGTTCGTGTCGATCACGAGGAGTTCGCCGTCGGCGAGCGTCACACTGAACTGGATGACCCTGCCCAGCGTCTGGTTGGTGATCGTCGGATCTACGACCGGCCCGGGGATGCGCAGGATCGGGTGAGAGGCGACGTTCCCGGCGTTCGTCACCTGGATGACGTTGCCGAGCGGCAGGTCCACCCCAGTCCGGCTGAGGCTGTACCGGCGCGGGTCGGAGCAGACGATCAGCACCGCCACCGACGGGGCGCCCACCGAATAGTCGGCGTCCATCGGGATGTCGCGGTCGGCGATCGCACCGAAGGCAAGCTGGGCGTCGCCGTAGCCCTTGATGACGAGCGGCCATTCCGTCTCGTCTTCCAGGACACCTGTGACGGCGTCGAGCTGGGCCAGCAGGTCGTCGATCTGCTCGGGGTCGGTCACGCTGTTGGGCTGCAGCCTGATGGTGACCAGCCGCTGCTGGGCGAGCCGCCTGGCCGCCCACGCGCCATGCCGAGATGGACGCTGAACGTTGAGGTTGTCCAGCTGGGGCAGCGACCGCCAGCCGTCGATCGACTGGACCGTGAAGGAGGTTCCGGGCCCCCACAAGGTGCCGTTCCATTCGATCTGCCCGGGTGCGCCGGTCAGTTGGTCGCCGGCGTTGGGAGGCACGCTCGCGGTGATCGCCGGGAACTCCCAGCCGAGCTCGAACGTGCCCAGCGGCACCGTCAACGCCAGCGCCGGGAACTCCCAGCCCAGACTGAACGCGGCGAGCGGGATCGTCACCGACGGGGACGTGACCGTCAGGGCCGGGAACTCCCAGCCGAGCTCGAACGTCGGCAGATCGACTGTGGCCCGCCAGAACGTCAGCCGGCCCCGGACCGTGACGGGAATCGGCTGGGACCGCCCAAGTCGGGCCACGGCTCACCCCTTAGTAGGTTGCGGCCCGGTTGACGGCCTGGCCGAGCATCACCGGACGGGGCGGCAGAAACGGCACCAGCGCGGGCAGGATCTCGATCGCCGCCCAGTTCCACGCCCGGGTGCCGGAGCCGTTGAAGTTGAGCGTCACCGACGTCCCCGCGGTGGGGGTGTCGGCCGCCTTGTGGACAGCGATGCCGGACGTCTGGCCCAGCACGTTCCAGGCGAAACCCACGTCGGAGGTGGTGGGCGTGCCGGACTGTTCAGAGTCCGACGCGATACCGACCGCCCGCGATGTGGCCACCGTCGAGGTGTACACGGTCGGGGTGATGTTCGAGGTGGAGGAGCTTCCCTCGCCCGTCGCGCCCACCGGAGCGGCCAGGTCAGCGCCGGTGATAACCAAGACTTTCAGTTCGACTGTGTCGCCGCCGTTGCTGCTGGTCAGCGTGACGGTTCGCGCCACCGACGGGACAGCTGGCGCGGTGAAGATCTCCACTGCGGCCGGGTTGCCGCCGCTGTCGTTGATGTCTCTCTTGACCCGCGACGTCCATGTCAGGGCGGTGCCGCTGTTGGTGACGGTGTGCGTGACGTTTCCGCTGTTAGAGGCGCAGAGCGCCACTAAGAGGGAATCGGCGGGAGCGAGGAACGACCCGGTCGCCCTGGGAGTGGTGCCGGTGACGATCGCCGGGCTGGACGCGTCGACCGCGAGCGCCACCGGTCATTCCTCCCAGACGACGTAGCAGATAGCCCCCACAGCAGCGCTGGCCTTCACCCGGATCCGGACGAACTTCGACGGCCCGACAGCCCACTCCCTGCCGAGAGGCCACTGCTTCACGTACGAGGTGGTGGGCGAGATCTGCTGGGTGTCGCCGCTCCTGGTCGCGGTGATCGTGCCCTCCGCGCTGGCCGTGTAGCCGGTCGCCGAGGTGCCGAGCGTCATCAGGGACGCGGTCGCGTTCACGTCGCTGTAGGGCTGCACCCCGGCCGTGACGTGCGCGGTTACCGTGGCGGCGACGTCGGTCGCGATCAGCTCACACCGGACCGGGGTCGCCGCGGCAGACCCGTCGAACGAGATGCCCCACTCGATGACTCGCAGTCCTCGCGTGGACGGGGTGGCGACCTGCAGCATGGTCTTGATGGACGTGCCGGTGGTGACAGGCTGCAGCTCGGCCGTGGTCGGCATCGCGCCGTTGTAGGCGATATACGTGGGCACCCTGGCCCCTTTCATGCGAAAGCCCAGCACGCTGGCGGGGCGGAGGATCGGATCAGGGGCGGGTCAGAGCAGCGGGCCGACCACGTTCAACTTCATGGCGCCGTCGGAGTGGATGTTCACCGCGAACGTGCCGTCCTGGCTGGAGTACTGCTGGATGAACGACCGGAACAGCACCGCCCTGTTGCTGAGGGCGGGCACGTAGAACAGGGCGCCCTTCGCGTTAGTGATCGTCGAGGACGGCCAGGACAGGTTGTCGAAGTCCCAGCGCATGTAGCCCGGCGCGCTGGGGTGCTCCTCGAACACAACGCCGGTCAACGCCAGCCCGCCCGCCGTATACCCGGCGCCGCTGACCTCACCCGAGGAGAAAGGCGACGACCCGTAAGCCGGGTTGGTCTGCGACGCGTTCGGCGTCACACTGTCCTGGAACAACGCAGCCTTGAACGCACCCGCGCTCGAATCCCCCATGTTCAGGGCGATCACATTCGTAAGCGCCTTGATCTGCGTGTCGATGAACAGCAGGTCACGAGTGATCGCCACCGCTAACTCCTCAGATTGATCTGGACGTCGCGGTGGTAACCGCCCTTGTCGTCAGTGCGTTCGGTCACGTCGTTGCCCGCCTGATCCCGCACCGTCTTGCGGGTCGGCGAGTCCTCCAACACCTGATCGCGGGTATTCCAGGTCCAGCCCGAAGGCCGGACCTGGATGCCCTTACGGCGCAGCTTCTCCGCGTACGTGATGTCCTCTGACGGGTCGCCTTCAGGCATGCGAAAACCGCCTCCCAGCAGGTCGAAGAGATGAGATGAGAGGCACGGTCAGCGCCCGCGGCCTCGAACGCGCATCGCCGCCTGAGCGGCGAACCGGTCAGCGTCAGCGTCCTGGTAGACGTTCTGCTCCTGAATCACCACAGCCGGCCCGGACACCCCACCAGCTCCCCCGCCGGCACCGCCGGACTGCATGGAGCTGGAACCGCTGCCGGACGGCGAAGAGAACCGCGACGGCGTCACCTGCTGAGGGGCAGACACCCGACTGGAGTTGACCGGGGCCGACGTCAACGCCGACGCCCCCGAGTAGACGAAGCTTCCGTCCAGCGGCTGGTTACCAGCCACCATGTTCTGTGGCTTCGCAGACAACGGCTGGTTGCCCTCGACAAGGCCACCCTTGAGGGACCCCATCGACTTCTTCGCCGACGCCGACACGCCACCCTTGGACGCCCCGGCGTCCTCCTTGAGGTTGGCCATGGTCTTTGTCAGCTCGTACACGCTGCCGGTCAGCCCATCCACGCTTTTGGCGACCGTCGACGACATGCTGGAGACGCCCGTACCGAGCAGATCGATCGTGTTGCCTATAACCGCCGATCCGGCAAGCCAAGACCGGTCAAGCTGCTCCGCTGTGGATCCCACCTGCTTGATCGAGGCCGTCAGCGAACCCGTCTGCCCCATCGTCGCGTCCAGGCCAGCCACCGCAGCGGTAAGGCCGGTGCCCACCTGCATGTTGGTGGCGTCGATCGCCCCGGTCAGGCTTTGCACCTGCTGGGATGCCTGAGCGGAGTACACCTCCAGGCCGAAATCTGACGCCACCTGCGAGAGCAGGTCGATCGCCCGCGCCCGATACCTGGACTCGTACGGGATGAACGCCTCTTGGTCGGCGCCCTCCCCGTACAGGATGGTCGGGCCGGTCGCCATGTTCGGCGGAGTGCTACGCCCACCAGCAGCGAACCTCTGAATGCCGCCCTCTGCGTAGGCGAAGATGCCGCCGGAGCGCGCCTTGAGGTTTTCCTGCTTGCGGATGTAGAACTCGCGGATCGTCGTGGTGACGGTTTTGCCGTCCAGCGCGGCGAGCTTCTTCTCGTACTCCTTGATCAGTTCGAGAGCTTCCTTGCCGCCAGGCGTCTTGACGTCCGTCTTCACATTGCCGGGGATCAAGCCCAGCTTGGTGGCGAGCTCCTCGGCCTGCTTGCGCGAGAAACCCATCTTCTCGGCCAGGCTGATGAACTGGTCTCTCTGTGCGCCGACCTTCCGGGTCACCTCGTCGAGCGGAGTTCCCTGCTCGATGAGAGCGTCCCGGTAGGCGTTGGCCTTCTCCGCCAGCCCGATAAGAGCCTCGCGGTTGCGGCGCCCCGCCTCGCTGTTGGTGTCGTGCGCTCGGCCGTTCTCCCTGATGGAGGCAGCCGCATCGTCCACCGCCCGCTTGTAGTTGATCTCCGACTGCATGGCAGTGGCCGTGAGGCTGGTGAGCTGGCTGATCGCCGAACGCAGCGTGTCCACATTCGTGGCCGCCCCATCCGCCGAGCTGCCCAGATCCCGCAGCGCATCCCCAGTCGGCGCCGTGGCCTGCTGAGCAGCCGCAGCAGCAGAGCTGTAGCCCGGCAGCAGCTCCCGCAGCTTGTCCACGTCTCCGCCAGCGAGCCCCGCCTGCTTGGCCAACTCGTTGAACAGGGCCGCGGCCTGCTGGCTGTTGCCGCTTTTCACCATGGACGTGAGGGTCTTGTCGAAGTTCTCCAGCCGCTGCCGGCCCGTGTCCACGCTGTACAGGTCACCCGTGACCGACGAGGCCATAGACGCGATCTCGTTGGTGAGCTGGGCGAACGGGTTGTCGCTGTTGAGCCGGGACACGGTCTCGCCAAGGGACTCAAACTGGCCCACCACCGGCGCGAACCACGTGCCAGACCGGGCCATATCCCCAGCGAACGTGTCCAGGTTCGACCCGAACACATTGAGCTGAGCAGCAGCCGGCTTGCTCTGCTGCGCCAGGCTCGCCATCCGCTTGGCCAGTTCGTCGATGTCGGGGTTCAACCCAGACAGCGAATCACCGACCTTGTCCGCGACGACCGCCACGGCCGCCAGGACCGCCGCCATGCCGCCCGCCTTGAGCGTCCCTGACAGGCCCGAGAGTTTGCCCTTGGCGCCGTCCGCCGACTTGCCGGCCTTGTCGAGGCTGCCGGATAGGGTCTGCCACCACTCGGCTGCGCCCGTGACGAGCTGGTAGCCCTTCACGGCGCTGACTGCCGCCACGATGGCGATCGCCAGCGCCTGGATCTGGCCGGGGCTCATCTTGGACAGCACGTCAGCGAGGAGCAGGAAGCCGCCGAGCTTGAGCGTGGTGCCCACCTTCGCGGCTGCGAAGATCGCCGCTACGCCCTTCGCGATCGCTTCGACCTGAGCGGGTTGCAGAGACGCCAGCTTCTCCGACAGGGACACGAAGAAGTCGAGAACTCCAGGCCCGATCTGGCCGCCGGCTGCGGCCACGTTGCCGATGAACTGGGCGATGTTCTTGACGATCTCGGCGACCTTCGGCCCGTTCTGCTCCGCGTACTCCAGGAACTCCTTGAACTCTGGGCTGTCCTTGAGATTGCTCCCCCAGTCCTCGAAGTCCTGTGAGATGTCCTCGACCCACTGAGTCAGCGGCCCTGTGTATGGCAGGAACCCCTCGACGATGCCGCGCAGCCCGCCCGCCACGTTGATCGCGGCGTTGCCAAGACCTGCGATCGCGTCGGGGGCCCGCCGCCCGAGGTCATCGAAGAAGTCAGTCCATTCGCGCGACTGCAGCGCCTTCTTAGCGGAGTCGGCGAATCGGTCGAGCCCTTGAGCGCCGCCCTTGACCAGCGGCGTTGCCCGGTCCATGCCGACGCGGAGGACGTCGAGCCCCTTCGCGAGCACCGGGAAGACGTCAGGCTGGAGACTCCTCTGCCAGGCGAGGTAGTCCTCCTGGAACGACTTGATCGCCGCAGCGAGCTTCTTCTCCTCGGCCGACAGTTCCGCCATCTTGGAGGCAGCCCCGCCGGCAGCGCCGCCAGTCTGTTCCAGCGCGGCCTTCTGCTGGAGCTGCTCGACCTTGAGTGCCTGAACGGCCCTCAGGTGGTCACGCTGGGCCTTGACCAGCGCCTGCTGGGCGTCTGCGACCTTCCGCTGCGCGTCGGCGACGCGAGTGTTGGCGTCGGCGACATCACGTGCCCCGTCGCGGGCAGCACGCGCTGACTCCGCTCGCGCCTCCGCCAGCGACCGCTCGGCCGCAGCCTCGGCCTGCTGTGCCTGAAGGATCCGCTCCTTAGCAGCAACAACCTCGTCGCTGCCCTCGACACCTTTCCGGTCGGATTCCTCGCGCTCCTTGGCGAGGTCGCCGTTGCGCTCCTGGATCTCCTTTAGGGAGAGCTCGGCCTCGCGCAACCGGAGCTGAGCGTCCTCCTTGTCCAAGGCAGACGCCTTCGGATCGTTGAGGATCCGCGCGAGTTCAGCCTGCGCTCTCTTGATGGAGAGCTGGGCTCGCTCCTCCGACAGGGCGCCGCGTTCGGTGGCCAACGCCAGGTCTTCGATGCGCTCCTGGGCTCGCTCGCGCGCCCTCGTCAGGTCCTCAATGGCCCGCTGTGTGGCGCGATGGGCGTCCTGGACGCTTCGCTCTGCATCGGCGATTCGGGCGGACGCCTGAGCCTGCCGATCAGCGGCATCCTCGGCCGCACGGGCCGCATCCTGCTGCGCCGAGCGGACACCGGCCATGGCGTCCCGCACGGCTTGCTGCGCCGACTTGACGGCCTTGGCGCTGTCCGCGACCCGGTCCTGAGCCTCAGCCAACCGCAGGGCTGCCGATGCCGCCTCTGCCGCCTTCTGGGCCGCCGACTTCATCGCGCCGCCAGCGCCGCCGCCAGCCGTCTCGGCCTGCTTGAGTGCGTCCGCCACCCGGGAGATGCCAGGCACGGCGACCGCAGCGAACCCGGCCGCGCCGGCAGCAGCAGCACCGAACGCCGCGCCCAGTCCAGCGACGCCTACGCCGATGGAAACCGCGGACGGCAGCGACGCCAGAGCCGCGGCGACGATCGCGATGTTGCGGAGGGCTCCGCTCACGTCAGCGTCGACCTTGACCTTGGCGGACCGGCCATCGACCCGAGCCATCTCCGACTGGACCGTGCGCACCTGCGCTAGCGCAGCCGCAGAGTCGACGCGGACCTTGGGGTCGGCGCTGGTGGCGTTTAGCCTCTCCAGGTCTCGCTGGATCGAGTTGAGCTCCGACCGGGCCGCCCCGTCGTCCAGGTCCACGCCCATCACGCGCCGGACGTTGAGCTCGTCCAGACGCCGGCGTAGCTCGTCCAGCTCGGCCTGTGCCCGCGCCGTGTCCGCGTCAGCGGTGACGGTGGTCTTCTTGCCGGAGAGACGGTCGACCTCGCGCTGCAGCGCCTGGATCTGGGCGGTGGCCGCACGAGTGTCGGCGTCAATCTTGAGGTCGCCTGACATGGCGTCCCGCAAGCGCTTCGTCGCCGCCTCGGCCTTGGCCAGCGCCGCCATGTACGGCTTGACGTCAGCATCGAGGCGGACGGTTACGGTGCGGTCGGCCACGACGGAGTCACCTCCGCCCTGGTCTCAATTTCGCGGGATTCCGGGACGTCTCAGGCCCTGGCGTGTAACGGTGCAAACCGCACCAACCTGTGGCGCGTCTTACGCGCGCACCCCTACTCCCTCAGGAGCCCCACATGGCGTATCCCGGCCCTCAGGACCAGTACGGCCAGCAGTACCCGCAGCAGCCATCACAGCCGCACGGGCCCTACCCTCAGCAGCCGCCCAACCCGGGCGGCCACCTGTACGCGCCCCAGCCGCAGCAGCAGTGGCAGGGGCCCCCGCCCGGCTACCGGCCGCCGATGCCGGCGCCCACGACGCACAACTGGGCGGGCCTCGTCGGGCTGATCGTCGGGATTCTCGCTGTGGTGTGCGACCTGACCATGGTGCTCGCTGGAATCGGCTTCTGGCTTGGACTCGTGGGCGTGATCTTCTCGGGGGTTGGGCTGACGAAAGCCAAGATCGGAACCGCCAACAACCGGCCCCTGTCAATCACCGGCATGATCCTCAGCGTCGGCGCGATACTGCTGTCCATCATCATGCGGGTGATGCTGGGCGCTATCTGAGCGCACCCTTCACCTTCAGGTAGACGCGGAACAGCAGGCCCGGCGGGCTCTGCTTGTACTCGTCTTTCCTGTGCTCCAGAGGAGTGCAGGCGTGGCACCGCATCGGGGGCGGAGCCTCATAAGCACCCTCATGCTCGGGATCGGTCGTCTCGCTCAGAGGCAGGCCACAGCCTGGGCATTTCTCATGCTCGTTACGCCGATGAGCTGTCACGTAACCGCGATCCTCGTCCGACCACTCCGCGTCGTGCGTGGTCACCGAGCGGACAAGCCGGCCTTGCTCGTCGTACTCATAGACCGTCACCGACCTGCGCTGACGGCCTAAAAGGATCGACCGAGGTACCCGCAACTCAGCAGCGAGGGCTACTTCTTCCGCGACCTGCGGAGCGTCTCGTAGGCGCTCCTGGATTTTGGGACTTCCACGACCTGCGAGTTCAGGTTGAACAGCACCTCTTGCAGGCTGTTCCACTGGCCCAACGTCAGCTTGTCGACAAGAGCGGAAGCGTCTTCCACGCTCATTTCAGGCGCAACAGCCGAGGCGGCAAGAAGCGCCCGAGAGAACGTCTTGCCATTCCATAGCCCGTCGTCGGAGTCCTCGCGCGGCGGGTGAGCCGCCACCAGGTCCGACCACTCCTGCTGCGTGCGAGCCCGGAGCAGGATCGGCACCGTGTGCTCGTCCATCTCCGCCTCGATCTCCTGGACGCGCTTGGCCGCCGCCTTCGCCGCCGCGCTGACGCCCGCCAAGGAGCCGGTGTCGGATCGTCGCGCGGCGTCCAGTTCGGCTTCCGCCTGCTCCCACTGGACGAACAGATCTGGGCGCATGCACAGGTTGAAGGTGCGCTCGGGCAGACGCATCTGCCCGAGGATCTCGTTGATGCTCTGCATCTACGCCGCCACCAGCGCGTCAGGGTCGGACGTGGAGTGGTTGAACATCTTCGACACGAACCGCTGTGCTGCGTTCAGCTCCGGCGGCTGCATGTTCGGCCGGCCACACCTGACCGGGTACACCTCGACGTGCTGCCCGGCGGCGTAGGCGGTCTCGTGCGCCATGTTGCGCCGGACGACCAGGTAGCCGAGCGTCCGGTCGGTGAGGGTGTTCCAGCCGATGTCCTCGGCTGAGACTTCCTTCCGCTTGACCGTCAGCTCGATCGAGTACTTGACGCTTCCGGCGTCCTCCGTCTCGTCCCGCGAGGCCAGGGCGGTGTTGTCCACCGCGGCCTGCTCGGGGCTGATGCCCAGGCCGTCTTTGGTGATGTACTCCTGCAGGTCCACGCCGGCGTTGCATTCGGCGGCGGTCGGCGCGGAGATGTTGGCGATAGTCAGGCAGAACGTCACCTTGACGTTGCCGTCGCCCAGAAGGTCGGCAGCCATGGGTCACTCCTCTTCGGTGGTCTTGGCCGCCGTGCTGCGGCGCGAAGTCTTGGGGATCTCAACCGCCTCGGCGGGCGGGAGTTCGGGCTCGACGAACACCGCTTCAGGTGCGGCCTCGACGGGCTCGTAGTCGGGGAAATGGTCGAGCGCCTCGGCGGCGATCTCTGCGGTGAGGCCCGTCGTCTTGGAGCGGACCGTGATCCGGGTGCGTGGCATGTCAGATCCGCAGCGCCGCGAACGTCACACTGGTGACAGACGAGCAGATGATCGTCGCCAGGCCGCTGTCTTCTGGGTCCCCGAACTCCGGGAGCAGCGGGATCAGCAGCTCAGCGCCGGCAGCGATGTTGTAGACCTTGTCCGGCTGATCCACGCCGTAGGAGGTCTGGCCGACACCGGACACGGTGGCGGTGATGCCAGCGCCTGAACCGTTCTTGTAGTGGACCCAGTTCCGGGGGCCAGCCTTGACCTTGTCTCCGGTGGTGGCGGTCGCGGCGTTGTATGTGGGCGTGACACCAGCGACGGTGATCGCCTGTGCTGTGCGGGTAGCCACTACGGGCTCCTTTCGGGCATGCCGAAGAGCCCGCACACCTGCCGGTGTCGGGCTACGAGTTACGGGATGGGGTTAGGCGGGCTGAGACCTGAACTCGATCTCGACCACGGCCATGTACACAGGCACGGGCAGGGAGTCGTCCCGTCTCAATGGCCGCTGACCTGGCGGTGCCTGTACCGGGTATGTGGAGCGACCGGCGACGGTCAGGCGCTGGCCGATGAGGGCGGCGTTGACGTCATCGAAGCCGTCCTCGGCCTGTGTCGCGGTGGCGCCGAAGATGCTGATCTGCGCCTGGTAGTTCAGGTACTCGTACGGCTGGGCGAGGTTGCCTTCAGGGGTGCCGGGGAACGGGTAGACGACCGCGTACCGAACGAAAGCCGATGATCCAGGGGTTCCTTGCCAGCCTGCGCCAGCAGGGATCTTGGCCCGAGCGACCAACATCGGGATCGCCGCGATGGCACCCACGACGGCATCGGTGTGCGGGGTTGAGGGCGCGACGGGGATCATTCGAGCGCCTTCTTCCCCACCTGCGACATCACATCATCGACTGGTGCGGTCGCCTTCTCGAACGCGGGCCGCATGTACGGCTGAGGCGCGGTACCAGGGTGCTGGACAGCCTTGACTGGGTGATTGGCCCCTTCCCAGAACAGTGCCTTGGCGCCGCCAGCGTCGGCGCCCTTGGCGCGGATCTCATGGGGCTGCGTCCCGAACTCCACATCCGCGCCGTAGGCGGCGGTTGGTCCCGCCTCAAACCCCATCCATTCATCGATGGGGTCCACACCGATGGTGCCGACCAGGTTTCCTGTGTCCACCGGCGCAAGGCTCTGAGCTCCCGCCACGGTGTCGAGGCCCATCTTCTTGACGACGACCTTGGTCAGCGCTTCTACCTTGGGGCGCGCATCACCGAGATGGCCGATATACCTGTCGAGGTCGGAGACATCCCAGCCCATCACGCCTCCCTGTCGGTGAGGTTGGCGCGGCACATCAAGATCCGCTCCCACTGCTCGGACGCGTAGGCGACGCCAATGACCACTAACTCCTTACCGGGTAGAAGCGGGTCGGCGGCGCTGTCGAACTCGACCATGTCGTGTTCGAGCACCTCTGCGGCATCCCATTCCACGGCAACGATGTAGTCGTATTCGGCGATCTTCTCGTCTCCGGTGACGTGCCAGATCACGCCGGAGCGGGCCGAGCGGGAGCTGACCCGGCAGGACCCGCTGTAGATGGTGGCGGCAGCCGGGGGATGCCAGGTGCCGTCCGCGTCGGTCGTGCCTTCGCCAGCACCGGTCCTGGTGATCGTGCAGGTGGCCGTTTGAGTACCGGTTGCGGTCGGGCGGTGATGCTCGGACCACCTCGGATGGATCGGGGCGGAGCCTGCGAGAGGAGACACCAGGGCCTCCCCTCAGCAGGGCTCGTAGCCTAGATATCCGCGGTAGCCGCGCCATGGGTCGAAGTCCACGACGTCGAAGCCGACCGAGTCGTCCCCGACGCCCTCGTCCACCTGGCGGCGAAGCTCCGCAGCCCTGGCCCGCAGCTCGGCGGCCACAGCAGGGCCGTCGGTCTGCAGGTCCTGGGTGCGGATCTTCTTGCCGACCATCGCCTCGGACGAGGCGATGGTGTCGAGGGCCGCCGCCGCGGCCAGTTTGACCGAGCCTTCCAAGGCAAGGAAGGCGTCGATCTGGTCGTCGGCGAGCAGCAGGTTCGCCTCGTCCACGTCTGGAACGAGCAGCCTGACCCGGCCTCGGTCGGTGGTGTAGTCGATCGCCATGCCGACCTCCTAGGAGGCGGGAATGACGGCGATACCCCACGTGGCCGACGCCGGGTCGATCGCCCCAGCGGTGCCGTTGATGATCCGGATCGTCACCGTGTTCGCAGCGCTGACGAAGGCGGAGTGCACCAGGCCCGCGGTCAGGTTGCCGGGTGGGGCGACGAGCACGAAATCGCCCGTCGCGGCGCCCGTGACGGTCGCTGTGAGCGTGCCAACCGCGCCCGCGGCGATGGACGCGAAGTCCAGCGTGGCGGTCGCGGTGAGCATCTTCTGCGATGCCGGGATACGACCCGACGCGTTGAGTGAGGCGAGGCCGCCGGCCACGCCCTTGGCGGTGGTGCCCATCAGGCCCCTCCTGTCTTCTTCGTTCGCCTGCGAGACGCCCGCGGGCTTGGCTCAGCCAATTCCGCGGGCTTGTCGCTGTGAGGGTTCGGCGTGGCCGGCTCGCGCAGCTCGACCTGCCCATCGTCCGGTTCCTGCGTACGCGCAGGGAGCCGGTCGAGGATCTGCCCGAGCCGGTCGTTGATCGCAGCCAGGTACGTCTCCGTGGCGTTGCGCGGCTGCGGCAGGCTCACGGCGTGCCGGTGCCGTTCGAGGCGACGGCCATCTTGTAGTCCATCAGGACGCCGCCCAGGACGTGACGCACCTTGTGGCGGATGGCGTCAGTCTCGAAGTCGCCGTCCTCCACTGCGGCCATCCCGCCGCCGACACGCAGCGAGTCGGGGGCCTTGACGAACACCTGCGGCTGCTCGTAGCCGCGCAGGAAACCGACCTCCATCGCCGGCCTCCCGGCCATGGTCTGGGCGATCAGGTACCACGAGGTGTTGCCGTTGGCGGTGGCCGAGACGATCGGCAGCCACGGGTTGACGACCACGCTGACGCGGCGGGCGAGCCAGTTGTTGACGCGCAGCTGGTTGTGGCCCGTGCCGTCGCCGCCGCCAGTCGCGGCGTCGATCTGCACGGCGTTGAGGATGTTGTTGGCCACGACCTCAAGCGCAGGCGGGACAACGAGCACGAGGTTGTCGATGAAGATGGGGTTGCCGTCGCTGTCTCGCTGCGACGCCAGCACCGTCATGGCGACCTCTAGCGCCTCGACGGACAGCGCAGGGTTGCCGGTGACGACGTTGGCGTGCCCGGCGGAGAAGAACGTGCTGTTCGGGCCGCTCGCGCTGGCGTACAGCCCGGTGACGAACTTGTCCTCGGTCATCTTCGCCGCACGCCCCAGGATGATCGGAAGCTCGCGGAAGGCGTCCAGGTCGTCGTTGACGCGCATCTCCCACGTCCAGTCGAGGCGACGGCCCCGCTTGGTGACGCGGTACTCGTACTCGGATGCGATGAGCGCAGCCTCGGGGTACTCGCCGCGCTCCGGCACCTCGTCCAGGGTGGACGACGCGCCGTCGAGGGCGAACCTCTTGACCGGTCGGAAGTCGCGCACAGTGCCGCGGCGCGTGTACATCTGCCACGTGGACGGCCAGTCCTGGTAGGCGCCCAGCAGCTGCTTGTCGAGGATGTCGGCGAACAGCAGACCGAAGTCGCTGGTGGTCATCGCCTCCTCGAAGTCGATCAGGGCTCTGCGGTCGCCATGGCACGCCCGCTGGTAGAGGCGGGCCGCTTCCACCAGCCTGGTCCCGTAGTTGGGGTCGGCCTGGCGGCGGGCGCGCAGGCTACGAATGCCCTGCCCGGCGCCTTCCTTCAGCCACGCCGGGGTGGCCTCTGCGGCGGGGCGGGTGCCCTCGTCCGGCAGGGTCGTCAGATCGGTCATGGTGGTGGTAGTCCTTCCCGGCCTCAGTAGCCGACCTTGACGCGGATACGGGTCGTCGCCCCGCTGGAGACGGCCTCCAGCGCGTAGCCGAATCGGACGCCGTTGGTGTTGTCCTTGTTGAGCTTGTCGCTGTCGAAGTAGACGATGTCGCCGATGGCCACGGCGGCGTTGGTGGTGGTTTCGCCCTTGACCGGCAGGTTGAAGACGCCGTCGGTCTGGATGGTGGCCATGCCGTCGGCGTCCTCGGTGGTGAGGGCGACCGCCGGAAGCTGGCCGATGACGACGGGGTCACCGGACAGCACCTTGCCGCCGGCTCCGGTGCCGGTGACGGCAGAGACGTTGGCCTCGAACTGGCGGCCGTGCTCGAACACGCGGTTGGTAGCCATGTCAGCCACGCCCCTTCGCGGCGACGGAGGCCGCACTCTCGCTCATGCCGAGCGACACGAAAATGTTGTTCAGCTCGGACTCCACGTTGACCTGCGGGGCGCCACTCTCGCCGAGCCCGCGGACCTGGCCGATGCCGGCCGCCTCAGCGAACCGAGTCAGGTAGGCTCGCTCGGCCTCGATGGCGGCCTTGATGTTGGTGACCAGCTTCGCCTCGTCCAGCGAGCCCTCGTCGTTGAGGGGCACGTTGGCGCCGGTCACCGACTCGATCACCTTGGAGTGGGCAACCTCGGGCAGCGTCGACTCGCCAAGAGCCGCAACCGCCTTGTCGCGGGCAGCATTGTCGGCGGTCAGTCGCCGGTTGGTGCGCTCGGCCTCGGCCAGCGCAGTCTTGGCCTCGGCGAGCTGCCGGGACTGGTCGCCGAGCTTGGCGATCTCCAGCTCCGCCTCGGCGAGCTTCTGCTTGGCCTCGGCGAGGGCAGTGCGCAGTTCCGCAGCCTCGCTCAGGTCGATCGGGCCGCCAGACGGCGTGCCCTGTGCGGTGCCTCCGCTCACGGGGGCTCCCTCCTTCAGGGTGGTGACCGGCGGCGCCGGTACGTCATGGGCTGCGGCCTCGATGGCCGCGGCGGTCTTCTTGGCAGGCTCGTCCTCGTCGTCCTGGCCGTCGGTCTGGACATCAGGTGTGTCGGGTTCGTCCTCGGAGGTGTCGTCCGTTGTGGGGTGGGCAGCCTCGGTGGCCTTGCGAAGCAGGTCACCTGCCTGGGCTCGCGCCGACTCCAGGAGTGCGACGACCTTTCCGCCGGCGCCGGCCGCAGTCACGAAGTCGACGGACGCGGCCTCGGTCAGCGCGGTCACGATCGGCCCTCGGATCGCTTCGTCCTTCGACGCCTCGACCGTTCCGGAAGCCCGGATCGACATGCCGATGTCGCCGGCCATGGCCTCGACGACGGGCGCCCAGTGCGGGTACACCTCGACGTCGGCGTACAGGCCGTCCCGCTCGTACACGGCGGCAGAGGCCAGCTTGCCGGCGAGGTCCCTGACTGACCGCTCAGGCCGGTCGTAGGACTCTGTCGCGCCCGGATGGTCGAGGAAGACCGGCAGGCCCTCGCGGAACACCGCAGCGTCCCGCTTCAGCATCTCCGCCGGGTAGAACCCGCTGGAGCCTTGGATGTCGCCCTGGATGATTCGAGCTCGGAAGCGGCGTCCCTTCGGGGCCTGCCCTCCGGCAGCCTCAGCGAGCGACACGCGCTCGGTGAGCGCCTGCTGTTCGGGCATGGTGACCTCCAGGTCAGGTGATGTGAGGCAGGAAGCCGGCGAAGACGAGCAGCGCCCCGGCCGTGCACACGAGCGCAGCGATCCACGCCTTGTGGACAGCGGCGTAGATGGCTGCGGCGAGCAGACACAGGGCAGCGATGACGGTCAGCAGTTCGGACACGGACATCAGGTCCTCCGAGCGAGGTGGAAAGGGGGCGGCCGTCCCGCCGCTGCGGGCTGGCTAGCTGCCCGCCCTACACCGCGACGCCAACGCGGCCCGTAGGACGCAATCAGCCTCCATCCGGGCAGCTGAGAGGGCGCGAACGGGACAGCCGAGAAGTCAGGAAGGGGTGCGGTCTACTGGTCGCGAGCAACCATCAGGTAGCCGTTGGACCAGCCATCGACAGCGAGAGACCGGATGGCGTCGGCCTCGGTGCGGCCACGGTTTGCCAGGAGCCAGCGTCGTACAGCGGAGCGGGCGGCATCACCCTGGTAGGTGACTGTGCCGTCATCGGCCAGGGTGGCGCGGGACACGAGTTGCCCGTCCTGCACGCTGACGATGTTCACCACGACGGCCACGACGTCACCGTACCCTCGCGATCAAGTTCCGGCGCCCTCGCGCACGGTCGGCGAGCAGGTCGAGGACTTGCATCCCGTAGTCGATCCGATCGCCCTGGCCGATGTGGTCGAAGTCGGGGCGAAGCCCTTCGAGGCGTTGCCGGACTTCGGCGAGGTCGGCCTTCGTGAACGGGTTGGAGTCGCCTGTCACCCGGTCGGCGAACGGGGACTGGATGTACTCCAGCAGGGTTCCGATGCTCTCGTTCGGCATCTCTGTCCAGGCGACGCCGTGATCGATCGGGACCAGACGACCGCGCTCGTCGAGCATCCAGTTGCCGGCGTTGCGGTCCCAGTTGAAGATCAGCACGTCGAGGAGGCCGAGCAGGGCGCCCTCGTTGCTGTCGATCGCCGCTCGGAGGTCAGGGGTGAGGTCGCCGCCCCAGCCCATGATCTCCTGGGCTGTCTTGCCTGCGGCGTACTCCATGAAGATGGCGTCGTCGGAGTTGCGGTACACCGCTGGGGCCGGCAGCCCGAGCGTACGGGCGACCAGGCTGGCAAGTTGCTCGCTTGCCGCCTCCTGCGTGCCGCCCGAGCCGGGCCGGGAGGTCTTGCGGACCACCTGGCGGCCGTCCGGGTAGGTGAGCAGTTCGACTTCGGCGACTGCGCCGCCGCCGAGCGGTCTCCGGTCATCGGGTGGGCCGCTCTCGACGAGGTCGGCGAGGTCTTGGATGCCGTCCAGCGTCCGGTGGTAGGGCTGCGCGTCCTCCGGGACTGCACGCGCTGGTTCGGGGGCGGGGGTCGGCGCGGGCGACGGTTCCGGTCGAGGGGTAGAGGAGGGGCGCGGTTCCGGCTGACGGCCGGAGGCGATGCGCTCCAGGTCCTTGACCGATCGCACCCCGTACGAGTCGCGCCAGCCATCGGTGGTGCGAAGGTCCGACAGGTCTTCCCAAGCCACATCCCCGGACTTGAGGAGGTCGAGGCGTCGGCGCCCCATGATGGCGACCTGCTCCGACTCGGGCAGGTCGTTGAAGATCTGCCGCGCGTCGGGGATGAGGTCGTCGGGTTCGTCGATGTCGAAGCCGAGGTCGGCCCAGCTCTTGGTTTTCGGGGTTCTGCTGCAGCGGCCTTGCTGGTGGTCGATCGGCCCCGGAACGCTTAACGGGAAGACTTTCCCGTGCAGGGCCCAGCAGCTCGGGCAGGTGCGGCCCCTGCTGGAGTTGAGCTCCGCATCCCACACCCAGCCCTCAAGGACGTCGCCGTGCTGCTCCTGCCCGATCTCGGCGGCCTGCCGGTGAGCATCGAGCGTCTCGGTCCGGGCGAGGTTGAGCGCCCTTGTCAGCCCGCCGTTGAACTCGCCCTCCAGGTTGCGGACCATCCGTGACGCTGCCGTCCGCGGGTTGTCGCCCACGACGACGCCCCGCACCAGTTCGCGCTTCATCGCCTCGGTCGCCTCATCAGCGAGCGGCCAGTGCGCGGCGTTGATCTGCTCGGCAGTGCGGCGCACGATCGCGTCAATCGCGTCAGGCTGCTGAGCCCTATACCGGGCCGCGAGAGCCTGCGTGGACCCGTACGGCAACTGTGAAGCGATCAGGTCGCCCTGCCCCTGGAGCCCTACTCTTGCGGCTTCTGCGGCTGCTGTGGCCGTCTGGGAGCGGGTCACCGCGGCGAGGCGTTCCAAGCTCGCCCCCACCATGTCCATGGCCCGCATAGCGCGAGCGGTGCGCTCTATCTGCCGCCTCGTCGGCCAGCCGCCGTCCCCGACCTGCAAGAGTTCCGCGACTGCGGCGGCGACCTCGAACACCACCTCATCCCACGCCCTCACCCATGCAGCGGTCAGGGAACGGGTGACGCCGTCGATGATGAAGCCGACCTGCCGGCGGAGCTGTTCGGCGATCCTCAGCGTCTCTGCTGTGATCGCCATCGCCTACTCCTTGTCGTCGTCCTCGGAGTCGTCAGGCTGGGCGTCGGGCTGGTCAGGGTCGGCCGGTTTGTCGTCCTCCGGTTCAGGCTTGCGTCCGGCGAGCAGCGCGGCAGGGTCCTCGCCACGACGGAACGCATCCACTGCTGCCTGACCGGTGCCCTTCGACGCCCCTTCGGGAGGCCGGAAGTTTCCTTCCTCATCGGTCAGCGCTTCCAAGATGCTCTCCACGTCCCTCACCCCAAGCGCCTCTAGGAGGAGACGTACGACGACGAGCGGCGGCAGGTAGCCGGTGCCGTCTGCCTTGGTGATCGAGTCGATGATGACGCCCGGGTCCAGGTCGTCGATGTCCGGGAACGAGATGTCCACGGTGCGGTCGGTGTCCTGAGCGAGCTCGACCGTCTCGACGCCGTCCTCGTCCCTCGCCACCTTGCCCTTGAGCGGGCCCTGTGGAGCCTTGGTGGCCTGGTCGATGACGTGGTCCAGGATGCGCCGGTACGCCTCCGCCCACACGGACCGGCGCAGCTCCATGCTCCGCTCGGTGGGCGTATCCAAGGTCTCCGCGGTCGCCCGGGCGCCGGTCGTGCCCGGGTCGCCGAGCAGCATCGTCACCGGCACGTCCAGCGCGGCGGCGACCATGGCGGCGAGAGGCCGGCCGGACTCGGAGTCGATGGTTGCGCCGGACTTGGGCACAGCTTCGAGAGCCATGTCGGGCGTCATCAACGCGGTGGCGCCGGCGCGCTGCGGTTCCCCGCCGTACCGGTCGGTCGTGGGGGCCTGGGCGATGCGGGCCTTGGCCGCGGCCTGCTTGGACCCCTTGCTCGTCAACCTCCACGCGAACCGGGACAGGGCCTTGATCAGGGTCGCCCAGTCCGTCAGGAAGTCCTTGTAGGCGCGCGCCCAGTCCACGGCCGCGTAGCTGTCCGGGAGGCCGAACTTCCAGCCGAGCTGCCCGTTCACCTTGACGTGGTAGACGGGCGCGTCCCACATGACCTCGGCGAGCTGGTCGTCCCCGTAGAAGGGGAACGTCAGCCTCCGCGGCTTGAGGGGCGGGTTGTAGCCGAGCGCCGGGTAGTAGGCGACGTGGCGGATCTGCTGGATACCGGACTCGGTGCGGCGGTCTTCCCACCATTCGCGGCGGTAGAACCAGGGCTCGCTGCGGTCTTCGGGGTTGCAGATGACGTCGGTGATCTCATCCCACGGCAGGGTCCTCGCCTGGACACGGCCCGTGCGCGGGCTGGTGAAGAGTGCCAGGAAGACGTTCCCGTCGCTGTAGAGAGCCCGCTCCAG
The DNA here is from genome assembly GCF_040675255.1 of Nonomuraea sp. NPDC049624. NCBI lineage: Bacteria > Bacillati > Actinomycetota > Actinomycetes > Streptosporangiales > Streptosporangiaceae > Nonomuraea > Nonomuraea sp. NPDC049624. Next base: position 87,625 of record NZ_JBFAOR010000004.1, on the reverse strand, counting down.
CTCCTCGTGCGCCTGGTCACCGGTCAACGTCCTGCGGTTGCCCGGGTCGTCCAAAAACCGCTGCACGACGCTGTTGACGTCCTGCCCCTGCTCCCCCGTCGCCCGGGCGGAGATCTGGACCCCCTGACCCCACACGTACCCGGTGCGGAGGCTCAGCCCGCGGCGCAGCAGCGGAGACTTGATCGTCATGATGCGGCAGACCGCAGTGATCTGCTGCAGGCCGCCCCGGGAGAACTCCTCCTCCACCGTGGCAGTGAGCCGCTGCCAACCGGGCTCGTACATCCGGGCTTCAAGATCGGAGATCGACTCCTGGATGTGCTCCATCAGCATCCGGTCGGCGCGGACCTGTTCCGCCCTCTCGGACTGGCCTGTCGCCCGGTAGAGCACTTCCTGGAGTCGGGAGGCGATACCCACGAACGGCCTCCCTCAGTCAGTACGGGCTGATACTCAGCGCCAGTTCGTCGTCGATGTCGTCACCGTCGACGATTTCGTCAGGCGGGGGTACGTGGGCGTAGGCGAGCATCACTGAGTCGGCCCTGTCCGGGCTCGGCAGGCCGCGTTTCTTCATGTCGTCCTTCGATTCGATGAGGACCTGGCCGCGGGCCGTGTACTTGTACTTGAGCGTCCCGAGCTGGGCGGCGAGTTCGTCGTCCTCGGGGTCGAGGTCGATGTCGCCCTGCTCGAAGCGTTCACGTAGACCCCACCACCATTCGGCGCGGGCGTTGGCGAAGTGCTCCCGATCCATCGCGCCGGCACCGGACTGCATGTCCAGGACGTCGTGCCCGGCTTCGAGGAGTTCGTCGACGACGCCTGAGCCGACGCCGACGCCGTCCACGCGGATCTCGTGCACGTGGTGTTCGCGTTTGGCGGCGATGACCTTGCCGGTCGTCTCTGTCGTCCGGGCGTGGGCGTGGTCGGCGACGATCCGAGCGACAGGGCCGCGGGCCAGACAGAAGACACTGCGGTCGGAGCCGAACCGGGCGACATCCACGCCGAGCACGTTCACCGGGCCAGGCGAGAGCGTCCGCTGCTGTGCGGCTTCAATCCAGCGGGGCGAGATGAGCGTGTCATCGCCGACCTCAGGGAACTCGCCCAGCACCTTGGAGGTGTAGCGGGGCGAGGTTTCGCCCCAGCGGCGCCGCTTGTCCTCCACCCACTCCGGGGACAGCATCAGCGGACGCAGGTGCTCGGGGAACGGCTCATCGGTGAAGTTGGGCGTGTCGAACCCCGAGATGCGGATCGTGTTCCAGCCGGAGCCGGGCCGGCACACGCTGCCGAACTCGGTGTTGGGGTCGTCCGGGTTGCCGATCGCCAGGATGCGGCAGTCGGCGCCCGTCGTGATGGCCTCGACAGCTACCCACAGCTGTTCGGGGATGCCGCAGGCTTCGTCCAGGATGACGAGCACGTAGCGGCGGTGGATGCCCTGGAAGCCGTGCTGGTCCTGATCCGCGGGCTTGCGGCCCCAGCCGACCAGGGTGCCGTCTTCGAGCTTCCACTCATCGCTCTGAAGCACCCGCCCCGGGAGCGGGTCTCCCGCAGGGTTCTTCGCCGCCTTGCGTATCTCCTCCCACAGGATCGCGTGCACCTGCGCGTAGGTGGGGGCGGTGGAGACGATGAACGCCTCACCGGGCGGATGGACGTCGATCCACCAGCAGGCGATCTGCGCGGCGAGGAAGCTCTTGCCGGCGTTGTGGCAGGACTTCACTGCGGTACGGCGGTGGTCGACGATCGAGTTGGCGATGTCGCGCTGCTTCGACCACAGGTGTCCGCCGAGCCGCTCCTTCACCCAGCCGACCGGGTCGTTCAGGTACGGGGACGGCTGCCCAGCTTCGTCGAGAGCTTCAGCCGCTCGAAGCAACGCGGAGTCTGCGAGCAACGTCACGCCGCGCCTCCGCCTGCTCCTCCACCGACAGCCCCCGCTCGGCGAGGGTCGCGGTGATCGCCTTGATGATGATGTCGGCCTGCCGCTCGGATATGCGGGCCAGCCGTTCGTCGATGTTGAGCCGGGCCATGGCGGTGAGGAACTTCTCGCACCGGTCCAGCGCCCGCTCGAACAGAGCGACTTCGGCGCGGAGCTGTTCGCCACCCTCGGTCGAGTAGCGAAGGCTGGTGAGCTCGTTGACCTTGTCGGCGATCGTGTCCTTCCACGCGACCACCTGGCCTGCGATCCTCGACAGCTCCGACAGCGGGTCGGTGATCGGCTCGACGTCCATGCGAGCCAGAGCCGCGCGGACCTTCTCTTCCGCTACCCGCTCGGCGGCCTTGGCCTTCACTTGCTTGGCGCGTCCGCCGTGGGCGTGGCACACCATGCCGCCAGTGATGGCGTAGTTGTTGCAGGGGTCGCCGTTGGTCTTGCGGCCCTTGCACTTGCGGGCTTGGCGTCCCATCACACCTCCAAGGGTTCAAGGCGCAGGGGCGGCTTGTGGGTCAGAGGCGACCTGCGGTGTTCACGGAGGGTAGGTATCAGGCCCGCGAATTTGATGACTCGGAGCCTGATTTCTCACTCTGCGTGTCCACTGTGTGGGCTGTGCTCAGGTGCTTGACTGCTTCGGCCCACAGGCTGGGGATGGTCTGGACGGTGGTCATCTCCGGATCGGGGTGGGCGTCGCCGTAGTAGGCGAGCGGACGTCCTGCGTCGAAGTGGTCTCGGCAGTGGAGCCCTACGCCGCCGTTCTCGTCTCCCGAAAGCAGAAGGCGGGGATGCTGAAGCGCCCGGAGGAGCGGGTCTACGTCCGCAAGGCGGCCTTCGTGGTCCATCTGGAAGCACCTCGCCGCCTGCTCGCTGTTGGCCAGGACGATAGACGCCCACTTGAGGCGCTGCTCGGCGGTGCCGTCGTTCCACATGCGGATCCACTGAGCGGGTGTCGGAGTCGTGCCCTCTTCGGCCGGAGTGTCGGCCTCTCCCGCTCGAAGGCGCGCGATCTCTGCTCTGAGGTCGTCGCTCACGACTTCTCCTCGCCTTGGCAGGTGAGCAGCCAGCCGTTGCCGTCGGCGTCCCAGCGCAAGCCGGGATCGCATGGGCAGGTGGCGTAGTGCTCGACGACGAGCTTGGCCTGGTCTTCGCCCCAGTCGCCGGAGGTCCACCATTCGATGGCGTGCCATGCCGGGCCGAGCTTCGCGGCTTGATCGATGGCGGCGTTGAGGTGGTCGATGACCGTCTGAGTGTCGGCTGCAGCCTTGGCCGCGTATGGGAGTTCTTGGAGGCGGTCGCGCATGCGCGTGAGGGTGTCCGGCAGGTGGATGAAGTCGCACCAACCAGCTCGGGAGCCCATGTAGTCGTAGGAGCCGCCGCTCACGACCGCTTCTCTCTGCTGCGGCACTCGGCTCTGGCCTCGTCGCGTTGCCGTACCACCCACAGGAGGGCGAACGTCCAGAGCACGTCGCCGAGGGTGACAGGCTGCACGCCGTGTAGGTCGAGCGCGGACCAGGTCGCGACGCAGACCGCTCCGATGGGGAGCGCGAAGCGTGCGATGAAGAATGCCTCGGGGCTGCCTGGTGGGTCGGCGAGCACGCGCCAGACTCGGACGAGGCCGATGCTCCCGCCGCTCACTGCTGCCCCTGGATGATTCGGACGCAGGGGTGAGAGCGGCTGCAGCCGTCTGGGTCGAACGGCCCCCACTGGTTGCTCGCGGCGATCGTGATGAGTCCTGCGAGGGTGCCCAGGCTCACCAGCCAGACACCGATGTGGCCAAGGATGCCGACGTTGAAGCGGCTGTCGGTCAGGAACAGGTTGTAGATGCCGAGGCATCCACCGGCAGCGATCAGGATCGCCGCGATGTAGAGGATGCCGAACAGGACGTTGAGGAACATGAGGGGTCTCCCGGGGTGTGGCGACGGCCCCGAGCCCGGGGTGCTCTCGGGGCCGTCTAACCTGCGGGGATCAGGCCGCAGGGTTCTTGAGGCTGCGGGTCAGGCGTGGGTGCGTGGCACTCGGCTGTAGTCCTCGCCCTGTACGGGCTGGACCTCGTGGGCCGGCATCCATGACTGTGTGGGTTTCTGTAGTCCGCCACGGAAGCCTGGTGCGTCGATCACGTACTCGATGAGCGCTTCCCACGACCGGTCAGGCTTCTGCCGCCACGCCAGGATGTGTCCTGCTCCAGCGGGGTGAGCTGGGAGTTTCACGACTGGCGGGCCTTGCATGAGAGCGAGGATACCCAGCTGGTCGAACGGCTATTCGAGGCGCTATGCGAGTTCCGCGATCCCGACCCGCAGGAGGATCGAGTCGTATCCTCCGCTCAAGATCGTGAATCCTAGGGGGTTGTCGCTAAGCCGGTACCGAGTCATCGGGTTCTGCGACAAGCCCTTGTAGTCGAACTCGTCGACCTCTTCAAGCGTCAAGTCGTCCAGGTTGAAGCCAGCGAGTTTCTGCTTGGCCACCGCGAGCGCCTCTTCGCACGTTGGGACGCCCATCTTGGCTGCTAGCTGCTGGCCTGCCTCCGCGAAGATGGCGAACCTGATCTGTTTCGATTCGCTGCACTTCTCGAAGTTGCCCTGCTGAAGATGCCCGTAGAAGTTGATCACATCGTCCTCGGCAAGCGCGGGAGCCGTCGCCGCCCCCACGAGGCGGAACAGCGCCCAAGTTACGATGCCGGCCGCGGCGAGCGCGGCGAGCCCCTTCCCGACAATCCCCACAGCTCTACTATCGCCGCCGCGCCGCCCTCTGTGACTAGGATTCCGCCAACTCATCGGCAGCGAACCGGACGGGACGAGGTCCGGGCGGGTTCTGCCAGCGAAGACGCGCACCTAGGTTGGTGTGTCCTCATACCCGCCCGGAGGTCTGCAAGGTCAGAAGTCGATCAGGCCGTGGTTCCGCAGCTCCTCGACGATCTCTAACTGTCCTTGCGGCAGGATCCAGGCGACATCAACGAATCCGCCCGTGGGGATCCGCGTGGGGACGACCTTGAAGCAGTGACCCCAGTCGGCGGTGGGCAGGTTGCGGGCCTTCCCAGTGCGAGGGTGCTTGTCTCGCCGCAGGATGCCGAGATCCCGAAGGTGGCCGTTCAACTGCTGGGCAGACCGCAGGCCGATGCGCTTGGCAAAGTCCGTGGGCTCTACGGCGTTCTCGGGGTCGAACCATGCGTCGAAGACGGCGACCTTGGGCGCGACTGCGACCAGTTCGCGGCGGACATGGTCGCGTTCGGCGATGGCGCGCTCGCGCTCCTCCTCGGCGGCGACGACCATGAGCGCGAGATCCTTGCGGCTCAACTCACGCTGCTGCGCTCGGAAGCCGGGGATGACTACCTTGACGACCCAGCGGCGGAACACTCGGGGGCCATCGCCACGACCCGCGAGGCCGATCGTAGCGAAGCCGTCCTCGTTTACGAACCACGCCTCAGCGTTGCCCGTACCCGGCGTCGGAAAGTTTACGGCGGTCTGACCTGCGGAGAGAGTCCGCATGTCGATCTTACGCTTGTCGCCTTCCTCCACGAGGTGGATCGCCGAGCGAGGGTTGGCGTGACCGGTGCCCTTACAGATGTCCGCGAAGTGCAGCCATGGAACGCCGTTGATCTTCACCCACCGTAAGGACTGCCCGGTCTGTGGGTAGTGGACCACGCCATAGTTGCCCTCGAAGTTGGCGGACGGCCCGCCGAAGAGGTTAAGTTCTGTCACGTCGATCTCCTGCTACGAAGGTTGATCGGCCACAGCCCCGGGGCGGTCTAGTACACCGTCGCCGGGGTTTCTCCATCCGGGAGAACAGTTGTTCTTATTGTCTCAGACGCTTCCGCCATATAAGGGCGTGAACGCACACCTTTCAGGCGAAACTTGTGTCCGTTAGTAATATCCGACTTAGCGGGCATGACGACCTGAGTCCGCTGGTCACATCGCCCACCCTCAAGATGGTGACGCGTGCGCACTTATGCGCACCGATGCGCATGCGTGCGCATTCTTATCCGCCTGGCGAGGAATCCCTTGTGATCGTCTCGTGATAGGCGATCACTCGCTCAGGATTGAAGCCGGGACGGTGACGGCGTAGCCATCGGTAGCGCCGCGAGCCGATCCTGCGGGTGTCGGCAAACGGCGAAGCCATCCACGTGGTCCAGTGTCAGCGTCTCGACAGTGAACCACTGGCCGTGCAAGGTGGCCCCTCGCGGGAGCCCCGCCTGGTCGGTAATGAGGTCGCGCGGCACTCGCAGCGCGACCTCCGGCAGATGCAGCGGCGTGCGCACAAGCGTGTTCCCGTCGCCCGGCTCGTACCAGACCTGCACGTCGATGCGGTCCAGTGAGGCCACGAAGGCGGCGGCGCGCTGCTCGTGGGCGGCCTGCCACTCGCTGAACCTGGCGTCGGCTCGGTCGCGGTCGAAGGTCTCGAAGACGGTCCGCCAACCGTGGCTGGTCTCGCTGTCCTCGTCGGCTGTGTAAGCCTGCTGGTAGGAGGATCGTTTAGGGCCGTGGATCACGCTGTCGAACCAGGTGATCACGTGACGGTCCCGTACCTCGACAGGTCCGTCCCACAGTTCGAAGGGCTCGACCCTGTCGGCGAGCTTGAACGCCTGCGCGTCCTTCCGTCTGGTGAACGCCCCGAGTACCTGGTAGCCGTACTCGCCCGGCGGTCCGCTGGTCGCTAGGTAGACCTTCATCAGGTCCCTTTCAGGTGGGGTTACAGGTGTTGAGGTGCCCGGCCTGATCTCTCCCCCACCCTCGGACCCCACGTCCACAAAGGGAGAGGCCAGACCGGGACACCAGCTCAGGCGATCCGCAGGGGCGGGTCTCGCCGAGCGAGCGCACCTGTCCGCCGGGCAGGTGCGCGTCTATGGGGATCTCTAGCGGCGTATAGGAGCCCAGAAAGGCGAGAGCCCGTCCACGTCGGTGATCGTGGACGGGCTTCTCGACGGCTCTCGCCGAAGCTATCAGCAGAGATCATGTCACGGCGGTCGTTGTCTACGCAACTACCAGGGCACGCTGGCGTCCCCTCGCGTCGCCTGCAGCGATCAGGTCGAGGACATCCCGGACGAGGAACAGGTGACGGCCCGCATCATCCACACCCGCGGGGAACAGCCTCTCCCGGGCCACCCACGTGTGCAGCAGGGCGGGCTTGATCGGGCGCTTGAGGGACGTCAGAGCTCGCGCGATGGCCGGCGCGGTCAGCTCCAGATCCTCCAGCGCCTTCAGCATCCACTGGCGGCGGGCGGCGACCTCGTAGTTGAGTCGGCCGCCTTCGTCGTCCCGGCACCAGCGGCAGGCGACACGGGACGCACCAGGGCGGGCGTACAGGTCGCCGTCACAGCCGTCACAGGGCCCGGCATAGACCAGGTCTCGGGGTGGGGCGTCTACAGCCCAGCGGGCGTTGCGTGCGGCGGTCAGGATCTCTTCGACGGCGTCGGGGCCGGCGGGGTGGCGGATGAGGGCGTCGGTGTGGCGGAGGAGCCATGCTGCGGTGCTGGAGGGCTGGTGGCGGGGTTCGCGACCGAGGTCGGCGTACACGCACGAGGGGTGGTTGCAGGAGCGGCAGACGGGCCCTTGGAGCGGTTGGACGGTGTCGTTGAGGACGCGCGCCCAGCCGAGCAGCATCACCTGTAGGACGGTCGCCGCCTCGGAGGCTCGTTCGTGCCACGGGAGAGGCCGCTCATCGGAGTGTCCGCCTACCGACCCTCCGCCCATGCGGGTCTGGCGGGTGATGGCGAGCTGCAGGTCATCCCACAAGCCGGGGACGGAGCGGAGTTCGCGGGCGAGTTCGGCTTCGCAGGCTCCGCAAACGCGGGCCGAGCCGGGCATGAGGCGATCGCAGGATGCGACGGGGCAGTCCAGAGCCACAAGTTCCCCCTGACGTGCTTGTACGCTTACGGGAGACTCGTGTGGATTGAGGGGCCTGAAGAGTCGGCGAGGAAGTAGTGGGACGGAGCGGTCTCCCGTGGGCGCGGGAGGCCGCTTTCGCTGCCTACTGAGAGTCTGGCGCATGATTTGATGTGTGCTCGCCATCAATCGTCTCACGAGTTCTTGTGCTCACGACGACCACCCAGGCGAGGGCTCCCAGCGCCACTAGGACTCCCATGACGGCCAGCGCCTCTTCCGATATGGCTTGTGCTGCCACGCATGCCCCGCCCACAATCACCAGGCCGGCGATGATGCCCCTGTCCCTGGTGAAGATCTTCCGCCGGGGGTGCGCGGCCGGCGGCGCTGGGAACACCTCCCACAGCAGCCCGCATGCGGGGCATCGCCACGGCTGTCCGTTGGCGTGCGCCTCGGCGGGGCGCTCACAGCGGTGGTCGCTCAAGAGGTCGCGCCTTCCCGCGCCTTCCGGTCGGCGGCGATCTGCTCTCGCCCCATCACGATCTCACCGTTCGGATCTTTCACTGCGAGAGGGGACCGTTCCGCCGTGTACCAGCCGTCGTGCAGGAATTGCAGGGCCGCATCGAGAGACGGATGGGTCTCCTCGTACTCCTGTTGGTAGCGGGCGAAGACGGATGTCCAGCGCTGCGAGCCCTGCTCCATCAGGTCGTTGAAGAACTCCGCGGCCTCCGTGCCGTTCAGGCAACGATCCATCTTCAGGTTCTCGCCGGGGCGTTCCACGGTGATGCTCGCGTAGAAGTCGCGGTCATCCATGGTTGAGCCGGGGTCGATCCCGCAGGTGATACTGGCCTGGTCACCTTCATGCCATGTCCAGCCCGGGATCGCGAGAGCGATGGCTTCGCGGTGCATGTGGTCAAGCCAAGTGCTCACGGTGTCGTTCCTTCCGGAGCCATCTGCTTGAACCAGCCGGTCGACGTCGGCGACAGGAGACACCAGATCACGGCCACGACAAGGGCGAGGCTGGCCAATCCAGCGACGCTCGGACTGGTAGTCACGCTCCACACCTGAGCGCCCCCAAGGACCACCTCGCCTGCCAGGGCCGTCCATCGGACCCACGGCTGGCGTGATCTCATCTTGGCGATGACCAGGCCGAAGGCTACGGCGACCACGACGGTGAACACCACGGGGATCAGCAGTGAGCCCGCTATTGCGTGTTCCTGCTGCATGAGGCCCACCAGCATGATGACGAAAGGCCAGGCCATCAGGAGCAGTTGGATGCACAGGACGGTCCGGGCTGTCCGCAGCGAGTCGGGTAACGGCTGGGTCGGCTCATTCATCGGTTTCCTCCAGTAGGTCTGTCTGCCCCTCCACGTCCCACCCGGTAGGGACACCAGTGATGCGTAGCGGCTTGCGGGGTGCGATGCCGAGCTTGGACGCACAGTCAGGGCCGATCCCGAGAGCACGGGACTCCGGGGTCTTGAGGGTGTGCTTGCAGGCCGCGCACCGAGTGACGTGGTCTCGGGTGGCAGGCTCGTCAAGGTCGAGGAGCAGGCCGTCACGATCAGGCGTCGTCACTCGTAGCCGTTCAGGTAGCAGCTGCACCCCAGGTCTGCGTCATGCCCGCACGTCAGCATGATCCCTGGCGGGTCGTCGGGGAAGCGGCAGTGGCACTCGTCCCGCTCGTCTCCGGTCTTGCCGTACACGCACTGGCGGGAGTGCCAGTGCTCTCCAGCAGCGGTCACGTCTCCTCCTTGGACACCTCAGGGGGCAGGCTAGCGTCGAGAGCGGCAAGAGTGTCGCGGGCCTGGTCGATCGCCTGGACGCGACAGGATGCCTTGATGGTGAGATCGCACAGGCGACGCACGCGGGCGATGGCGGCTTCGGCGGTCTCGGCGCGTTCCCGCCAGCGCAGCCCGTGATCGGTCAAGGCGATGACCTCTGACTCTGCGCGTTGAGCACGGGCGAGCGCTTCGGCGTAGCAGTGGCGGAGGTCTTCAGTCACGGCTCAGTCCTCCTCAAGGTCTTTTAGCTCGTCATCGATGGCCTCGTGAATGGCTGCGGCCAGGATGTGGTCTCCCCGCTCGGCGGCTTCTCTCGCCTTCTTGGCCATCCTGGTGAGACGGTCTTTGACCTCCTGCTCGGTGAGCCGTCTGGGCGGGTCCTGGGTGTAGTCCATCCGCCAGTTGGGAGGCTTCTTCTTAGGCATTGGTCTTTTCCTCGGGAAGGGCGGTACGAGCCTCTTCTTCCTGCTGTGTCATCTGTTCGGAGATCTCCGCGTCCCTGCGTCCTGCCGTGTATCCGGCATCGAACCCTTCCCGCCAGATCTTGTCGAGGATCTGCCGCCACTCGTACACCCTGTGGTACGGGTTGGCCTGGCAGAGCTTGGCGAGCCTTCTCATCGTGGACTCGTAGTCAGGCATGGTCGGTCCTCTCAGGTAGGGCTCCCAGAGCCATGCGTGCTGTCGTGTCCGGGTACGGTTCCACGCCGATGTAGCCGCGCCCTCGGGACACGTACTCGGCAACACAGATCAGCCCTTCGTGAGCGATGGCGGAGACGACGGCCAGGCCGGCGTCCTCAACCGCCCGCATGTGCACCTCGGCAGCGGCCAGGCACACAGAGCAGCCTCTCCCCTCCTCGGGACGGGAGCAGCCGTGCAGAGCGATCAGCTCAACGGGAGTCACCAGCAGTCCCCTTCTCGATCATGTCGGCGATCCGGTCGTACTCCCGAGCCTGCTCGTCCCGCTGCCAGATCTGGCCCAGGTTCAGCCCCTTGTCGGGGATGGCCCAGCACTTGGCGGCGAGAGCGCGGAAGCCTTCGACGATGCTGCGGCGTTCGTCTGCTCGGGCTTGGGCGTCAAGGATCGGCGCTACCGCCTCGACTACGACGGCCACGACGGACGGCAGACGGTCATCGCACACGCCGCAGTCCTCATCGAAGACGTGCACCCCGTGTGCCGAGACCGGCCGCCCTGGCATCCACTCGTGTGAGGCGAGAGCCGCCACACCGGCAGCGACGCTCTCAACAAAAGGCGTGGCGGCTTGTACGGCTTCCTCGGGAAGGTCAGGCAACGTCGTCCCATCCTCTCGGGCAGTCGCCCCGCCGATGCTTGGTGCAGGACACCGGGTGTGCGTAGTCGCAGGTGATGTCCTCGTGGGCGTACTTCGGCAGCTCGTCGTGGAGCCAGCCCACCCCGCCCACCCAGACGATGGGGCGGATGCAGTTCCGGCAGGAGTCCTCAGTAGGGCGCTCGGCTTCTGCCGGGATGGGGTCAGGCACGGGCCTCCTCCCCCACGTACAGGAACCGGAACAGGTGGCCCATCAGCGCGTACTGGTCGACGCCCGTCAGCTCCGGGTAGCCGGCCCCTTCGAGGATGCGCGCGATGTCGATGGTGACTCCGATCGTGAAGCGCGGGTCGCCCTCGCCGCCCGGTAGCGGGTAGTTGCGGTCAGCCATCGGGTCAGCCTTCCTCGGATAGGCGCGCGCCACCGCGCGCCGTGAGTTGACCGGTCGCAGACAGCGCCCGTAGCGCGCGATCGGCCACGTCGGCTGCGTGGATGCCGTCGATGTCGCCGCCGAGCGGCACGATGCCGCTGACCCAGATCGCGTCCCGGATCGTCTTCTCCGCCCCCTCAACACCTCGCGTCGTCCTGTCGCGCAGGTAGGAGGCCGTCTTCAGGTCAGCGGCGATGGCCGGGGCGATGGCCTCCCACGGGGCCGAGGCTATGCCGCACACGCGTTGGAACGCCGCCTGGGCGACCTTGCGAGGCGAGGGTTTCGGCTTCTGGCGTGCCACGGGTCAGCCCTCCTCGGCCTGGTCGCACTCGTCGGAGCAGGCGTGCTCCGGGCAGTCGTGGTCGTGGTCCTCAGGCTCGGCGTCGTCGGGGGCGAAGCATGTGCAGTCGGGAGCGTCGTAGGTAGGCATCGGGTCAGTCCTCCTTCGGGGAGTCCGGAGCGAACTCCTCCCATCGGCCAATCACACGGGCCAGACGCGTCACGAGCGTGTATTCGCAGCGCCGACCCAGAACGCTCGTCGCCTGCTTGAACCTGTCCAGCGTGATCGCTCGCATGTCGGCGACCGTGGCGCTTCCGGTTCCGATCGCCGCCGGGTAGCCGACCGTGCCGGAGTTGTAGACGGTTCCGGCGCGTGGCTCGCTCCCAGCCGCCGCCGGGTGGAAGGCGCGGCCAGGGGTGCGGGACTTGATGTACAGGTGGTTGCGGTCCATGGGCGCAAGGAAGACGATCGGCCGTACCGGTTCGCCGGCGCGCTCCTGGTAGGCGTACACGTCGCCCGGAGTGATGTCCTTCGCTCTCATCGGCTCAGCCTTCCTGTGGGGAGTCCGGAGAGGCGGCGAGCAGGGCGATCAACTTGTCCGCCTCGGACACGTCGATCCACAGTCCCTCTGTTGCTGGATGCGCGGTGATGCCGAGGGCGGCCAAGGCTGCCGCCTGCTCTCGTGCCTGCTGTTGCTGTTCTCGGCGGTCCATGTCGCCTTCCTTGATCGGTTGGGGGTGGTAGCCCTCTCCCGCGTCCAGGAGGGCGCGGGAAAGCGGTTGCTGCGCGGTCTACTCCGTCGAGTGAGCGGCGATGATGCGCGCCCGTTCGGCGTCGTACTCCTCTAAGGTGAGCTGCCGGCGGCAGTACCGGCGGCGCGCCTCGTCCAGCAGCTCTCTGCCTTCCTTGGTGACCCGGACGTGGAAGGACGGCGGGTCCGCCAGGCAGTAGTCACAGCCGGGCACGCGCTCGGTCAGCCAGATGTGATCGGCTTGGTGGGTCATCTCGTCGAGCTGGCCGCCGGCCAGCAGTTCCCTGGGGGCGTAGCCGCCGCCTTCGCAGGTGGGCAGGTGACCTTCGGCCAGGCCGCAGCCGACACAGACAAGGACGCTCATGCTGGTCTCCGTGGGGTCAGGGGTGGGCGGGAAAGCGTTGTCCGAGGGGTGGTCCCGGTCGGTAGAGACCGGGACCGGAAGAAGGTCAGGCGTCGCTCCTGCGGAGGAGGGAGATAGGGCCCAGAAGGGGCCCCGAGGTCCTGCTACAAGTCGCCTGGCGAGTCGGGGTGGACGGGGCAGGGGCCGAACCCTTCGCCCGTGCTGGCGGGGTGGACGTGGCGACGGCCAGACAGCGAGCAGGCCGTGTCGGGGTCCTCGTCGCAGTACTCGATGCAGGTGCAGTCGTCGATCTCATCCATGAGCGTCATCTCTTCTCCTACGTCCGGGGCGGGCGGGGGCGGGGTGTTGGTCAGGGAGAGGGGGCGGGTCAGTCGCTCCAGTGGCGGCGGTGCGTCTCGTCCCAGTGGAGGCCGGAATGGGGCGGCAGGGAGCACTCCAGGTTCCAGGAGGCGGAGACGCTGGCGTGGCTCCAGCGGGCGGGGCAGCGGTCGCGGGTGTCGTCGGCCGGGGTGTTGTGAATGTCGGTCGGAGCGATCGTGATGGTCACCGGGTCTCCTCGGTCGAAGGGTCTTGGTGTGGTGCCCGTCCCGGGACTCGCGCCCGGGGGTCTGCTGGTCGGGCTGGGGTGGGCCCCTGTCGGGGCCCGGAGGTCTGCTACTCGCCGATCCAGATGCAGTGCTTGAACTGGCCGCCGATCTCCACCGCCGCGTCCCAGTCGGCCGGCTTGAGCGTCTTCTGGTTGCTCTCGGGAACCAGGTTGATGTTGTCGAGGCGCTCGATCTTGCGGAGAGCGCGGTCCTGGTCGGCGCGGGTCCAGCGGGCGAGGCGGGGGCGGATGTCGGTGAGGGAGATCCAGCGCTCGCGGGGGGCGTCTTCGACGATGGTGTCGAGGATCGCGATCTCGGTGTCGGTGAAGGTGACCATCTCGTTCTCCCTGGTGTCTCGTCCCTTGCTGATGACTCAACCTTAGAGGTAACCTATAGCTCCATGCAAGAGGTAACCTCTAAGAGACTGAAGATTGTTTGAGAGGGCACCTCTAGACTCCCCCCATGAGGAGGCCGACCACCGTGTTCAGGAAGCTCATCGACGACCTCGCCGCCGTCGAAGACCCCGCCCAGCGCATCAGGCTGACCACCGAAGCCCTCGAAGCCGCAAAGGAGTTCAACGCCGCCGTCGCCCAGCTCCGCCAGGCCACAGCCCAAGAGCTGAAGGACCAAGGGCTCACGCTGGCGCGCATCGGCGAACTCGCTGGCCCCCCGGACAAGCCCCTCCACTTCAGCCGCATCCGGCAGATCCTCCAGGGAGGACCCACCGGCCGATGGGCGAAGGCCGCCCGCGAGACTACGGAGGAGACGGCCCCAGCCGGCGAGTAGCCCGTCACCTCGACCGCCGCGACCGGGTCGCCCTGCGCAAGAGGTCTGCCAACCCCACGAGCGCGAACGCCAAGACGATCGCCCACACCCGGCCGTTACCTGTCTTGATCGCGTACCAGCCGAACCAGAAGCCGAACGCCATAGTCGGCAGGCCCAGCACTGCGGTGACAGCGACGAAGCCCGGGGTGAACGGCCGATCGAGGGGCGCGAGCAGCCAGCGGCGGAAGCGGCGCATCATGACGCCTCCCCCACGACGACTTCTTTTGTCGGTGACGTCATCGGGACGCCTCCCCAGACTGGCCAGGCTCGTCGTCTGCGGGATCCCAGGTGGCGTTGATCCACCGAACCGTGGTCGCCCACACGTATGTCGGACATGGCCAGCCGTGCCCACACTCGGCGCACTCGCCGGAGGTCAACCCGCCGTCGAAGACCTGCTTGTGGTGGGCGTCAGCGATCCGCGACAGGCGGAGCTCGGGCGTCGAGGCGGGCGGTCTTCGGTAGGTGCATTCGCTGGTCTCGTGGCCTACGGGACCGCCTCGGGTGTCACCACAGTTGGAGCAGTGGACGTTGCGGCGCCTCTCGGTCATCGGGTCGCCTGCCCAGTCTGGTCGGCGGGCGGATTGAGCTCGGCGAGGCGAGGGATCACCGTCTGCGCTTCACGGTCGGCCGTCTCCTGATCGGCGGCGACGATGAGGATTTCCGGCTGGTCCTTGCGACCCCAGGCGACGACGCCGAGCTCCGCCTTGGTCAGCGTCTTCGCGTAGCGGTGTAGATGCTGACTGGCCGATAACCTGACCGCCTGCCCTGGCATCGATCGCCAGAACTCGTTCGGCTCGCATGTGATTGCCAGGTGTGCGCCACCATCGACCGGCCGGTGCCGCCGCCACCCAAAGTCGGCCTCACCCTCCTCGGCGTGGCCCGCCTGCAGTAACGCGTCCTGCACCTGTCGTGCGAGGTCTCGCCGGTGGGGCACCTGCGTCGGGATGACGCCGAGCTCTTCGAGCGCGTCCAGCGCCGCGCTGGTAGCCACGTCCGCCTCTCCCGGAGACAGTCGCAGGACCCACGTGTTGCCGTCTCGGCGATGGGCGGGCCCGGCGCTCTCGGCGGGTGGGGCGAACCGCACGACGGTCATGTTGCGGACATGCCTTGCGATCGCACGGTGGATCTCCTCGCGGCTATGCGCTTGGGTTGTCATCGTTCGATTCCTCTCTCGAACACGACCCTGAACGGGCCGCATCTCGATCTTGATTAGGACTGGAGTTCTGATCTCGGAGCGCTGAGAGCCCTTCAGAAGCGACTCTCAGCGCTCCCGAGCTACACGGAGACCGGAGGCGGCTCTACGCCCGCCACAGAAGCCCCAGAGACGCACGGAGCGGCATTCCCGTCCGAGCCGTCCCCCACCGGAAGCGCCGTCCCGTTCAAGACCCGAGCCACAGCCAGAGGCTCGCGGAAGCAGTAGCAGTCCTCACCGATCGCGCCGTCGCAGGTGTCGTGCAGACGTCCTCGAACCTCGTCGTCGAACTTCTCGGCCGTCTCCTCCAGCCAGGAGGCGAGAGGCTCACGAGCGTTGAACAGGGCCGCCAGCAGGTTGGCAAGCTCGCGGTGCCGCGCGTCGAAGGAGATGCAGTTTCGGCAGACCGTCTCCCACGGCTCCTTGTGATCCACGCAGATGGTGACGATGGCGGTCTGCGGGATCACTACGGCGATCACGTGCGGCAGGAGGTGCTCCCGCGCTCGGGCCGCTGCCTCGCGGAGTTCTTCGGCGACGGTCTTCTCGGTCTTGGTGTCAGCCATGCTCGCCCGCCTCCGGGTCGCACGCGCCGGTCTTGCACGCGTCACACTTGGCCTTGCCGTCGGCGAACTCCCAGAAGCCCGCGAGGGCCTTCTCCGCCTCACCGAGGCTGTCGAAGTGTGCGATGCCGTCTTCGTCCTCGTCGTAGATGTAGTCGCAGCAGGAGCAGGCGGCCGTCACGCACAGGTGAGCGAGTTGGCGCGGCTTGAACACCTCGTCGCCCTCGATCTTCGCCGCCTCGTCGGCAGCGTGCTTCTCGGTCGGGAAGTGCGGGACGCCATCCTGATCGAGGTCGGTGCCCTGCTCGTTC
Source organism: Nonomuraea sp. NPDC049624 (assembly GCF_040675255.1). Lineage (NCBI taxonomy): Bacteria > Bacillati > Actinomycetota > Actinomycetes > Streptosporangiales > Streptosporangiaceae > Nonomuraea > Nonomuraea sp. NPDC049624. The sequence continues at coordinate 71,532 of NZ_JBFAOR010000004.1, read as the reverse complement.
GTCAGCACCCAGCACGGGGTGTCACTCATGGCTTGTGGTCTCCTCGCGGGTCTTCGGGGTCTCTGGTGTCGTGTCGGGGAAGTCGGGGGCGGTCACGCTGCGCTCCGTTTGCCGGCCTCGAACTCGGCGACCTCATCAAGCAGCAGGCGCAGGTTCTCCTCCGCCTGCTCGGGCGTGACCGGAGCCAGCAGCGGGCGGGCCGGGCGGATCGGCCACTCCTCCACCGACACCCGGCGCAACAGCTCGCCGCGGGCGCACTCCCCGCACGGCGGTTCGTCGGCGGCGTGATGCAGCAGGAGCCCCATGTGGGTGCCGCAGCCTTGCCGGTAGGTGGTCACCACGGGCCGTCCTTGTGGCCATGCCTCGACGGGCGGGGCAGGGTCGGCAGGTCGGCCCGTAACCGGCGCGGCGTCACGTCCCGGCGGCGAAGATGCGCGGCCACCTCGGGCCGGCAAGTGGGGCACGGGACCGCGTCCTCGACGTCCTCCCGGTCGATCCAACCGTTCGTGCAGCCCACGTGGGTGCACTGGCAGGAGTTCCACGGGCAGGGCTTGTACTCGTCGCGGATGTCGGCGGCCTGCTCGGGGTCGGCAGGGAAGCGGGTCACTGGGGCCTCCTGCGGTCCGGGCCGGTGAGCGGAACGAGGGTGCACATCTCAGCGAGGCGGGAAGCGGTGCGCTCGCCCACGTGGTCAGCGAGAGAGCGCGGCGGCAGGTTGCTGGTCACGATCAGCGGCAGGCAGCGCGCATACCGCTCGTCGATGACCTCGTAGAGCTTTTCCTGCGTCCACTCGGACGGCTTCTCCGCGCCGATGTCGTCGATGAACAACAGCTCCGCCCCTTGGCAGTCCTCGACGACCTGCCGCGCGTCGTTTGCGCCAGGCCGGAGCTGGTCGAGCAGGGCCGTGGCTCGCACGGTGTGCACCGTCGGCCCCCAGCGCAGCGTGTCCCAGGTGTCGTACCTGGCGGGCCGGGGGACGGTCTCGGTGACGCGGCACCACTCGGCCAGCGCTGCGAACCCCAGGTGAGTCTTTCCCGTTCCGACGGGCCCGGTCAGGTAGATGCCGCCGGCCCGGACGCCGGACTTCGCCCAGGAGGTCACCTCCTGCGGGATGTGGATCTCAGCCCGGAACCGCGGCGGGATGTAGCCGCGGATGGCCTGCGTGAGCTCCCAGCGCTTGTACTCCTCCGGGTCGCTGCCGGGCCCGAAGTTGGGGGTGTCACCAGCCTGCACGGTATTCCTCCTCGGTGTATTGCTGCGGGGTAGAGCCAGGGGAAGGCGAGTCGTTTCGGACCAGGGCGAGGCGTGGGGCGGGCTCGTCGAGCCAGCACTCCTTGTTCAGCCAGGTGGCCGGGTTCTTGATGTAGCCGCGCAGAACGTGCGGGTCGGTTTCGGCGTACACCTTGGCGGCGTCGAAGAGGATCTGAACGTCCTCGACTTTCGCGGCGGCCTTGCTGAACGCCTTGACCGCAGCAGCGCGTTCCTTGCGAAGCGGATAGGCGGCGTACCACTCAGCGAAGCGAGGGTGCTCCTCGCTGGCCTGCCGGGTCCGCTTCCCCCCTGCACCCCTCTTGGTTGTAGAAGGTTTGAGTTCTTCTTCGTTAGAAGAAGAACTGTCTTTAACAACAACAGCGCGGCCAATTTGGCCAGTGGGCAAATTGGCCACTGGTTGCGACCTGCGGCTTTGCGATTTCGTCGTTTCGCCTACCGGCCAATCTGGCCACAAGGCCACGCCCCTACCGTCCATATTGGCCGGTAGGGATTCACCACTGGCCATATTGGCCGGTAGGGCTTTCCCCTGGTCGGAGCCAGTGCCCACATTGCCCACTGGCCATATTGGCCGGTAGGGGCCAACCGCGCTGACCTGCCTACCGTCCAAATTGGCCGGTAGGGTCTGGGTCGGGTTGAGGCGGTAGCTGTCGGGCAACCGATGACCCGTGTCGCTCACCCGACGCCGGCGAGCTATGAGCCCGCCCTCCTCCAACTGGTCGAGATAGCGGCGCATCGAGCGCGTGGCGACCATCGCGTCCACCGCTACCTCCTCCTGACTGGTTGTGCACTCCCACGCTTCATCCACCCGGCGAGCGAGACACAGCAGCGCGATCCGTGCTCCCGGGTTGTTGGCGATCGGCTGGGCCCACGCCCAGTCGATCGCCGCTTGGTTCACGCCCGCAGCTCGCGGCCCTGCGGGTTGTTCGTCGTCGGTCACGTAGAGCGGCTCTCTCTCGGGTGTTGCTCGGGCTCTGGGCTAGGAGAGGTGTGCCGGTCTTCGGGATGTCGCCACTTCAGTCCCCCTGATCACTCACTTGTTCGAGTCCTACGATACCCCACACGCCTATGTGGGGTCCACGTTGTCATGTGGGCACATCATAAAGTGGGCCCACATGCTAAGGTGGCCACATCAGTGGTGTGATGATGGAGAGGTGACCGACCCGATGGCTGCCCTCGACGCTGCGTACGCCCGAGTTCAGCAAGCCGAGAAGCTTGCCGAAGAGATCGTCAACGCCGCATGGCTGAACTTTGGTCGCGCCATCCGTGATGCCCGCGAACAAGGTACGAAGCAGGCCGACATCGCCCGCCACTTCGGCCGTGAGCCTGAGCACATCCGACGTCTGCAAGAGGACGCGGACGTTGCTGACGGCCTCAAGGAGCCGCCGGCCCGCAAGACTCGCCCCGTCCCGCAGGCTCCAGGCTCTGACCTGTTCACCGTTTTCACGACACTCAATTCGCGAGGGGTTGCTGCCGCCATCGAAACCCTTCACAGAGCCGTCGAAGAGGCAGCAACACCCCCTCACTCCGAGGACGAGCACACGGACTGACGTCTTCACGACGCCTCCTCTCCTCTCGAATTTGCTGGGCCGCCCGCCCGATGCGGGCGGCCCTTCGTCGTTCGCTATGCCGGCGCTGAGCGCAGATCAGGTCTGGCCCGTCGGCTCGTCAGGGCAGGCAACGGAGTGGCATGTCGCTGCCGGGTCGGATCGGGCCCGGATTGTCGTCTCCGGCTAGACCTGGGATGGCAAGTCGGCTTGGTTGGCGTGGCACGAGGTGGCATGGCATGTCGCGGGTGATGTTGCGGCGTGTGCAGGGAAGTCGACGGCGGCTTGAAAGGGAAGGGCCGGGTTGTCGGGATGCGTACGACGCGGCCAGGTATGGCATGTCGGCCGGGGCGTACGGCGGGAAGGTGTGACGTGACGTGTCGGGACGGTCAGCCGCGGTGCACGGCTCGGGCGGGCGAGGCTCGTCAAAACGGTCTGATCTGGAAAGCTCGGGGGTGGGCCGTCGATGTGGCTTGACGTGAGCGAGGCGGGACTGGGCTTGTCGCACATGGGTTGGCTAGCCGCATCCACGAGCGCGGCGTCGCAGCGCAGGGGAGCCATGTCAGATCCGCTCCCAGCCGGTGAGCTCGAACTTGCCGTCCGACCTGCCGCGGTCTGAGCCGACGCCGATGTCCTCGCCGCGCTCCCAAATGCGGCCCCACGCCTCGGCCGGCAGGAAGTCGTCGTGGACCTTCAGCGTGAACTCCAGCAGCGGCTGGTCGACGTACTCGACGCGGTTGATGGAGCTGCGCGGCCCTTGCGGGGTCATGACGTGCTTGATGCGCTCCTCGACCCCGGTGGGCTCCTTCACGCCGAGCCCGATGAAGACCTCCTCGACGAACACCCGCTCCGCCGCGGTCGACATCAGCCCCTTGCGGAAGCCCTTCGACACCGCCGTCTTGCCGGGCCACTCCACGCCGGGGTAGGCGGAGTTCATGAACTCCTTCAGCGCGGCCTTCATGCACCGCCCTTCGTAGGCGAGCTCACCCGTAGCGGGGATGCGCTTGAACCCGTTGATGGACGGCGCCGCCTCCGACTCCAGCAGCGCGTCGGCGAGCTCGTCGGCTGACGGCTGGCGGTCGGGGAACCGCTCGGCCAGCGTCTTCTGCACCAGCTCTTGAAGGTCGCGGTCGCCGAGTTCCATGCGGGTCTTCAGCCAGCCCTTGATGACCGACTCCGACGACGGAACCCCGCCCACGATCTTGTCGAGGATCTGCAGCCGCACCCGGTAGAGGGCGACGCTGGACGCGGTACCGAAGATGTCGACGGCGCTCACGAGGCCACCTCTCCCTTGATGACGTTGATCGGCTTGCCGGACATAAGGGCCTTGTTGGTTTCCTTCAGCCGGATGTTGGTGCTCTTGAGCTCGTCCACCTTGGCTTCCAGGTCGCGGATGCGGCGCAGCGCCGGATCGGCGGCGTCCAGGTCTTCGAGCGCCCCTTCGGCGAGCATGGCTCTGGTGTCTCTGACGGCCTGGCGGGCCCGGCCGTAGTTCACGACCGCGGCTTGCACGGCGGTCGTCTGCTGGATGGTCCGGAACAGGTTGAACAGCTCGCGCGGCGTCTTGCCGTTGAGCGTCTGCCCGGTGATGGCCTCGATGTCCGCGCGCAGCGACGCGTCCTTGCGGATCATCGCCACGACGGAGTCGAACTCGTCGGGGCTGTAGTCCTGCGGTTTACGTGATCCCATAGCAAAGTCCTTGATCTTGGAGGGGGGTTAGGTGGCCGCCTTCGCCGCGGCACGAAGCGCGGCCCGCTGCTGGCGTCGCTTGAGGGCCTTGCGCTCGTCCTCAGTGGTGGCACCCCACACGCCGGCCTCGCCGAGCTGGAGAGCCCACTCCAGGCACTCACTAATGACCGAGCAGCTGGCGTTGCAGAAGGCAACGGCCTTGGCCTCGCGGGCGGGGGCATCGACCGCCTTCTCGCCCGGAGGGCCGAAGAACAGGACCGGGTCGACGTCTCGGCAGGCGGCGTGGAACCGCCAGCCGTTCCCGATGCCGCCCTTGTCGGGAAGGCGTGCGCTAGTCACCGGTCCTCCTCGAACACGTCGTGGACGCCGCGCAGGTCCAGGCGCTCGAAGTCCTGATGCATCGCCGCGTACTCGGCCGGCGGGATCGCGGGCAGGTCCGAGTTCGGGAACGGGCCGCGGTGCTTCACCTCTTGCCTCCACGCCACCAGGCACCAGCCGATGAGGAAGGCGCACCCGAAGGTGAACAAGGCGCCGATGCCGGCGAACACGCGGACGACGATCTCCATCACTCACCGCCCTTGCGTGCGCGGCGGAACAGCGGCTCGGCCCGGATCCAGCCGGTGCCGAACCAGACGACGAAGACGCTCCCGAGCGTCAGGTACAGCCAGTCGTATGCGTCGCTGCGAGGCGAGGTGAGGTCCACGACGGACGCCGCCGCGATCACGATGCCGCACAGGACACCGATCGCCCAGAGGAGTCTCATGAGGGCGTGCCGCCCTTCTCTGCCTGAGCGGCCTCAGCGGCAGCGAAGTAGCGCGCCAGATGGTGGCGGGCTTCCTCGTGCTCCAGGGCGTCGAGCGCCTGCGTCATGCACCACTCGGCGGCCTCCAGGCGGGCCTTGAGGCGCGGCATCTCGGACAGGTCCGGAACGGTCTCGCCCTCGACGACGACCGCCCGGAAGTGGACGTCGGGGAGCGCGACCGTCTCCTCGTTGATGTCGTCGCTCGGCTCCGTGTACGGCGTGATCCGGATGTGGACCACGTTGCCTCGCGCGGACATGCCGGGCTTCCACTCGTTGCCGTCGTGGTAGTCGTTGTCGCCCGACGTCAGCATCTCGGCGACGTTCGCCGGGGTGGGAGGCGTGGCGGCGACCTTCTCGGGGGTGATCTCGCTCATCGGGAGGTCTCCTCGCCCTGTTTGGCGGGCAGGGAGTCGATGAGGGCCTGTGCCGCAGCGATCTCGGCGCGGAGCTCGGCGGCCCGCTCGCGCCCGTATTCGTCCTCGCGGTGGCTGTACATCTCCAGGTACTTGGCGTTCTGGGCGATGACACCTACTGCTGCCGCGTAGAGCGCCTTGGGCGTGGCCCACACGTCGTCGCCGATCGGCTGCCGCTGCTCGGACAAGCACTCGCCGACGTAGCCGTAGACGGTGTTGACGTTGAGGAACGCGCCCCGGTCGTAGAAGGCCGCCTTGTAGAAGACGCTGACCCGCCTACGGCCCAGCTCGTCAACAACGTAGGACCACATGGCGTGGTCGGAACCCTCACGCTTCCAGCCGTTCGGGAGCGTCACCTGACGGAAGAGGGGGTCGCCCTCGACCTTGTCGCCCAGCTTGAACCCGAGCGCGATCAGCTCGTCCTCCGTCCCGTAGTTCATGCGGGCGGGGAGGACTGTGGAGTTGACGATCTGGCGCTGCCCCTGCGCTTCCATGCGCGCGATCGAGCCTGTGAGCCCATCGGACCCCAGCGCGTCGGCGAGGAGCAGGAGCGGGTCGATCTTGCTGGTGTTGTGAGGGTTGCTCATGCCGTGTCCTTCGGGGAGTCGTAGGGGTTTCGGCGGAAGGGGATCAGCTCGTCGGAGAGCGGGAACGGAGCGAGCGGTCGTGGGCGGGAGAAGTCGTCCACGACCCGCTCGACCGGCCGAGCGGGGTGGCGCCGGAAGAGGCGGCGGCAGTGCCGGCCAGAGTGGCGGGCGAATAAGCGGGTCACGAGTGCCCCCCAGCTCGCTCGTCGGCGATCGCGTTGTTCCAGTCGCCGAACGCCTGCGCGGGCCCCTTCGCCGGTTCGGCGACCGGGGACTGCTTGTTCTTCGCGTCGCACCGCTCCCCGTGCTCCACCAGCTCGCGCCCCGAGTGCGTCCACCGGCCGTCGCCGAGCAGGACCACCGGCATGTCGCACGACCGGCACTTCATCGACAGGGAAGGGACCGGAGCCGGGGGCAGGTCGGCCTTGGCTTCAATGTCCTTGACCGCCTGGCGGAGTTCTTTGATGTACTTCTCGCCGTCGGCGATCTGTGCGACCAGCTTGTTGACCTGATCCTGCTTGGCGGTCAGCTCGGCGTTCACCCTCTGGATCTCCGGGTCGATGTTGCGCCGAACGAGATCCACCACGGCGGGGCGGTAGGCGATGCGCTTTTCCTCGTAGGCCGGCTTGTCGAAGGTGGCGGTGTTGCTCACTTGTGCTCCTGGGTGTGTTGAGGTCTGGGAGAGCCGCCCCTCGCCCCGTCCCCCGATAGGTCGGGGCGAGGAGCGGAAGATCAGGGATGGTCGAGATCGGAGGGAGAGCCGTACACGGCCTGCTCCCGAAGTCGGAAAGCAGCCATCGCGACACAGCACGCGCACTCCCCGCAGCGCTCGCCGGCCTCGTAGATGGCCTGGCATTCGAGCTCGGTCATGACGCAGCCTCGCCGCTGGAGATGACCCACTTGCCGTCCGGCGACGGGTACGCCCACGCCTTGCCGTACAGCCACACCGGGACGTCCAGTGGGTCGTAGCCCGTCCTCACGAGGTAGCCCAGGTTGTACGCCTCGGTGCGGTGCTGCTCGACCCAGCCGTGACAGCCGGTCGTCCCCGACCCGCACAACAGCAGCAGGTTCTCCGCAGTGTTCTCGCCACCGCGGCCCCGCGGGATCCGGTGGTGGATGGAGTCCTTGTCCCGTGGCACCTGGATGCCGCAGCGGACGCACGCCTTGTCGCGGGCCTCGACCAGCGCCCGCAGCTTGTCGGACGGGCCGGAGTTCGGCGCCGGGAACTTCAGGTGCCAGCCGTTGCGGCACAGCTCCACGCCGGTCGGCAGGACACTCCGCAGCCCGAGCTGGTGCATCCGGTCCAGCCGGCGGCGTGCCTCAGCCTCGTTGGCGAACGTCTCCTTGTCGCAGCATGGCTGCACGCGGGTCTTCACCGGCCACCACCGCGGTAGGTGTCGTACATGGCCTTGGCGTTCACGTTCAGGGACCGCATCAGCTCCACCTGCGCCTTGACCTGCCAGGCGTAGTCGGTAGCGTTCTGCCGCTCCACCGTGGCTGCGCGCAGAGCCCAGTACTCGTCAGGGACTCGGACGGCGAACCACTGATCCTGCGTCTTCTGCGACACCTGCCCGGCTCGCTTGCCGACCTCGGGGCAGTCCGGGTCCAGCAGCAGGGGTGCCCGAGCGGTCATGTACTCGTACTCGGCGTGCAGCTCCGCCTCGCGGGCCCGCTTCACCGCGAGCTGCGACCTGCCGAGCTCGTTGTTCAGCCGGCGAAGGAACACATCCGTGTCCGCAGGCGTGAGGACAGCGTCCTCGGACAGGAACTCGAAGCTGCCGCCCTCGGTCTTCTGGAAGACGTCGGTCATGACTGCACGCTCCGCTTCACGCCGAGCAGGCCGGCCAGATCGACGCCTTCGATCTCAGGCAGGTCCTTCTCCTCGACGACGTCCAGCAGCCGCTCAGCGCCGTCGTCGGCGTAGAAGTTCTGCCGAGGCGAGGAGCCGTAACCCAGCTCGACGCCGGGGATCTCCTGGCCGTCCTCGTCCACCGGGGCGCCGTTCTTGAGCGCCACCTCCAGGACCTTCATCTCGTAGGCGGCCCGGACAGCCGGGACTTGCTCGACCTCGGTCGGCGCCGTCTCCTGGACGTAGGCGACGAACTTGTCCCGGTCGGTGACGATCGCCTTGACCTCGGGCTCGCTCTTGGCGACCTTGCCGAGACGGGCGGCGCCGAGCATGGCCGCGTTCTTGTCGCCGGGCTCCTGCTCGATGAACGGCGTCACCAGCTTGAGGGCGGCGCTGATCTGGGAGGAGCGCATCTTCAGCAGCGCGAATAGCATCCGCGCTTCCTTCGGCGTCAGGTCGCTCATGCGGCGACTCCGTTCGACTCGGCGGTCATCTCGTGGTTGAGCTGCTGGATCCGCTGGTTCACGTACGCCGCCTCCGCGTCGCTGATCTCTCGCGCCTGAAGGAGCGGGTGGATCGCAGTCCACACGCCACGCAGCGCGTCGACATTGGATGCGTTCTCGGCCTCGCCGAGCAGCTTCCGCGCCGCCTCGGACAGGTTGTCCAGGTCAGGCGACTCGGCGCCGGGCTTCATCTCCGTCATGTCGCGCACGTTCGCCGCGGACGGGTCGCACTTGAGCGCGTCGAAGATGAGCCGCTCCAGCGTGAAGTCCGGCATCGGCTGCGGCTTGTCCACACCCGGCTTGATGCCGGCGTGGACAGAGCGGGCGCCCACCACGATCGGCGGATGGTCACGCGACAGGCGGACCCAGACGGACGCGTCGAAGGCGAGGTTCTTGTGCCCCTCCACCTTGTAGTCCTTGCTGCCCTCGACCGGCCGGCCTGAGCTGTCCAGCGAGGCGACTTCCTTGCCGCGGGCGGTCATGACGACGATCCCAGCGAACGTCATCAGCATGGTCATGAGGCGGCGGTGCCGGGCGGTGGCGTCGTTCCACAGGTTCATCGGGACCTGCACCTCGGCGTTCGGGTCGCGCTGGAGGCGCTGCTGGTTCGACCTGGAGCCCTTGGCCCGGTTGCCCGCCCATTCCTTGAGCAGGTCCCACTCGGCGGTCATCGAGTCGATGACCAGGACCACGGGCGGCTCACCGGCCTCGGCGGCGCGGGCGGCTTCCTGCCGGATCTCGGCGACCTGGGCGAGGATGTCAGCCCACGTGCCGTCGTGCTCGACCACGAGGTACCGGGCGCCGGGGATGGCGCCGTACTCGTCGGCTGCGCCCTCGTTGAGGTCGATCCAGTACGTCTGGCCGACCTTCTCCGAGGCGGACAGCTCAGCCGCGGCCCAGCTCTTGCCCGCCTTCTCGCCGCCCTCCAGGAGGATCAGCGGCCACGGCACCGCGCCCGTGGGCTTGCGGGTCCTGATCGCCATCAGTGCTCGTCTCCCTCGTCGTTGGGGGTGTAGTCGGCCTGCTCTCGCCAGTACTCGGGGTCGGTGGCGCGGTTCCAGCGGCCCACCTCGGGGCGCGAACGAGTGCGCTCGTAGTCCTCAACCGACCGCTCAGAGATCACCTCGTGGTCGCCGGCAATGTTCTCCAGGTGCAGCACGTCAGCCGCGATCAGGTCCTCGACCTCGTCCCGCGAGATGCCCAGACGGGCGGCGACAGCGGTACGCGTGAACCAGCGGCCCGTCACGAGGCCACCTCGCCGGCCTCACCAAGGAACCGGGCATACACCCGGTACTCGCCATCAACCGTCCGCGAGACGGCGTCGAACTCTCCATGAGCGGCCAGCGCCTCAACCAACCCGTCGCGGATGCGCTGGGCTGTGCCGCCCGCCCGCGTAGGTGTCGCGGTTGCGCCGATGAACGCCCACTCCCCCGGACGTGCGCACAAGGTGGCGGCGATCTGCTCGTAGTCGAACGAGCGCGCCTTCGCCCCTCTCCGGGTGGCCGGTGGCGGGTCTTCGAAGCGGATCTCGAAGCTCATGCCGTCACCGCCTGCTCGTCGGGCGTCGCAGCGGCCTTCGCGGCGTCGTACTGCTGGATCCCCCAGACGATCGCCCGGCAGGCCCACAGGAACCACCAGTCGAAGTCCTTGAAAGACCACTCCCAGGTGTCCTCGAAGAGGAACGCAGGGCCCGGCTTCACCGACGTGCGGTGCTGCGACCCTGCCTCGCGAGCGTGGCGGTACGTCCACTCGGACGCGTCGAGGTCATCACTGAAGGACTGGCTTGCACCGCAGGAGCACGAAGCCTCATAGAGGCGATACTCGAACTCCTCCAGCTCCCGACGAGCGCCGCCCTCCCCGGTGATGTCGCCGTTCTCCAGCATGTACTTGATCGCCCGGCTGATCCCGCGCGGTGCGGACCGCCCCTGGATGGCCTCGACCACGTACTCCTTGACCTGCCGCTCGAACGAGTCCTGGTCGTACTTCATGACGCATTCGCGGTTCGAGGTCAGCTTCTCCGACCAGTAGTGCGGGTTGATGTGGAGCGAGCCGTCCTTCCAGACGCCCCACCGGAAGAACTCGAACATGTCGGGGACCCGGGAGAACACGAAGCTCTCCCCATCGCCCCGGAAGATCAGGGCGCCCGGAACGGTGATCAGTTCGAACCAGTAGGCCCACCGGCGTCCGGGGTTGGTGAACTTGAGGTGCCGGTACGGGCCGTCGTCGTGCAGGACCTGCATCTCGTGCTCGGCCGTCTCGCGGGCGAACCGCTCGGCGATCTCCGGGTAGTCGCTCATGCGCTCGCTCCCGCCTGCTCGACGAGGCGGGCAGCCTCAGCCGCGTCCTGCTCCTGGTAGATGGCGGTCCAGCAGGAGATGCTGTCCCGGCATGCGGGGCACACGTAGTAGATGCCGGACGCCGACAACATCTCGGCGTCGTACCGGTCACAGCCGGCGAGCTGGCAGGGGCGGGACATCAGGCCACCGCCTCGTCAGCGGAGGCCGCGACCCGGGCCGGACGGTAGACCAGGATGAGGGGCCCGTACTGCTGGTTGACTTCCTCGGGACGCTGCGGGGACGAGCCGTACGGGCCGACGTTGACCGGAACGAGGACAGTCCTCCACCCCTCCGAGTTACAGCCCTTCATGTCCTCGCGGTCGTCAGGTTCGGGCAGGTGGGCGGCGCAGAACCACGGCTCCCCCTTGCTGTCCGTCCACAAGTCGCCGGGCTGCGGTTCGCCATCAGCGGGGATGACCCGTTCGATCGTGATGGCGTCCGGCAGGGTGAGCGGAATGACCATGCCCGCCGTGCCTGCCTGACCTTCGACGCTGAAGCGGATCTCGGGCTCGTCGCCGACATCCCAGTTGACGTTGTCACCGTCGATGACCTCGACGATCTTTCCGGTCAGGGTGACGCGGACGATCTCTCCAGGCAGGTACGTCATCAGGCCACCGCCTCAGCCTGGTCGGCGTCCACCTGGATGACCGAGGCGTACGAGGACCGTGCAGCGTACTCAGTCATGGGGCGGTCGTAGACGTGCACGAACCGGGCCGTGAACCCGCCGGCGAGGGGTACGTTCACGGCGAGGGCGTGGCGCGGATCGTCGGTCGCCTCGTAGGTGACGCTCTCGTCCGTCAGCGCCGCGCACAGGCCCTTGATGACGGGAACAGCCTCCCCGTCCGAGCCGAGGACGCCGATCCGAATCTCCTTGCTGACTGGCGCGGGGGCCTCGGGGATGTCCTCCAGGAGGTTCGCCAGGCTCCGCAGGCTGGCGATGAACGCCGTCCGCCTGTCTATCTCCGGCGTCACGCCGGTCTGTGGCTCTGATGTAATGGTCATTGACTTGCTCGCTCTCTCTGATCAGTCGTGTCTTGGAGCGGGTGGTCAGCGAGGTCAGCCCTGTCCGGCTGGCCTCGCGCTTTTCAGGGCTTGTGGTGACGGCCGACGTAGGAGTCAGCAGCGTCGATGCGGGCCAGCTCCGAGGTGCGGAGAGACAGGCCGAGAGTCAGGTAGGCGGCGCCCCAGCGCTCGACGGCGGTCACGACATGCCACCGATGAGCGCGAGCTGCTGCGGAGGCAGAAGACCACGCTTGATCAGCAGCAGTCGGAGCTGCTCCGCCCCGTACGGCGTGATGTAGGTCGTCGACGTGGCATGCCCGTTGGTGGACTCGGGATCGCGCGGCTTGACCTCGAACCACGACGTAGACGGCTTGCCCGCGTACGGCTCGCGGCGTCGCGCCCCAGAAGCGATGAGGACCTTCTCCTCGTACAGGAAGTCCCACACCGTCTTCGGGCCGAGACCAAGCATCTTCGCCACGGTGCCGATCAGGTAGCAGCCCTTGCCGTTGATCCAGTCGTCGTAGGCGGCGGCCTTGACGGTCAGCTTCTTGTTCGCTGTGGCCAGCGCTTCGATCTCCTCCGCCTGGTCGGCGGCGAGACGGAGAGCCTGAGCGAGCGTCTTCGGGATCTCGTGGCGGGGCGTGGCGGCCATCTCGGCTTCGCGGGTGCGCACCATGAAGTAGGTCTGCGCGGCGGCGATCTCCGGCTTCCGGACGTCACCGTTCATGGCGACGCGGTAGGCGGCCAGGCGCGTAAGTCGGTAGTCGACGCGGGCACCGCCTGAATGTCCGTTTTCCCGGAGCCGGGAAAACGCCTGGTCAACGTCGTCGCCCGCGACGCGAGCCGAGACCATGGCGCGATCGATGGAGTCCTCGAACCTCTCCCACTTCCGGTAGCCCAGAAGAGGCATGAGGTCGCGGGCGGACCACCAGTCGCCGCGTTCGTCGATGCGCTTGATCGCGTCGAACGGAGAGCCGGCCGGGAGCTGGATGTCGCTCATGCCGTACCCCCGTAGGAACGGGCACGCTCGGGGCGGGCGCGCAGTGTTGTGGCGGTGCTCGCAGGAGGCAAGGGGGCTGGCTTCGGCTTGGAGGCCCGCGTCTTCGTGGTGTTCGCCGTGCGTGCGGGCTTCGCCTGCTGGGCGTCGACTGCTTGCAACTCGACGAGTCGCTCCACCTGGGCGCGTGTGTAGACGCGCTTGCGACGGATGATTGTGCCGATCTTGTGCTTGCGGGCCATGGTGTTCACCCAGTGCTCAGTCATTCCGAGTTCTCGGGGGAACATCCCGGCGACTTCGGCTGCGGTGAAGACGAGGTGCTCGCCGTCTCCGAGTTGGGGTGACAGGTCTGTGTCGAGAGCGCTATTGAGCGCACTAGCGCTCATGATGCACACTCCCGCTTGACCCGCTCTCCCGGTGTCAGCAACTCGTCAAGCTCGATGTTGAGTGCCCTCACGAAGGCCGCTAGCACCCGAGGCTGCGGCATGTACCGTCCGCTCTCCGCCCTGACGACCTGGAAGCGAGAGACAGGTGTGCCCTGCTCCGTGCAAAGGTTCGCGAGGTCTGCCTGCCGATACCCCGCCCGTTCGCGGGCTGTTCGAAGTCGCCTTCCATCGAAGGGGAGGCTGATGGCTGTTCTAGGCATGACCGCACATTAGCGCTCATGAGCGTTGGAGCGCAATAGAGCGCTCAAGATCGTTCATTCTGCGATTCGGACACGTGATCGAATGGCTCTGACCTGGCAATGTGCGCTAAAGTGCACTCATATCTGCGAAGGTGGGGACTCCCAATGACGAGCAACCAGCAGCCGCGCGAGCGCCTGACAGCGCTCATGGAGGCACGTCGAGTAGCACTCCGCCTCCAGTGGGGCGAGGTTGCCGCGCGAGCCGGCATGTCAACTGCCCACCTACGGCGCATCCGTGGCGGCGAGGCGAACCTCACCCCCCTCATGGAGGCCGGCCTAGAAGAGGCGCTCCAATGGGCACCTGGCAGCATCCGGCACATCCTGGCGGGACGGGATCCCGTCGAGACCGCAAATGTCTCCAGCACGGCAAGCCTTGCTCTGTCAGCTACAGCCACCGCGAGACCAGCCAAGCCGGAAGCGGTTGAGCGTCGCTACGAGGACGATGCAGAGCAGAAGATTTGGGAGATCACCGAGCTAGAGCCCGTGATCCGCAAGCAGTTGATCGCCCTGGTGCGGGTGACCCGTGAGGCGATGGCGGAAGAGGATCGACGTCCCGACGCGGATGTCCGGGAGTTTCGGCCTCGGGGCTGACCGTCGGGCAAGTTCTCTGGAGTAATTGAGCCCAGCCTTCGGAAGTTTTCAGGCACGAGCAAAACCTGCTCACATTCCCAGCATTCCTCTAGGAAAACACTGCTCAGCCGTCTGCCAGGGCATGCCCTGGTGTGCCCTGGATTCTCATGTCACGATACGATTACGGCCCCTTACCTAGGGTGGACTTCTGGGCGGTACCGGACGTGAAATGACCAATACAGCTTTTTGGGGCGGGGGACCACGCAACAACACTTCTGCGCGTAATGCGCGCCTGGGGGTGCAAAAACTTGATCGCCGACGCGAACCCGACTGATTCAGAGCGGGTCCTGATCGACCATGTCCTCACCATGATCAAGGAGCGCCTCGACCGGGCCACGGAGATCTCCGCAGCACAGCTTCGCGATGACAAGTTCACACGAGCCCGCTTCGCCGACATGGCGAACCAACTCGATCTTGCCTATGTCACGATCCAGAAGCTCAACGACAAGCTCAACGCTCTCGCTGCGGATCCACCGCCCGTCGAGGTTGCCCACGTTCTGAGCAGTACAGGCGGACCACAACCAGTGCGACTGGACCTCGGAGGCAAAGCGCACACGTTCCTTGTCCCAGCCCTGGGAATGGAGGACCCGATCGACCAAGCACGCTGGTGGCGGCGCATCAAGGAGCAGTACGGAGGTGCCTGATCGTGTTATGGCCCGAGATCCGCGAAGTGAAGGATCCGCCCCTCTCCGCCCATGCCTTCACCGAGAACGGCCGCACCGTCATCGAGGTGGACGAGAAGCTGAAAGGCAGGGAACGCTCCAAGGCCATCCTTGCCGCGTGGCGTGAGCATGAGCGTGGCTTGGCCGCGCTCGTCGCCATGCCGGTCCTGGCCTACCTCTGGGATCCGTTCAAGCGCTGGGCTGCGCAGCACCCTCTTGCTGCCATGGCCGTCGGGATCACCTATGGGGGTGCTCTGGTGTTGGCAGTCACAACGGTCATCGAGCAGGACAGACCGGTCGTCGCGCCACAACCGGCGACAGAATCGCCTTGGACCACTGTCATGTCCCCCAGCTACATATGGTCGCCGACGCGGACGCAGCACGTAAAGCCGACGCGGACTCCGCATGCTCCACCGATGGCAACGGAGCATCGTCCAGCACCCGCCCCGCGGCCCACGCGAGACAGGCAGCGCCCTGCCTCCACGCATCGACCACCGACGAAACGGCCAACGCCCAAGGGTGCCGCCTCCGCTCCTGAGCATCGACCATCCGAGGCGCCCGGCCCGTCTGTGACAACGAACGCTACGGATCGGCCCGCGCCTGAGCCGGCGGCTTCGCCTCGCCCTCCGGATGGCATCGCCTCGCCCCAGCCGACTACATCGCCGAGCAGGGACTGTGTGCTGGAAGTCGACGTGGATCCGCTGCTGCACGTGTGTGCGCTCTGATCGATCGCCCAGTGCCGTTCCAGGCCCGTGTGCTTCACTAGCCAGCGACCCCCATCCCTCATCTCCCACGGGGACCCTCATGGCCTACGCGGAAAAGCGCGGCAACTACTGGCGCGCTCGTTACAAGAGAGCCGACGGCACCTGGGCATCCGCCCCCTACGGCGACGACGGTAAGCGCTTCGAGAACGCGCGAGACGCCAAGGCGTACGGCGAGGAACAAGAGGCCGACATTCGCCGCAACCTGTGGCGCGACCCGCGAGCTGGCGACATGCTCCTCGCCGACTGGGTCAACAGATGGTTCCCCGCCCAGCACCTCGAAGAGACCACCCTTGAGGGATATCGCTGGCACATCGAGGTGCACATCCTGCCGTACTTCGGAGAGCACGCCCTCCGGACGCTCAACGCTCTGGACATCGCCGCGTGGGAGCTCGCCTTGTTCCGTCCTAACGCGGCGGGGAAACGGGTGTGCGGAGAGGCGTCAGCTGCGTCCGCACGGACCCTCCTGCATACGATCCTGTCCGACGCGGTCGGGGCTGGGCTCATCCCAGCCAATCCAGCAGTGAGGCAACGCAACCGCGGCCGGAAGAACGGGAGGAGTATCCGCGGCCCCGAGGAAGTTTGGGCGACGCCGCTGGAGGCACTCCTGGTAGCCGAGCGGGCGTCTCTCCTGTCCGGACGCCCCGATGAATTCGTGCACCTGGTGACGATCGCCTACACCGGAATGCGATGGGCGGAAACGATCGGTCTCGAACGCCAGTACCTGCGCCTGTCCAAGATCCGGATCGAGCAGCAGGTGTACGAGCACAAGGGCCGCTGGATCAAGAAGGCACCCAAGGACGACTCCTACAGGGACATCCACTTGCCGCCATTCCTCGCAGACTTGCTGTCTCAGCAAATTCAGCGGCACGGCAACGGCGCGTGTCCGTGCAAGGGACAGCGGGGGTGCGGTGGGGGGCGGTACGTTTTCCGTCCAGAGGACGGCGACCATGAGCGGCGCAGCAACTTCGGGCGTCGCCGCTTCCGCCCTGCGGTCGATGGCCGGCACGGCGACGCTAAGGACAGGCCAGGCTACCCAGTGCTGGCGGACGTCGCCGACGCGCCGTGGCCTGGCATGGTTCGCCGCTCGTGGCCCGCCGCTGTGCCTGATCAGGAGTTCACCCCTCCCAGCGCGCGCGGCTTCTGGAAATACGACCCTGAGCGGCATGCGGTGATGTCGTGGCTCCCGATCAAGCCAGGGTTGAAGGTGCACGGCCTGAGACACAGTCACAAGGTGTGGATGATCGAGGATGACATCCCGGAGGTAGCGTCAGAGGAACGAATGGGCCACGGCGTGCCCGGCGTCCGCGGCGTCTACAGCCACACATCCCCGGAGATGATGAAACGAATCGTCGCGGCGCTGCAGCGGCGGTGGGAGAACTCCCTTCGGGAGCGGGCCTCCCTGTACGGCGGGCGGTCGCCGGTGCCGCTTCTGGACGAGTTGCTGAGGCCCTTCCGGGAGAGCGCCAAGGGAGTTGATCTCCCAAATCTCTCCCACTCGCCTGTTTCGGATCTTCGTGCCAGACCTAAAAAGGTGGTCTGACCTGGGTGGGCGGTACTGGGTTCGAACCAGTGACCCCTCGCTTGTAAGGCGAGTGCTCTACCGCTGAGCTAACCGCCCCCTGATCGGCACTAACCTTACGACACCAGAGGGGCCGATCGCACATTCACCGTCCAGCCGGGGCCCAGTTCGGGGCGGCCGGCGGCGCGCCAGCCCAGCAGGGCGGCGCCCAGCATGCCGGCGTCGACGCCCAGCGCGGCCGGGACGAGCGGGGGCGCGTCGCGGAAGGCCAGGCGCTTGACCAGGCGGGTACGTACGGGATCGAAGAGGGCGGGGCCGGCCTCGGCCAGGCCGCCGCCGAGGACGATCACCGAGGGGTCCAGCAGCAGCGTGTACGTCGCCAGAGCGAGCGACAGGGTTTCCACGGCCTCGTCCCACACCTCGATGGCGATGGGGTCGTCGGAGGCGACCACCTGCTCGGCGCGCACGCCCTCCACGCCCGCGCGCTGGCTGTAGCGGCGGCCGACCGAGGCCGCCGAGGCGTACGTCTCCAGGCAGCCGAACTGGCCGCACGCGCACTGTTCACCGTCGGGGAAGACGGGGGTGTGGCCGATCTCGCCGGCCCAGCCGGAGGAGCCGCCGTACGGGTCGCCGTTGATGATCGAGGCTCCGGCGATACCGGTGCCGATCGGGAGGAAGAGGAAGTCGGAGACGCCTCTTCCGGCGCCGAGGATGCTCTCGGCCAGACCGCCCGTGCGGACGTCGTGGCCCAGCATGACGGGGATGTCCAGGGTGGTGAAGTTCGAGGCGGGGACGTCACGCCAGCCCAGGTTCGCCGCATAGAGAGCCGCGTTCTCGGACACCAGCCCGGGGACGGCCAGACCGACGCCTGCGGGTTCGCCGTCGCCGGAGGAGGCCAGGTGGCCGATGAAGTCTGAAATGGCGGACACGACCGCCTCAGGGCCCTCCGCGCGAGGAGTGTGGCGCCGCTCGCTCAGCAACACCTCACCGGACTCGCTGACCAGGCCGCCCTTCATGGACGTGCCACCGACGTCGAGCGCGACGACGAACGAACTCATAGCGGACACGAAAGGAGACGATAGCGCAGGTCAGCAAATGTCTGAAAAGGCGCTTGAGAATCTCTCAGGCGGAAGGGGGGCGCGGCGTCGCGGTCGAAGCCGGCGGCACCAGGGCCCTGAACTGGGAGACCGACCGCACGGCGCCAGAGCGTTGGGCCCAAGATCACCCGGGCGGTCAGGCCCTGCCCAGCACCCGGTTGAGCGCCGCCTCGACCTCCGCCGACAGCCCCGGCGGAGCCCCGGACCCCACGTACGCGCCCTGCTCCTCGAACCCCTTCGGCGCCCGGGCCTGCCGGACGGCGCCGCAGCCGCGGCACTCGATCTCCCCCAGCCGGCAGATGAGCGCGGTGGACCCGCAGGTGGCGCAGGAGTCGAGATCGAGGTCGTGCAGCCGTTGACAGTCCGGGCAGATCAGCACCTGGGACTCGTTGCGCACCCCGCGCTGCCACGGGCTGGCGCCACGGACCGGGTCGGTCTGCCGGGCCCCGCATCGGTAGCAGGGCATCGTTCCCTCCGAGGTCAGGAAATGTCGGCGAGTGCCTTGACGTAGTCGGCGACGTCACGTGCCGAGGAGATCGGACTGATCACCGACCACCGGATCACGCCCTCGCCGTCGATGACGAAGGTCCCCCGACGTGCGAGCCCCTTCGCCTCATCGAACACACCGTACGCCTGGGCGACCTGTCCATGTGGCCAGAAATCGGAGAGCAGGGCGAATTCGTAACCTTCTCGATCGGACCAGGCACGCAGGGCGAACACGGAGTCGACCGACACGGCGAGCACCCGCGCGTCGAGAGGCTGGTCGCGCAGCGCGGTGAGCTCGCCCTCGCAGATCCCGCTGAAGGCAAGCGGATAGAAGACCAGCACGACCTTCTCGCCCCGGAACATGGACAGTCGCACCGGGGCGCCGTGCTGGTCCTGCAGCTCGAAATCCGGAGCTGGTGCGCCGACCTCGGCAGGATGTGCGTTCACAGCCATCATCCTGCCGTATCGGCCGGCCTCGGAGTTTCCTAACGTCGGCCCTTCGGTGCGACGAGCCTGGTCCCGGACCAGTCGGGTGCGGCTGAGATGCTGCTGGTCTGCGAGAGACCCGCGGTAGCGGCATCCTCCCCGATGTCGCTCGGCTCCACGTGGCCATCGCGCCCGGCCTTGGGAGTCAGCAGCCAGATCTGGCCGGCTTCGGCGAGTGCTCGCATGGCGTCGCTGAGGGCGTCGAAGAGGTCCCCGTCGCCGTCGCGCCACCACAGCAGCACCACGTCGACGACGTCGTCACTCTCCTCGTCCAGCAGCTCGTTGCCGGTCAGGTCCTCGATGGAGTCGCGAAGCTCGTCGTCGACGTCCTCGTCCCAACCGATCTCCTGCACCACCTGACCCGGCTTGAGGCCGAGTCGTTCGGCCAGGCCGCGCTCGCCCTGCGCCTGACCCGCGGTCGCGCTCACGTTTATCCCTCCTGCTTGAGTGGCCCCGCTCTATGCGGTTTATCGCTTCGGCACAGTCCACACGCTGTGACCCTCAGTCGTCAACGGTCGCCACGGGTACGGCCGTAGTCGGCCAGAATCAATCTGACAAAAACGACAGGCGAACCTGGCGTTGCGTGTTGTCGACATTGAGGTCGACCAGCGCGACGGACTGCCATGTGCCCAACGCCATTCTCCCGCCCAGCACGGGGATCGTGGCGTACGGCGGGATCAGCGCGGGCATGACGTGTGACCTGCCGTGACCGCGCGAACCGTGGGCATGACGCCAGCGGTCGTCGGCCGGGAGCAGGTCACGCAGCGCGGCGAGCAGGTCGTCGTCGCTGCCGGAGCCGAGCTCCAGCAGCGCCACGCCCGCGGTCGCGTGCGGCACGAAAACGTGCAACAGGCCGTCTTCTCCCTGCGCGCGCACGAATTCAGCGCATTCAGCGGTGATGTCGTGCACGGTCTCGCGTGAACCCGTGGCCACGGAGATGATTTCTGATCTCACAGGGAAATCCTACTGAGGCACAACGACCGCATCAGGGCCGGGAAAGACCAGCCCGGTGTGGCCGTCGTCGAACCGCACGATGTACGGAGGCCCGCCGTCCGGGCCGTGGACCTCGGTGATGACGCCGCTTCGCTCCCTTTCGCCGACGGTGTTGCCGTGCATCAGGAGCCGGTCTCCTGCCGTCGCATTCATACCTTCCACATTGGTACGGCGGACGGCCCAGGAAAAGGGCGGAGGCCGATGACGGCGATTTTTTGCCCGGTCTTCATAGGGGCCGAAAATGATGACCGAAATGTTACGCGCCACGGGCGCCGCGTTTCGTGCGCCGCGGCCGGGCCATGGTCATCGGATCACCTGACCACTACGGCGTCAGGGCTGGTCAGAGGCAGGACGGCGGGGTCGCGTCCGGCTCTGTCGCCTGATGGTTCCGATATGGCCTCATTTCGGCAGCGGCCCGGCCGAGAGCCGCTTGCGGACGCCGGCGGAGGCAGCCGCTGGGGACGCACGACAGAGGGCCGGCCCGGCAAGAGACACAAGGAGAGAGACGCCCAGGCATCCGGACACAGGAACTTCGGGGGGCCGACAGGATGCGGGACCCGGCTTCGCGACGGCCCGCCGGCTCCCCGAGTTCCCTGAGGCCGCTGTGCGGACACCTCGGCGGCAGGCGCGGATGTGCGGCCTGTCCTGAATGCGGCCCGTCTCGGGTACGACCGGCCTCGGGTACGACCGGCCACGGGTACGCCCCGCCTCGGGTCCACGCCGTGAAGGTGCGGCGGCTCCGGAGCGCGTACAGAAACAAGGAGAAGAGGTGTGTGCCGCACCCCTCCCAAGCGGACGCGCCGCCCCGCCCGGCCCCGCCGCGAAGACGGTGGCTAGACTCGCGCGGCGCGGCGCGGCCGCCCCGTCCGGGTGAGGACCGCCCCGTTCGGGGGAGGGTTGAGGGCGGAGGCCGACCCACCGGGCCAGCCCCCTAGGATTGGGGGGAAATTTCGTCCGTTTTCTAGTCTTGTTAAATTGCTCCACCGATGTAACCTTTGGTGGCGATTCGTCCTACCATCGGTGGTCTAGGCCACCAACATGGCCCTGCCAGCAGGGACGCTCTGGTTACCCGTCAGTAGAGATGCGTTTTCTACGACTAGCGACCAGGATGGAAGGCGACCCAGACCAGACTTCAGTCATTCTCGGAAGGCGAGACCCAGTGGCTTCCGGACGCCAGCGATTCTCGATCATCAGCGACGGCCTACCCAGCCAGCTGCCTGATGTCGACCCCAGTGAGACCAACGAGTGGCTCGAGTCTCTCGACAATGTCGTCAAGACCGAAGGCCGCACCAGAGCCCGCTACCTCATGCTCCGCATGCTGGAACGGGCCCGCGAGCACCAGGTCGGCGTGCCGGGCCTGCGCAGCACCGACTACATCAACACGATCCCGCCGGAGCGCGAGCCCTGGTTCCCGGGCGACGAGCACGTCGAGCGGCGCATCCGCGCCTACATCCGGTGGAACGCCGCGGTCATGGTGTCGCGGGCCAACGCCCGTACGAACGTGGGCGGCCACATCGCCACCTACGCCTCGGCGGCCTCGCTCTACGAGGTGGGCTTCAACCACTTCTTCCGTGGCAAGGACCACGGCGAGTCGGGCGACCAGGTGTTCTTCCAGGGCCACGCCGCGCCGGGCATCTACGCCCGCGCCTTCCTGGAGGGCCGGCTCAACGAGGCCCAGCTCGACGCGTTCCGCCAGGAGCTGTCGCACGGCTTCCGCGGCCTGCCCTCCTACCCGCACCCGCGGCTCATGCCCGACTTCTGGGAGTTCCCGACGGTCTCCATGGGCCTCGGCCCGATCGGCGCGATCTACCAGGCGCGGTTCAACCGCTACCTGCTCAACCGCCAGCTCAAGGACACCTCGCGCAGCCACGTGTGGGCCTTCCTCGGCGACGGCGAGATGGACGAGCCCGAGTCGCTCGGCGCGATCGGCCTGGCCGCCCGCGAGGAGCTGGACAACCTCACGTTCGTCATCAACTGCAACCTGCAGCGGCTCGACGGCCCGGTACGCGGCAACGGCAAGATCATCCAGGAGCTGGAGTCGTACTTCCGCGGCGCCGGCTGGAACGTGATCAAGGTCGTGTGGGGCCGCGACTGGGACCCGCTGCTCGCGGCCGACGTCGACGGCGTGCTGGTCAACCAGATGAACACCACGCCCGACGGCCAGTTCCAGACCTACTCGGTGGAGACCGGCGGCTACATCCGCGACCACTTCTTCGGCGGCGACCCGCGCCTGCGCAAGATGGTCGAGCACCTGTCCGACGACGACATCCGCAAGCTGTCGCGCGGCGGCCACGACTACCGCAAGGTCTACGCGGCCTTCAAGGCGGCCCGCGAGCACGTCGGCCAGCCGACGGTGATCCTCGCCCAGACCATCAAGGGCTGGACGCTGGGCAAGGACTTCGAGGCGCGCAACGCCACCCACCAGATGAAGAAGCTCACCAAGGCCGAGCTGAAGGAGTTCCGCGACCGGCTCTACCTGCCGATCCCGGACTCGGCCCTGGAGGGCGAGCTGCCCCCGTACTTCCACCCGGGCGAGAACGACCCCGAGATCCAGTACATGAAGGAGCGCCGCGCGGCGCTCGGCGGTGTGCTGCCCAAGCGGGTCGTGCGCGCCAAGCCGGTCAAGCTGCCCGGTGACGACGTCTACAGCCAGTTCGGCAAGGGCTCGGGCAAGCAGCAGGTCGCCACGACCATGGCGTTCGTGCGCCTGCTGAAGGACCTCATGCGCGACAAGGAGATCGGCCACCGGTTCGTGCCGATCATCCCCGACGAGGCCCGCACGTTCGGTCTCGACGCCATGTTCCCGACGGCCAAGATCTACTCGCCCCACGGGCAGACGTACGAGGCGGTCGACAGGGAGCTGCTGCTGTCGTACAAGGAGGCCGTGCAGGGGCAGATCCTGCACGAGGGCATCAGCGAGTCGGGCTCGATGGCCTCGACCATCGCGGCCGGCACCTCCTACGCCACGCACGGCGAGCACATGATCCCGGTCTACATCTTCTACTCGATGTTCGGGTGGCAGCGCACCGGCGACCAGATGTGGCAGATGGGCGACCAGATGGGCCGCGGCTTCCTGCTCGGCGCCACCGCCGGCCGCACCACGCTCAACGGCGAGGGCCTGCAGCACGAAGACGGTCACACGCCGCTCATCGCCTCGACGAACCCGGCCGCGGTCTCCTACGACCCGTCCTGGGCCTTCGAGGTCGCCCACATCGTCAAGGACGGCCTGCGCCGCATGTACGGCGAGCAGCCGGAAGACGTCTTCTACTACCTGACCGTCTACAACGAGCCCTACCTGCAGCCCGCGCAGCCGGCCAACCTCGACGTCGAGGGCCTGCTCAAGGGCCTGTACAAGTTCGCCGAGGGCCCGCAGACGCAGGGGCCGAAGGCCAACATCCTGGCCTCCGGCGTGGCCGGTCCGTGGGCCATGGAGGCCCAGCGCCTGCTGGCCGAGGAGTGGGGCGTGTCCGCCGACGTGTGGTCGGCGACGTCGTGGTCCGAGCTGCGGCGCGACGCGCTGGCGTGCGAGGAGCACAACCTGCTCAACCCCGACGCCGAGCAGCGCGTCCCGTACGTGACGCAGGCGCTCTCGCAGGCCAGCGGCCCGTTCGTGGGCGTCAGCGACTACATGAAGGCGGTCCAGGACCAGATCGCGCAGTGGGTGCCGGGTGACTGGTCCTCGCTGGGCACCGACGGGTTCGGCCTGTCCGACACCCGCTCGGCGCTGCGTCGCCACTTCCACGTGGACGCCGCCTCGATCACGCTGGCCGTGCTCACCCGGCTGGTCAAGCGGGGCGAGCTCGACGGCGAGGTGCTGCGCGAGGCCATCGCCCGCTACCACCTGAAGAACGGCGTCACCGAAGCCGGCGGCGCGGAGAGCAACGACACCCAGTCGATGGGCGTCTGAGTCATCCGGAAGGCGCGCTCCCGCGAACTGTTTCTCGCGGGAGCGCCGTCATGTCCGGGCCTCCGCTCCGTTTGACGGATGAGGCGGCACGTCCAGGAGGGGTACGTGCCGCCTCACCCAGGTTCGACGCGAGGTCCCGTATCGTGGGCACTGCTTCCCCCGAAGACACGAAGGGGAATGTTCGTATGCGACGCGTCCTAGCCGCCGCCCTGCTCGTAACGGCCGCGGGCTGCGCGAGTGCACCCGCAGAGCCCGCCACCGACGGGCCCGCCGCCGACACCGACACGATCGCGTGGGGGCCGTGCACCGACATCAAGCGCCCGGACGGCGAGCCACCGGCACAGCAGGACGCCTCGGTGCGCTGCGGGAAGCTGGCGGTGCCCCTCGACTACTCCCGCCCCGACGGCGACAAGCTGGAGCTGGCGCTCATCAAGCTGTCAGCCACCGATCCGAAGAAGCGGCTCGGCTCGATGGTGTTCAACTTCGGCGGGCCGGGCGCCTCCGGCGTGGACACCCTCGACCAGGCCGCCAAGGCGCTCACCTCCCTGCGCGCCCACTACGACCTGGTCAGCTTCGACCCGCGCGGCGTCGAGCGCAGCGCGGGCGTACGCTGCGGCGACAGCGCGCAGATGGACCGGTTCGTCTCGCTGAACACGCTGCCCACCAACGCGCAGACCCGCCAGGAGAGCCTGGACGCCAACAAGGAGTTCGCCCAGCTCTGCCAGCAGCACTCCGGCAAGGTCCTGCCCTACGTCGGCACCGTCAACGCCGCCCGTGACATGGACCGCATCCGCGCCGCCGTCGGCGACCCCAAGCTCAACTACGTCGGCATGTCGTACGGCACCCAGCTCGGCGCCGTCTACGCCACCCAGTTCCCCAAGAACGTGGGCCGCATGCTGCTCGACGCGCCGCTCGACCCGACGGTCACCTTCGAGCAGCGCACGCTCACCCAGACCCGCGGCTTCCAGCAGGCGTACGAGAGCTTCCTGCGCAGCTGTGTCAAGGGCGGCTGCGAGGTCGGCAAGGACGTGACCGCCGCCAACGCCAACGTCGAGAACCTGATGAACCAGCTCGCCGCCAAGCCGCTGAAGGTGGACGGCCGGCAGCTCACCCAGGGCCTGGCCTCCACCGGCGTGGCCGCCGCCCTGTACTCCGAACTGACCTGGCCGTTCCTGGAGAAGGCGCTCGGCGAGGCGCTGAAGGGCCACGGCGAGGCGCTGCTGTACCTGGCCGACTCCTACACCGGACGCTCGGAGGACGGCACCTACTCCACGCAGATGACCAGCTTCCCGGCCATCACCTGCGTGGACACCGCCGAACGGCCCAGCGAGGCCGAGCTGCGGCGCACCGAGGCGGCGGCGCTGCGGATCTCGCCGCTGTTCGGCAGCGAGGGCTCGGGCGGGTTGTGCCGGGTGTGGCCGGCCAAGGGCAGCAACGAGGCGCGGCACGTCAACGCCACCGGGTCGGCGCCGATCCTGGTCGTGGGCGGCAAGGGCGACCCCGCCACGCCGTACCAGTGGGCGCCGCGGCTGACGGCCCAGCTCAGGACCGCGCGGCTGGTGACGTACGAGGGCGAGGGGCACGGGGCGTACCTGTCGGGCAGCAAGTGCGTGCAGGGGCTGGTGGACGCGTACCTGGTGGAGGGCAAGCTGCCCGCCAAGGGCGCGACCTGCCCGGCGGCCTAGTGTGTGACGGGTGACCGACAACGACACCTTCATCGCCCGGATCGAGGGCGAAGCCGCGCGGCTGGCGGCGCTGGCGACCGATCTGTCCGTCCCGGTGCCGACGTGCCCGGGATGGACGATCGGCGACCTCGTCACGCATGTCGGCCGGACCCATCGCTGGGCGGCGCACGTGCTGCGCAACCGGGTCCAGCAGCGCGTCTGGTCGCGCGACGTGCCCAGCGGCCTGCCCGAGGGCGCGCACGGCGACGCCGCCTGGCTCATGGAGGGCGCCGCCGCCCTCCTGGACGTGCTGCGCACCACCGACCCGGACCTCGCGGTGTGGACGTGGGGCCCCGACCTGCGGGCCGGATGGTGGGCGCCCAGGATGCTCTTCGAGCTGGTGATCCACCGGGTAGACGCCGAGCTCGCACTCGGCCTCGACCCGGAGATCCCGGCGGCGACCGCCGTGGACGGCATCGAGGAGTTCCTGCACAACCTGCCGTACGCGACCTGGGTGACCAGGTCGCTGGCCGGGCTCGGCGCGGAGGGGGCCACGATCCACCTCCACGCGACCGACCTCGACGGCGAGTGGACCATCACGCAGGGCGCCGACGGGGCGGTCAGCTGCGAACGCGGCCACACCAAGGGCGACGCCGCCGTACGCGGCCCGGCGAGCGAGCTGCTCCTGGTGCTCTACGGTCGGCGGCCCCCGCGGTCGTCGGCCGTCTTCGGCGACCACGACCTGCTGACCCGCTGGCTGGCGGCCGCCGCCTTCTGAACCGGGCCCCCTGACGGGGGGAAGGGGCCCTGGACGCGCCGCCGCTCGGCGATCGGCGGCGTGTCCAGGGCGGGTGAACCGCTCCAGGCGGGACGGCCCGCGTCGCGCGGCCCCGGTTCGGCGGGGAAGGTGCTTCCCCGGGGGCGCGATCGCGGCGAGGTCCCGCGAGCTCCGGCGGCAGTCCGCCGCCGGAGGGCTCACCTGCGGTGGAAGACTCCGAACAGGCTCCCCGAGGCGTCGCGCAGATAGGCGAAGTCGGTGCCGGCGCCGTCGTCGATCACCTTCATCTCGACCTTGCCGCCGAGCGACTCGCTCTTGGCGCACGCTGCCTCGACGTCGGCGACCTGCACGTGGAAGACCGCGTGGGCGGGGAAGTCGCCCTTGGTGTTGAACAGGCCGCCGCCGGGCCGCTCGCCACCCGGGTAGCCGATCATGCGGTAGTCGAGCGGGCCGTCGTCGTCGCGGGTGAACGACCAGCCGAACAGCTCGCCGTAGAAACGTTCGGCGCCTTCGGGGTCGTCGGTCGCGATCTCGAACCAGGTCACCGTGTTGTCCATCATCGTCTCCTCGTCTTTCGAACAAGACAACGATGTATCGCTATGGCGACAACCCTATGTCGGTGTTTTCGCATGATTAATCGAGCATGGTTCCGCGTACCACCATCTCCGGCACGTCGGGGGCGAACCCTTCGAGCGGCCGCTCGGGGCAGCGCTCGACGGTGACGACGGCCGCGGCGATGCGGTCGAGCCGGAAGACGCGGACGTCCTCCCGCAACCGGCACCACGCCACGAGGTACCAGAAACCGCCGCGCCCGCCCAGGAACACCCCCGGCTCGACGTCGCGCGAGGTGAGCGCGCCCTTGGCGTCGGCGTAGTCGAGCCTGAGCACGCGCCGCCGCAGCAGCGCCTCCTCGATGGCCCTGGAGATGCCCTCGGCGCCGAGCGGCCGGCGCGGAGTGCCCGGCTCGGGCGGCTCGCTGACGAGCTGCACCCGCCGCGCCAGCTCCCTGGCCAGCTCGCCCTCGGGCCCCGGCATGGCCGAGACCACCTTGCGTAACGCGCTGCGGGCCTGGCGGCCGAACGGCTGGTCGCCGGCCTGGCTGAGGGCCACGGCGATGGCCACCGCCTCGGCCGGGGTGAAGTTGAGCGGAGGCAGCGACATCTTCTTGTCGAGGGCGTAGCCGCCCCTGCGACCGGGCTCGGCGTAGATCGGCACCCCGGACCCCTGCAACGCGGTGATGTCGCGCTCGATGGTGCGCACGCTGACCTCGAACCTCTCGGCGAGCTCGCGGGCGGAGCGGCAGCGTGGCGCGATGGCGCGCAGGTCCTCGACGAGCGCATAGAGCCGGTCGGTACGGTTCACAGCCGGAACGCTACGCGCCGCCACCGACAATCACCGGCCCCGCGCGGCCCCCGCGACAACGACCTGACTCCGCCGCCACCCAAGGCTCACTCCGCCGTCCACTCCAGCAGCCGGTCCAGGGGCCAGGTGTTGACGATCCGTCCGGCCTCGATCCCGCACCGGGCCGCCCGCTCGCAGCCGAAGCGCTGCCAGTCGAGCTGCCCAGGCGCGTGCGCGTCGGAGTCGATCGAGAACAGGCACCCCGTCTCGTAGGCCAGCCGCATGAGCCGCTTGGGCGGGTCGAGCCGGTCGGGCCTGGAGTTGATCTCCACGGCGACCCCGAACCGCCGGCACGCCTCGAAGACCAGCTCGGCGTCGAAATCCGACTCCGGCCTCTTGACCCCGCGCTCGCCGCCCGCCCGCACGACCCGCCCGGTGCAGTGGCCGAGGACGTCGACCAGGGGGTTGGCGACGGCGGTGACCATGCGGCGGGTCATCTCCTCGCGGTCCATGCGCAGCTTGGAGTGGACGCTGGCCACGACCACGTCGAGCCGTTCGAGCAGCGCCGGGTCCTGGTCGAGGGAGCCGTCGAGGTGGACGTCGACCTCGATGCCGGTCAGGATCCGGAAGGGCGCCAGCCGCTCGTTGAGCCCGGCCACCACGTCGAGCTGCCGCTCCAGCCGCTCGGCCGACAGCCCCTTGGCCACGGTCAGGCGCGGCGAGTGGTCGGTCAGCGCCCAGTACTCGTGCCCGAGCCCCCGGGCGGCCTCGGCCATCTCCTCGATCGGCGAGCCGCCGTCGGACCAGTCGGAGTGGCTGTGCAGGTCGCCCTTCAGCGCCGCGCGCAGGGCCGCGGTCTCGGCGTCGAGCTCGACGCCCTCGGTGGCCCGCAACCTACGCAAATACGTCGGAACCTGACCGTCGAGCGCCTCGTTGATCACAAGGGCGGTGACCTTGCCGATGCCGGGGAGGTCGCCCAGCCCGCCGGCTCCGGCCAGCCGCGCGAGCTCCCCTTCCGGCAGGTCGTCCACGACCGCGGCCGCGCGGCGGAACGCGCGGACCCGATAGGTGGGCTCACCTGCGCGTTCGAGCAGGAAGGCGATCTCGCGCAGGGCCTGGACCGGTTCCATGAGTCATTCATACCCGAGCGGACGACCACCGGCATTGAACATGGGCGAAGCGCACCGATAGGCTGATTCGCCCAGGAAAGCAGGAAGTACATGGCACACCCGCCGCGCAAGCCGGCTCCCCCGCCCCCGCGCAAATCGTCCAAGGCCGTCCCACTGACCATTCTCGGGGTCCTGTCGGTGATGCTGGTGGGCTACTGCGCGGCGACCCAGGACGACGACGACGTCACCGCCGACTGCGTGGTGCAGCTGGAGGACGGCACGTACGAGGTCGTCGACGACGACTACTGCGACGACGACGGCGGCAGCGGCGGCGGCGGCGGCGGGTCCCACTACTACGCCGGTTCGCGCGGCGCGTACATGTGGTACTACGGCGGCCACCGGGTCGGCAACCGCATGCAGGGCGGCACCACGTACCGGCCGTCCGACGTGAACATCTCCAGCCGCAACGGCAAGTCGATCCAGCGCGGCGGCTTCGGCAACAGCTGGGGCGGCGGGAGCTGACGTGCGCCGCGAGCATGGCATCGCCCGTCCCGGCTGGGAGAAGACGATCGAGAGCCAGGGCCTGGCCTACCACCGGGCGGCCCACCCCGAGGGCCTGAGCAGGCCCTACTGGGACGAGTCAGTCCATTACGTCCTGTCCCTGGAGGAGGTGGAGTCGCTGGAGGAGCAGGTCGAGGAGCTGCACGGCATGTGCCTGCGGGCCGTCGAGCACGTCGTCTCGACCGGCCGTTACGCCGACTTCGCCGTCCCCGAGTGGGCCAGGGACGCCGTGGCCCGCTCCTGGGAGCGCCGCGACCCCCACCTGTACGGCCGCTTCGACCTGCGCTACGACGGCACCGGCCCGGCCCGGCTGCTGGAGTACAACGCCGACACGCCGACGTCGCTGGTGGAGTCGTCGGTGATCCAGTGGTTCTGGCTGCAGGACGCCCACCCCGGCGACGACCAGTGGAACTCCCTGCACGAGCGGCTCATCGAGCGCTGGCGCGAGCTGCCGCTGCCGCCCGGCCCCACGCACTTCGCCTTCACCAACGCCGACGAGACGGGCGAGGAGGCCATGACGGTCGCCTACCTGCAGGAGACCGCCGAGCAGGCGGGCCGCCGGACGGTCGCCGTCGCCATGGAGGACATCGGCTGGGACGAGCTCAACCGCCGTTTCGTCGACGCCGGGGACGAGATGATCCGCTCGGCGTTCAAGCTCTACCCCTGGGAGTGGATGCTCGCCGACGACTTCGGCCGGCACGCGGTGCGCCACTCCACCTGGATCGAGCCGCTGTGGAAGACGCTGCTGTCGAACAAGGCGCTGCTCGCCGTGTTGTGGGAGCTCTACCCGGGCCATCCCAACCTGCTGCCCGCCTACCTCGACGGGCCGCGCGAGCTGACCTCCTACATCGCCAAGCCGCTGCTGGGCAGGGAGGGCGCCTCGATGCGCATCGTCACCCCCGAGGGCACCCAGGAGACCCCCGGCCGTTACGGCCGGGAAGGGTACGTCTTCCAGGGGTTCGAGGCCCTGCCCGCGTTCGAGGGCCAGCGGCCGGTGCTCGGCGCCTGGGTGGTCGCCGACGAGGCCGCCGGGCTCGGCATCAGGGAGACCACCGGCCTGATCACCGACGACACCTCCTCCTTCGTCCCCCATCGCATCGCGAACTGAAGCACCCCCGTGATTGGAAATGACGTGACCCTTCTCGAAGTCCTGGCCCGCGGCGCCGGCGCGATCGCCGCGTACGCCGCCGTCGGCGTGATCCTGCTGATCGTCGGCTTCTACGTGATCGACTGGGCCACGCCCGGCAAGCTGAGCGAGATCATCCGCACCCAGCGCAACGCCAACGCCACGCTGCTCACCACGTCCGCGCTGGCGGCGATCGGGCTCATCGTGGCCGCGTCCATCTGGTCCTCCGGCGGCCGGCTGGCCGAAGGGCTCGCGGGCACGGCCGTGTTCGGCCTGGTCGGCATCGTGGTGCAGACGGTGGCGATGCTGGTGTTCGACAAGGTCGTCGGGATCTCCGTACGCGAGCTGGTGAAGGAGCCGGAGCTGCAGCCCGGCGCGCGCCTGCTGGCGGTCACCCACGTGGCGATCGGCCTGATCACGGCGGTTGCGGTCATCTGAAACACCACCGTTCCGGTCATCGGAACCGACCTGGCACTCTAGGAGGCGTGACAGACCGGACCCGGGAGGACACCACGCGAAGGCTCGAGCGCGCCATGGGCGCGCTCGGCACGGCGGCGATGGCCCGCATGGACGACCAGCTCCCCTGGTTCCGGGCGCTCAGCGCCGAGGACCGCTCGTGGGTGGGCCTGGTGGCCCAGGCCGGCATCGCCGCGTTCGTGGAGTGGTTCCAGCACGCCGGCGAGAACCGGCCGACGCCCAGCATCGAGTTCTTCGGCACGGCCCCGCGCGAGCTCAAGCGCTCGATCTCGCTCCAGCAGACGGTCGACATCGTCCGGGTCGTGGTCGAGGTGGTCGAGGCCCAGACCGACGAGCTGGCCGCGCCGGGCGGCGAGGACCAGCTCCAGCAGGCCATGCTCCGCTACACCCGCGACGTCGCCTTCGCCGCCGCGCACGTCTACGCCCGCGAGGCCGAGGCCCGCGGCTCCTGGGACGCCAGGCTGGAGGCGCTGATCGTCGACGCGCTGGTGCGCGGCGAGGTCGACGACGGCCTCCACTCCTGGGCCGCCGCACTCGGCTGGACCTCCTCCCCCGTCGTCGTGATCGCCGGGCACGCCCCCGACGACGACCCGCGCGCGGTCATCGACGCCCTGCGCGACAAGGGCCGCCGCATCGGCATGGACCTGCTGGCCGGCGTGCAGGCCGACCGGCTGATCGTGATCGTGGGCGGCGCCGACAGCGTCCACGACGCGGCCCGGCAGGTCGTGGCGCGCTTCGGCGTGGGCCCGATCGTCATCGGTCCCGAGGTGCCCGACCTGCACGCCGCCGCGCGGTCGGCGCGGGCCGCGCTGGCCGGGCTGAAGGCGTCCGCGGGCTGGCCGGACGCCCCCAGGCCGGTGCACGCCGAGGACCTGCTGGCCGAACGCGCCCTCGACGGCGACGCCGACGCCAGGGAGCAGCTCATCGAGAACGTCTACCTGCCGTTGGCCGGCACTCCCCTGCTCGATACGCTGGCCACCTACCTCGAACAGGGCACCTCCCTGGAGGCGACGGCACGGCTGCTGTTCGTGCACCCGAACACGGTCCGCTACCGTCTGAAGAAGATCACCGAGCTCACGGGCTACCAGCCCACCGAGGGCAGGTCGGCCTTCACGCTGCAGGTCGGTCTCATCCTGGGCCGGCTTTCCGAAGGCGCCGCGGCATGGCGAACGTAACATTCCCGAAATCTTCACTGTAGGGTTCCTACAAAACACCCGGGACAAAGTTCGTACGGATCTCCATCCGCGTGTCGAAGTTCTACAGGGCATGGTGGTTTTTGTGCTTGTACTCGTCGCTCCGGGCCAAGGCGCCCAAACCCCAGGCTTCCTGACCCCCTGGCTAGAGTTGCCCGGTCTGGCCGACAGACTCGGCGCCTGGTCGGAGGTCGCCGGGATCGACCTGGTCGCCTACGGCACCACCGCCGACGCCGACGAGATCCGCGACACCGCCGTGGCCCAGCCGCTGCTGGTGGCCGCCGCGCTGGCCGCCGCCGAGGCGCTGGGGGCCTCCCCCGACGTGCTGGCCGGCCACAGCGTGGGCGAGTTCGCCGCGGCCGCGCTGGCCGGGGTGCTCACCGCCGAGCAGGCCCTGGGCCTGGTCCGCGAGCGCGCCCAGGCGATGGCCAAGGCCGCCGCCGTCACCGAGACCGGCATGACCGCCGTGCTCGGCGGCGTGGAGGCCGACGTGCTGGCCGCGATCGAGCGCCACGGGCTGACCCCGGCCAACATCAACGGCGCGGGCCAGATCGTGGCGGGCGGCACGCTGGAGCAGCTCGCCGCCTTCAAGGACGACGCGCCCGCCCGTGCCAGGCTCATCCCGCTCAAGGTGGCCGGCGCGTTCCACACCGGTCACATGGCCCCCGCCGTCGACGCCCTGCGCGAGGCGGCCTGGAACGTCGTGCCCGGCGACCCGCAGGTCACGCTGCTGTCCAACGCCGACGGCCGGCCCGCCGCCACCGGCGCCGAGTTCGTCCAGCGGCTCATCTCGCAGATCAGCAGCCCGGTCCGCTGGGACCTGTGCATGGCGACGATGGCCGAGCTGGGCGTCACCAAGATGATCGAGCTGCTGCCCGGCGGCACGCTGACGGGGCTCGCCAAGCGCGGCCTGCGCGGCGTCGAGACCGTGGCGCTGAAGACACCCGACGACCTCGACGCGGCCAGGGAGCTGATCAAGTGAGGATCCCCGACATCGCCCCCGGCGCCCGGATTCTGGCCCTCGGCCATTACCAGCCGGACAACGTCGTCACCAACGACGATCTGGCCAAGACCATGGACACCAACGACGAGTGGATCCAGTCCCGCGTCGGGATCAAGGAGCGCCGGGTCGCCTCGGCCGCCGAGTCCGTCGAGGACATGGCGGTCCAGGCCGGCGGCAAGGCGCTGGCCGCCAGCGGCCTGACCCCCGACGAGATCGACCTGGTGATCGTGGCCACCTGCACGCTGGAGACCCAGATCCCCAACGCCGCGGCCGTCGTGGCCCACCGGCTGGGCATCCAGTCCCCGGGCGCCTTCGACGTCAACGCCGCCTGCGCGGGCTTCTGCTACGCGCTGGCCACCGCCAGCGCCGCCGTCCGCGGCGGCGCGGCCAGGAACGTGCTGGTCATCGGCTCGGAGAAGCTGTCGCAGTGGGTCGACTGGACCGACCGGTCCACGGCCGTGATCTTCGCCGACGGCGCCGGCGCCGCGGTGGTCGGCCCGACCGACACGCCCGGCATCGGCCCGGTCGTCTGGGGCAGCGCCGGCGACAAGTCCGAGGCCATCTCCATCGCCGACCGCACGAAGTTCCTCTCCCAGGAGGGCCAGACGGTCTTCCGCTGGGCCACCGCGCTGCACCCGGTGGCCCTGGAGGCGTGCGCCCGCGCCGGGGTCGAACCCTCGGAGCTGGCGGCGTTCGTCCCCCACCAGGCCAACCTGCGCATCATCGAGGCCATCGCGCGCAAGCTCGGTGCCGACAAGGCCGTCATCGGCCGCGACATCGTCACCGCGGGCAACACGTCGGCGGCCTCCATCCCGCTCGCGCTCTCGCGCATGCTGGAGCGCGGCGAGGTCCGCTCAGGCGACCTCGCGCTCATCCTCGGCTTCGGCGCCGGTCTGACCTATGCGGGCCAAGTGATCGAGATTCCGTAGGATCCGGTACGGCTCCCGCCGTGCCTCAGCTCGTACGGCGGACGCCGTACAGAAACCAGAAAATGAAGGAGAAGTAGCGACATGGCTGCCACCGAGCAGGAGATCCTCGCGGGCCTCGGCAAGATCATCAACGAGATCACCGGCATTCCGGCCGGCGAGGTGACCCCCGAGAAGAGCTTCGTCGACGACCTCGACATCGACTCCCTGTCCATGGTCGAGATCGCCGTGGCCGCTCAGGACGAGTTCGGCGTCGAGATCCCCGACGACCAGCTGAAGAACCTGAAGACGGTCAAGGACGTCCTCAACTTCATCCAGGCCTGACACCCAGCAGTTCTGACCAGTAAGGAGCGCGAAAACGTGAGTGCGAACCGGGTACGTGTCGTCGTCACCGGGCTCGGCGCGACGACGCCCGTCGGTGGAGACGTCACCTCGACCTGGACGGCGCTCCTCGCCGGTCAGTCGGGTGTGGAGACCCTCACCACGGAGTGGATCGACTCCGTCCCCGTGCGGTTCGCGGGGACGGCGGCGGTCGACCCCACCGAGGTGCTGCCCCGCCCCGAGTCCCGCCGTCTCGACCGCAGCGAGCAGTTCGCCCTGGTCGCCGCCAGGGAGGCCTGGCAGGA
This sequence comes from Nonomuraea sp. NPDC049624, assembly GCF_040675255.1. Lineage (NCBI taxonomy): Bacteria > Bacillati > Actinomycetota > Actinomycetes > Streptosporangiales > Streptosporangiaceae > Nonomuraea > Nonomuraea sp. NPDC049624. Next base: position 36,505 of record NZ_JBFAOR010000004.1, on the reverse strand, counting down.
CGCCGGCGCCCCCACGGTGGCCCCCGAGCGGCTGGGCGTCGTGGTCTCCAGCGGCATCGGCGGCATCAGCACCACCCTGAGCGCCTACGACACGTGGAAGGAGCGCGGCTGGAACCGGCTGTCGCCCTTCACCGTGCCGATGCTCATGCCCAACGGCCCGGCCGCCTGGATCGGCATCGACCTGGGCGCCCAGGCGGGCGTGCACGCCACCGTCTCCGCCTGCGCCTCCGGCGCCGAGGCGATCGGCTACGCCATGGACATGATCCGGCTCGGCCGCGCCGACGTGGTGGTCGCCGGCGGCACCGAGGCCGCCATCCACGGCCTCAACATCGCCGCCTTCGCCGCCGCGCGGGCGATGTCCACGCGCAACGACGACCCGCAGGGCGCCTCCCGGCCGTGGGACCGCGACCGTGACGGGTTCGTGCTCGGCGAGGGGGCCGGCATCGTGGTGCTGGAGTCCGAGGAGCACGCCAAGGCGCGCGGCGCGCGCATCTACGCCTACGCCGCCGGCGTCGGCTACTCGGCCGACGCCCACCACATCACCCAGCCCGAGCCCGAGGGCCGCGGCATCATCATGGCGATGACGCAGGCGCTGACCGACGCCGAGATCACCGGCCTCGACGTCAAGCACGTCAACGCGCACGCCACCTCCACCCCGGCGGGCGACGTCGGCGAGGTGCAGGCCGTGGCCAAGGCCATCGGCACCCACCCGCTGGTCACCTCGACCAAGTCCATGACCGGTCACCTGCTCGGCGGCGCCGGCGGCATCGAGTCCGTCTTCACGATCAAGGCGCTGCAGGAGCGGATCGTCCCGGCCACCATCAACCTCGACAACCTCGACGACGGCATCGAGGTCGACATCGTCCACGGCGCGAACCGCTCGCTGCCGCAGGGCGACATCGCCGCCGTCAACAACTCCTTCGGGTTCGGCGGGCACAACGTGACCGTCGTCTTCAAGGGGGCTTGATGACCGTACTGGACAGCCGGGTGGTGGGCGAGGGCTCCGGCCAGGAGCCCGCCGACCCCCGCGATCCAGTCGTCCGCCTGGCAGCGCTGCTCGACGAGGGCTCGCTGCGGCTCATCACCCCGCAGGACAACAGCGGCGTCCTGGCCGCCATGGGCAGGATCGAGGGCGTGCCCGTCGCCGCCTTCTGCAGCGACGCGCGCTTCCAGGGCGGCGCGATGGGCAGCGAGGGCTGCGAGCACATCGTGCACGCCTACGACGTGGCCGTGCGCGAGCGGGTGCCGGTCATCGGCGTCTGGCACTCCGGCGGCGCCCGGCTCGCCGAGGGCGTCGAGTCGCTGCACGCCGTCGGCCGGGTGTTCGCGGCCATGACCAAGGCGTCGGGCGTCGTGCCGCAGATCTCGGTGGTCGTCGGCCCGGCGGCCGGCGGCGCCGCCTACGGCCCCGCGCTCACCGACCTGGTGATCCTGGCCGACACCGGCCGCATCTTCGTGACCGGCCCCGACGTCGTGCGCAGCGTCACCGGCGAGAACGTCGACAGCGAGGCGCTGGGCGGCCCCGAGCCGCACAGCAGGCGCAGCGGCGTCGTGCACGTCGTCACGAAGACCGAGGCCGATGCCTACCTCCAGGCGCGCCGGCTCGCCACGCTGCTCGGCCACCAGGGCAGGGTGCGGCCGGGCGCGGTCGAGGAGGTCGACTTCTCCTCGCTGCTGCCCGAGTCCGCGCGCCGGGCCTACGACGTCAAGCCGCTGGTCAACGGCCTGCTCGACGAGGCCGGCGTCGAACTGCACGCCAAATGGGCGCCCAACGTCGTCACGTCGCTGGGCCGTCTCGGCGGCCGGACGGTCGGCGTCGTCGCCAACAACCCGCTGCGGCTGGGCGGCTGTCTCGACGCCACGTCCGCCGAGAAAGCCGCTCGCTTCGTACGTATGTGTGACGCCTTCGGAGTGCCATTGGTTGTCCTCGTGGACGTGCCCGGCTACCTGCCGGGCGTCGGCCAGGAGCACGACGGCGTCGTCCGGCGTGGCGCCAAGCTGCTGCACGCCTTCGCCGAGGCGTCGGTGCCCCGGGTCACCGTGGTCACGCGCAAGGCGTACGGCGGGGCGTACATCGCGATGAACTCGCGGGCGCTGGGCGCCACCAAGGTGTTCGCCTGGCCGACCACCCAGGTGGCGGTCATGGGAGCCGTGGCGGCGGTACGCGTGCTCAAGCGGCGCGAGCTCGCCGCCGCGCCCGAGGAGGAGCGTGCGGCGCTGGAGCAGCGGCTCGCCGAGGAGCACGAGAAGCTCGCCGGCGGCCTGGCCCGCGCCCAGGAGCTGGGCGTCATCGACGAGGTGATCAAGCCCGCCGAGACGCGCGGCGCCATCGCCAAGGTGCTCGCCCAGGCCACCCCGGCCAGGGGCGCCCACGGCAACATCCCGCTGTAGAGGCCCGTTCCACGCGGAAGGCCCCGCACCGAGAGGTGAAGTCAAGGGGTCGTCGCAACACTGATTGATCAACTGGCTGTTGCCAGGAGCTTGGTGAGACGCTCGGCTGGGGTTTCCCAGCCGAGCGTTTTGCGTGGCCGGCCGTTCAACCGGGCAGCGACGGCGGCGAGATGGTCGCTGCTGTGCACGGACAGGTCGGTCCCCTTGGGGAAGTATTGGCGGAGCAGGCCGTTGGTGTTCTCGTTACTGCCGCGCTGCCAGGGAGAGTGCGGGTCGCAGAAGTAGACCGGCAGGTCGGCGGCGATGGAGAACTGGTGGTGTAGGCCCATCTCGCTGCCTTGGTCCCATGTCAGCGAGCGCTTCAGTTCGTCTGGCAGGGTGGCCATCGTGGCGGCCAGGGCGTCCCGGACGGTCTCGGCGGTGCGGTCGTGCGGGAGGTGGACGAGCAGAACGTAGCGGGTGCTGCGCTCGACCAACGTCCCGATCTGGGACTTCTGGTCCTTGCCGATGATCAGATCGCCTTCCCAGTGGCCGGGCACGGCTCGATCCTCGGCCTCGGCGGGGCGGTCGCTGATCATCACCATCGGCGCGACGAACCGAGGGTGGCGCTGGTCGGGACGGCGCTGCGGTCTGCGGAGGGTGCGGCCGGTGCGCAGCGCCCGGGTGAGCTCGCGGCGCAGTTCCCCGCGTCCTTGAACGTAGAGCGCCTGATAGATCGTCTCGTGCGACACCTGCATCTCCGGCCGGTCGGGATACCGGACGCGCAGGGTGTGCGCGATCTGCTCGGGGCTCCATTCCAGCTCCAGCCAGGATTGGACGGCCTGGCGCAGTTCCGGGTTGGCTCCTATCTTTCCCGTTTTCGGTCGTGGACGCCGGGCCTCGGCGCGGGCCTGGGCCGCGTGAGGCCGGTAGTGCCATTGGCCTCGGGTTCCGTCGGTGCGGTTACGGGCGATCTCCCGGCTCACCGTGGAGGGGCTGCGGCCCAGTTCGGCGGCGATGGCTCGGATGGAGGCCTTCTCCCGCAGCCGGTCAGCGATATGGATGCGCTCGTCCTCACGCAGGTAGCGGGAAGCCGCCTGGGCGGGCCGGGCCACCCGCTCGGGTCGAGCGGGCAGCCGCAGCTGGCCGGGGCTGAAACGCCCGTTACGCCACTCACGGCCGGTCCGCTCATTGACACCGACCAGCCGTGAGGCTTCCTTGTTGCCGTAGCCCTGAGCCATGAGCCGAAAGTATTCCTGCCGCTCAGCCCGGAGCTTCTTCGCCCCCTGCGCCTTGCGCACCTTGCGGATCTCGAAGTCCATCGCATCCCCTGAAGTGGGGTGTTGCAACGAACCCTAGAACCCAAGAGACCCGGTGCGGGGCCTTTCCGTCGTCCGGGAAGCTGGCCGGCCCCAGGGCATGACGTGCGTGCCGCGGGGCGCCCCCGGCAGGCGCTGGGCGGGAGGTGGAGCGGGTCAGACGGCGGCGTGCAGCCAGCGGACGGGAGCACCGTCGCCGGCGTACCTGAAGGGCTCCAGCTCTTCGTCCCACGGCCGGCCGAGCAGCTTGTCGAGCTCGTCCTCCAGCACGCACCGGCCCTGGGCGGCCATCATCATGGCGGCACGCAGCCGGTCTTCGGGGATCATGATGTCCCCGGCCGCGCCGATGACCGCCGTGAAGGCGCCGAGCGTCGGCGTGTAGGCGTGTCTGGAGCCGTCGACGCCGGGCGAGGGATCCTCGGTGATCTCGAATCTCAGGCGCTGCCAGCCCATGAGGGAGGAGGCGATGGCCGCCGCGATGCCGGCGCGGCCCTCCCACTCCGCCTGCGCGCGCACGACGTTCGGCGCCGCTGGTTGGGGTGTCCACGTCAGATCAACGGGCACGCCGAGGACACCCGCGACTGCCCATTCGATGTGAGGGCACAGCGCGGGCTGAGCCGAGTGGACGTAAAGCACGCCACGAGCAGACACCGGACCTCCCGTTTCGGTACGAGGTGCGCCTTCCCCAACGGCCTCGCCCCGGGATGATCACAAGTGACTAGGGAGAGACTACCGTCGGTCGCCATCGGACACCAGAGGGGGGCCATACCAAGTTGGTGCGGGCGTGTCACGTGACAGTTGTGGCGGGCGGGGAAACAACCGCCTCATGGACATGCAATCTGTCGGCGAGGCGTTCATCCGGCCAGGTCAGGTGCTGGTCGACCGGGGCGCGGTGTCGGCCGCCGCCCGCTGGACGCAGGCGGTCTCCGAGGCCGACGGGGTCACCGTCCTGCACCTGTCGGCGGGGGTGGACCCGTGCGAGATCACCGCCGAGCTGCGCGACCGGGGCTTTCGGGCCTCGCCCAACCACGTGCTCACCGGCCAGCCGCTGTTCTTCGGCGGGCCGGCGTCCCGGCCGTTCCCCACGCCGCCCGTCGCCTTCAGGCCGGCCAGGTCGCGTTCGGAGGTGGTCGTGGCCCTGCTCGACACCGGCGTGGCCAAGCACCCGTGGTGGTCGGGCAGCGACTGGTACGCCCGGCTCGGCCCGGAGAGCGCCGACGCGGCCCAGGGGGCGCAGGCCGGGCACGGCACGTTCGTCGCCGGCCTGCTGGCCCGCCGGGCGCCGGGCGCCAGGCTGCGGGTCCGCCGGGTGCTCGACGGCGACGGCCTGGGCGACGAGGCGACCGTGGTGCGCACCCTCCACCGCATGCGCGAGGACCCGCCCCAGGTGCTCAACCTCTCCTTCGGCTGCCACTCCTTCGACGACCGGCCGCCGCCCCTGCTGGCCGACGCCATCGGCGCGCTGAAGGACACGGTGACGGTGGCCTGCGCCGGCAACACCGCCTCCGACCGGCCGTTCTGGCCCGCCGCCCTGCCGTGCGCGGTGGGCGTGGCGGCCCTCGACGCCGCCCAGGAGCGCCGCGCGCCCTTCTCCGGGTACGGCACCTGGGTCGACGCCTGCGCCCGAGGCGACTGGCTGACCAGCAGCTTCCTGGACGTCGGCGAGTTCGCCGGCTACGCGGCCTGGAGCGGCACGTCGTTCGCCACCGCGCTGGTGTCGGGGGCCGTGGCCGACGCCGCCCGGCGCGAACCGGCCAAGGAAGCGGTCGAACGACTGCTCGACCCCCGGCAGTCCCGGCAAATTCCCGATCTGGGAGTTCTCGTACCCACGAGTCTGTAGAGTTTACGCTCAGTCCTCGGCCAATCACGGTGAGGCAGGATGACCTCCCCGTGCGGGACGAAAGGAGGCCGCATGAGCGACTTGCGCGATCCGGCGGAGCTGCTCCGCGACGCGGCCGACGGCGACCGATCCGCCTGGGACGAGCTGGAGTCCCGGTTCGGCCCGCGCATGTGGGCGCTGGCCCGCTCGTGCGGGCTGGGCGAGGCCGACGCCGCCGACGCGGTCCAGGGCGCCTGGCTGCGGCTGCTCCAGCACATGCACGACATCCGCGACCCCTCGCGGGTGGGCGGCTGGCTGATGACCACCACCCGCCGTGAGGCGCTCCTGCTGCTCCGGAAGGAGCCGTCGGGCCTGCTGGTCGCCGATCCGGAGGGCAGGCCCACGTTCGGGGCCGTCGAGGAGCCCGACCCCGCCTCCGCCGTGCTGGAGGCCGACGGCAGGCGGCTGCTGTGGAAGTCGGTCTCCGCCCTGCAGGAACCCTGCCGCACGCTGCTGCAGCTGGTCGCGACCGATCTGGGGAACCAGCAGATGGCGATGCGGCTCGGGTTGCCGGTGGGCAGCGTGGGGCCGACCAGGGCCCGCTGCCTGGAGAAACTGCGCACTCTGCTCTCACTACAGGAGACAGCGCAATGATCAACGACGAGTACTTCCTGGCGGCGCTCCGGCTGGCCGCCGGCATGGACCCGATGCCCGGGCACGTGTCGGCCGCCGCGCGTGACATCTACGGGCTGCGCGTCCCCCAGGCGGTGACCGCCAACCCCGCCGACCACGGCGGCGGCCGGGCGGCGCGGTCCGGGGCGCCCGACCGCGACGACGGCTCGCACCTGGTGCGGTTCGTCACCGACGGTCTCACCTTCGACCTGGAGGTGACCGTGGGCGACGGGCTGATCGACGTCGCCGGGCAGATCTTTCCCGATCCCGGGGAGGGCGCCGCCATCGACGTGCGCACCCCCCACCTGACCCTCACCCGGCAGGTCGCCCAGGACGGCCGGTTCGCCGCCACCGGGCTGCCGCCCGGGTGGCTGAGCATCGTGTGCCACCGTCCCGGTCATGCCCCCGTCCAGACCAGGTGGGTGCGCATCCGGCCGTGACGCCGCCGTCTGCGCACTCCTCCGAGCCGTACGTCCCCACCCCTCCTCCCCGCCGGTCAGCCCGCCATGAGCGTCACTTCTCCCCCACCCGGATCAGCAGCCGACCACGGTCCGCTCGTCGAGGCGGCCGAGGCCGCCGTGCTGCGCGCGCACGTCGATCCCGAGCAGGCCCTCTACGCCGGCCGCACCGTCCTGGCCGCCGCCCGCCGGGCCGAGGCGCCCGAGGCCGAGGCGATCGCGCTGCGCGCCATGGCGCTGGCCGCCCGCGAGCTGGGCGATCTCCTCAGCGCCGAACACTGTCTGCGGCAGGCCATCGCCATCCCGGGCGTCCCGGCCGACCGCCGGGCCCAGGCGCGGCTGTCGCTGGTCACCGTGCGCACCGAGCGCGGGCATCCGCTCCAGGCCCTGCGCGTGGCCGCCCTGGCCTGGGCCTACCTGTCGCCCCTCGACCGCGCCAAGCTCGACACGCAGCGCGCGGTCGCCCTGGCCCACCTGGGCCGCCACCAGGAGGCCATCGCCGCCTGCGACCGGTCGCTGCGGGCCCTCGTGGCCGCGCCCGGCACGGTCGACGACCGGCGCTTCCTGGCCGGCGGCCTGCTCAACCGCGGCCTGATCCACGCCTACCGCGGCGACTGGAACGCCGCCATGCGCGACATCGCGGCCTGCCTGCAGATCGCCCAGTACGCCGGCCTGCGCCACCTGGCCCGGCTGTCGGCCGCCAACCTGCCGTTCCTCGCCGTGCGGCGGGGGGACATCGCGGGCGCGTTCGAGCACTACCGGGAGGCCGAGGACACCCTGTTCGGCTTCCCCGAGCGGCTGGCCACGATGCGGGCCGACTTCGCCGGCGCGCTGCTGGCGGCCCACCTGCCCGGCGAGGCCAGGGCGATGCTGAGCCTGGCCGTGCCCGACCTGGAGTCCTCCGGCGCGCAGGTGGCGCTGGCCGAGGCGCGGCTGAAGCTGGCCCAGGTCGAGCTGCTCACCGGCGACCCCCACCGGGCCCGGCAGGTGGCCGAGCAGGCGGCGCGCGAGCTGGCCGAGCAGGAGCGGCTGACGTGGTTGCCGCTGGCCGGCGAGGTCGTCCTGCGCGCCCGGCTGGCGCTCGGGCCGGTCACGTCCGAGCTGGTCAGCGAGCTCATCAAGTGCGCCGACGAGCTGGAGGACGTCTCCTCGCACGTGGCCGCCGCCGCGGCGCTGCGGCTGAGCGCGGCCGAGGCGGCGCTCGCCGTCGACGACCATCCGGTGGCCTCGGCCCAGCTGCGCAGGCTCACCCGGCACGCCGAGCGCGCCGAACGCTGGATGCCGGCCGGCACCCACCTGACCTCACTGGCCCCCGAGCCGCAGCCCACGCAGCTCGCGCAGATCCCGGTGACCGTACGCCAGCACGCCCTGGCGCTGGAGGCGGCGCTGCGGGAGGACGTCACGGGGGCCCTGCGGGCGGTCCGCGACGGGCTGGCCGAGGTGAGCGGGCAGGTGGAGACGTTCGAGGATCCGGCGCTGCGGGCGCACGCGGCCCGGTCCGGCGAGCGGCTGGCCGCCTTCGGGCTGGGCCTGGCGGTGCGCGACGGGTGCGCGGGCGAGGTGTTCGAGTGGGCCGAGCGGTGGCGCGCGGTCGCGGCGCCGGAACACGCGTGCGGCCTGGTGGAGATCGACCGGGTCCGGGCGGCGCTCGACGGCGCGGCGCTGGTGGAGTTCGTGGCCGACGAGGAGACGCTGCTGGCGGTGCTGATCACCGCCGACCGGCTGGTCCTGCGGCGGCTGGGCGGCGTGCGGCAGGCGCGTGAGGCGATCATGCGGCTGCGTCACACCCTGCGTCAGTGGGGTGCCGGGCTCGACGTCGCCGCCCCCGCTCAGGCGCTCACCGAGCTGACCGGCGCCGGCGCGGAGCTGGAGCGGCTGCTGCTGGGGCCGCTCGTGGCCGAGCTGGGAGACCGGCCGCTGGTGGTGGTGCCGGTGGGGCCGTTGCACACCCTGCCCTGGGGCGCGCTGCCGGGGCTGCGGGAGCGTCCCGTGAGCGTGGCGGCGAGCGCGGCGGCGTGGGTGGGCGCGCGGCGGCGGGCCCGCCTGCGGGAGGGAGCGCCGCTGGTGATGGCGGCGGCCGGTCCCGAGCTGGCCCACGCCGAGGAGGAGGTGGCCCGCGTGCTGGCCTGCCACCCGGGCGCGCGGGCGGTGCCCGGCCGCCGGGACGCCGTGCTGACGGCGCTCGGCGAGGCCGACGTCCTCCACCTGGCCGCGCACGGCGCCTTCCACGCCCGCAGCCCGCTGCTGTCCGGCATCACCCTCGGCGACGGGCAGCTCATGGCCTACGACCTGCTGGGCCTGCACCGCGCGCCGGAGCTGGTCGTGTTGTCGGCGTGCAACTCGGGCATGGCCCGCACGCCGGCGGAGGGGGCGCCGCTGGGGCTGCCGGGCACGTTCCTGGCGCGCGGGAGCTCGTGCGTGGTGGCGGGGATGGTGCCCATCGGTGACGAGGCCGCGATGGCCATGATGGGCGCCTTCCACGAGCTGCTGGCCGCCGGGCAGGCGCCGGACGCGGCTCTGGCCTGCGCGTCGGCCAAGACCGGCCTGCTGGGGTTCGTCTGTTTCGGGGCCGGCGACCGGCCGGTCCGTCCGGCCGGCTGACCGCGTCCGGGCGTCAGCCGGTGGCCACCGGGCGGGCGGGGTCGGCGACCCAGTTCGACCAGGAGCCGACGTAGAGGGCCGCGGGCACGCCGGCCAGCTCCAGGGCCAGCACCTCGTGGGCGGCGGTGACCCCCGACCCGCAGTAGGCGCCCACCGGGACGCCCTCGCGCACGCCCAGCCCGGCGAAGCGGTCGCGCAGGACGGCGGGGGCGAGGAACCTGCCGCCCGCGTCGAGGTTTCCGGTCGTGGGCGCGCTCACCGCGCCGGGCACGTGCCCGGCCACCGGATCGACGGGCTCGACCTCGCCCCGGTAACGCTCGGCGGCGCGGGCGTCGAGCAGCACGCCCTCGGCGGCCACCGCGGCGGCCTCGTCGGCGGTCAGCGTCGGCATGCCGCCGGGCCTGGCGGTGAAGTCGCCCGGCGCGACCTCGGGCTCGTCCTTCGTGACCGGCAGGCCGGCCTCGGCCCAGGCCGCCAGACCGCCGTCGAGCACGCGTACGGACTGGTGGCCGAAGTAGCGCAGGGCCCACCAGGCGCGGGCGGCGGTCGTGGAGCCGGTGTCGTCGTAGACCACGACCGGACGCCCGTCGGAGACGCCCAGCGCGCGCATGGCCCGCTGGAACTCCTCGGCGCCGGGCAGCGGGTGGCGGCCGGCGGGGCCGGGGGGCGCGGCGAGGTCGGCGTCGACGTCGCAGAAGACGGCGCCGGCGAGGTGCCCCTCGCGGTAGAGCTCCACGCCGGGCGGGCCGCCGAGCCGCCAGCGCACGTCGAGCACGGACACGTCGGGCAGCGCGGCGAGCTCGGCGGGCGTGATCAGCGCACTCATCGGGTGGATACCTCCAGCAGCGGGACGTTGAGCTCGGCGGCGGTCAGCGAGCCGTGGTAGCCGGTGAACAGCGCCTCGATCGGATGACGGGTGGGGGCGGTGACGGCCAGGCCGGCACGGGGCACGGCCACGACATCGCCGATGCGGCCCAGCCACGCCTCGCGCACCCGGGGCCCGAACCAGCCGGACTCGACCGCCTCCTGCCTGGACACTACCCAGGCGCGGTCGCCGAGCGTCGCCCGCCACGCCTCCAGGACGTGCCCGGCGGCTCCGGGCTCGGCGTAGACGTGCCTGGCCCGGGCCTCGCCGCCGAGCAGCGCCACGCCCTCGGTCAGCCCGGGCACACGCTCGGCGTCGAGCTTCTCGGTGGCGTTGACCATGCCGTGGTCGGCGGTGACGTAGAGGGCCGAACCGGGCGGCAGCGACTCGGCCAGCCGCCGGGCCAGGCCGTCGACGACGGCCAGCTCGGCCAGCCACTCCTCGCCACCCCATCCGGACATGTGGCCGACGGCGTCGAGCTTGCCGTAGTAGGCGGTGACGTGGGCGCGGGGCGCGGCGCGCAGCACCTCGCCGACGCGGGCGACGATGTCGTCGACGCCGTCGGCCGGCACGTAGCGCACGCCGCGGTAGACGGCCCTGGTCAGGCCGGAGTTCTCGAACTCGGCGGGGGCGACGTAGACGGCGTCGACGCCCTGGGCCGCGGCTCGCTGGTAGACGGTGGGGGCGGGCTGCCACTCCTCGGGGTCGATCGTGCGGCCGCCGGGGAGGGTCCAGCGCAGGCAGTTGAACAGGTGGCCGGTGCCGGGGACGGCCAGCGTCAGGCCGACCATGCCGTGCTCGCCCGGGGTCAGGCCGGTGCCGAGCGAGCACAGGCTGGTGACGGTGGTGGCGGGGAAACCGGCGGTGAGGGTGCGGGCGGGCAGGGCGGACAGGAAGGGGGCGGTCTCGGGGTGGGCGCGGAGCAGCTCGGCCCCCAGGCCGTCGACCAGGAGCAGGCAGACGCGCGCCGCGGGGTCGAGGGCCAGCGGGTTGGGCTCGGTCAGGCCGAGGGCGGCCAGCAGCGAACCGGGGAGGTCCGCCAGCGACCTGGCGCCGTAGTCCGGCAGCATCCCCACATCCTAGTGGCCGGGGGTGGTCGGGCGACGGCCCCGACGGTGGCTCTGGCGGTGGCTCTGGCGGTGGCCCTGGCGGCGGCCCGGTGGGGCCGGGCGAGGAGCCGGACGGCGGGCCGTGGTGGTCAGGCGGCGGCTCGGGCGGTGGCCTCGGACAGGGCCTTGGCGAAGGCCAGCACGTGGGTGACCGCCTCGGGGCCGTCGGCCGCCTCGCTGACCCGCAGCGACAGGTCGTCGGCGGTGATCGCGCCGGTGTAGCCGTGGTCGGCGTCGCAGTTCTCGTCGCCGCAGGTGGCGGGTTCCAGGTCGACGTGGGAGATCGCGCCCCAGCCGATGGTGAGGGTGACCTCCGTGGGCGGGACGCCTGGCACGTAGGAGGCCGGGTCGGGCACCACGCGGGTGACGGCCACCGACTGCACGCGGCTCAGCCGGACCGCCTCGGTGGTCGTGGACGCGTGGGAGGCCGAGACGCCCTCGACCGCCGGGTGCTCGTCGGTGTGGCAGACCAGCAGCCTCGTCGTCGACAGCACCAGGACGGTGACGTGCCTGCGGACCTCCATCGCGGGATCGAAGGTGGCCTCGTGGTGGACCACGAACGCGGTCACGGCCTCCTTGCCCAGCGCGGATTCGACCGCATCGGTGACGAGGTCGGGGTAGTAGCCGCTGCGCTCGATCGCTTCACGCAGGCCCGCGGCTGAGACTCGGGTTTCCCTCATGCCTCCATCCTGCCAGGGCCGCGCAGTGCACTCACCCGCCAGACATAACGCTCTATGAACGTCTTTGTCTAGACATGAACGACATTGGGTGCGCGGTCAGGAGAGCCGTCTCGGGCCGCCGTCCAGGCGTGGTCCGGCCGGGGTGCGCAGGGTGGCGCGGGCGCCCAGGATCAGCACCTCCGACTCGCCCACCAGCACCTGGTCGAGGTCGAGCCGGGCCACCTGCGGCAGGTCGTTGGCCAGGCGGCCCACCCGGACGAGCAGCTCCTCCAGGGCGGGGACGGCGACGGGCGGGTAGCCGTACTGGCCGAACAGCAGCGGGGCGGCGCGCACGGAACGCACCAGGGCGGCGGCGTCCTCGCCGGTCAGCGGGGCCAGCCGGAAGCCCTGGTCGAGCAGCAGGCGGGCGGTCACCTCACCGAGCCCGAACGAGACCACCGGCCCGAACGCGCGGTCCTCGACGACCCCAACGACGGTGGGCACGGCCGGCTGCGGCGCCATGCGCTGCACGGCCAGCTCGACCTCCTCGCCGAGCTGGTCGGCGAACTCGGCGTAGGCGTGCCGGACCATCTCGGGACCGGTGAGCCCCAGGCGTACGGTGCCCGCGCGACGCGAGGCCCCCGGATCGGCCACCTTGAGCACCACCGGCCAGCCGAGCCGTTCGGCGGCGGCCACGGCCTCCTCCGGCGAGCGGACGACCTCGGCGGGCCAGACGGTCAGCCCGTAGGACGACAGCAGCTCGGTGGCGTCGATCTCGACCGGCGGGCCCGGCTCGGCGAACCCGCCCGGCTCCTCCCCCGCCGGGGCCGGCGCGCCGGCCAGCGCGGCCAGCACCAGCTCGCGGGCGCGGGCGGTGTCGAGGCCGTCGAGCTCGGGCGGCGGCACGGCCGGATGCGCCCGCCAGGTGGCGTACCGCACCACGTGGGCCAGGGCCCTGACCGCCTCCTCCGGCGCCGCGTACGACGGGATGGAGCCCCGCGCGGGCGTGCCGCCGGAGCCGCTGGGCACGCGCAGCGACGGGTGCATGCCGAGATGCCCGCGGAAGGTGGCCAGCACCGGCTTGGCGGACCCCTGCGAGACGCGCAGCAGCTCGGCCGCCACCTCGTCCGACTCGCCGGGGATCGGCGGCATGTAGATCACGACGGCCGCGTCGACCTCGTCGGCGGCCAGCTCGCCGGCCAGCGCCGCGCCGAACTCGGCCGGCCCGGCCGCGGCGCCCAGGTTGACCGGCGGGCGCGGTTCGAGGCCGGCCGCCAGGCAGGAGTCGGCGGCCAGCAGGCCGAGGGCGTCGGAGTTGGTCACGAGCGCGACCCTGGGCCCGGCGGGCAGCGGCTGGTAGGCCAGGAGCTGGCCCACGTCGAAGAGCTGGATGAGGTCGTCGACCCTGATCAGGCCGGCCTGGGCGAACAGGGAGCTGATCGCGGAGTCGGGCAGCCCGAGCTCCTCGGCCGAGTGGCCGGCCGGGGTGCCGCCGCTCTTGACCACCACGATCGGCTTGTTGCGCGCGATGCGCCTGGCCAGCCGGGTGAACTTGCGCGGGTTTCCCAGCGACTCCAGATAGAGCAGGATGACCTCGGTCGCGGAGTCCTCCTCCCAGTACTGCAGGAGGTCGTTGCCCGAGACGTCGGCGCGGTTGCCGGCCGAGACGAACGACGAGATGCCCATGCCGCGCTGGGCCACGCGCTGGAGCAGCGCGGTGCCGAGCGCGCCCGACTGGCTGAAGAAGCCCACCCGGCCCCGCCCCGGGACGGTGGCGGCCAGCGTGGCGTTGAGCTTGACGGCCGGGTCGGTGTTGGCGATGCCCAGGCAGTTGGGGCCGACCACGCGCAGGCCGTAGGAGCGGGCGATGCGGGCCAGCTCGTCCTGCCGGGCGCGGCCGGACGCGCCGGTCTCGCCGAACCCGGAGGAGACCACGACCAGCCCGTGCACGCCCTTCTCCGCGCACTCCTTGACCACGTCGAGGACGCCCTCGGCGGGCACGGCCACGACCGCCAGGTCGACCTCGCCGTCGATCTCGGTCACGCTGGGGTAGGCCCGCACGCCCGCGACGGCCCGCACCTGGCGGTGGACGGGGTAGACCGGGCCGGTGAAGTCGGCCGCCAGCAGGTTGCGCAGGACGGTCTGGCCGACGCCGCCGGGCTCGCGCGAGGCGCCGATGACCGCGACCGACCCCGGGGACAGCAGGCGCGCGATCGACCGCGACTCGGCCCGGTGCTCGCGCGAGGTCGTGACCTCCGCCGAGGTCTCGGTGGGGGTCAGGTCGAGGGTCATCCGGACGACGCCGTCGGCGAACTGGCTCTGCGCGGTGTAGCCGGCCTGCCGCAGGACGCCCATCATCTTCATGTTGGCGGGCAGCACGTCGGCGACGAACCGCTCGATGCCGCGCTCGCGGGCCGTGGCCGCCAGGTGCTCCAGCAGCACGGAGGCCACGCCCCTGCCCTGGTGGGCGTCCTCGACCAGGAAGGCGACCTCGGCCTCGCCCGGCTCGGTGCGGTCGTAGCGGATCACCGCGACCATCTCGGCGCCGATGGTGGCGATGAGGGCCACGCGGTTGACGTAGTCGACGTTGGTGAAGCGCTCGACGTCGCGGTCGGACAGCCGGGGCCGGGGGCCGAAGAACCGGAAATAGATCGACTCGGCCGACAGACGGGAGTAGAAAGCACGGAGACGGTCGGCGTCGGCGGGCCTGATGGGGCGCACGTGAGCGGTGCCCCCGTCGGCCAGGACGACGTCGGCCTCCCAGTGAGCCGGATATTGTGCCTCCACGCCACGAGCGTAAACCCGCATCCCACATGCCAAGACCGGTGGGCCTCTTGGGCAACGCTTGTGCATCGACTGCTGCCCGGTGTCCGGGGTCAGCCCCACGAACAGCCCGGAAGCTGTTAGTTTTGCCGTGGCCAGGGTCGTTCTGAAGGCAGCAAGGTGGTGGCATCATGACGCGGGTCGTCGTGGTGGGCGATCTCATGACCGACGCGGTCGCGCGCGCCCGTTACGCGCTCGCCAGGGCGAGTGACACGCCCGCGATCGTGACGATGCACGGCGGCGGCTCCGGCGCCAACATCGCCTCGTGGCTCGCCGTCGAGGGCGCGGAGGTGGCCTTCATCGGCCGCCGGGGCGCCGACATCACCGGCCGCAACCGCGACATGGAGCTGATGGGCTACGGCGTCGACGCCCGGCTCGTGATGGATCCCGAGCGGCCCACCGGCACCTGCGTGGTGCTCGTCACGCACAAGGGCGAGCGCACGATGCTCTCCGACCCGGGCGCCAACGCCGCCCTGTCCCCAGAAGACCTGCCGCGCGACCTGTTCGCCTCGGGCGCCCACCTGCACCTGTCGGGCTACACGCTGGTCAACGAGGGCTCGCGCGACGCCGGTCTCGCGGCGCTCGACATGGCGCGCCGCACGGGCATGTCGATCTCGGTCGACTGCGCCTCCTCGGCGCCGCTGGAGCGCACGGGCGCCGAGCCGTTCCTCGAATGGACCAACGGCGCGAAGCTGCTGTTCGCCAACATCGACCAGGCCAAGGTGCTGACCGGCCGCGACGACGCCGAGGCCGCCGCCAAGGTGCTCACCGCGTGGTTCCCGCAGGTCGTCATCAAGATGAACGCCGAGGGCGCGCTGTGGTTCAGCAACGGCCGCCCCGACCCGGTCCGGGTGGCCGCCGAGCCGGTCGACAAGATCGTCGACGGCACGGGCGCGGGTGACGCGTTCTCGGCCGGGTTCCTGCCGCCGTGGCTGGCCGGCAAGCCGCCGGCCGAGTCGCTGGCCGCCGGGTGCCGGCTCGCCGCCAAGGCCATCATGCACCTGGGCGCGCGCCCGCCGTTCTGACCCGCTCCCCGGCCGGGCCTTCCCTGCCCCGGCCGGGTTTCCTTCCGCCGGTCAGGACGTGGTGGCCAGCGCGAGCGGCAGCACGGCCGGCGCGCCCGCGTGCCGGATCAGGGCCGCCGCCAGGGTCATCGTCCAGCCCGTGTCCACGCGGTCGTCGATCAGCAGCATCGGGCCGCCGCACTGGGCGATCGCGGCGCCGAGGTCTTTCGGCATCGCCAGCGTGCCCCTGATCGCCTGGACGCGCTTGGCGCTGTTGAACTGCCGGCCCGGTGACCCCGCCCGGTAGCCCAGCTCGCCCAGGTAGGTCAGCCGGCCCACCTGCGCCAGCCGTTCGGCGAAGCCGCGCACCAGCAGTGGACGCGTCGCCGACGGCACGTTGACCACGGCCACCGGCCGCTCCTGCCAGTCCCACGCCGACAACACCTGGACGACGGCCTTGAACATGTCGTCGGCCATCGGCCCGTCGGCTCCGGCGAGCAGCTCGCGCAGCCGGTTGCCCCAGCCGATGTCGGTCAGCCGGCCGAGCGCGCGGCCCGGCTCGGCGCCGAGCTCGGGCTTGATCCTGCCGGACAGGTCGGCCAGGCCGGTGGGCCACTGCCTGCGCGCCTCGATCTCGACGCCGGGCCTGCTCAGGCGTTCGCGGGCGCTCTCGACGGCCTGGGCGGCGATCTCCGGCGAGCGGTGGCGGCCGGTGCAGTTGTCGCAGCGGCCGCAGGGCGTGGCGGTGTCGTCGTCGAGGTGCCTGCGCAGGTACTGCTCGCGGCACTCGTCGGTGGTCAGGTAGCGCAGCATGGCGTCCTGCTCGGCCTTGCGCTCGGCGGCGATGCGGGCATAGCGCTCGGTGTCGTAGGCCCAGGGCTCGCCGGTGGACTCCCAGCCGCCCTTGACCCGGCGCACGGCGCCGTCGACGTCGAGGACCTTGAGCATCATGTCCAGGCGGCTGCGGCTCAGGTCGACCGCGGTCTCCAGGGCCTGGGTGGACATCACGCCGCCCTGTTCGAGCGCCTGGAGCGTGGCGCGCACGACGGGCTCGGGCGGGAAGGCCAGGGAGGTGAAGTAGGCCCAGATCTCGCGGTCTTCCGTGCCGGGCAGCAGGATGACCTCGGCCCGCTCGACGCCGCGCCCGGCCCGGCCGACCTGCTGGTAGTAGGCGACGGGCGACTGCGGCGCGCCGACGTGCACGACGAAGCCCAGGTCTGGCTTGTCGAACCCCATGCCGAGCGCACTCGTGGCCACCAGCGCCTTGATCTTGTTGTTGAGCAGCGCCTCCTCCGCGGCCAGCCGCTCGGCCGGGTCGGTCTGGCCGGAGTAGGCGGCCACCTCGTGGCCCTGCTCGCGCAGGTAGCCGGCGATCTCGTGGGCGGCGGCGACGGTGAGCGTGTAGACGATGCCGGAGCCGGGCAGCTCGCGCAGGGTCTGGGCCAGCCAGGCCAGGCGCTGCTCGGCCGAGGGCAGCTTGACGACGCTCAGGTGGAGGCTCTCGCGCTCCAGCGGGCCGCGCAGCACGAACGTGCCCTCGCCCATCTGCTCGGCGACGTCGCGGGTGACGCGGGCGTTGGCCGTGGCGGTGGTGGCCAGCACCGGGATGCCGGGCGGCAGCTCGTCGAACAGCGTGGCGAGCCGGCGGTAGTCGGGCCGGAAGTCGTGGCCCCAGTCGGAGATGCAGTGGGCCTCGTCGACGACCACGAGCCCGGCGCTCTCGGCCAGCTCGGGCAGCACGTTGTCGCGGAAGTCGGGGTTGTTGAGCCGCTCGGGGCTGACCAGCAGCACGTCGACCATGCCCTCGGCGACCTGGCCGTAGATCTCCTCCCACGCCTCGGGGTTGGCGGAGTTGATGGTGACGGCCCTGATGCCGGCACGCTCGGCGGCGGCGATCTGGTTGCGCATGAGGGCCAGCAGCGGCGAGACGATGACCGTGGGGCCCTCGCCGAGCTCGCGCAGCAGGGCGGTGGCCACGAAGTAGACGGCGGACTTGCCCCAGCCGGTGCGCTGCACGACGAGCACCCTGCGCCGGTCGAGCACGAGCGCCTCGATGGCGGACCACTGGTCGTCTCGCAGCCGGGCGTGGTCGCCGGCCAGGGCCCGCAGCCGCTCCTCGGCCTCTTCGCGCAGCATCGCCGCGTCGGGGGCTTCAATCATGCCCCCCTTATTACCAGCTTCCACCGACGGAACCGGCCCACCGGCGCGTCCCGGCCCGGACGAAGGGGCGGGGCCGCCGCCCGGAATTCGCCCCGTCGGGCTGGGTCTCGCTCAAGCTGTGAGGCGCTCCTTGTCCGCGTGCTCGGGGAAGGCGTTGATCGTGACGCGGTGCATGCGGCGGCGTTCGGTGTAGTCGGCGACCGCGTAGTGCTGGGTGGGGCGGTTGTCCCAGAAGGCCAGCGTGCCGGGACGCCAGTTCAGCCTGCACTGGTACTCGGGCGAGCGGATGTGGTCGATGAGCAGCGGCAGCAGGGCCTCGTTCTCCCGGTCGCTCAGCCCCACCAGGCGGGTGGTGGAGGCGCGGTTGACGAACAAGGCCTTGCGCCCGGTCTCGGCGTGCACGCGGACCACCGGGCGCTCTATCGGCGGCCATTTGGCCTGGATCTCGGCCAGGTCGAACGGGTGCCCCTTGGAGATCGCCTTCTTCATCGACATCGTGATGTCGTGCACGGCGGTCAGCTCGTCGCACAACCGCTGGATCGACGGCGACAACGTCTCGTAGGCCAGGTAGGTGTTGGCCCAGCAGGTGTCGCCGCCCACGCTCGGCAGTTGCACGCAGCGCAGCAGCGAGCCCATCGGCGGCGTGGGCTCGAAGGTGTTGTCGCTGTGCCATTCGTCCCCGCCCTCGCCCTTCGGGGAGGTCTGGTCGAGGATGTGGATCGGGCTGCCGGAGTCCTTCTTGAACGCTGGATGGTTGAGCGTGCCGAAGTTGAGGGCGAACTGCAGGTGCTGCTCGTCGTCGATGTGCTGGTCGCGGAAGAACAGCACCAGGTGCCGCAGCCACCCCTCGCGCAGGGTCGCGACGTCTTCCGGGGAGAGGGGTTTGCGCAGATCGACCCCGGTGACCTCGGCGCCGATGTGCTTGGTCACGGGATGGAACTCGATCATGGCGAAGCCTCCGGGGGCGGGGGGACGGGGTCCTCGCCTCCGACGGTAAGACCCAAGCAATTGCTTGGTCAAGGCCGGGGCGGCGCGCCGACGAGTCGCGGGCACCCGAGTCTCTTCGGCACAATGTTCGACATGGCCCGACGTACGACTGCACCCCCGCCTGAGGACTTCGAGGAGCGGATCGTCGACATCGACGTCTCCTCCGAGATGCGCAAGAGCTATCTCGAGTACGCGTACTCGGTGATCTACCAGCGGGCCCTGCCCGACGCTCGCGACGGCCTCAAACCGGTGCAGCGGCGCATCCTCTACTCCATGAGCGAGATGGGCCTGCGTCCAGAGCGCGGCCACGTCAAGTCCTCGCGCGTCGTGGGCGACGTCATGGGCAAGCTCCACCCCCACGGCGACAGCGCCATCTACGACGCCCTCGTGCGCCTGGCGCAGCCGTTCTCGATGCGCCTGCCGCTGGTCGACGGCCACGGCAACTTCGGCTCCCCCGACGACCTGCCGGCCGCCATGCGGTACACCGAGGCCAGGCTGGCCCCGGCGGCGATGCTCATGGTGGAGTCGCTCGACGAGGACACCGTCAACTTCAAGCCCAACTACGACGGCCAGGAGACCGAGCCCACGGTCATGCCGTCGGCGTTCCCCAACCTGCTGGTCAACGGCACCACCGGCATCGCGGTCGGCATGGCGACCAACATGGCGCCGCACAACCTCGCCGAGGTCGTGGCCGCCGCCCGCCACCTGATCAAGAAGCCCGACGCCACGCTCGACGAGCTGATGAAGTTCGTGCCCGGCCCCGACCTGCCGACCGGCGGCTCGATCATCGGGCTCCAGGGCGTGCGCGACGCCTACGAGACCGGGCGCGGCACGTTCCGCATGCGGGCCAGGTGCGCGGTCGAGCAGATCACGCCGCGGCGCAAGGGCATCATCGTCACCGAGCTGCCCTACAACGTCGGCCCCGAGCGGGTGGTCACCAAGATCAAGGAGCTGGTGACCAGCAAGAAGCTCCAGGGCATCGCCGACCTGAAGGACCTCACCGACCGGCACAAGGGCCTGCGCCTGGTCATCGAGATCAAGAACGGCTTCATCCCCGAGGCCGTCCTGGAGGAGCTCTACCGGCTGACGCCGATGGAGGAGACCTTCGGCATCAACAACGTCGCCCTGGTCGACGGCGAGCCGCGCACGCTCGGCCTGCGCGAGCTGCTGCAGGTCTACGTCGACCACCGGCTGGAGGTCGTGCGGCGCAGGTCCGAGTTCCGCCGGCGCAAGCGCGAGGAGCGCCTGCACCTGGTCGACGGCCTGATCATCGCGCTGCTCAACATCGACGAGGTCATCCAGGTCATCCGTTCCTCCGACGACTCGGCGCAGGCCCGCGCCCGGTTGATGGAGGTCTTCGACCTGACCGAGATCCAGGCCGCCTACATCCTCGACACGCCGCTGCGCCGGCTCACCAGGTTCGACAAGCTGGAGCTCGACCAGGAGAAGGAGACGCTGAGCGAGGAGATCGCGGCGCTCACCGAGATCCTGTCCTCGGAGGCGAAGCTGCGGCAGGTGGTCTCGGGCGAGCTGGCCGAGGTGGCCAAGAAGTACGCCACGCCGCGCCGTACCGTGCTGCTGGAGGCGCCGGGCGTGGCCCGCACGCCGGTGGTGTCGCTCCAGGTGGCCGACGACCCGTGCTGGGCGCTGCTGTCCTCCACGGGGCTGCTGGCCCGCACCTCCGACGCGGCTCCGCTGGCGGGCGACGGCGATCGCTCGGCGCACGACGTGCTGGTGTCGGTGGCGCGCACGTCCGTACGCGGCGAGGTGGGCGTGGTGACGTCGCTGGGGCGGTTGATCCGGGTCCAGGTCGTCGACCTGCCGACGCTGCCGCCCTCGGCCAACCCGCCGACGTTGTCGGGCGGCCATCCGGTCTCCGAGTTCGTCGCGCTGCAGCCCGACGAGAAGGTCGTGGGCCTCGGCTCGCTCGACCCCGACAGCCCCGGGCTGGCGCTCGGCACCGCCCAGGGCGTGGTCAAGCGGGTGGTGCCCGACTACCCGGCCAACCGCGACGACTTCGAAGTGATCACCCTCAAGGACGGCGACACCGTGGTGGGCGCCGCCGAGCTCGACTCCGAGGACCACGACCTGGTCTTCATCTCCTCCGACGCCCAGCTCCTGCGCTACCCGGCCTCGCTGGTGCGCCCCCAGGGGCGGCCGGCCGGCGGCATGGCCGGCATCCGGCTCGACGACGGCGCCCGGGTGATCTGGTTCGGCGTGGTCGACCCCTCGCGTCCGGCGCAGGTGGTCACCGTGGCCGGGTCCTCGACGGCGCTGCCGGGCACGCAGGTCGGGGGCGGCAAGGTCTCCGACTACGCCGAGTTCCCGGCCAAGGGCCGGGCCACCGGCGGCGTGCGGGCCCAGCGGTTCCTGAAGGGCGAGGACGAGCTGCTGCTCGCCTGGGCCGGCCCCGCGCCCGCCAAGGCCGTGTCGGCGGTGGGCAAGCCGGTGCCGCTGCCGGAGGAGATCGGCCGCCGCGACGGCTCAGGCGTGCGGCTGACGCACACCATCGGCGCCGTCGGCGGCGCCCTGGCCGCCGGGCCGCAGGCCGACGCGCCGCCGCCGGTGCCCGAGGAGGAGTGATCCCCGGCTGACCGGCGTCACGAAGGCCCGCCCCGCCTGCGCGGGGCGGGCGTCCGGTCAGTCGCGGCAGAGGCAGAACGTGTGGCCGGCGGGGTCGAGGAAGACCCGGAAGCTGTCGTCCTCGCTCGGCTGCCGCTCGTGCTTGGTCGCGCCGATCTCCAGCACCTGCCGCTCAGCCTTGTCCATGTCGGTGACGGTGACGTCGATGTGGAGCTGCTGCGGCCGATCGCCCTCCGGCCAGGTCGGCGGCCGGTGGCCGGGCACGCGCTGGAAGGCCAGGCGCTTGGGCGAGCCGCCGTCCTCGACGACCACCCAGCTGTCGTCCTCGTACGTGACGGGCCAGCCGAGCAGGCGCGCGTAGAACTCGGCGAGCGCCCGCGGCTCCGGGCAGTCGAGGACCGTCGTGCGGAACTCCGCGATGCCGGCCATCATTCACCTCCTGGACTTGTTTCGCCGGCGTCCCGGCCGACGAGAATGAACGTCATGGCTGCCAATTCGTTCATGGTTCCCCTGGGCACGCCCGCGCCCGCCTTCGACCTCACCGCCATCGACGGCGGCAGCGTCTCGCTCGCGGACCTCAAGGGCTCCCCCGCCACGCTCGTGGTCTTCCTGTCCAACCACTGCCCCTACGTACGGCACATCGAGACGGGCCTCGGCACACTGGCCGCGGGCTACGGCTCCAGGCTGTCGGTGGTGGGCATCTGCAGCAACGACAGCGTGAACTACCCCGACGATGATCCCACACACCTGGCCGAACAGGCCCGGCGCGCGGGGTTCCCGTTCCCGTACCTGCTGGACGACACCCAGGACGTCGCCAAGGCCTACCGCGCGGCCTGCACGCCCGACTTCTTCCTCTACGACGGCGATCTGCGGCTCGTCTACCGGGGGGAGTTCGACGGGTCGCGCCCGGGCAACTCCGTCCCGGTGACCGGCTCCTCGCTGCGGGCGGCGATCGACGCGCTGCTCGCGGGCGATCCCGTCCCGGCCGAGCAGCGCGCCTCGATCGGCTGCGGCATCAAGTGGCGGCCGGGGAACGAGCCCACGGCCTGACCACAGGCTGAGCGCCGTCAGGCGGAGGCGGCTGCCTCGATGGCGGCGGGCAGGGCGAGCAGGAGCTCGTGGGGCTCGCCGCCGGTCCACGACCGGATCAGCCGGGCCCCGGCCTCGCCCGGGTCGAACTCCTCGCAGCCGAGCGGACCGAAGCAGCCCGCCTGGTCGAGCATGAGGATGATCGGGTCGTCCTCGGGCAGGCCGGCGGCGTACGCGGCGGTGTCGAGCAGGGCCAGCGCGCATCTGGCGTTGCGCCCGTCGTCGTTGGACTCCACACGGTCGAGGCGGCGCCGGGCCTGAGCGCGGAGATACGCGGCGAGCGATTCGGACCTACTCACGACTGACCTTCTTCGACGACGTACAGATGGTGACGACATCATCACCCAAGGTGAGTGAATTTCGTGGGACCTTCGGGAACTCGCGCCAGTCGCCACCCCGGAAAGCATCAGCTTTGGGACGTGCGGGAAGATCTGAGGCATGACTGCGTTCGACGACCTGTATGCCGCCAACGCGAAGTACGCCAAGGACTTCGGCGACTCCGGGCTCACCGGCCGGGCAGCCCGCGGGCTTGCCGTGGTGACCTGCATGGACTCCCGCATCGACCCGCTGGGCCTGCTGGGCCTGCAGCCCGGCGACGCCAAGATCCTGCGCAACGCCGGCGCGCGGGTCACCGACGACGTGCTGCGCACGCTGGTGCTCGCCGTGTACCTGCTCGGCGTCGAACGCGTCCTGGTCATGCCGCACACCGACTGCGGGATGACCAAGGTGACGGACGCCGACGTGCACGACCTGACCAGCGCCCGCGGGGTGGACACGCGCAGCCTGGAGTTCCACACCGTCCCCGACCAGGGCGAGGCGCTGCGCCACGACCTCACCCGCATCCGCACGACCCCGTTCCTGCCCGCCGGCATGCCGGTGACGGGCGCGATCTACGACGTGCGCACGGGCCTGCTCACGCCGGTCGGCGACTGATCTCGCCGCGTTCGCGCTGGAAGGTGGCGTACAGCCACCACAGCGACGGCACCAGCAGGACCGCGCCGACGGCCAGCGAGCCCAGGCTGGCCCCCAGCACCGCGTCGGTGGCCGCGGCCTGGTCGAGGGTGAGGCCGGGGAGCAGCACGGGGTACTGCCCCACGCCCCAGCCCCACAGCAGACCGGTCACGGCCAGCGCGGCGCTGAGGCGTACCGCCAGATAGGCCCGCCGCCACAGCAGCACCAGCGAGGCCAGCCCGGCCAGCACCGACAGCGCCAGCAGCGGCAGGGCGCGGCCGGTGGTCAGCTCGGCGAACAGGGCGGGCGCGTCGGCGCGCAGCACGAGCAGGCTCACCGCCGCCAGCACGCCGACCACCGCCCCGCAGCCCAGCGCCCGCCGCCGGAACTCCTCGGCCAGGTCCTCCTGGCCGCCGCGCTGGGCGTCGCGGGTCAGATAGACGGCGGCCAGGTACGCGGCCGTGCCGACGCCCAGCGCGCCGACCGCCATCGACGTGGGGTTGACCCAGCTCCCGACCAGGTCGCCCTTGGCGACGCCGGGCGGCACCCGGCCGGAGGCGATGCCGCCCGCCGCGGCGCCGAGGAAGAACGGGGTCACCACCGAGGAGAAGGCGAAGGTCGCGCCGAACAGCCGCCGCTGCCAGAGCCGCGAGGAGACCTTGCGGAACGCGAACGCCGCGCCGCGCCCGATCACGCCCAGCGCCACCAGCGTGAGCGGGATGTAGAGGGTGGAGGCGACCGAGGCGAACACCGACGGCACTCCGGTCCAGGCCAGCACGATCACGAAGATCAACCAGACGTGGTTGGCCTCCCAGACCGGCCCGATGGAGTGCTCCACCAGGTCCCGCCGCCGCCGGCCGCGCTCGGCGCCGCCCGCCAGCAGGTCCCAGACGCCGCCGCCGAAGTCGGCGCCCCCGAACAGGACGTACGCCGTCAGCCCGACCCACAGGACGGCCAGCATGATCTGCGGCAGCGGCATCGTCACACGACCTTGTAGCCGGCGACGTCGCGCTCCTGCGGCGCCAGCGGCACGGGCACGTCGCGGGCCAGGCGGCGCAGCACGTACACGGTGGCCACGGTCAGGACCACGTAGACCGCCGTGACCAGCGCGAACCCGTACACCAGGCCCGGCGCGGGGTTGACCGCCTCGGCCGTGCGCATCACCCGGAACACGATCCACGGCTGACGTCCGACCTCCGTGACCACCCAGCCGCTCTCCAGCGCCAGCACGGCTGCCACGCCCGACAGCGCGGCGGCACGCAGGAACCACGGGGACTCCGGCAGGTCCCGCCGCCGTTTCCAGGACAGCGCGAGGCAGGCTCCGAGCAGCAGCAGCCCGAAGCCCACCAGCACCATGATCTGGAACGCCCAGTGCACCAGGTTGACCGGCGGCCAGTCGGCGGCCGGCACCTGCTCCAGGCCGGCGATCTCCGCGTGCGGGTTCCAGTGGGCCAGCAGGGACAGGCCGTAGGGGATCTCCAGGGCGTACCTCAGCTCGCCGTCCACCGCGATCCCGCCCAGGTGCAGCGGCACGTCCCGGCCCGTACGGAACACGCCCTCCATGGCGGCCAGCTTGACCGGCTGGTACTCGGCCACGAAGTGCGCGGCCCAGTCGCCGACGCCGATCTGCACGGGCGTGACGGCCGCCGCGACCGTGAGCGGCAGCAGCAGGCCGAGCCGGTGGTAGCGGTCGCGGCGGCCGCGCAGCATGGCGACCGCGTACACGCCGGCCATCAGGAAACCGGCGACCATGAACGCCGCCAGGATCATGTGCACCGTCTGGGGCGGCGTGGCCCGGTTGAACATCGCCGCCCATGGATCGACGGCCACGATCCGGCCGTCCGCGACCTCGTACCCGGTGGGCTGCTGCATCCAGGCGTTGGCGGCGACCACGAAGAACGCGCTGGCCACCCCCGCCAGCACGATCGGGATCCCGGTCAGCAGGTGCGCGACGGGGCGCAGGCGGTCCCAGGCATACAGGTAGATGCCGAGGAAGATGGCCTCGACGAAGAACGCGATGCCCTCCAGCGAGAACGGCAGACCGATGACCTCGCCGTACACGCCCATCATGCCCGGCCACAGGAGGCCCATCTCGAACGACAGGATCGTCCCGGAGACCGCGCCGACCGCGAACAGCACCCCGAGCGCCCTGGCCCAGCGCCGCGCCAGCAACCGGTAGTTGTTGTCCCCGGTGCGATGCCCCCGCCACTCGGCCAGCAGGGTGATGGCGGGCATGCCGACGCCGAGACAGGCGATGATGATGTGCCAGCCGAGCGACAACGCCATCTGCATGCGCGCCGCCCCCAGATCCACCGCCGCCGCCCCCGCGACCGCCCCCATCGCCGCCCCACTCCCTGCCCATCGGGCCGTCCGTTTCGTGGGGGATCTGGCATGACTCGTTCCCGGAGGTGATCCGCGAAACGGCTGCGTCCCGCCCGTACCCCACCGACCCGTGGATGACACTACGTAACTGTCGCTTACCTTCCGTATAGGCACGGCGCTCGCAGCACGACCGTAACCACCCCGCACCGCCGCAGCCGGAGCCCTGACGACAGCGGCGGCGGGCCAAACCCGACCGCCCTCGCAAGGACTGAGCCCGAGACCGCAGAACCACCAGCCCCAGGACCAGCCATCCGCCACCCGCAAGGGCTCATGCGCCAAGAGCACTCAAACCCAACAGGAATTCCCACTGCCGCCCTCAGCACCCCTACCGCGCTCCCCCGTCTCCCCCAACCCCACCAGCCCCTTCCAGCTCGAACCCTCGCCTTAACAGCCCGGCCTCCTCTCACCGCCTCTCAAACGCCCCTCACACCGGATGCTCCCGCCACCGCCCTGGCCCCCTGGCGTCGCCACCCATGCCACAAGCGTGGCGGTGCGGGCAGAGGAAGGGCGCTTGCCCCCCGCGCGACAACCCCGCCCCCGTGCCCCAGCACCCCAGCACGCCAGCACCCCGGCTCCCCGGCCCCCCGGCCCCCCGGCTCCCCGGCTCCCCGGCTCCCCGGCATGCTGGCTCCTCGGCTCTCCGGCCTGGTCCCCGAGCTCCCCGCCTCAACCGCTCCAAATGGCGCCCCGGCGACGGCCGACCGCGCTTGGCCGCCCCTACATCCCGGCGCCCAATGACGGCTCGGTTTCTCTCGCGGCCCCTCTGGCCGACATGAGGCCACCCCCATGGCCCAGCGTGCCCGGTGCCGGAGACACAGCCTGACCCCTCGCGCCTCCTCGGGTCCCTCACCCCTCCCTCTTGGGCCCACTCCGCCCTAGCAGTTCGTCCTGGGGGCTGGGCTGAGCGGTCTCAGCCGAGCACGTGCCCGCCCTCGCCCACCTCGATGCGCGCCCGGCCAGGCCGTCATCCCTCGCCCCCCCAGTCGCACCGCAACACCAAGAAGCCCGCCCGCCCGCCACATCAAGCCGCGCCAGGAGGCCCCAGAAGCCTCCACAACGCCCTTGTAACGCCCTGGCCCCAGCCGTGTGACCTCAGAACCCGCCTGAGGCTCTGGGGGGCCCAGCCGCAGCGCTGGTCCGGTGCAGGGCCGCCCAACGAAGCTCGTGCAATGGCCCTCGACGCCGCAAGCGCCACATCGCTCCTCACCAGCATCCACCGTGACGACCGGTTTCACGGCCACTACGAGCACACCCGAGCGGCGCTGGTTGCGAGTAACGGCCCAACCTGACACGCCGACAGCCCCGGTCGATGCCCCGGCGTGGACCTGGACCATGAACAGGCCCCAACGGCCCGTCGCTTCCGCGGCCAGAGAGCCCGCCCTGGTAGCACATCAGGCTGAGGACGTTGGGGGCTTGCGGTGACGCGCCCTCTGTCGCGCGTGGTCTTTCTCAGGCAGCTCGATCTCGCATGCCACCGACGATTTAGCCCGCCGGGAGGGGCTTCGACCCCCGTGCCATCGGACTGCGCCCTGGGCCGGGCTTCAGGGGACCACCGAAAATCACGTCACCGTGCCTCACCTTGGCCCATGGGCACAAGGTGATGTCGGCGTCAGAGGGCCAGGCCGCCGCCGAGCTCAGGAGGACACCGGATCCGGACCGGCATCGGGCTCAGTGCGGCATGTCTGGCTCGGGGGACATGTCTGGCTCGGGGGGCTATGTCTAGGGCCTCGGAACGGCCCCCCGCCATCAGGGCGTCTTGGCGAACCCAAGGAGGTGTGGCAGTGGCAGCGGATGGCGCGCTGGCTGGCATGAGGAAGCCCTCGTGGGCGGGGTGGCGCACCTTCCGGCGGATGCGCGAGCGCTACACGTTCGGTACGGCAAGGGCTGTTTGACGACCCTGGCGGCCCTGGCTCAAGGGCCCCTTTCCTCAGCCGGAAATGGCCCGTCGCCCCTGCCGATGACGTTGAAGCCCGCTAGCGCCGCAGGCATGGCGCCAGACCTCCGGGATCCGAGACGTTCCGTGCGCCGGCATCGTCGAAACCCGGGGCCAGGCATGTGACCCCGGGTGGGCGCTTCAGGGCTCAGGCGTCGATGTGGTCGCGGTCGACCTCGGCCGCGCTGCTGACGATGAACTCCCGTCGCGGCGCCACGTCGCTCCCCATCAGCAGGCTGAAGATGGCCTCGGCCCCCTCGGCGTCCTCGATGCGCACCCGGCGCAGCACGCGGTGCCGCGGGTCCATCGTGGTCTCGGCGAGCTGGTCGGCGTCCATCTCCCCCAGGCCCTTGTACCGCTGCACCGGGTCCTTCCAGCGCTTGCCCCGCCGCTCCAGGTCGCGCAGGACCTTCTGCAGCTCGGCGTCGGAGTAGCAGTAGATGTACTTCTCCTTGCCGCGCCCGGGGTTGGTGAGCTCGATGCGGTGCAGCGGCGGCACGGCCGCGAACACCCGGCCGGCCTCCACCATCGGCCGCATGTAGCGGTGGAACAGGGTGAGCAGCAGGCAGCGGATGTGCGCGCCGTCGACGTCGGCGTCGGCCATGAGGATGACCTTGCCGTAGCGGGCCGCCTCGATGTCGAACGAACGCCCCGACCCGGCCCCCACCACCTGGATGATCGCGGCGCACTCGGCGTTCTTGAGCATGTCGCTCACGGACGCCTTCTGCACGTTGAGGATCTTGCCGCGGATCGGCAGCAGCGCCTGGAACTCGGAGTCGCGGGCCAGCTTGGCCGTGCCGAGCGCGGAGTCGCCCTCGACGATGAACAGCTCGCTGCGGTCGACGGCGTCGCTGCGGCAGTCGACCAGCTTGGCGGGCAGCGCGGAGTTCTCCAGGGCGCTCTTGCGCCGCTGGTTGTCACGGTGCTCGCGGGCCGCGATGCGGGCCTTGGCGGCGGCGACGATCTTCTCCAGCACGGCCCGCAGCGGCTGCTTGAACCCGCGCGGCGGGTTGGCGAACAGCTCCTTGAGCTCGCGCGAGACCACGTGGGAGACGATGCGGGTGGCCGCGGAGGTGCCGAGCACCTCCTTGGTCTGCCCCTCGAACTGCGGCTCGGGCACCCGGACGGTGACCACGCCGGTCAGCCCCTCGGAGATGTCCTCCTTGTTGACCGGGTCGTCGCCGCTCTTCAGCAGCCGGGTCTCGCGCAGCAGCTCGTTGATCGTGCGGACCAGGCCGCGCTCGAAACCGGTCAGGTGGGTGCCGCCCTTGGGCGTGGCGATCACGTTGACGAACGAGCGCACGGTCGACTCGTAACCCTTGCCCCACCGGACCGCCACGTCGACGGTGAGCTCGCGCTGCACCTCGGTGGGCGTCATGTGGCCCTGGTCGTCGAGGACCGGCACGGTCTCGTGGAAGTGGCCCACGCCCTGCAGCCGCAGCACCTCGCAGACGGGCTCGTCGCGGGCCAGGAACTCGGTGAACTCGGAGATGCCGCCGTCGAAGCGGAACTCCTCGCCGGTGCGCTCCTCGCCCCTGCTGTCGAAGACCGCGAGGGTCAGGCCGGGCACCAGGAACGCGGTCTGCCGCAGGCGCACGTGGATCTCGTCGAGCGAGACCTCGGCGTCGGGCAGGAAGATCTGCTTGTCGGCCCAGAAGCGCACCCGGGTGCCCGTGACGTTCTTGGGCAGGTTGCCGCCGATCCGCAGCCCGGACTTCTTCTTGAACTTGGCCGTGGGCCCGTCGCCGTCGAAGACGCCGGGCACGCCGCGCCTGAAGCTGATCTCGTGGACCCGGCCGTCGAGGTCGACCTCGACGTCGAGCCGCGAGGACAGGGCGTTGACCACGGAGGCGCCCACGCCGTGGAGGCCGCCGGAGGCGCCGTAGGAGCCGCTGCCGAACTTGCCGCCGGCATGAAGCTTGGTGTAGACGAGCTCGACGCCGGCCAGGCCGGTCTTGGGGTGGATGTCAACGGGGATGCCGCGGCCGTTGTCCCGCACCTCGATGGAGCCGTCGGCGTAGAGCTCGACCTCGATGCGGTCGCAGTGGCCGGCCAGGGCCTCGTCGACCCCGTTGTCCACGATCTCCCAGAGGCAGTGCATGAGCCCGCGGCTGTCGGTGGACCCGATGTACATGCCCGGCCGCTTGCGTACGGCCTCGAGGCCCTCAAGCACCGACAGGTGACGAGCTGTGTAACCCGCCTCCACTACCGTCACTCTTGCTCCCCTGGTCTAAGCATCGAACACGTGTGCGTAGCCTACCGTTCTTCCCTCAGGCGCGCGTACAAGCTTGCCATGGCGACACGTTTGCCGTTACCAACCGGCTGATCACCATTACTTTCGGACACATTCTGCTCTGGGCGTAGCGAGGCGGAGGTTGGGAACGTCCACGTCCGGTTAGATGTTGTCTCAAGTGACTGACGCCAGATCCTCGCTTCGGCGGGGGTGACCCGAAAGGCGATACGTGACTGGAGCTCTCGCCCCCGTTAAGCCGCTGACGGCCCTCGACCGCTGCGACCGCTGCGGCGCCCAGGCCTACATTCGCGCGACCCTGCCTGTTGGTGGGGAGCTGCTGTTCTGCGCCCACCATGGGCGTCAGCACGTCGCAGCGCTGCGCGAAAAGGGCGCCGACATCCTGGACGAGTCGGCTCGCCTCAGCGAAACCCCGTCAATGAACCCCAACGACGACCGCTGACGCGTTCGTTGTGATCACATAACCACATATTGCACGACCAGTTCGGCGATCCCGGCGCACCACGCCGGGGTCGCCGTTCTGCGTTCAGCCCCGTCCTGGGGGGCCCGCCCAGCCCGCCCCCCAGCCGGTGGCCCAGGCGCCCGCCAGCGGCGACTCAGGTCGTACGCACGTAGTCGTCCAGGCCGCGCAGGCGGTGGTTGGAGTCACCCCTGCAGTGGCCCACAGGGCACGCAGGCAGTTGCTCAGGCCGCACGCGTGTAGTGCCCCAGGGCGCACGCAGGCGGTGACTCGGGCGACGCGCAGATGGTGTCCAGGGCACACTCAGGGGGTGTTCAGGCCGCACGCATTGGTCCCGGCCCTGTGCAGGCAGTGGCCCCGGATCGTGCGCAGGTGGTGGTTCGGGCCGGGGCCGCCGTACACCAGGCCCGCCGCATGGTGGTCAGGGCTGCGTGCAGGCCGAGCCCCCTCCCCGGTTCTGGCCGCGAACGTCCTGGTCCAGGGCCTTTGTGCGCCCTGGGTCAGAGTGTCCGCACGCGGTAGTGGTAGCGGCCGACGGTCTGGAAACCCTCACCGCGGTACAGAGCCTGAGCCCCGTGGTTGGGCTCGGTGGTGACGAGGTACGCGCTCTTCGCCCCGGTATGCCTGGTCAGGGCGCGCAACACCGTACGGGCCAGCCCGCGCCGCCGGGCCTGCGGCAACGTCGCCATGCAGAAGATCCCCGCCATGTCCCCCTGCGGCACGACCCGGCCGACCGCGACCGGCACGCCGTCCTCCTCGACGGCCCCGTACCAGGCGGGCACGCCGGTGCAGATGCGGGCGGCCTCCTCCAGGCCGGCGCCGTACCGGCCGTCCACGGACCACCAGGTCTCCAGCCATTCCGGCCACGGATGGTCCTCGATCCGCACGGGGCCGCCCGGCTCGGCCGACGGCGATCCGGCCATGATGACCGTCGGATCGACCAGCTCGTACCCTCTGCGGGCCAGCTCGGCGTCCAGACCGGCCCAGGTGCCGGGGCCGACGGAGAAGGCGCAGCTGTGTCCCCGCTCGCCGTAGAACGCCTCGGCGGCGCCGATCGCGGCGTCCAGGTCGGCGGGGGCGTTCAGGGCGAGCACCGAGTTCGCCCGTTTGGTCACGCCGCCGGCGGAACGCAGCACCCAGCCGTCGTGGACACGCTGCTCGTAGGCCGGCCACGCCTGGTGCACCAGCAGGTCGACGTTCATCCGCGCAGCCTAGCCGACCAGCGCGAACGCCCTCTGACCGGCCCGTTAGGGTGTGGGGTTGTGCTGATTCTGCTGCCGCCGTCCGAAGGAAAGGCCGCCGAGGGGAGCGGTCCGCCGCTCGGCGAGCTGTCCTTCCCCAAGCTCGACCGTGCCCGCAAGCGGGTCGTGACCGCGCTCATCCGGGCCTCCAAGCGCCGCGACGCCGCGCAGGTGCTCGGGCTGACGCCCGGTCTGGCGGGCGAGGCGGTCAAGAACACGGTGGTGAGGACCGCCCCCACCCTTCCCGCCGCCGACCTCTACACCGGTGTCCTGTACGACAACCTCGGCCTGAACACCCTGGACGACGCCGCCAGGGCCAGGGCGGAGGAGTCCGTGCTGATCTTCTCCGGCCTGTGGGGCGTGTTGCGCGTCTCCGACCGGGTGCCCCCGTACCGCCTGTCGATGGGCGTCAGCCTGCCGCCGCTGGGCGGCCTGGCCGCCTACTGGCGCACGCACCTGGCCAAGGAGCTGGACCGGATGCCGGGGCTGGTGGTGGACCTGCGCTCGGCCACGTACGCGGGGGCGTGGCAGCCCGGCGACCGGTCGGTGTCGGTACGCGTCTTCCGCGACGGCAAGGTCGTCAGCCACATGGCCAAGGCCACCCGGGGCGAGATCGCCCGCGTCCTGCTCCAGCAGGAGGAGGCCCCCGGCACGCCGGGCGAGCTGGCCAAGATCCTCGGCAACCTGGGCTGGACGGTCGACCTCGCCGAGCCCGCGCGGACGAACCGCCCCTGGCTCCTCGACGTGCACGTCAACGACCCGGCCTGAGGCCCCCGGAAAACGTCGATCGCCCCGCCCGGAGGGTTCCGGACGGGGCGATCGACGAGGTGGCTCCTAGTCCAGGTAGTCGCGCAGAACCTGGGACCGGGACGGGTGACGCAGCTTGGACATGGTCTTCGACTCGATCTGGCGGATGCGCTCACGGGTGACCCCGTAAACCTTGCCGATCTCGTCGAGCGTCTTCGGCTGCCCGTCGGTGAGGCCGAACCGCATCGACACGACGCCCGCCTCGCGCTCCGACAACGTGTCGAGAACGGAGTGCAGCTGCTCCTGCAGCAGCGTGAAGCTGACGGCGTCGGCCGGCACGATGGCCTCGGAGTCCTCGATGAGGTCACCGAACTCGCTGTCGCCCTCCTCACCCAGCGGGGTGTGGAGGGAGATGGGCTCGCGGCCGTACTTCTGGACCTCGACGACCTTCTCGGGCGTCATGTCCAGCTCGCGGGCCAGCTCTTCCGGCGTGGGCTCGCGGCCGAGATCCTGCAGCATCTGCCGCTGGACGCGGGCCAGCTTGTTGATCACTTCGACCATGTGGACCGGGATGCGGATGGTCCGCGCCTGGTCGGCCATGGCACGCGTGATCGCCTGCCGGATCCACCACGTGGCGTAGGTGGAGAACTTGTAGCCCTTGGTGTAGTCGAACTTCTCCACGGCCCTGATCAGGCCGAGGTTGCCCTCCTGGATCAGGTCGAGGAACAGCATGCCGCGCCCGGTGTAGCGCTTGGCCAGCGAGACCACGAGCCGGAGGTTGGCCTCCAGCAGGTGGTTCTTGGCCCGGCGGCCGTCTTCGGCGATCCATTCGAGCTCGGCCCGGACGTCGACCGGCAGGCTCTCGGTCTCGCCGCCGCCGAGCTGCTCCTCGGCGAACAGACCGGCCTCGATGCGCTTGGCCAGCTCGACCTCCTGCTCGGCGTTGAGCAGGGGGACCTTGCCGATCTGCTTGAGGTAGTCCTTCACCGGGTCGGCGGTGGCGCCGGCGGCGGCCACCTGGGCGACCGGGGCGTCGTCGTCGTCGTCGGACAGGATGAGGACCTCGTCCTCGGTCTTGTCCGCGGTGGCGGCGACGACGTCGGCGGCCTTGGGCTCGTCGTCGGAGTCGTCGTCGGAGTCGGAGTCACCCTCGGAGTCGGCGTCGTCCTCGGCCACGATGTCGTCGACCTCGATGTCCTCGAGGTCCTCCAGCTCCACGTCGCCGTCGAGCTCGAGATCGTCGTCGTCGTCCGCGTCGGTCGCCTTGAGGCCCTCGGGCGCCTTCGGCTTGGTCTCGGCAGGCCCAGCGCTGACTTCTGGCTTGGCCTTCTTGGCGGCGGCCGGAGCCGCCTTCTTCGGAGCGGGAGCGGCCTTCTTGGCCGGAGCCGGCTTCTTGGCGGCCGGCTCGGCCTCAGCGGCGCCCACGACCGCGGTCACGGTCTCGGGCTGCTGCTCTTTGGCGGCCGCTGCCGTCTTGGTCTTGACGGGGGCAGCGGTGCGGCGCTTTGCTGGACCACGAGACTTCTTCGGCGCAGCCGAATCCGCGGCGGTCACCACCACGGTCACGCCCTCTTTGCTGAGGTTCCGCAAGAACGCGGCGGCGTGCGACATGGGGATGTCCGCCTCCTCGAAGGCCTGACGGACATCCTCAGACTCGAGGAAACCCTGCGAGCGCCCACGCTCGAGCAGTCGCTGAATGACGGGCTCGTTCAGCTCTTGTGGCTTCGAGCGAGTCGAACTTGCAGGCGACACGAACACCTCTCGAACGAACGCGTGGCGACAATGGACCCAGATGCCCGCTGGGGGCTGTTGCCTCTCTCGGAGATCGGTGAGGCCGTGCGAAGCGCGACGGACCTGACACAGCATTGTGGCACGACCCCGCACTCCATACGGCCACCTCCCGGCGGTTGTCCTCCACCCTAGGCCGACCAAGACAGTAGTGCGTACGTAAGCGGGGCACTGATACCCGAAAGCAACCGTTATGACTGTTTCATTCAGTCACTCTTCGTGGCCGGTGGGACGTGAATTGCGAGCGCGGTAACGTCATCATCCTGTTCATATCCAGACAACATCCGGTCAACCAGGAAGTCCAGCAACATGTGCGGACTGCTGACCACCTCAGGCGGCGCTTCGGTCACAACACTGCAAATCTCTGCGAGACCGGCGTCAAGCCCTCGCTTCCTGTTCTCCACGAGACCGTCTGAGTAGAGCACCGCGGTGTGTCCCGGCGGCACCACGAACCGGAACTGGCGGCGGCTGGTCGGCCAGCCGAGCGGCGTGCCGGGCTCGGCGTCGCACAGGATCGCCGTGCCCTGGGGCGAGACGAGGACGGGCGGCGGGTGGCCGGCCATGGCCAGCGTGCCCTCGCCGGTGACCGGCTCGACGACCATGTAGGCCAGCGTGGTGACCTGCTCCTCCTCTTCCGTGGCCTCGAAGACCCGGTCGAGGCCCGTGAGCACGGCCGCGGGCGGCGGGTTGGTGAGCGCGAGCGCCCGCATCGCGTTGCGGATGCGGCCCATGCCCGCCGCGGCCTTGACGCCCTTGCCCATGACGTCGCCGACGACCGCCGCGACACGCCCGTCCTGCAGGACGAACGCGTCGTACCAGTCGCCGCCGACCTGGACGTGGCGGCTGCCCGAACGGAAACGCTGGGCCAGCACCAGGCCCTTGACCACGGGCAGGCGGTCGGGCAGCAGGCTGCGCTGCAGCGTCTCGGCCGTGCGGTGCTCGCGCTCGAAGAGCGTGGCCCGCTCGACGGCCAGGGCGCACTGCCCGGCCAGCGCCTCCAGGAAGACGCCGTCCTCCTGGGAGATCTTCTGCGGGCGCGTGAACGAGAAGCGCAGCGCGCCGAGCGCCCGGCCGGCGGCCAGCAGCGGCAGGCCGACCCAGGCGCGCTCGTCGCCCTGGCTGATGAACCCGGCGAGGGCCTCCTCGTCGTCGCCGGCCTCCAGCAGCTGGGCCTTCAGCGACTCGGGCGACTCGGCGAAGACCGGACGGCGGCTGTTGACGGCCATCGTCATCACGTTGGAGTGGGACAGCGGGATCTCGTCGCCCGAGCCCTGGACCTCGGGGATGCCCTCGCCGTTGACCAGCTTGAGCGCGGCGCGGTCGGTGTCGAGCAGCGCCACGGCCGAGCGGTCGGCGGCCAGGGCGGTGCGGCCGACGTCGATGATGACCTGGACGACCTGCTCGACCGTCAGGGCCTCGGCGAGCTGGGCGGTCGCGCCCTGGAGCCGGGCGGTGCGCAGGGCGGCGGCGCCGAGCTGGTCGGTCAGCCTCCCGCGCATCTCCTCGGCCTCGCGCTGCGGGGTGACGTCGGTGTTGGCGCCGACCCACTCCACGACCCTGCCGTGCCTGATGATCGGCACCGCACGCACCTCGAAGTGGCGGTAGCCGCTGGCCCGGGTGCGGACCCGGTAGTTCCACTCGAACATCGTGCGGCCGCGCAGCGCCTCGCGCCAGGCCTCCTCGGTCTGCTGGCGCTCCTCGGGGTGGACGACCTCCAGCCAGCCGTTGGCGAGGTACTCCTCCAGCCCCTGGCCGGTGATGGCGCGCCACTGGGGAGCGTCCTCGACGACGGCGCCCGTGGGCGAGGTGATCCAGACGAGCTGGGACTGCGCCTCGACCAGCGAGCGGTAACGCTCCTCGCTGCGGCGCAGCGCCTCCTCGGTCTGCCGGCTCTCGGTCACGTCGAGGCCCACCAGCGCGATGGCGCGCAGCTCGCCGGCCTCGTCGTGGACCGGCGAGAACGACAGCGACCAGTGGCGGGTGTCGCCCTCGGCGGACCGCACGCGCACGCGGCCCTCGGTGACCGGCGCGTCGCTCTCGATGACGGCCTGCACCGCGTGGGTGATGATCTGGCTCAGGTCGGCCGCCAGCACCTCGACCGGCAGGCGGCCCACCAGGCGCTCGGCGGGCACGCTGACGACGTCGTTGACCCGCTGGACGCGGCCATCGCCGTCGAAGAACGCGAAGGCGAACTCGGCCTCCGACAGCATGCCCTTGAACAGGGCGGAGTCTGA